>NZ_CP067420.1:3870000-4560067 GCF_016653635.2 Skermanella sp. TT6
GATCGGCGTCGCCGGATCGATCACGTCGGCGATGATCAGGGCTCCGTCGGGCTTCAGGATGCGATGCCACAGGCGCAGTGCGTCCGACAGCTCGTCCCGTGCCATGTACTGGACGACCGAGACCACCAGCACGACATCGACGCTGGCCGCCGGCAGATGGTGCAAGCCGTTCCCGTCCAGCACCTTGATGCGCCGATCGCCTGCCAGCCGCTCCCGCACCCTGTCCCGCACGGCCGGAGCGGCATCGTACAGGTAGAGGGTTGCGCATCCATCGGCCAGACGGCTGGCGCCCACGGCCTCGCCGCAGCCGAAATCCAGCACCACCTTGGTGCCTCCGGGCGGGACGAATTCACGCAGGTCGCGGACGATGCAATCGAAATGCGCGTCGACGTTACGCTGATTCACATAGATCGCATTGGGGCGGTTCCAGAAGTCGATCCATGGATTCACGCGCGCCTCCTCCATCCTTGTCACGGCAGGGCGCGCGTTCGTCACGGCCCCTGCGTCAGTTCACAGGCTTGCCGATCCGCGCTACCGGCCGTCCGACCAGATCCCGGCGATCCTTGACCACGGCCAGGGGGGCGCCGAACCGGCTGACCTCGACGATCTGCTTGCCGTCGGATGATTTGTCGCAGTCCGACAGGGTAAGCGCAATGAAGAAATCCGCATCCCGGCGGTTCTCCGTCTGAACGAAGTTGGGCGGCAGGAAGTAGAGGGCCGATGTCGGGTTCGCACAGACGAAAACCTTGTACCGCCCGCCCAGCCGCCCGCCGTTCTCAGCCTTCAGCTTGCTTTCGAGCATGTCGGTGGCCTCGGCCAGGGACGTTCCCCAGTAGTCCAGTTCGAAGCGGCCCTCGGCCCCGGCGACGCCTCCGACGAACTGGTTGTAGAAGATGTACTCCTGGGGATGCAGCCGGCCCATCGTCCAGACCTGGAACGCGACGGTGACGCCGAGCGGCACGGCGAGCGCCCATCGCAGCCGCGGCCACGCGGTCGCCGCCCAGGCCCCGACACGGTCGAGCGCAAGGGCTGCGATCACGGTCAGCGGCGGCAGCATGAACAGGAAATGACGCATGCCGTTCAGGGCGAGCGGCCGTGCCGCCATGAAATAGGCCAGCGGGAACAGGGCCGCGAGGACAAGAAGGACCAGTTTCAGCATTGCCGGTTGCGACAGATCCCCGAAGCCACCCTTCAGAAGCCCGCCCTTCAGCAACCGGGCCGAAACGATCAATGCAGCCGACGCGATGCCCGCCAGGACCAGTTCCGGCAACTGGGTGCCCAGGAACAGGGGCAGGTAATAGGACGGCAGATCCGTGGCCTTGATCATCTCTCCGTTCACCAGGACGGAGCCCGGCCAAGGGAAGTTCGAGAACACCGTCGCCGCACGGATCGGGTTCAACGGCTCCTGCCAGGCCCAGGGCCAGAATGCCGCCATGGCCAGATACATGACCGGCAGCATGGGCAGGAACGACAGCGCCAGATCGCCCATGGTGCGGGCCACCCCCCGCCGGCCGGCTCCCTGCCTCGCGACCAGGACCAGGTACAGGACGAGTGCCGCGGCGAGATAAAGCCCGGCAAGCAGCCCCACGATGCGGGTACCGAGGGTGATCCCGAGCACCGATCCGAGACCCAGCGCGGTGCGCAGCGGAACCCGCGGCAGCGTCTCCATGGCGCGGCACATCAGGTACAGGGACCATGTCATGCCGCAGGCGAAGGGAATGTCCTTGGGATTGATGAACATATGGCCGTAATAGGCCGGCGTCACCACCATCAGCAGCAATGCCAGGAACCCGACGCGCGGTCCGCCGAACAGCCGCCCCAGGCGCCAGACTCCGGCAAGCCCCAGCAGCCCGACCAGGCCGCCCAGCAGGTGCCGTGTTTCGTACTCGCCGAAAGGCGAGACGGCGTTGGCCATGGCGGCGATCAGATCGAAGGAGCCGCCATACAGGTACAGATTGAAATGCACGAATACGGAGCGGTCTTCGAAACCGCTGAGGTAGAAGGACAGGATCTTCTTGCCGTAGGTGTTCTGGATTTCCTCGTCCCAGCTTATGCCGTAGTTCTGGAACGTGGCGGCGACCAGAACCAGCACGGTCGCCAGGATGGCCATCGATAGAAAATCGAACTTCGTCCACCCGAAGACCTCGGCAGAACGGGGGCGCCCGTCGCCATGACCAACGGTGCTGCGCACTGGTATCATTGGAAAACCCTTGCCCCAGGGAATTGGATGAATCCGCCCAGCCATCATTTCTTCTTGATGTCCCCGCCTGGACGGGGCGGCCCGAGCGGCGACGATCGGTATCAAGTTCGGAGCCCCAGGCGCAGGAAATATCCGGAGAATATGCTAATTCCCCGTTAATTCCCGACGGGACCGCCCCCGAAGGCTGGCGACCACATTCCAGCCGCAATTCGGGACTATGGCAGGATCATCATCCTGGCCGGCCGGGACCGTCCGGCGTCACAGAATCCCGAACCTACAGAAGTGGGCGGCCATTTCCGCCCAGGACGCGGGCCTGTCCCGCACGAAGGATCCCTCAGCGGACCGTCATGGAAATCTTCGACCTCATCCATCGCTACGGCGACCTGTTCTATGGCGTCGTGGCCGTCTGGACCTTCCTGGAAGGCGAGACCATCGTGATCTTCTCGGGCATCGCGGCCCGCGAGGGCGTGGTCAATCTCACCCTGCTGATCTCCTGCGCGTGGATCGGCAGCTTCCTGGGCGACCAGATGTACTTCATGCTCGGACGCCATGCCGGCGCCCGGATGCTGAACCGCTATCCCCGCTGGCAGCCGGGCGTGGACAGGGCGCTCGGCCTGCTGGAGAAATACAGCACCGCCTTCATCCTGAGCTTCCGCTTCATCTACGGCGTCAGGAACTTCAGCTCGTTCGCGATGGGGATGAGCACGCTGTCGTGGCGCCGTTTCGCGGTGCTGAACTTCATCGCCGCAGGGATCTGGGCGGCATGCTTCGCCGGCGCGGGCTACGCCGCGGGCGCGGCGCTCCAGCAGGTGGTGGGAGAGATGGCGACGGCGGTGACCGTCGGCCTGCTCGGAGTCTTCATCCTGGCCGCGGCCGTCATGGGCCTGGTGTCGTGGCGCCGCCGGCGGGCGCTCGCCGTCCCCGCGGTGGCAGCCGCGGTCAAGGCTGGGCCGGAGGCATTTTCCTCAAGCGAACGACGCCCTTGAAGTTGTTCGGGTCGACCGGCTCGCCCTTGCGGGTGATCTGCAGACGGCCCTGGCGGGCCAGGTGGATCGCCTGCTGGCGCACGGCCGTCATGTATTTGTGCCAGCCGTCCGCCGGCATTCCGGGCGTCTTGGTATCCTTGTAGAAGGCCTGGGCGACCTCCTGCGGGGACACGGATCCGCCATCCTCGATCATCGCCAGGATGCGTTCGGTGATCGGGTCGGGCTTCTGGTTCTTGCTGGCATCGTCGGTCATCGGGCCCTCATAGCAGACCAGCGGGGAGCGGCCAAGGGCCGCGCGTCAGGCATCGTCCCCGCCGAGAGCCCGGCGCCTCAGCTCCGCCGCGACGGACCGGCGCACCTCCTCCGGCTGGGCGGCGACCGCATCGACCAGATGCCTGAGGCGGCGGCGGGTACCGTAGAGCTGGTCCAGCAGGCCGAGGACGACCGGCATGGCCTCGTCGTCGATCGCCATGTCGTCGCGCATCTCGCGGATCAGAGTGACGCGGGCGACGTCCAGGTCGGTGAAGACATAGCCGCCGGCCTCGTGCTGCGGCCGGACCCAGCGCCGCTCGATCCACAGGATGAGATCCCGCCGGTCGATCCGGCCGACGGCGGCAAGCACCTGTTCGAGCGCCATCATCGTGATTGCTCCAAGGTTTCGCGGGGGTCCTGCGGGTGGCTCTCGTACCATCGCCGGATGAACTCCTCCAGCTCCGCGTCGGGCTGGCGGGGCAGGACCGGGCGAACCGTGACATACTGGTCGCCGCGCTCGCCCCCGCGGGATGCCGGGACGCCTTTTCCCTTCAGCCGGAGCACGGTACCGCTGTCGGCCCCCTTCGGGATGGTCATGGCGACCGGCCCGTCGATCGTCGGCACGCGGACCTTCGCCCCGAGCAGCGCCTCCGCCAGGGTCACCGGCAGGTCGATCCGGATGTTGCGCCCGTCCCGCCGGAATACCGGATGGGGATCGACCTCGATCCGGATCAGGGCGTCGCCGGCCGGACCGCCGCCCAGCCCCGGGCCGCCCTGCCCTTTCAGCCTGACGCTCTGCCCGCTGTCGATGCCGGCCGGGATCTCGACGTCCAGCGTCCGGCCGTCGGGCAGCGTCAGGCGCTTTCGCGACCCGTTCACCGCATCGAGGAAGGATACGCGCAGGGAATAGTCGATGTCGCCGCCGCGCATTCGGAAGCCGCCGGTTCCGGCGGCCCCTCCCCGATCGGCGCCGCCTCTCCCGGCGCCGTGATGGCCGAACAGGTCGGCGAAGAAGCTTTCGATGTCCTCGTTGTCGACGAAGTGCTCTTCCGCCCCGTAGCGGCCGCCGCCGCCCGCGTCGGCGAAGCCGCGATAGAAGCTGCGCGGCGTCTCGGCCCCGCTCGCGTCGATCTCCCCACGGTCGAAACGGGCACGCTTCCCGGGATCGGACAGCAGGGAGTAGGCCGCGGAGATGTCCTTGAAACGGGCCTCCGCGTCGGTTTTGCCCGGATTTATGTCAGGATGGTACTTCTTGGCCAGCTTGCGATAGGCCTTGCGGATATCGTCATCCGTCGCGGTCTTCGAAAGTCCCAGGATCTCGTATGGATCGGTCATTGCAGGCACCGGAGCCAAGGATTGGGTCTCCGCCGTATAACAGCGCGCCCGGGCGGGTCGTCTCAACCTATCATTCGGCTGATCGGCATGCCGCGTTTGTGCTTGACCGCCGCCCCGCGCACCCCGTTTAAACGTTTCGGGCCCTGCGGGGCCGGTGTCGATCGGGAGATGTGAATGGGCGGGCAGCGGTTCTGGCGGTACATGCTGATCTGAGCGCTGCTGGTCGCGACGATCTGGATCGGCGACCGGTTCGTGCGCGGCGTCTTCCTGACCGCCAGCGAGCCGAGGGCCGTCACGGCGCGGGGATCGCTGGCGGAGGCCGAGGAATCGACGATCGCCCTGTTCGACGCGACGTCGCCTTCGGTCGTCTATATCTTCACGGACCGGGCGGAACCGACCGGCGATCCGGGCGGACGAGGGTCGCGCGGCGCCGGGTCCGGCTTCATCTGGGATGCCGCGGGCCATGTCGTCACGAACCACCACGTGGTCGAAGGCGCCACCCGCGTCGCGGTCCGGCTGGACAGCGGCGAGGCCGTGCCGGCCCGGGTGATCGGCTTCGCCCCCAACAGCGACCTGGCCGTGCTGAGGCTGAGCGAGAACCGGGCGGCGCTCCGACCGATCCCGATCGGCACCTCCGACGACCTGAAGGTCGGGCAGTCGGTCTTCGCCATCGGCAACCCGTTCGGACTGACCCGCAGCCTGAGCACCGGCGTGATCAGCGCCCTGGAACGGCGGCTTCCGGCGGGCAGCGGGCGGGAGATCGCCGGCGTGATCCAGACCGACGCGGCGATCAATCCCGGCAACTCGGGCGGACCGCTGCTCGACAGCGCCGGGCGGCTGATCGGCGTCAATACGGCGATCCTGTCCGGGTCGGGCAGCTTCGCCGGCATCGGATTCGCGGTCCCGGCCGACACGGTCAATCGGATCGTGCCCAAGCTGATCCGGGACGGCCGGGTCCCTACCCCCGGCATCGGCATCCGCGTGGCGCCCGAGCAGGTCGGGGCCCAGCTCGGTGTGACCGGGGTCGTCGTCGCCGAGGTGATCCCGGGATCGGCGGCCGACCGTGCCGGCCTGCGCGGCTTCGACCCGTCCGGACGGCGGACGGGCGACGTCATCACCCACGCCGCCGGACAGCCGGTCGCGACCCTGGCGGAACTCGCGACGCAACTGGAGCAGACCGGCGTCGGGCATCCGGTGACGCTGACGATCTGGCGCGAGGGTCGGACCTTCACCGTCGACGTGACGGTGATCGACATTTCCTGAACCGGCGTTACCCGCCGGCCAGCCCACGCAGCAGCAGCCGGGCCGCGGCCAGCCTTGCGGAGGACTCCTCCGCCAGCGGAACCACCAGGTTGCCGTCCTCACGCCGCCGTGCGCCTTCGGTGCGATCGAGGAACGCCTCCAGCCCCGGGGGTTCTTGCCGGAACGCGATCAGGGCGCCGCGCGGCCCGACGTCGAGCTGCTCCACGCCGGCGTCGCGGCACAGGCGCTTCAGTTCGCCGAGGCCGATCAGGGTGCCGACCTCCGGAGGGACCGGGCCGTGGCGCCGCGCCAGGTCCCGGGTGAAGGCCTTGGCCGCCTCGGCGGTATGGAGGGCGGCGATGGAGCGGTAGAGCGCCATGCGCTCGTCCAGATCGGCGACGTAGCTCTCGGGTATCAGCACGGGCATGCCGAGCGAGATCCGGGGGGTCCAGAACTCCTCCGGCTCCTTGCCGGCCTGGACCGCCTCGATCGCCTGCCTCAGCATCTCCTGGAACAGGTCGACCCCGACGGCGCGGATGCTGCCGGACTGCTCCTCGCCCAGCAGGTTGCCGCCGCCGCGCAGTTCCAGGTCCTGGCTGGCGACGTTGAACCCGGCCCCCGGATCGCTCAGCATGGCAATGGCGTCCAGCCGGCCGCGCGCCGCCTCCGACAGGTCGGCTTCCGACTCCACCGTCATCCAGGCATAGGCCCGCGTGCTGCCGCGCCCGACCCGGCCGCGCAGCTGGTGGAGCTGGGCCAAGCCGAACATGTCGGCCCGGTGGACGACCAGCGTGTTGGCGTTGGGGATGTTCAGCCCCGCCTCGATGATGTTGGTGGCAAGAAGCACGTCGGCGCCGCCGCGCACGAAGGCCGTGATCGCGTCGTCCAACTCCTCGGGCGCCATCTTGCCGTGGGCGCGCAGCACCCGAAGGTCGGGAACCAGTGCCTCCAGACGCTCTCCCACAAGGTCGAGGTCGGCGAGCCGGGGGCAGACATAGAAGCTCTGGCCGCCGCGCTCGCGCTCGCGCAGGAGCGCCTGGCGGATGATGTCGCCGTCGTAGGTCAGGACGCGGGTGCGGACCGGCTGGCGCTCCACCGGAGCGGTGCCGATCAGGCTGAGGTCGCGAAGCCCGCCCAGCGCGAGCTGAAGCGTGCGCGGGATCGGGGTCGCCGTCATGGTCAGGACGTGAACGCCCTCGGCGATGTCCTTCAGGCGTTCCTTCTGCTTGACGCCGAGCCGCTGCTCCTCGTCCAGGACCAGAAGGCCGAGATCCTTGAATCGGACGGCCTCGCCCAGGAGGGCCTGGGTGCCGACCGCGATGCGGGCCTGCCCGTCCGCGATCCGCTGCCGCGCCGCCTTCGCCTCGTCCGTCGCCGTGCCGCCGGTCAGCTCGGCGATCTCCATCCCGAAGCCGGAGAAGCGCTCGCGGAACTCGTCGGCGTGCTGCCGGGCGAGCGGGGTGGTCGGCGCCACCACCGCGACCTGCCGGCCGGCGACCGCCACCGCGAAGGCGGCGCGCAACGCGATCTCGGTCTTGCCGAAGCCGACGTCGCCGACCACCAGCCGGTCCATCACCTTGCCCGACGCGAGGTCGGCCAGCACGTCGTCGATCGCCGTCTGCTGGTCCTCGGTCTCGGTATAGGGGAACCGGCCGCTGAACCGGCGGTAGGCCGCGCGGTCCGGCACGATCGGATCGACCTGGGCCAGCGACCGTTTCGCCGCCGTGGCGATCAGCTCGTGCGCCGCGTCGCGCAGGGTTTCCCGCATGCGCTCCAGCCGGTTGGGCCAGGCGGCGCCTCCCAGCTTGTCCAGCTGGATCGTCTCGCCGGGCGTGCCGAACCGCCAAAGCAGGTCCACGTTCTCGACCGGGACGAACAGCTTGTCGCCCTGGCGATAGACCAGGCGCAGGCAATCGTGGGGCGCCCCGCCGGCGTCGATCGTCTCCAGCCCCTCGCACAGGGCCACGCCGTGATCGGCATGGACCACCAGGTCGCCCAGGGCGATCGGCGGCACGTCGGGCAGCAGGGCGTCGCGCCGGGCATCGGCGGTCCCGGCGCTCCGGCGCCGATCGGACCGAACTATGTCGGCCCGCGCGATGACGCTGATGCCATCCACCTCGAAACCGGCCGCGACCGGCAGGGTCGCGACCGCCGCGTCGCCGGCTCCGGCGTCGCCCCAGGTCTCCGCCGTCGGCATTTCCGGCATGCCGATCCGCCGTCGGAGGGGACCATGCTGGACATCGCGCTCGACCGCGAACAGGACCCGCGCGCCGCCGGCGCGGAGAGTGCGGACATGCCGGGCCAGCTTTCCGCCACCGTCGTCGTCATGAAAGCTCGGACCGGGACGGGCGCCGGCGTCCGGCATGTCCTCGCCCGCTTCGGGCGGAGCCGCGCGGAAGACGAGGACCGCGCGCGGCTCCAGGCAGACGTCCCAGGCCTCGGCATCGACGAAGACCTGCTCGGGCGGCAGCGGATGGAAGGCGGGAAGATGGGCCTTCTCCTCGATCGTGCCCATCGCCTTGCGCGCCTGGAAGGCGTCGGCGACCTGCTCCAGGTAGTCGTCGCGGTCGGATTCCACCCCGTCGTCCAGGGTGACCGGGCAGCCCGGCAGGTATTCGCACAGGGTCTCGGTGCCGCCGTAGAACAGCGGCAGCCAGTGCTCCATCCCGGTGAGCCGCCGGCCATGCCCGACCGCCTCGAACAGCGGGTCGTTTCCCTCGACTCGCCCGAACTGCTCCTGATAGTTCGTCTGGAAGCGCGCGATGCTCTCGTCGGTCAGGACCACCTCGGACACGGGTGGCAGTTCCAGCCGCTCCAGTTCCTCGCCGTCGGCACCGCCCCGACGGACCGCGTCCAGGGTGCCGTTCAGCAATTCCAGTATGACCGGCGACCGCTGGCCGGGCGGCAGGATCTCCACCCGGTCGTCGTCCCAGAGGAAGTCGCCGACCTCCCGGACGGTCTCCGCCGGGGAATACCCGTTCCGCAGCAGGAAGCGCCGCAACGGTTCCTCGATGTCGTCCTCCGGCGCCGCCCGGAAGGTCGCCGCCTCCAGCACGCCCTGGGGCGGCAGGCGGCGCAGGAACGCGGCGGCCGTCGCCAGGATCAGCCTCGGCCCCTCGGCCGGCCGGCCCAGCCTCAGCAACGTATCGACCCGGCGGGCCGCGACCGCCGCGGAGGGGGAGCGCCGCTCATAGGGCGCGCAGTCCCAACTCAGCAACGGCAGAACCTCCAGCTGCGGCGCGAAGAAGGCCAGCGCGCGCCGCAGCCGCACCAGCCGCCGGTGGTCGCGGACGATATGGAGCAGGCCGGCGGAGTCCGCGCGTTGCGCCAGATGGCCCAGCAGCATCCCGTCGAGCCCCTCGGGCACGCCCGCGACGGTCCGCCGTCCGGGCCGGCCGAGATCGAGTTCCAGCCCGTCGAACGGGCGCGCGTCACGGCCGGGAACGCGGTCCGCTTCAAGATTGTGGTCCATGGACAGGTCGAATCTGCTATCGTTGCAAACAATATCGAGCTTTCACGACCCGGTCGGGACGTCAGCCTGTCCCGATGGGAACCGGAAAACAGGCTCTTTAGCCGATCGTTCCTGCGGCAGCGTCCGTCGAAGCGACCCACACCGACCCGGTGCAATCGTCCCAGGATACCATGCGACTGATCTGGCAGATTCTCCTGATTGCGGGCCTGGGCGCCGGTGCCGCAGGCGCCTGGTACGCCGTGCCCGAGCTGCGTGGCGACGGTCCCCGGGCGGCTGCGCCCGACCGGGCCGCGCGGCCGGTCAACGTCGTGGCGGCGCCCGCCCGCATCGGGGAGATCGCGACGGTGGCCGAAGCGGTCGGCACGCTGCGCGCCAACGAGGCGGTCACGGTGAACTCCAAGCAGACCGGCATCATCCGCGCGATCCGGTTCGAAGAGGGCCAGTGGGTCGAGCGGGGATCCGTCCTGGTCGAGTTGGACGACGCGGAAGCCCGCGCCCAGCTCGCGGTCGCCGAGGCCGACCGGCGCAACGCCCAGCAGCTCCTGGAGCGCTCGCGCACCCTGCTGACCCGCCAGGCGGTCGCGGAGGCCAGGGTCGATGAGCTGGCCGCGGCGCTCGACCGGGCCGACGCCGCGGCGCGGGCCGCCCGCGCCCGGCTGCAGGAGCTTGTCGTCACCGCCCCCTTCGCCGGACAGACCGGACTGCGCCGGGTCAGCCCGGGCGCGCTGGTGACCAGCGGGACGGCGATCACGACGCTCGACGACATCCGCACGGTGAAGCTGGATTTCAGGGTGCCGGAGGCGGCGCTGGGCGGGCTCAGGCCGGGCCTGGCCGTGTCCGCCACGAGCCCGGCCTTCCCGGGCGAGACCTTCACCGGCAATGTCGCCGTGATCGACACGCGGGTCGATCCGGTGACCCGGGCGGTCGAGGTGGTGGCCTCCCTGCCCAACGACCGGCTCCGCCTGCGGCCCGGCATGTTCATGAACGTAGGCCTGACCCTGTCGTCCCGCGCCGACGCCGTGCTGATCGCGGAGGAGGCGCTGGTCCCGCTGGGCGAGCGACAGTTCGTCTTCGTCGTGACCGACGGCCATGCCCGGCGCCGCGCCGTCACGATCGGCCAGCGCCGGCGCGGCATGGTCGAAGTGGTCGAGGGCGTGAAACCCGGGGAACTGGTCGTCGTCCGCGGTACCCAGCGGGTGCGCGACGGCGCCCCGGTGGAGGCGGAACAGGAGCTTCCCCCCGCCGGACGTCCGGCTGCCGGGAGCTGAGCCATGGTGCTGTCCGACGTCGCGATCCAGCGCCCCGTGCTCGCCATCGTCCTCAACGCGCTGCTGGTGGTCTTCGGCATCTTCGCCTTCGCCAAGCTGCCGGTGCGCGAGTATCCCAGCGTCGACCCGCCGGTCGTCTCGATCAGCACCAATTACGAGGGCGCGTCGGCCGAGGTGGTCGAGACCCAGATCACCCAGGTGATCGAGGGCGCCGTCAGCGGCGTCGAGGGGATCAAGACGATCCGCTCGACCAGCCGCGAGGGATCGTCCAACGTTCGGATCGAGTTCCTGCTGACCCGCGACATCGAGGGAGCCGCCAACGATGTCCGGGACCGCGTCTCGCGCGCGGCCCGCAGCCTGCCGGACGAGGCCGACGCCCCCGTCATCGCCAAGGTGGACAGCGACAGCTCGCCGATCCTGTGGGCCACCCTGACCAGCGATCAGCTCAGCAGGCTGGAGCTGACCGACTATGCCCGGCGCGTCCTGGTCGACCAGATCACCGCCGTCCCGGGCGTCGCCGACGTCCGGATCAGCGGCCAGCGGATCTATGCCATGCGGGTCTGGCTGGACCGGAGCGCGCTGGCGGCCCGCAACCTGACCGTCCAGGATGTCGAGACGGCGCTGCGCCGGGAGAACGCGGAGCTGCCGGCCGGCCGCATCGAGTCGGCGCAGCGCGAGTTCACCGTCCGCACCGATACCAGGCTGTCGCGCGCGGAGCAGTTCTCCCGCATCGTCATTTCCCAGCGCAGCGGGGATTTCATCCGGCTGGGCGACGTGGCGCGGGTGGAGCTGGGCACCCGCGACGACCGCGGCGACTACACCGTCAACGCCCGCGCCGCCGTCGGCCTGGGCGTCACCAAGCAGGCGACCGCCAACACGATGGAGGTCGCGGACGGGGTCAAGGCGCTGCTGCGGCAGATCGGCACCACGCTGCCCGGCGACGCGGCCATCGACGTGTCGTTCGACGAGAGCGTGTTCATCGCCGAATCGATCTACCAGGTGTTCCACGCGCTGACGATCGCGCTGGGCCTGGTGGTCCTGGTCACTTGGGCGTTCCTGCGCGACCTGCGCGCCACGATCATTCCGGCGGTCGCCATCCCGGTGTCGATCATGGCAGCCTTCACCGTGCTGGCGGCACTCGGCTATTCGATCAACGTGCTGACCCTGCTGGCGCTGGTGCTCGCGATCGGGCTGGTGGTCGACGACGCGATCATCGTGGTCGAGAATGTCAGCCGACGGATCGAGCTGGGCGAGCCGCCGCTCCTGGCAGCCTATCGCGGCGCCGGCCAGATCGGCTTCGCGGTGATCGCCACCACGGCGGTGCTGATCGCGGTGATCTTCCCGCTCGTCCTGCTGCAGGACACGGTCGGCCGCTTCTTCAAGGAGTTCGCGGTCACGCTGGGGGCCGCGGTCGCCTTCTCCGCGCTGGTGGCGCTGACGCTGACGCCGATGATGTGCTCGCAGGTGCTGCGCGGCCAGCACGGCGGGGCGGTGTTCCGCCTGACCGAACGGTTCTTCGACGGGATGACCCGGATCTATTCCAGGATCCTGGACGGCGTTCTGGCCGCACCCGTGCTGATGCTGGCACTGCTCGGCGCGCTGACCGGGGCCACCTGGTACCTGTTCACCCTGGTGCCGCAGGAGTTCACCCCGCCCGAGGATCGCGGCAGCTTCCGCATCACCGTGACCGCGCCGGAAGGCGCCAGCCAGGACTTCACCAAGCGGGAGATGGAAGCGGTCGAGCGCATCCTGGCGCCCTACCGGGAAAACGGCGAGGTATCCAGCGTGCTGGCGATCCTGAACCCCGGATGGGGCGGACAGACCGGCGTCAACCGGGCGACGATCCAGGTCCGGCTGGCGCCGTGGGACAGGCGCACCCGGCCGCAGTCGGCCCTGATGGCGGAGCTGCGCGGCAAGCTGCAGGCGGTGCCGGGCGCCCGGGTCGCGGCCTTCGCGGGCGGCGGCATCGCCCGCAGCGGGGCGCTGAACCAGGTGCAGGTCGTCCTGGGCGGCAGCAGCTACGAGGAGCTGGCGGTCTGGCGCGACCTGCTGATCGACCGCCTGCGCGACGAGCCGGGGTTCGGCACGATCCAGGCGAACTACGACGAGACCAAGCCGCAGCTCCGGATCACGGTGGACCGCGACCGCGCGGCCGACCTGGGGCTCGGCACGCGGGCGATCGGGGAAACCCTGGAGACGCTGGTCGGCGGGCGCACCGTCACGCGCTTCACCGACCGCGGGGAGGAATACGACGTCGTGGTCCAGGCCACGGGCAGCGACCGCGCCAACCCGCGCGACCTGTCGAACATCTTCCTGCGCGCCGGAACGTCGGACAAGCTCGTGCCGCTCTCCAGCGTCGTGACCGTCCGGGATATCGCCGGCCCCAGCGAACTGGGCCGGGTCGATCGGCTGCGCGCGATCACCGTCACGGCCAACCTGGAAGGCATCGCCATGGGCACCGCCATCGAGGCGGTGCGGCAGGCCGCGGCCGAGGTGCTGCCGGGCCAGGTGCGGCTGAGTTTCGACGGTTCGGCGCGCGAGCTTCAGGAATCAAGCGCCGCGATCTATTTCGCGTTCGGCATGGCGCTGCTGATCGCCTTCCTGGTGCTGGCCGCCCAGTTCGAGAGCTTCACCCTGCCCTCCATCGTCATGCTGACGGTGCCGCTGGCGTTGTTCGGCGGCCTGGGCGCGATCGTCGCGAGCGCCATGACTCTGAACATCTACACGCAGATCGGGCTGGTGATGCTGATCGGCCTGATCGCCAAGAACGCCATCCTGATCGTCGAGTTCGCGAACCAGATGCGCGACGAAGGCGCGGCCATGGACGCGGCGATCCGCGAAGCCGCCGCGACCCGGCTGCGCCCGATCCTGATGACCAGCATCGCCACGGTGTTCGGCGCGGTTCCGCTGGCCATGGCCGAGGGCGCCGGGGCCGAGAGCCGGACCGCGATCGGGCTGGTGATCGTCGGCGGCGTCTCGGTCGGGTCGCTGCTGTCGCTGTTCGGCACTCCCCTGCTCTACAGCCTGCTGGCGCGCCGCCTCCAGCCGATCGGGCGGATTCGCCGCCGTATCCAGGAGTTGGAGATGCAGCACGTCAAGCCGAGGGAAGGCTTGCCGGCGGAGTAGCCTCAGCTGGCGATACCGAGGGAGGGAAAGGGCGCGGAGGCGACGGCGCGAATCGCCTCCAGCACGGGCCGCCCGTCGCACCCCTTGGTCAGGTAGCGCCGGGCACCCGCGGCGAAGGCGCTCTCCGCCGTTCCGCGGTCGCTCAGGCCGCTGAAGACGATGACCGGCACTTCCGGATGGGCATCTGTCAACTCCCGGAGCGCTGCCAGCGGCTCCTTGCCCGGCATGGTGAGGTCGAGCAGGACGGCGTCCGGGCGGAGTTCCGCGACCGTATCGAGCAGCTTGTCCGCGGAGTACAGGCAACCGACGCAATCCATATCCGGCGTGGCGTCGATGGTGGCCTGCGTCGCCATGACGATCATGGCGTTGTCATCGACGCAGAGTACCTTGATCGGGTGGACCGCCTTCATTCATGCCTCTTATGGACAGAACCGTCTTACTCAGACGTCATATCCGAACCGGCAATATTATGCAAGCGGGTAGGTTTGATCGAAGCCCCCTAGCCATCAGGCATAGGTTGAATAGTCTTCCAGCAGCTTCATCAGGTCCGGACCCGCGATCGGGCGGCTGAACAGGTAGCCTTGGATCTCGTCGCAGCCCAGGCGGCGCAGATGCGCGAGCTGCTGTTCGGTCTCGACGCCTTCGGCGACGATGCGCCGGGACATGGAATGGCCCATGTCGATCACCGCGCGGACGATCTCCGCATCCTCGGCGCCGGTGGCGATGTCGGTGATCAGAGAGCGGTCGATCTTGATGGTCTCCAGCGGCATCAGCTTGAGGTAGCTGAGCGACGAATAGCCGGTGCCGAAATCGTCGAGCGCCAGGTGGACCCCCATGTCGGCCAGTTCCTGGAGAAGCTGGACGACCTCGACGCTGTCCTTCATCACGACGCTCTCGGTGATCTCCAGCTCGATATCGTCGGGCTTCAGCCCGGTCCGCTCCAGGATGTCGGTCAGGGTTGCCGGGAAGGAGGGCCTGATCTGCCGGACCGACAGGTTGATCGCCATGCGGATCTTCGGGAAGCCCCGGTCGATCAACAGCCGGCACTGGCGGCAGGCGGTTTCCAGGACCCACTCGCCGACGGGGATGATCAGGCCGGTTTCCTCCAGCACGGGCACGAAGGAGGCCGGCGAGACGTTTCCGAGATCCGCGCTGCGCCAGCGCAGCAGGGCCTCGCACCCGCAGACGGTCCAGCTCCTGAGATCGACCTTGGGCTGGAACACCAGGGAGAACTCGCCCCGGTCGAGGGCGCGGGCCAGGCCCGACTTGATGGCGATCCGGGTGTTCACCTCGGTGTCGAGATCGGAGGTGTAGAAGCATTTGTGCGGCGGATCCGCCTCGCGGGCGCTCCAGAGCGCGGCGTCGGCATTGCGCATCAGGATGTCGGAATCGACCCCGTCGCCGGGAAAGGTGGTGATCCCGAGGGCGGGAGAAAGCTTGACCTCGATCCCGTCCAGTTCGAGGGGTGCCTCGAAGGCGGCCGTGATCCGGTCGGCCAGCACGCCGATGCGGGCGGACTGGTCGATATTGGGAGCCAGCACCGCGAACTCGGACGCCTCCAGCCTCGCCAGCGTATCGGTGGACCGGAGGCAGCCGGCCAGCCGCCGCGCGGCTTCCTGGATCGCCTGGTCGCCGGCGGCGCGCCCCATGCTGTCGATCACCATACGGAACCCCAGCAGGTCGATCAGCAGCAGCCCGCCGTGGCCGCCGTCCTGCTGGCGCTCGTCCGCGGCGATCGACAGGCGTTCGGTGAACAGCGTCCGGTTGGGCAGCAGGGTCAGGGCGTCGTAGAGAGACTGCCGCCGGATCAGCGTCTCGAAATGGGAGCGTTCGGTGATGTCCCGGCCGATCGCGACGAAGACGGGCGGCGTCTCGTTGCGCAGAAGCTGGACCCTGACCTCGACCTCGTAGGTCGAACCGTCGCGGCGCTGGTGGAAGGTCTCGAAGCAGATCTCGTCCATGGTGCCGTCCTGGAGCGGACGGAGCAATTCGGCGAAGGCGTCCTCGCCGAACTCGAACTTCAGGTCCATCGGCGTCATGCGCATCATCTCTTCGGCCGAGTAGCCGAGATTCTCGCGCGCCTGCCGGTTGACCAGCACGAACCGGAGAGTTTCGGCATTGAAGACGAAGATCTCGTTGATCGACTGCTCGATGATGCGGCCGAAACGGGCGGTCTGCTGCTCGACGCGGGTCCGTTCCGTGATGTCGCGGAGGACCACCACGTAGGCCCCGCCCCCCTCCAGGTTGACCCAGGCGATCGAGGCTTCGGCCGGGAACTCGGTCCCGTCTCGCCGCAGCCCGCAGATCTGCCGCCGCTCCCCCATCAGCCGGGAGCCGCCGGAGTGGGCCCGGAACTCCCCCATCTGCCTGCCGTGCTGGGACCTGTAGCGTTCCGGCAGCAGCATGTGGACGGACCGCCCCATCACGTCGGCCGTGTCGTACTGGAAGATCCGCTCCGCCGCGCGGTTGAACAGGACGATCCGGAACTGCGCATCGATCACCACGAAGGCATCGCCCGCCAGGTCCAGGATCGCGTAGAGCGGAGTTGCGTGGACGGCAGTTCCCGGCATCAGCAATCCGTGGAAGCCGATCGACGAAACCGTGCCATCCGCAATCGGAGCGCCGGGACTTCCGTCCTCCTCGTGCCCGACCTCAGACAGGGTCGCCATCCGCTTCTCCTCACGCCCCGCAGGTATCAGGACCGTTCATAACAACCGTACGGCCGCAGCGCCGAACTTGCCGCCTAATGATACGATTGCCCCGTGAGGAATCAATGGGTTTCGGACGCGAAACAATAGATCGGCGGCGCTAATTACCCGCGCCGGCTGCAATGTCGCGCCCCGTCATGCCGCACTGCGTCATTAAGAAGCGGGCAATAACGGCGGGCTGGTTGAGGTCGAGCACGGGAACGGCCACTTCGGGCACGGGGCCGTCGCAGGCGACCGCGACGACCGATGGGTCCTCCAGCGCCAGCAGCGGCTTGCCGGTGGCGCGGCGGAATACTTCCAGCTTCGGGTGGGGCGAGCGCTTGAAGCCCTCGATCAGCAGGAGATCGACCGGGGTCATGTGCCTGACCAATTCCTCGATCGAGGGTTCGGGCTCTCCCCGGTTCTCGTGCATCAGGGCCCAGCGGTTGGCCGAGGTGATCAGCACCTCGGTGGCTCCGGCCCTGCGGTGGTTGTGGGAGTCCTTGCCCGGCTGGTCGACGTCGAACGCGTGATGGGCATGCTTCATTGTGGAAACACGTAGGCCCAGGGCGATCAGCTCGGGCAGAAGACGGACCATGAGCGTTGTCTTGCCGCTGCCGCTCCAGCCGGCGATGCCGAATATCTTCATGGTGGATCCGTTGCTGCGATCGTGCCGCAGATTAGGACGGCAGGGTCCGATCCGCTACGGTGAAGGTCTGCGGCGTCCGCCGAATCACGAAAGAAAAAGGAAGAAGGAAGTACGATGGCGTGGGTGATCCTGTTGGTGGCCGGCCTGCTGGAGACCGGCTGGGCGATCGGTCTCAAATACACGGAGGGATTCTCGCGCCTGTGGCCGAGCATCCTGACGCTGATCGCCATGGCCGCCAGCCTCGTCATGCTGGCCTATGCGCTGAAGACCCTGCCGATCGGAACCGCCTACGCGGTCTGGACGGGGATCGGGGCGTTCGGTACCGCCGTGCTCGGCATCGTCCTGTTCGGCGAGCCGGCGACCGCCGGACGGCTGGCCTCCATCGGCCTGATCGTCGCCGGCATCGTCGGGCTGAAGCTGGTAGACTGATACGCGGCGGGCGGGAAAGGCATCATAAGACGCCCTCTCTGCCCGTGCGAAAGACGCCCTCTCTGCCCGTGCGAAAGCCGGTGGTCAGGATCCGGTATTCAAGCCGCCAACCAGGTCAAACGGCTACTGTCGCCCTCCGCGAGGGCATCGGCGCGGGTGCGGAGCGCCCGGTGCCGCTGGTCGACGAATTCGCGGAACAGGCCCTTGTCGGCCAGGATCTCCTGGGCGCGGGCGGCTTTGCGGGGATCGGGGTTGCCGGTGAGGCGGCGCAGGGTGTTGGCCGCGATCCGAAACTCGACAGCGAGATTGCGCGTCATCGTCACATCCTTTCAATTCTCTTTTCAGAGGCGGACGGACGATGAGAAAACGCCCGGCCGCCTAGCTAGTCGGACCGTTGTCGCTCACGCGAAGCTCCAGAGTAGAGTGCGGATACGGCAGCCGAAGCCGCCGGTCCATGCACGGATGAACAGAGCAATAGGCCGTTTCGTTCGCCGAAGCAACCACCTTACGACGTTTTTGCCACCGATCTTTCGTCGTAGGAGCTCTTCCGCAACAGGGTGTCAAGCCATGGAAACATCATGAATTCTCCCCATATCAGCGGCAAAGGAGAGATTTCATGAATCCTGTCAGCCTGATCCTGAACATCCTGTGGATCGTCACGGGCGGCATCTGGATGGCTGCGGCCTGGCTGTTCGCCGCGGTGATCATGGCGATCACCATCATCGGACTGCCCTGGGCCCGTTCGGCGTTCAACATCGCCAACTACACGCTGATGCCGTTCGGACGCACCGCCGTCTCCCGCGACGAGTGGGACGGCCGCGAAGACCTGGGCACCAGCCCGCTCGGCTTCCTCGGGAACGTGATCTGGTTCCTGCTCGCCGGCTGGTGGCTGGCCCTGGGCCATGTGATGACCGCCATAGCGCTTGCGCTGACCATCATCGGGATCCCGTTCGCCTGGGCTCACCTGAAGCTGGCGATCATCTCGCTGTGGCCGATCGGCAAGCGGATCGTCGACAATGAGGAACTCGAGGCGCGCGCCCGGCAAGGCTACCGGGTGCCGGGGACCCTTTAGGCCGGGTCCCCGCCAAGCTCGTCATCCCTGGGAAGCGGCTCAGCGCAACGGGCGGATGCTGGAGTCGATGCCGGCCGCGGCCGGAACATCCGGATCGTACCGCTGCATCTCCTCGAGCTGCGCCCGGGTCTTGTCGATCACGGCCTGCCGGTTGCCGTCGCTCAGCACGACCTCGTTCCAGGGGACGGCCACCTGCCGCTCCCCGATTCCGGCCACCCCGCCCCATTCCAGCACGACATAGTCGATCCGCCCGTCGGGGGCCACCAGCAGGTTCTCGATCGTGCCGACCCTGCGGCCGTCGGCCGCCACCGCCTCCGTCCCGATCAGGCTCTCGACCTCGCCGGTGGTCGCCAGCGGCCCTTCCTGGGCCGGCAGGTTCCCATGGGTCGTGGGGCTGGTGGGGCTGGTCGCCTGCTGTGCCCAGGCCGGCACGGCGAAGGCCAGGAAACAGGTGGCGGCGAGGGTGACCGTCGTACGCATCGCGGGTCTCCGAAGTCTGTATTGGAGGGGTTTTTGCAAACCCAACCCCCGAGCGGAGGGATAGGTTCCTGCACGGCCGGCAGGAAGCGTCGCATGGGGGGTTAACCAACTCTCAAAACAGTTTGCCTATCCTGCGGCAGCATGCCCCACCCCGCATGCTTGGCCACTCCGCACGCTTGGATCCTGAAGATGCCCATCCCTTCGCGCTGGTGCTCGATTTCCGTCGTGCTTTCGCTGATGATCCCGGCGGTTTCCTTGCTTGCCCCGGTTTCCGCCTCGGCGCGGGCCGCCGAGACCGTGGCGGTTCTCGACGCCATGGAGACCGGGACGGTACCGCACTCCGCAGTGGACGCCCTCCTGGCGAGAGCCGGCGCGGGCGACGCGGAAGCGGCCGAGGTGGCGGGCCGGCTGTACGACCGGGGCATCGGCGTGAGATGGGATCCGCCCACGGCATTGCGCTGGTACACCGCCGCCGCCCTGGACGGCTCCGCTCCGGCCGCGCGCGATGCCCAGAGACTCTGGCGCGGCATGCCGCCGGTCAGCCAGCGCCGGGCCGAGGCGCTGCTGGCCCAGGCCTTCACCGACGCGCAGCTGGCTTCGGTCGGCATCGGCCCGGTCAAGCGGCCGGCGACGCGGCGAAGCTGGATGACCCATCTGGAAGCCGCCGGGATCCCCTCCCTTCCTCCGCCGGCCGGCCAAGCGTTGCCGGCCGCCTTGCCGGTGTCGGTTCCGGCCGCCGCCGCGGTGACCCGGGCGCCGGCCGCCCTGGCGGCTCCAGCGGTGCCGGCTCCCGCTCCGCCCCCGGCCGATGCGGCGGGATTGCAGATCCCCCGACCCCAGATGAAACCCGCCTTGCCCGGCGTCGGACGGGTCTCGGTCTCGGCAGCGGCGAAACCTCTCATTCCGGCGTTCAAGCCGAAACGTTGAGCCTCCCCTGCCCGGAACGCCGCCGGGCTGGGGCGACGGCCCGCGCGTACCCGGTCAGAAACCGCTTTCCCGGATCAGCACGCCGACGGCGAACCGCCAGGTTCGCGCTATCACGCTCTCGCGCTCGCCCTGCAGCAGGATCCGGCCGCGAACGACCCGGTCGGGTGCGGAGAGCCCGGCGTCGGGGCGGATCAGCACGCGATAGACCGGGCTTTCCGGGATCAGGCTATCCCCGGCGCCGCGGACATCCCGCACCGCCACGTCCCCGCCATGGATCGACGCCAGCACCGGCTCCGGCAAGGCGCGGCTGCTGCCGTCGTCGATCGCCACGACGGTTCCGGACACCGACGGCCGGCCCAGGTCGTCGGGATGGAAGACACCCGGCGTTCCCACCGAGATCCGGGCCAGATCCGCTTCGGCGACGTAGGCCTCCAGGATGGCCGAGGAAGGATCGATCACCGTCGCCAGGGGGGTGTTGGCCGTCAGCCATTCGCCGGGCCGGAGCGGGTCCGCCAGCTCGACCACCCTGCCCGCCATCGGCGCCGTGACCTGAAGCCGCGCCAGTTCGCTCCGGTAGCCCGCCGCCTGTGCCAGCGCGCCTTCGAGTTCCCGCCACGAGACCTGGTTGCGCTCCAGCAGGTCCCGGCTCATGCCCTGGAACTGGACCTGCCAGCGCGACAGCTCGGCGCGCCGCTCTGCCTGGGCCAGATCATGCTCCAGGTCGGGCGACCGGAAAGTGAACAGCACCTCCCCCGCGGCGACGACCTGCCCGGGCCGGACCCGCACCTCCTCCAGCCGGGCGGCACGCGGGATGAACAGCTTCATTTGCTGCTCCGCGCGCAGGATCGCCGACGCCGGCACGGCGCTGCGCCACGGGACCAGCACCAGCGCCACGACGCAGCCCAGCGCCGCCAAGGTCGCCAGGCTGTGCCGGTTCAGTCGGACGCGATCGCGCCTCATGCCCCACTCCTTGAGTTCGCCCCAGATCGGCCGGGCGATGAACCAGACCAGCTCGACCACCATGAGGAAGATGCCGAGCAGCTTGAAGAACAGGTGATAGACGAGCAGCGCGATGCCGAGGAACAGGAAGAACCTGTAGATCCAGGTGCAGTAGGCATAGGCCAGCAGCACCCGCCGGGTGTGCCTGGGCCATCGCTCCGGCGCGGGATCGCCCAGGCCAAACAGCATCTCCCGCAGGCGCCACCGGGCCAGCGCGAAGGAGCGGTCCTGGAGGTTGGGGATGTCCATGTAGTCGGACAGCAGGTAATAGCCGTCGAAGCGCATGAACGGGTTCAGGTTGATCGCCAGGGTGAGCAGCCAGGTGCTCGTGGCCAGCAGGAAGGCGGCGCTGCGCACCGGGCCGTCCGGAAGGAAGCTCCAGGCCAGGGTCGCCGCGGCGGCCAGCGCCAGTTCGGCCGCCATCCCGGCGGCGCCGATCGCCAGCCGGCGGTGCCGCGACGGCAGCTTCCAGGCTTCGCTGGTGTCGGTGTAGAGCACCGGCCAAAGTACCAGGAAGGCGACACCCATGGTCGGCACCCGGCAGCCGAAACGGTGCGCGGTGAAGGCGTGCCCCAGTTCGTGCAGGATCTTGGCGCCGGTCAGCGCGACCCCGGCGAGGATCGCTCCTTCGAGGGAGAAGAAGTGCGGGAAGGTGCCGAGGAACGCATCCCACTGGCGCAGCACCAGATATCCTCCGATCAGCGCCGCCATGACCGCAGCCGCCACGAATCCGCGCGTGAACATCCACGCGACCAGCGGGAACGCCCACTTCAGGAAGCGGTCTGGGCGGACCAGCGGTATGCGGACGAACAGGTAGTTCTTCAGGAGCCATTTGGCCGGCCCCGTGCGCACGGACGCCGCCTGCCGGAGCAGCCGTTCGATCGCCGGCTCGCCCCGCGCCTGCAGCAGGTTGCTCGCCATCAGGAAGCGGGCGACGGTCTCGACATGGTCGACCGAGACGTCGAGCGTGGTCCTGCGCCGGACATCCGCGGCGATCGCCTCCATGTCGCCTGAATCCCAGCGCGACAGGATCTCGAACTCGAGCCAGCCGATCCGGAAGAAGCGGTTGTTGGCCGGGTCGTGCAGCGTCCAGGTGGGCGCGCCGTCCCGGGTCCGCGGTCCGGCATGGAGGGTCAGTTCCTCCCGAAGCGGCAGCAGGCGGGCGGGTTGCTGTCCCCCGCCCAGGCCGACCGCGGCGGTCACAGGCCCAGCCGCTGGCGCAGCGCCGCCAGGGGGCGACGCATGATGTAGTAGAACAACGTCGTTTCCTCGCCGTGGACCTTCGCGATGCCCTTCATGCCGATGCGCGGCCGGGCGGCATCGGCGGAAAGGCTGGCCTTGAGGCGGTATGCGAGCGCGCCTTCCGGCGTGGGACCGGCCTGATAGCTGGCGAAGGTGAGCGTGCCGGCGATCGGGTGCTGCGGATCGACGTTGAGGAACAGGGTGACTTCCGACCCCCGCTCCAGCGCGATGGCGTCCGCGACGGGCAGGTGGATTTCAAGCTCGATCTCGCCCGGGTCCGCGACGACCAGGATGCGTTCGCCGATCGAGACCGGCTTGCCGATCCAGTCGTTGACGTCGTCGAAGATCACGATCCCCGGGCGCGGCGCCTTGACCTCGATGCGGTCCAGCAGGCTTTCCAGATAGGCCACCTCGGCCGCGTTCTGCTCCATGCGGCCCTGGAAGATCGCCAGGTTGGTCTTGCTGCGCGGGTCGAACACGGCCTGCTGCGCGGCCTGCCGGTACTCGGCCTCGCCGACCTCGTGGGCCTTGCGGGCGACGTCCAGCCGGTTCTGAAGCCGGGCGGGGTCGAGCGCCAGCAGCAACTGCCCCTCGGCGACCAGCTCGTTCGGCCGCACCTCGAACCGGTCGATCACCCCGTCGATCGGTGCCCGCACGACCACCGGCTCCCGCGGTATGACCTCCGCGGGGGCCAGGGCGGACTGGCGGACGGGGATCCAGGCAAGGCCCGCCGCGAGCGCAAGGACGATCAAGCTCAGCCGCCCCTTCCGCCGATCCGCCCAGGCGGTTCGGCGGCCGCGGTGCCGGTCCAGCAAAGCCGCCCAGGAATGGGCGTAGGCGTCGCCCAGATAGGCCATGAGATGGCGGTCGTGGTCGGTCCAAGGCTCGTCCCGTACCAGCAGCAGGCAGCCCAGGCACTTACCGTCGATGCCGTCCAGGGGAATCCTCAGGGCATGGGGCGGCAACCATTCGCTCCAGTCCTCCCCGAGGTGCGGCGGCAGGAGGGAGGCGTCGACCGCCTCGATGGCGCCGCCGGCCCCGGCTTTCGAGTCCAGGTGCTTCAGCAGCTTGCACAGCCAAACCAGGAAAGGGGCGTTGGCGTCGGGCAGCGCCAGGCCCGACACCGCGGATACCTTGCCGTTGCCGACGCCCGTGCGCCGCCACAGGATCGCTTGACGATACCGCACGAGGGCATGGGTTTCGTTGACGACCAGAAAGCCGAATTCCTCCGGCGTCGCCGCGCGCCGGATGCGTTTCTCCAGTTGCACGAGTCCGGTGACGCTGAGCAGCTGCCGGTTCAGGATATCGTTCATCGGGTCCGTTCGACAAAGTCCGGTGGACCCGGAGCTTTAGGCCTTTCTGGTTAAGATTCGCTAAGCCTTTGGCGATAATCCCCCAGGCTGCGGCTTGCCGGTTCGGCCTGCCCTCGCCGTCACTTCTGGAAGACATAGGTTCCGGGCGCGGCTCCCAATCCCTCGCCCGCAGGCGGCGGCGATCCAAGGTCGGGGGTGCCTTGCTCCACCAGCCATTCGGACCAGGCCGGCCACCAGGAGCCGTCCCGGCGGGGTGCCGACTCGACCCAGGTGTCGGGATCGACGTAGCGGTCCTCCGGCCGGCGGGTGGCGATCTGGTAGCCGCGGCCGCGATGGCCAGGCTCGCTGACGATGCCGGCATTGTGGCCGCCGGTGGTCAGCACGAAGGTCACCTTGGTGTCCGTCGGCAGGTTGATCTTGTAGACCGACCGCCAGGGTGCGATGTGGTCCCGCGTGGTGCCGACCGCGAAGATCGGGGCGCGGATATCGCTGAGCGAGACCGGCCGGCCGTCGACCAGGAAGCGCCCGCCCATCAGCTGGTTCTCCAGGAACAGGCTGCGCAGGTACTCCGCATGCATGCGGTAGGGCATGCGCGTCTGGTCCGCGTTCCACGCGACCAAGTCGTTGGCCGGCTCGCGGCGGCCCTTGAGATACTGTTCCACCTGACGCGACCAGATCAGGTCGGTGGACCGCAGGAGCTGGAAGGCCCCCGCCATCCGCGTGGTGTCCAGGAAATCCCGGGCCCACATCATGTGCTCCAGATAGGCGATCTGGCTGTCGTCGATGAAGACGGTCAGCTCGCCGGCTTCCGTGAAGTCGGTCTGCGCGGCGAGCAGTGTCACCGACGCGAGGCGGTCGTCCCCGTCGCGCGCCAGGGCCGAGGCGGTGATCGCGAGCATGGTGCCGCCCAGGCAATAGCCGCAGGCATGGATGCGCCGCCCCGGCAGGATGCCGCCGATCGCGTCCAGCGCGGCCATGACGCCGTCGGTGCGGTAGGCATCCATCCCGAGGTCGCGGTCCTCCTCGGTCGGATTGCGCCAGGAGACCATGAAGACGGTATGGCCCTGCCCCACCAGGTACCGGACCAGCGAGTTCTCGGGCGACAGATCGAGGATGTAGTACTTCATGATCCAGGCCGGCACGATCAGCAGCGGCTCGGCCCGGACCTGCGGCGTGGCCGGATCGTAGCGGATCAACTCGATCAGGTGGTTGCGGAAGACCACCCGGCCGGGCGTCGCCGCGATGTCGCGCCCGACGCGATAGCGCTCCGTCCCGACCGGCGGTTCGCCGCCGATCTGGTGCTGCATGTCCTCGATCAGGTTGCGGGCGCCCCGGACGAGGTTTCCGCCCGACTCGAGCAGGGTGCAGGCCAGCACCTCGGGGTTGGTGGGCAGGAAATTCGACGGCGCGCGCCGGTCCAGCCATTGGCGCGCCATGAAATTCACCTGGTTCTCGTGGCGCCGGCTTACCCCCGAGACGCCCGTCGTGGCGGCGTTCCACCACTCCTCGGTCAACAGGAAACCCTGCGCCATCGCGTTGAACGGCCAGAAGCTCCATTCCCGGGCGGAAAAGCGCCGATCGCCCGCGTGCGGCTCGGCGACCGGCGGGGGACTGCGGCCGGCGGCGGCACCGGCGACATAGTCGCCCCAGTGGGCCATGCTGCTGACCGCCTTCTGACCGAGGGCGATCTGCTTGGCCGGCGAGGAGGCGATATGAAGCGCCCAATCCATCCAGGCCAGCATCACCGCCGCGGGCGACACGCCCCCGGTGGCCTGGGCCATCATCGCGTTCATCAGGTGATCGACGACTTCCAGGTCGCTCGACGCTCCATCGCCCTGCAAGCCCGACATGACCGTTCCCCCTGGACGAAACCGGCGCGATGGTCGCCCAGAGCCGGCCGCCGCGCAACCCGGTTGCGCGGCGGCCGGGCGGGCGGCGTCAGGCGCCGTCCTGCCAGGGATTGACCCAGTTGAGGGGCTTGCCGCCACCGAACACCCGGGCGATCTCCTCGGCCGCGGAACGCTGGAGATCGGCGACCGACTGCTCGGAATACCAGGCGGTATGATCGGTCATGACGACTCCCGGGGCCTGCATCAGCAGGTTGTCGGCTCCCGGCGGCTCCCGTTCGAAGACATCCAGCCCGGCACCGAACAGGCGGCGCTCTATAAGGGCCTCGACCAGCGCCGCCTCGTCGATCAGGCCGCCGCGGGCCGTGTTGAGCAGGATGGCCGTGGGCTTCATCAGGCCGATCATGGCGCGGTTGATCAGGTGGCGCGACTCCGCGCCGAGGCTCGCATGCAGGGAAATCACGTCCGATTCCAGGCAGAGCCGACCGAGCGGGACCAGTTCCGTCCCCTCCGGCGCCTCGGCCAGGGCCGGGTCGTGGACAAGCGTCCGGGCGAAGCCCAGGGGGGCGGCCTTGCGATGGAAGGCCGCCCCGATCCTGCCATAGCCGATCAACCCAAGCGTGCCGCCGGCCAGCCGGTGCATCGGTTCCGCCCGAGCCACGTTCCAACGGCCGGACCGCACGTCCCGATCGCGCGCCGTGATGCGCCGCGCTACCGCAAGCAGCAGGCCGAGCGCGTGGTTGCTGACCTCGTCCACCCCGAACTCCGGCACGTGGGCGACCGGAATGCGACGCTCTGCCGCGGCCGCCAGGTCGATCGTATCGAGCGCCACGCCGTAACGGACGACCACCCGGCACCGCTCCATCGCCTCGAAAGCGGCTCGGTCGAGCGGGCATTCGCGTACCAGCACCGCGTCGGCCGTGCGAATCGCACCGTTCAGCAGATCCCGGTCGCCGCGGCAGGCCCGCTCCACGAGGCTGGCGCCGAACGGCCGCAGGACGTCACGTTCCCTGTCATAGCTGCCGAAGCCGCCCTCCAGGACGACGACCAGCGGCGCCACGGGCGGCGCCGGATTGCGGGCCTGCGGAGTGTCCACGCGTTCCTCCCTGAACCGGACGGCATCAGCCGGATTATCTTCGCCAAGCCCAGTTTGGGGGCAAAGCCGGGGAGCACGCAGCACAAAAATCGCTCAATCGAGCAGGGAAATCAGCAGCGGAACCATGATCGCGGTCGCTATGCCGTTGAGCGCCATGGCGATCCCGGCGAAGGTGCCGGCGATCTCGTTGACCTGGAACGCCCGGGCCGTGCCGATCCCGTGGCTCGCCACGCCCACGGCGAAGCCGCGCGCCCGCCAGTCGCCGATCCGGAGCAGGTCCATCAGGGGCGTCACGACCATGGCCCCGATGATGCCGGTTATCATCACGACGACGGCGGTCAAGGACGGGATGCCGCCGATCTGCTCGGTGATGCCCATGGCGATCGGCATGGTGACCGACTTGGAGGCGAGCGAGCGCGACGTCTCCAGGCTGACGCCGAACAGCATCGCGATGCCGACCGCCGAGAGGATCGCCGTGACCGATCCCGCCGCCAGCGCCGCCACCATCGGCAGGGCCGCGCGCCGGACCTGGGCGAAGTTCTGGAACAGCGGCACGGCGAGCGCCACCGTGGCCGGCCCCAGCAGGAAATGGACGAATTGGGCTCCGTCGAAATAGGTCTGGTAATCGGTCCCGGTCACCATCAGCAGCGCCACCAGCAGGACCACCGCGATCGCGACGGGATTGACCAGCGGCCGGCGGCCGGCCCGCTCGAACAGCCACTGGCCGATCAGGTAGGCGGTGATCGTGACCGTCAGCCAGACCAGCGGGCGGGCGGTCAGATAGACCCAGACGTCCTGGATCGCCGGTTCGATGACGTCGGTGATCATGCCCGCCCCCGGTCCGATGCCGCCGTATCGGCGCCGGTCAGGCGCGAGACGCCGCGGAAGACCAGCACCGCGACCACCATGGTCAGCACGGTGCTGCCGAACACCGCGGCCGCGATCCCGAGCCACTCGCCGCGCAGGCGGTCGAGATGCTGGACGATGCCGACCCCGGCCGGAACGAACAGCAGGGACAGGTTGGCCAGCAAGGTTCGCGACACGTCGCGCAGCGTGTCCGGAATCCTGCCCCGGGCCATCAGGACCAGGAACAGCAGGATCGTCCCGAGCACGGGGCCGGGCACCGGAAGGCCGAGCAGGCGGGCCAGCAGCTCACCCGTCAGCTGGCACGCCAGAAGGCCCATCAAGGCGGCAATCATTCGTCCTCTCAAATCGGCCTGTGCGCCGCTGCAAGGGAGGTCAGCGGCCGAACAGGCCCCGCAACTGCTGTGCCGGATTGCTCGATCCCTGGCCGGGAGCGGCGTTCTGGCCGCCGGTCAGCCCCTCGATCAGGCCCCTGACCGCCTCCTCCGGCCTCTTGCCCTTCAACCCTTCGATCTGCTCGCGGATCGCCTCGGGATTGCGCAACGCCTCCTCCGCGAGGCCGGCGAGATCGGGCGCGAAGCTCGGATCGGTCAGGCTGCCGCGCACCAGGACCGGCACCGCGATGCCGGTGACGTCGCGGGTACCGCCCTGCCCCTCGATCGTGCTGACCAGCCGGGGCTGCAGCCGGTAATCAATCGTTTTCGGCGGCAGTGCCACGGTGCCTCGGCCTTCCAGGCGGAGCAGCGGCGCCAGCAGTCGGAGGTCGTCGTTCCGGACCACGCCGTTCTGGATGGTGAAGTTGCCCCCCAGTTCGGCGAAGTCGGTTTGCTGCGGTTCGTTGCCGACCGGCTGTCCCTGGAAGGCGGCCGCCGCGTTGCGGACCATGGCGGCCAGGTTGATGCCCTTGATCGCCCCGTCGGTGAAGGTCACCGACCCCTGCCCGTCGAGCCCCTCGACCATGGCCCGCTCGCTGGCCCCGGTGGTCCGGAGCGAGGCGACTGCCCGCGCCGTGCCGGCCAGCCGGTCGAAATCGGCGAACCGGGTCAGCACCGGCTCCGCCTGGACCCCGTTGATCCGGAGATCGAGCGCCAGGGCCGGCACCGCACCGGAAGCATCGGCGTTCACCTGGCCCGACACCGTTCCGTCGAACAGGGCGGTCTCGCCGAGCACGGTTCGGAGCCGGCCGCCATCCAGCGTGATCGCCATGTCGGAAGCACCGGCATCGACCCCTTTGACGGTCAGCCCGGCCAGGGCGATCTTGAGATCGGCATCGACCGTGCGCAGGGCGCTGAAATCGATCGGACGGGTGCTCCACCCCGAATCCTCGCCGGGTGAGGAGGCTGGCGCCGGTGCCGCCGGCGCCGGCTGCGCGGGCGCCTGCTCCCCGGCAGGCCCGGGCTGGTTCAGAAACCGGTCCAGGTTGAGCCGGGCGACGGTCAGCACGCCGTCGATCTTCGGACGAGGCCCGGTGAGGGCGACCGCGACATTGCCGGCCGCCTCCACGTCGCCCGCCTTGTAGGTGCCGTCCGTGAGCGCGATCCGGTCGGCGTTCGCCGCCAGCCCGCCGGCCAGCGACGCCGACTGGACAGGCAGGTCGCCGGGATCGTTCCCGGTCGCCCAGGTAACGAGCTGGCGCAGTTCCGGCGCACGCAGGTCCAGCCTGCCGGTGGCCCCGGGTCCCGCGGCCGCCCGTTCCAGCGCGCCGTCGAACCGGATCGCCAGCAGGTCGCCGGCGACCGCCGCCGTCAGCCTGGAGGCGCCGGTCTCGACGAGGGCACGCGGCTGGTCGACGCGGGCGTCGATCGTCACCGGCCGGTCGCGGAACACGAGGCGGCCCTTGAGGTCGGCCGGCTGGGAGAGGTCGGGCGCCATGAGGGTGACGTCCACGTCGGTGACCTCGTGCAGCGCCTGTGTCCGGGCATCGAAATAGCTGACTTGGCCGTCCACCAGCTCCACCTCGCCGAACCGGAGGTCCGGCAGCCCGGCGGCCTGCTCCTGCCCGTCGCCGGGCCCGGCCGGCGCGGGCTCCGGCTGATCCGTCGCCCGGGGCTGGTCGAGCACCCAGTTGGGGCGCCCCTGGGCATCGATCTCCAGCGCGATCCGCGGTTCGCGCAGGACCAGCGTGTCGACCTGGACCTCCCCCCGCAGCAGCGGCCAGGGCTTCAGTTCGAGTTCGAGCCGGCCGAGGCGGACCATCTCCGGAGTCCGCGCACCCGGCGGGCCGGCGAACGAGACGTCGTTCAGCTCGACGGCGAGCGTCGGCAGCAGGGAGAGCGCCATCGGCCCCTGGATCCTGAATTCGCGGCCGGTACGCTGGGTGACCTCGGCCTCTATGCGTCCCTTGTACTGTTCCACCGGAACGAGGAACGGCACGGCGACCACCACCGCCACCAGGACGACGGCGACCAGCGCAAGGCCGATCAGGAACTTTCTCATCCGTTATGTCCTTTTCTCTGGCCGGTCCCGGCCGGCCGCCCGTCCGGCCAGGCCGATGCGGCGCCCGAAAGTGTAAACTCCCGCAAATCGGCGGTGGACCGGCGGACCCCGGTTTACGGAGCTGCCCGGGATCGCTACATCTGACCGTAGAGAGCGCTTTGCCACATGCCTATGTCATGCGCCAGCACCGCAGGACAGCCAAGGGTGAAATTGCAGGCATCCATGATCTAACCTGCTAGGATGGATCTTCCAATGACGGCTGCCGTCCACGCAAGACGGGCCGCGGCGTGGGGGAGAGGAAAAAGGATACCATGAGCAGCACAGTGTTTCCGTCGGCGGCCAACGGCTCTCCCGCATCGTCTTCTCCCATCGTCGACCCGTTCGGCCGTTCCGTCAGCTATCTCCGCGTCTCGGTCACGGACCGATGCGATTTCCGATGCGTCTACTGCATGGCGGAGGACATGACCTTCCTGCCGAAGGCGGAGGTCCTGTCGCTGGAGGAACTGGACAGGATCTGCAGCGCCTTCGTGGGGCTGGGCGTCTCCAAGCTCCGCCTGACCGGCGGCGAGCCGCTGGTCCGCAAGGGCATCATGAACCTGATACGCTCGCTGGGCCGGCATCTCGGCAGCGGCGCCCTGAAGGAGCTGACGCTGACGACCAACGGCAGCCAGCTGGAGCGCTACGCGGCGGAGCTTTACGAGGCGGGCGTCCGCCGGATCAATGTCAGCATCGACACCCTCGACCCCCACAAGTTCGAGGCGATCACCCGCTGGGGCAAGCTCGACAAGGTGCTGGCCGGCCTCAAGGCCGCCCGCGAGGCCGGGCTTGCCGTCAAGATCAACTGCGTCGCCCTGAAGGGCGTCAATGACGACGAGTTCCACCGGCTGGTGGCCTGGTGCGGCGACGAGGGCTTCGACCTGACCTTCATCGAGGTGATGCCGATGGGCGACATCGGCGGCGAGGCCCGGCTGGACCAGTATCTGCCGCTCTCCCTGGTGCGTTCCAGGATAGCCGAGCGCTGGACCCTGAACGAGATCGACTACACCACCGGCGGCCCCGCGCGCTACGTGGAGGTGCGCGAGACCGGACGCCGGATCGGCTTCATCACGCCGCTCACCCACAATTTCTGCGAAAGCTGCAACCGGGTCCGGCTGACCTGCACCGGCACCCTGTACATGTGCCTGGGCCAGGAGGATGCCGCCGACCTGCGCAGTCCCGTCCGCATGAGCGACGACGACGCGCTTCTGGTGGACCGCATCCGCGAAGCGATCTCGCGCAAGCCGAAGGGCCACGACTTCGTCATCGACCGGCGCGGCAAGTCGGCTCCCGTGCCGCGACACATGAGCGTGACGGGCGGTTGATGCCGGTATCGGGCCTCTGGCCTGTCCATCCCAAGACGACGGAAGAGCAGTCCAGAGCCATGCCCGAGGGACATCCGACGATCGCGTTCGTCGCCGCCGATACGAACGAGGCGCGCAACGCACAGGTGCGGCTGGCGCACCGCTACGGCAACACGCCGCTCGACCACGCGGATACGGTCGTGGCACTCGGCGGCGACGGCTTCCTGCTGGAGACGCTGCACAGGACGCTGAAGCGGCCGGTTCCGGTCTATGGCATGAATCGCGGCTCGGTCGGCTTCCTGCTGAACGAGTTCAGCGAGGAGAACCTGGTGGACCGGGTCGCCCGCGCGCAGAAAGTGAGGCTCCACCCCTTGCGCATGGTCGCGATCCGGGAGAACGGCGAACGGACCGAGGGCCTCGCCATCAACGAGGTGGCACTGCTGCGCGAGACCCGGCAGGCGGCGAAGCTGCGGATCACCGTGGACGGCGTCGTCCGGCTGCCGGAACTGATCTGCGACGGCTGCCTGGTCGCGACGCCGGCCGGGAGCACCGCCTACAACCTGTCCGCGCATGGCCCGATCCTGCCGCTGGGATCGAGCATCCTGGCCCTGACGCCGATCAGCGCTTTCCGCCCGCGCCGCTGGCGCGGCGCGCTGCTGCCCCAATCGGCGCGCATCGTGTTCGACGTGCTGGAATGCTCCAAGCGACCGGTCAGCGCGGTCGGCGACTTCACGGAGGTCCGGGAGGTGATCCGGGTAGAGGTCCATGAGGATCGCGACGTCTCCCTGACCCTGCTGTTCGACCCGGAGCACAATCTGGAGGAACGTATCCTCAAGGAGCAGTTCGCCCCCTGAGGTTTCGCCGGCCGGGCGGATCAGCGCCTGCGCCGCCGATCCTCGTAGCGGCAGGTCAGCAGGTCGTCGAAGCGGCCGATGAAAGTCAGCCCGTCCTCCATCTCGTACTGCCAGCGCACCTCTCGCCCGTTGTCCCTCAGGACGCGGAACAGCGGCCCTATGCTGGTGATCTCCTGGTTGCGGCCGTCGACGCAAACCACCTCGAACGGCCCTTCGCGGGCGAGTTCGACGGTGGGTAGCGGCGCCTCGTCGTCGGACGAGAACTGCGCCGCGGCGACCGACGGCGAAAGCGCCGTCAGCAGGGACAGCACGACCATGGGCCGGAGCCTGGGAGGCAGTGTCATGGGTGCGAAGTCATGGACTGAGGTCGGGAACGGTCTCGGAACGATCCCCGTCTAACCCGCCCTCCGCCCGCCGCGCAACGGTGCATTGGTGGTCGGGAGGATGGCCCTACTCGGCGGCGTCCAGCTTGACCGCATCGCCGGCGTAGGAAGCGAGATGCCGGATCAGCATGGTCAGATGGGACTGCAGGCGGCCGAAGCCCTCGTTCCTTTCCAGCGTCTCCTCGTTCATGTAGAGGCCCCGGTGGATCTCGAACTGCAGGCTGTGGAGGCCGCGCTTCGGATCGGAATAGCGCCGCACCAGTTCGACCCCCTTGTAGGGATCGTTGACCCTGACCCTGTAGCCCAGGCTGGTCAGGAAAGCGGCGACGTACCGCGTGAAATCCGGTTCGCAGGTGGTGCCGTCCCGGTCTCCCAGGACGAAGTCCGCCCGGGTGGCCGGATCGCGGCCGAAGGTCGGCATGGAGTGGCAGTTCAGGTGGTAGACCGTGCCGAAGCGGCCATAGGCCCGGTCGATCGCGCCGGCGACCTGCTCGTGATAGGGACGGTAATAGCGGTCGATCCTTTCGGCCACGTGGGGCACCGGGAGGCGGCCGTCGTACATGGGAATCCCGGGCTTGCACAGGCGCCGGATCAACCCCATGCCGGCATTGCTCTTGTCGCTGGGGCGTAGCGGTTCCGGCCACTGCCCGTCGAGCAGTTCCGGCTCGATATCGTCGATGGCCCGGTTGACGTCGATGTAGCTCCGCGGGAAGAGGGCGGCGATCAGGGTGGCCCCGGCCTCCGGCGCGGCCGAGACCAGCTCGTCCACATAGGTGTCCTCCGCCTGCCGGAGGGCCGGCAGCGGGCAGACGAAATTGAAATCCCGGGGATAAACGGAGCCGCTGTGAGGCGAGTCGAGCACCAGCGGGACCATCTGCCCGACCGGATCGTCACGCACCAGCACATCTTCGATCACAAAGCTCATCAGACCTCCGTCCGGCACGAAGCCGCTCCGGATTGGAGTTTCGAAATTGTTACACCGACGATATACCCCGTACCGTGCGTACCGTCGATGGAAACCTTCGAGGCTTCGGTCCATACCGGAGGCTGGAGCGTTTCCGTCGCATGCCTGATTCGCGCGGTTTCGCTCCTGTACAGGTTTGTCCATGGTCCCGCCCCCTCCTATAGTGGACCGGCCGGCCGAAATGGGACAGCCGCGACGCAGCACTCCGCCGCCCATGGCCCCGAGGGAACCAGTACGTTGACTCACGCCTATCGGATCGAACTGACGCCGCCGGACATCACGCCTTATCGGGCCGGCAATACCGGCATCGATTTCGTGACGACGCTGGACAGCGGCAGGAGCGGCCCGCACGTCCTGGTGAACGCGCTGACCCACGGCAACGAGCTCTGCGGCCCCGTCGCGCTGGACTTCCTGTTCCGCCAGGGCGTACGCCCGGTCCGGGGAACCCTGACCCTCTGCTTCGCCAACACGGCGGCCTACCAGTGCTTCGATCCGAAGCGGCCGGGCAACTCGCGCTTCGTGGACGAGGACTTCAACCGCGTCTGGGCGGAAGACGTCCTGGATGGTCCGCGCCGCTCCGTCGAACTGGAGCGCGCCCGGACCTTGCGTCCGCTCTACGACACCGTGGACCTGCTGCTGGACCTGCATTCGATGCAGAACGCGACCGCCCCCCTGGTGCTGTGCGGCGCCACGGACCGCGGGCGCGATCTGGCCAAGGCGGTCGGCGTGCCGGAGTGGGTGGTGAGGGATTCCGGGCATGCCGCCGGACGCCGCCTGCTCGACTACGCCCCCTTCGTCGATCCTGCCGCGCGGAAGACCGCCCTGCTGGCCGAATGCGGGCAGCACTGGGCGGCATCGTCGGCCGACGTGGCGATCGAGGTGACGCTCCGTTTCCTGCTCGCGACGGGAACCGTCACGCCGGAATTCGCCGCTCCCCATCTGCCGCCCACCCCGCCGCCGCCCCAGAAGGTGATCGAGATCACCGAGGCGGTCACCATGGCCGGGAGCGACTTCCTGTACGAGGCGGACTATGTCGGGATGGAGATCATCGAGCGCGCCGGAACCCTGATAGCGCATGACGACGACCGGGAGATCCGCACGCCTTACGACGAATGCGTGCTGATCATGCCGTCCCGGCGGCTGCGCCGGGGACAGACGGCGGTCCGGCTCGGCCGCATCGTCTCCTGACCGGCCGATGACCCATCCTCCTGCCGACCGGTGGCGGAACGCGATCCGCAACCTCAAGCCCGGCCTGCTTGCGCTGACCCTTGGTCTGGGAACCGCCGGCGGAGCCCTGTTCTCCTTCTTCCACCTGCCGCTGGCCTGGATGATCGGCTCCATGGTGTTCTGCACGGCGGCGGCCATGGGCGGCCTGCCGGTCCAGGTGCCCGGCGGCCTGCGCTCCGCCATGATCATGATCCTGGGCATCATGCTGGGCAGCGCCTTCAACCCGGACATCGTGGGCCGCCTGGGCGACTGGGTGCTCAGCCTGACCGGCCTCGCGCTCTACATCCTGACCGGCGGCGCGCTCGGCATCCTGTTCCTGCGGCGGGTCGCCCGCTACGACCCGATCACCTCCTTCTTCACCGCGACTCCGGGCGGGCTGAACGAGATGGTGATCGTCGGCGGGGCGATGGGCGGCGACGACCGCACCATCTCGGTCGCCCACAGCGCCCGGGTCATGCTGGTCGTCATGGTCGTGCCGGTGTGGTTCCAGTTCTTCGAGGGCTACAGCCCCGCCGCCCGGGGACCGCTCGGGCCGGGCCTGACGGAGGTTCCGCCGGTCGACCTGGCGCTGCTGGCGTCCTGCGCGGTCGGCGCCCTCCTGGGCAAGTGGCTCCGCCTGCCGGCCTACATGCTGGTCGGCCCGATGCTGCTGAGCGCCGCGATCCATCTGGCCGGCCTGACCGCCGGCAAGCCGCCGGGCGTGCTGGTCGCCGCGGCGCAGATCGTCGTCGGCGCCGCGCTGGGCAGCCGGTTCTCCGGGGTCAGGCTCAGCCGGATAGCCCACACGCTGGCGATCGCCTCCGGCCTGACGCTGATGCTGCTGGCCGTCACGATGGTCTTCTCCGTGGCGCTGCACTGGCTCACGGGGATACCGCTTCCGGCCCTGGTGCTGGCCTTCGCGCCGGGCGGGCTGGCCGAGATGAGCCTGGTGGCCCTGGCGCTCGGCGTCGATGCCGCCTTCGTATCGACCCACCACATCGTGCGCATCGTCCTGATCGTGTCGCTGGTCCCGCTGGTCTTTCGGGTGTACCGCCATATGGCGGACCGCCGGATTCCGAAGAACCCGGAGTAGCATCCCGCCCGTCCGGCAGGCGGAGCGAACCAACCGGCCGGGCCAAGCGTTGACGCTGCATGACCAGCAACATCGCCGCCCCCCATCTGGAAGGCCGCCCGCGGGCCACCGGACCGATGCCGAACCATTCCCCGGCGGCAGGAGGCCGGAGCACCGCCGAGCGGGTGGCGCTGATCGGCTTGTTCAGCCTCGCGGTGCTGTACACGCTGTACTTCGCGCGCGACCTCCTGCTGCCGGTCTTCCTGGCGCTGCTGCTCAGCCTGCTGCTGCGGCCCCTGGTGAAGGCGTTGCGGCGCCTGCGCGTCCCCGAGGTGGTGAGCGCCATCGCCCTGGTGGTCCTGCTGCTCGCGGGGCTGGTCGGGGCCGCCATCAGCCTGACGGAGCCAGCGACTTCGTGGATCCAGCGGGCGCCGGTCGTGGTGCGCGAGATGGAGTTCAAGCTGGGCGACCTGCGCGACTCGATCGAGAGCGCTCGCCGCGCCTCCCACCAGATCGAGCAGATGGCGGCGGCCGCCGACGACGAGGCCCAGGCCGTCATCGTCCGGGGACCGACCCTGGCCGAACAGGTGCTGACCCAGACCCAGGTGGTGGTGGCCCAGGCCTTCATCGTGCTGGTGCTGCTGTTCTTCTTCCTGGCCGGAGGGCGCAGCATGCTGGAGCAGGTCATGGGCTCCATGACCAACCTGGAGGCCCGCATCCATTATGCGACGATCGCGGGGACCGTGCAGAAGAACATCGCGGTCTACCTCGCGACGGTCACGCTGATCAACACCGCCCTGGGGCTGGCGACCGCCGGCCTCATGACGGTGCTGGGAATGCCCAACCCGGGGCTGTGGGGCGTCATGGTGACGACGCTCAACTTCATCCCCTATCTCGGCTCCGGCGTCAGCCTGGTGGTCATCGGCGTCGTCTCCGCCCTGACCTTCGACGACCTGCTCCAGATCGCCGCCCCGCCGCTGGCATTCCTGGTCCTGACCGCGATCGAGGGCAACTTCGTGACTCCCATGATCGTCGGCCGCCGACTGACGCTCAACCCCATCGGGGTGTTCCTGACGATCCTGTTCTGGGGATGGCTCTGGGGCATTCCCGGCGCGCTGATGGCGGTGCCCATCCTGGCCGTCTTCAAGATCCTGTGCGACGCCCACAAGCCGCTGCATCCCCTGGGCGCGCTGCTCGGCGGCAAGCCGGGCACCTAGCCGTACCCGCCGGTGCGGATAGGCTCGCACCCCCGGCCCGATCTGTGGCATTTTGCGGATCACGGATACGAGGGGGAGTGCAGCTGTGGATTTGGTTCTGAACGGCTTTTCGCTGTTCGTGATCGCGGTGGTCGCGTTCGCGGTCGTCACCGTGCTGCTGGGTGTCAAGACGGTGCCGCAAGGGCAGGAATACACCGTCGAGCGGTTCGGCCGCTATACCAGGACCCTGTCGCCCGGCCTGAACCTGATCGTCCCCGTGATCGACCGGGTCGGTGCCAGGCAGAGCATGATGGAAACCGTGATGGACGTGCCCTCGCAGGAGGTCATCACGCGCGACAACGCCATGGTGAAGGTCGACGGCGTGGTGTTCTTCCAGGTGCTCGACGCCGCCAAGGCATCGTACGAGGTGAACAACCTCCCGACCGCCGTGCTCAACCTGACCATGACCAACATCCGCACGGTGATGGGCTCGATGGACCTCGACGAGCTGCTGTCCCAGCGGGACAAGATCAATACCCAACTCCTCCACGTGGTGGACGAGGCGACCACTCCCTGGGGACTGAAGATCACCCGGATCGAGATCCGCGACATCCAGCCGCCGCGCGACCTGGTCGACAGCATGGCCCGCCAGATGAAGGCCGAGCGCGACCGCCGCGCCTCGATCCTGGAGGCCGAGGGGCAGCGCGCCGCGGCCATCCTGCGGGCGGAGGGAGAAAAGCAGGCGGCGATCCTGCAGGCGGAGGGCCGGCGCGAGGCCGCCTTCCGCGACGCCGAGGCGCGCGAACGGGAGGCCGAGGCGGAAGCGACGGCCACGCGGGTGGTCTCCGACGCGATCGGCGGCGGCAATGTCCAGTCCCTCAACTATTTCGTCGCCCAGAGCTATGTCGAGGCGCTGACCCGGATCGCCGCCGCACCGAACCAGAAGGTCCTGTTCATGCCGCTCGAAGCTTCCAGCCTGATCGGCACGATCGGCGGCATCGCCGAACTGGCCAAGGCCAGCTTCAGGCCCGACCCGCCCCCGCCGGCGCCGCCAAGCCCGGCGGCATCGCCGCCGCCTCCCCCGGCCGGCCCCTGGTCAAACCCCTGAGCGGCCGGAGGCGCCATGGAAATCCAATCCTGGTACTGGCTGGTGACCGCCCTCGTCCTCGCGGCGATCGAAGCCTTCGTGCCCGGCACCTTCTTCATCTGGCTCGCGGTCGCCGCGGCGGTGGTCGGCCTGACCCTCCTGGCGCTGCCGGACCTGCCGTGGCAGATCCAGTTCCTGGCCTTCGCGATCCTGTCGATCGGATCGGCGGTCGGGTTCCGGCAGTACCAGCGCCGCCATCCCGAGACCAGCGCCGACCCGACCCTGAACCGGCGCGGCGCGTCCCTGGTCGGCCGGCTGGTCGTGCTCGAAAGGCCGATCGTGAACGGCAGGGGCCACGCCTTCGTCGGCGATACCCTGTGGACCGTCACCGGCAAGGATCAGCCGGCCGGCGGCACGGTCAAGGTGGTCGGCACCGACGGCATCATGCTGAAGGTGGATTCCCCCGACCGGACGGGGTGATTAGCCGGTGCAATCCCGCCCGGTGACGGGTTAATGTTGGAGAGCCAACCACCTATCCCGGATTCGAGGAATCGCCTTGGCCCAGCCAGCCCTGTCTACGACCGACCCGGCATCCGAACGGTTGCCCCGCCAGGGATTCTTCCTGCTGGCGTCGCTCGCCCTGTTCTGGGGCACCAACTGGCCGGCGATGAAGCTGGCCGTCCTGGACATGGACCCCTGGACCTTCCGGGCGATCTGCTTCGTCGCGGGTGCCGGCGGGCTGATGCTGGTCGCGCGCGCCCGCGGCCTCAGCCTCCGCATTCCGCGCGGCGATCTCGGTCCGCTGATCCTGACGGCCTTCATCAACGTCACCTGCTGGCAGGTCTTCTCCGCCTTCGGGCTTACTCTCATGGCGGCCGGGAGGGCCTCCATCATCGCCTTCACCATGCCGCTCTGGGCATCGATCCTGAGCGTCATCTTCCTGCGCGAGCGGATGACGGCGCTTCGGGTGGTCGGCCTCGCCCTGGGGTTGACCGCACTGGCGATCCTGCTGATCCCGGAATTCGGGCGCATAGGGGGAACCCCGTGGGGAGCCGCCATGATGTTGGCCGCCGCTGTCTCCTGGGCGGCGGGAACGGTGATGCTCAAGGCGATCCCCTGGCGAATGGAGACGGTCCAGCTCGCCGCCTGGCAGCTCGCGATCGGCGGACTGCCGGTGATCGCCGCCGCCCTTCTCGTCGGCCGCCCCTCGTCCGTGCTGGACCTGTCGACCCCGGGCGCCCTCGGGGTGATCTATGCGGCGCTGATCCCGATGATCTATTGCCACTGGGCATGGTTCCGGATCGTCGCGCTGTTCCCGGCGAACATCGCGGCGATCGGAACCCTGTCCATTCCGGTGGTGGGCGTCTTCTCCAGCGCGCTGATCCTGGACGAGCCCCTAGCGGGCGCCGACCTGCTGGCCTTGGCCCTGGTCGTCACCGGCCTGTTCATCGTCCTGGTGCTGCCGAGCCTGCTGCCGGGACGGTCCCGGCCCGCCTAGAGCCGTGCCCGATCGGGTCGATCCGATGCGTTGCGCCATGGGCGCAACCTACGATCGTCGGCCGGCATCGCCTCCGCCCTGCATCGAGCCGTAGGTGCGGCGAGTGGAACGGCAGCCGCGTGAACCGACGCGGTTCAACCTGATCGGAGATCGCTCTAGAGTTCGATGCCGTCGGCAGGGTCCCCGGGATCCGCGGGAATGCGGGGCGCCTCCTTCGCCCTTCCCGGATCGATCCGGCGGATGATGATGTCCCCGTTCTCGGTGATTTCCGGCAGGCCGTAGCGCGGCAGTTCCTCGACCAGTTGTTGAAGCCCGAGCATGAGCTTGTTCAGCCCCTCCCTGGCGAGGTCCGTCCCGCTCGGCTCCCGCTGTGGGGGAGCCGCGGGTTCGGCCACGACGGGAGCCGCGGCCAGCATCGCGCTGACGCACAGCATCGAAATCGACAGGCGCATGATAGTCCCTCCACGCCGCCCTTCGGGCGGTCTCCGAACCGGGGACGCAGGATAGCGTGCCGCCCGCCCGGCGTCAGGGGCCAATCGGGAGTGCCGGGATGGTCGCCGGCCTAGCTGGTCAGGTCCTCCAGCGTCTGGCGGACCACATGGACGATCGCGGCGCCGTGGGCGGCGGTGTCGATGCCGAGCGCGCTGCCGATGACGCCCAGCTCGATCTCGGTCGTCGGCGCGTAGCGGGCGATCTCCTGGACCGCGGACGAGGACATGATCGCTTCGCGGTCCAGGTCGAGCGAGGTGGCGGTCTGGGCACGCCAGGCATTGAGCGCCGCGACGATGGCGCTCTGGATCTGGGCCGTCTCCTCGCGCTTGCGCAGTTCCTCGTACATCACCAGGATGTGCCAGGCACCGTCGGCGAAAGCGGTTTCGATCCTGCTGACTTCGACGGTGCGCAGGAACTCCGCCAGGGCCAGTTCGTCTTCGTGAATGGCGGCGTCACGGATCTTGAAGGTGCGGATTTCGCTGCTCATCGTATCTCCACGCGGCGGTTTCCACCTATAGTATTAGCCTGTATGGGATCTTTTTGCCACTAAAGATACGATTGCGACAGGATGAATCCGTTCAGAACGGGGCATCGACCGGAGCGGCTTCGGCGAACCCCTTCAGGATCGAGCATCCGCAGTTGGGGCATTGGATCGCCTCGATCATCCGGCGGGCCTGGGTGTCGTCGAGGCTGACCCCGAGCTGCCGCTCGACCTCCGCCACCATGGCGCGATGGAGCTGGTTGGCCGCACCGCAGCTGTCCTCAATCACGCCGGCATAATCCTCGGCCGGCAGCAACTGGAAAGCGCCGGCCGGGCCGGCGACCGCCAAGCCCGCGGCGAAAGCGGACAAGGCTCCGGAAAGCCGCAGGACGTCGCGCCTCGTGATGCCGGTGCTCATCGTCACTCCCTTTCTCTCAGCCGCTGGGACAGAGCATTACGCCCTCCGGTCCGTTCGGTCAATCCAAGGCGGTCGCAGGCCATTTCCACACCACAGATATGCATTTAACTTCCTATTCACATCGGTATCATCCTGCCCACATGGGTGGAAACCATTCAGAAAGCGTGAATTGCGATGGCAGACATCACTCTCGGCAGGCCGAGCGGCATACCCGCGCCGGACCGGACCACGGATCCGCGCGTCGTGGCCGTGGCCGCCCTGCTGCTCCTCGGAGGAGCGGTCTGGCTGACCGACGCCGTATCGGCCCGGCAGGCGGCCCTGTACCTCGTCGGCGGCGCCCTGGGACTCACTCTCTACCATGCCCTGTTCGGCTTCACCTCCTCGTTCCGGGTCTTCATCTCGGACCGTCGCGGCGCCGGCATCCGGGCACAGATGGTCATGCTCGCCCTGGCCTGCGCCCTGTTCTTCCCCGCCCTGGCGGCGGGCGAGCTCTTCGGCCAGCCGGTCGCCGGGTTGGTCGCGCCGGTCGGCGTCTCGGTGGTGTTCGGCGCCTTCCTGTTCGGCGTCGGAATGCAGCTCGGCGGCGGGTGCGCTTCAGGAACGCTCTACACGGCCGGCGGCGGCAACACCCGCATGATCGTCACGCTGGTCTTCTTCATCGTCGGATCGGTCGTCGGCGCCGCGCACCTGCATTGGTGGTCGGCGCTTCCCTCGATCGGCCCGGTCTCGCTGGTCGGCAGCCTGGGCGCCCTGCCCGCGCTGGCCCTGAACCTCGCCGTGTTCGCGGCGATCGCGGGCGGCACCGTGGTCCTCGAACGGAGGCGCCACGGCGCCTTGCGCCCGGGCAACCGGACCGCCCATCGCGGCTGGCAGCGCTTCGTCCAGGGACCCTGGCCGCTGATCTGGGGCGGCGTGGCGCTGGCGGTCCTGAACTTCGCCACGCTCGCCCTGGCCGGCCGGCCCTGGGGGATCACCTCCGCCTTCGTTCTGTGGGGAGCGAAGCCGCTGGACGCGCTGGGATTCGACGTGGCCTTCTGGCCTTACTTCTCGGCGCCGGAGCGTGCCGCGTCGCTGGAGAACAGCATTTTCCAGGACATCACCTCGGTGATGAATTTCGGCATCATCCTGGGAGCGCTGCTGGCGGCCGGCCTTGCCGGGCGGTTCGCCCCGGTCTGGCGGGTGCCGCTCCGGTCGCTTGCCGCGGCTGTCGTCGGCGGGCTGATGCTGGGATACGGTGCGCGTCTCGCCTATGGCTGCAACATCGGCGCCTATTTCAGCGGCATCGCGTCGGGCAGCCTGCACGGTTGGGTCTGGCTGGTCGCCGCCCTGGCCGGGAACGTGGTCGGGACGAGGCTGCGTCCGCTGTTCGGGCTCGAGGTCGAGAAGACTCCCCGCGAAACCGCCTGCTGAAACGAAAAGGGCCGGCACTCCCCCCGCGGGGGAGCGCCGGCCCGATCGAAAGCCCCTCGGCCTCCGCGTCAACGCGCCCGGGTGGCCGTATCCTCACGCAGACGCTGAGCCAGTGCCGGCGTCACCTGTCCGTCGACCGGCAGGTTCGCTTCCTGCTGGTATCGGCGGATGGCGGCGCGGGTCCGTTCGCCGATCCTGCCGTCCACGGCCCCGACATAGAAGCCCCGCATCGTCAGGCCCTCCTGGACCTCGACCTCGGTCGTCGGAGTATCGGGCCGGTTCCGCGAATAGACCTTCGGCAGGTGGAAGCTGACATGGTCCAGCAACTCCTGGCTCGCGCAGCCCGTCACCGGCAGCCGGGCCGCCCGCTCGTATTGGCGGATCGCCTCCGCTGTGCGCGGCCCGAACCGGCCGTCGATGCCCCCCGGGTCGAACCCGTTGACGGCAAGCTCCCGCTGAATGCCCTCGACCATCCCGGTCGGGGCGGGCTGGCAGGCCGCCCAGGCCGAGCCCCCTGCCAAGAGCGTCAGCATCGCCGCGCCGACGCACCATCCCGCACCCTTCATCCGCACACCTCTTTCGGTCACCCTGCCCTCAGTCCGCCGCTTCACTGTCGCCCTGTCCCTTGATGCGCTGGGCCAGGGCCGCGGCCAGGAACTCGTCGATGTCCCCGTCCAGCACGGACCCGCTCTGGCTGGTCTCCACGCCGGTCCTCAGGTCCTTGACCATCTGGTAGGGCTGCAACACGTAGGACCGGATCTGGTGCCCCCAGCCGATGTCCGACTTGGTGGCCTCCAGCGCTGCGGCCGCGTCCTCCCGCTTCTTCAGTTCCGCCTCGTAAAGGCGCGCCCGAAGCATGTCGAAGGCCTTGGCGCGGTTCTTGTGCTGCGACCGCTCCTGCTGGCACTGCACGACGATGTTGGTCGGGATGTGCGTGATCCGGACCGCCGAGTCGGTCTTGTTGATGTGCTGGCCGCCGGCGCCCGACGCCCGATAGGTGTCGATGCGCAGGTCCTTGTCCAGGATCTCGACGTCGATCTTGTCGTCGATCACCGGGCTCACCGCGACGCTGGCGAAGCTGGTATGCCGGCGCGCCTGGCTGTCGTAGGGGCTGATCCGGACCAGACGATGGACGCCGGCCTCCGTCTTCAGCCAGCCATAGGCGTTGTGGCCCTTGATCTGCACCGTCGCGGACTTGATGCCCGCTTCTTCGCCGGCACTCTCTTCCAGCCATTCGGTCTTGTAGCCGTGCTGCTCCGCCCAGCGCAGATACATGCGCAGGAGCATCTCGGCCCAGTCCTGGGCCTCGGTCCCGCCGGCGCCGGCGTTGACTTCCAGGAAGCAGTCGTTGGCATCGGCTTCGCCGGACAGGAGGCTTTCCAGTTCCAGCTTGGCGGCCTTGTCCTTGAGCGCCAGCAGGACGTTCTCCGCGTCGGTGACGACGGTCTGGTCCTCTTCCGCCTCGCCCATCTCGATCAGCTCGATGCTGTCGTTCAGCTCGCGCTCCAACGCCCGGTAGCCGTTGACCGCGACGTCGAGTTGGGTCCGCTCGCGCATCACCTTCTGCGCGCGGTCGGCATCGTTCCAGAGATTGGGATCCTCGGAGATGGCGTTCAGTTCGTCCAGGCGCCTGACTGCATTTTCCCAGTCAAAGATGCCTCCTCAGCAGCGCCAGCGATTCCCTGATCGCCTCGGCAGCCGCTTCGATCTCGGCTCGCATGGCGGGCCTCCTCGTCGCTATTGTTCAAGATCTCTGTTCAACGACGCTTACTTAGACCCTTGAAGCTTCCGCGCCAAGGGTCAATAGAGCCCGCCCGTGCCCGTCGAGGCCGGCGCCTGCTCCTGCCCCTGGGAACGGCCCGGGGGCGGAACGCTGCCCGGCGGCAGGAACGCGCCGCCGCCGGGACCGGAGCCGGACGCGATCTCGCTGCCGTCCAGGACGATGTAATCGCCGGGACGGGGCTCGGTCCCCGGCTTGAAGGCCTCCCAGATCGCGTTGCGCTGGCCGGGCTCGGCGAGTTGGCCGGTCGCGGCGTCGACGCGGACCAGCCGGATCCCGGGCGGCATGCGGAACGGCGTCGCCGGCTCGTCCTTCAGGGCGTCGGCCATGAAGTCCTTGAAGACGGGAGCCGACACCGAGCCGCCGGTCTCCTTCGCACCGAGCGACCGGGGCTGGTCGAAGCCGATATAGAGGCCGACCGCCAGATCGGGCGAGAAGCCGACGAACCACGCATCCAGCGCGTCGTTGGTGGTGCCGGTCTTGCCGGCCAGCGGCTTGCCGACCGACGCGACCATCCTGGCGGTGCCGCGCTGGACGACGCCTTCGAGGATGGAGACCATCTGGTAGGCCGTCCGCGGGTCGATCACGCTCTCCCGCGCGTCGGGCACGTCGGGGACGGCGAGGTCGGGCGACCACTGGATGCCGCCGCAGTTCGGGCAGGGCCGCATGTCGTGCTTGAAGACCACCTTGCCGGTATGGTCCTGGATGCGGTCGATGAAGGCCGGGATCACTTTCTTGCCGCCGTTCACGATCATGGAATAGGCGGTGGTCATCTTCAGAACGGTGGTCTCGCCGGCCCCGAGCGACATCGACAGGACGGGCGGAAGCTTGTCGACCACGCCGAACCGCTCGGCATAGTCGGCGACCCTGTCCATGCCGACGCTGTTGGCGAGGCGTACGGTCATGACGTTGCGGGACTTCTCCATGCCGACCCGGAGCGTGGTCGGCCCGAGGAAGTCCTCGGAATAGTTCTGCGGGCGCCACAGCGCCTGTCCCGGACCCGGCTGGATCGCGAAGGGCGCGTCCATCACGAGGCTCGACGGCGTGAAGCCATTGTCCAGAGCCGCCATGTAGACGAACGGCTTGAACGACGAGCCGGGCTGGCGCAGCGCCTGGGTGGCCCGGTTGAACACGCTGATCCGGGAGCTGAAGCCGCCGCTCATGGCCAGCACGCGGCCGGTGTGGGGGTCCATGGCCACCAGCCCGCCCTGTACCGCCGGGATCTGCCGGAGCCCGTACGTGCCGGCGGGCAGGTCCTTGCCCTTCGCGTCCTTGGCGACCGGCTCGACCAGGATGACTTCGCCCTGGGCCAGGACGTCGCCGGCCTGCTTGACCTCGGGACCCATGCGCTCGCCCTCGACCCAGCGGCGCGCCCACTTCAGCTCCGACAGCGGGATACGGCCCCGTCCGCCGTCCGCAAGGCCGATCTGCGCCTCGCCCGCCTCGACCTCCAGCACGGCGGCCATCTGCCAGATCTCGCCGCCGGCCGGCATCGGCATCTCGGCAAGCTGCTTCGCCCAGTTCTGGAAACTCTCCAGCTTGCCGACCGGGCCGCGCCAGCCATGGCGGCGATCATACGCCACCAGGCCGTCGCGCAGGCTGCGCGTCGCGATGTCCTGAAGCTGGGGGTCGACGGTCGTTCGCACGGAATAGCCGCCCTCGTAGAGCTGCTGCTCCCCGAACCGGGCGAGGAGTTGGCGGCGGACCTCCTCCGCGAAATAGTCGGCGATGACGTACTCGGTCTCGTCGCGCCGGCGCACCTCCAGCGGTTCGGCCTTGGCCTGGGCGGCCTCCTCCGCGGTGATCGCGCCGTCCTCCTGCATCCGGCCGATCACCCAGTTGCGACGCGCCACGGCCGCGTCGTGCTGGCGGACCGGATGATAGTTGTTCGGCGCCTTGGGCAGGGCCGCGAGATAAGCCGCCTCGGCGATCGTCAGTTCGTCCAGGGGCTTGTTGAAATAGTTCAGCGCGGCGGCGGCCACGCCGTAGGAGCGGTTCCCCAGGAAGATCTCGTTCAGGTACAGCTCCAGGATCCGGTCCTTCGTGAAGGCCTGCTCCATGCGGAAGGCCAGGATCGCCTCCTTGATCTTGCGCTCGAACGACACCTCGTTGGTCAGCAGGAAGTTCTTGGCGACCTGCTGGGTGATGCCGGAGGCGCCGATCATGCGGCGGCCGCTCGCGACATTCTCCACGTTGGTGACGATCGCCCGCAGGATCGCGCCGAAATCCACGCCCCGGTGGCTGTAGAAGTTCTGGTCCTCGGCGGAGATGAAGCCGCGGATCACCCGCTTCGGCATCGCCTCGATCGGGATGAAGACGCGCCGCTCGGTCGCGAACTCGGCCAGCAGGCGCCCGTCCCCGGCGTGGACGCGGGTCACGGTCGGCGGCTGGTAGTCGGCCAGCTGGGCGTATTCCGGCAGCCCTTGGCTGTAATGGTGGATTGCGAATACCACGCCCCCGGCAGCCACCACGACGAGGAAGAAAACTGCGGACAGGATCCCGACTAAGATACGCATAAGTATTCCACGAACGATGAAAAGGCCTCGCGGCCCGTCCGGCCGCAGCCCGAACGGACCAGCCTGCCAGGATCTAACCTGCGGGCGCACACTCTAGCAGATCGAATGCGGCTATGTTGAGGTCAAGACCGGCTTACGCCGGTCCTTGCGGCGAAATACCCATCGATGCTCCGCTGGATCGAACGCGCGATCCGGGCCCGGTGTTCCGCCTGCTCCAGCAGTTTCGCGTCCAGCGGGCTCGACAGGTACCCCAGCTCGATCAGCACCGAAGGCACGTCCGGGGCGGTCAGCACCGCGAAGCCGGCGGAGCGGTGGGGGCGCGGCACCAGCCTGGCATGGCGCCCGACCTCCTCGACCAGCAGGTTGGCCAGCCGGCGGGACTGGTTCATCGTGTCGCGCTGGGCCAGGTCGATCAGGATGCTCACGACCTCGTCGTTCTCCGCCGTCAGGTTGACGCCGCCCAGGGCGTCGGCCCTGTTCTCGCGGGCCGCCAGCATGTCGGCCTCGCGGTCGGACGCCTTGTCCGACAGGGAATAGATCGACATGCCGCGCATGTCGCTGCTGCCGATCGAGTCCGCGTGCAGGGAAATGAACAGGTCGGCGCCGGCCTCGCGCGCCAGTGCCACGCGGTCGCGCAGGCGGAGGAAGACGTCGCTGTCCCGGGTCAGGACGACCCTGTACCGCCCGGTGGCGACGAGCTGGTCGCGCACCACCCGGGCCATGGCCAGCGTGATGTCCTTCTCGTAGACCCCGGTGACGCTGATGGCGCCGGGGTCCACGCCGCCATGGCCGGGGTCCAGCGCGATGACCCGCCGCGCGTCGGTCCGTGGGCTTGGCCGGCGGGGCGGCAGGGGCACGGTTCCCAGGGCGGCCAGGGTCGCCGGCGAGTCACCCGCCTCTTCCCGGAGGCCCCGCGGCATCTGCGGCGGGACGACCGCCGCGGCCGCCGGGGACATGGTGACGGCGACCGTGTCGGTCGGCGGGTCCGGAAGCCGCGGAACCGAACGGGCCGCGGCGGTGCTCAGGGGGACGGTGTAGGCCGGGGCCGGCGGCGCCGCGCCGTCGGCGCTCCCCCTCGTTCCGACGACCCGGCCCAGTTCCGCCGCGAAGGTGCCGGGTCCGACCGACTCGAGATCGAGCACGAACCGGGGCTGCCTGCCGTCTCTCGGCGGGATGAGGAATGCTTCCCGGACGCGGACCGGGCCGTCGACCTCCAGCACCAGCCGGAGGGTGCCCGGCCGGAAGGAGGCGTAACGGTAGCCGCGCACGAGCCCGGCGGCGGCACCACCCCGGTTGGCGGAGGCGTCCCAGTCCAGGTCGGGCAGATCGACCACGACCCGGTAGGGGTCGGGCAGAGTGAAGACCCTGAAATCGATCCGGTCGGTGACCTCCATCACGAATCGGGTCTTGTCCGGATGGACGCCGAGCCGCGCATCGACGACCGCGGGCCGCGCAGCCGCCTGCCCCGCGTGCGCCGCGGCAAGCCAGAAGACGGCGAGGATCAGGAACAGCGCGCGCAGCGTCGGTCTCCGAAAGGGCCCTAACGATCGATTTTGCCATAGATATACCCTAAGAAAATCAAAGTGTTCAAGCATGATCATCACAAACAGCCTCAATCCCGCGACGCCGCCGCCCGGAAGTCCGCCGCGTGCCGCGCCGGTTGCGCCGCAGCCCACTGTCACCATTCCAACAAGACAATTCTGTGATTGAGGAATGTGCCGCCCCCCATTATGGTAGGGGTGCGACATACCGCATTCCGCCGATCCCCACTTGGGAGAGGCGGCGTCGCCTTCGGGTAACGTGCTGCCACTTATAGGTTTTTTTCAGGCAGCGCACCGGCCGGGTGGCGCTTACGGAACCTGCGGTGGAGGAGAAACCTTGAAGCTGGCTTCGGCCCCGTAGGGCCGTAAGCCCGGCGTCCGGTGCCCCGCCCGTCCTGGCTGCTGTGGAAAGCGCCGTTAGACGATCAGGCGGGACCCGTGCCGAACGCTTCGCCTTTGACGATGACGCGCCGCCACCCGTAAGTCGCGCGGGGGCCCGGCGGCGTCACGAGGTAGACATATGGCAAAGCGCATGTTGATTGACGCGACCCATTCCGAGGAAACTCGGGTGGTCGTGGTCAATGGTAACAAGTTGGACGAGCTCGATTTCGAAATCGCCAGCAAGAAGCAGTTAAAAGGCAACATATACCTGGCCAAGGTGACGCGGGTCGAGCCATCGCTCCAGGCCGCCTTCGTCGAGTACGGCGGCAACCGTCACGGTTTCCTGGCCTTCTCGGAAATACACCCGGATTATTACCGCATCCCGGTCGCCGACCGCGAAGCGCTGCTCGCCCAGGAACGCGACCTGGAAGAGCGCGAGGACACCATCGGCGCCGACGTCGAGATGGGCGATCCCCGGCCGGGCCGCGGCTCACGCCGCCAGGGCCGCTCCGAGTCGTTCGGGGAAGGACGCGACGAGTCGGGCGGCGACTCCGGCCGGCCCGCCTCGGAAACCCCGGTGGCCGAGCCCTCCGGCGAGGTTCCCGGGACCGGCGAGCAGCCCTCCTATGAAAGCCAGCCGTCTGAAAGCCAGCCGTCCGATCCCGCCGCCTCGGAGCGTGGAGCCGAGGCACCGGCCGAGGATCGCCAGGCCGGCACCGTTCATCACGCCGAGAACGACATCCCCCACGACTGGTTCGCGCCGGATGAACCGGCGCCCGATTTCCAGGCGGAGAGCGACTCCGGTTCCGACGGGGCGCCCGACGGCGACACCGGCGGGCAGGATGACGGCCCCGACGACGACAAGCCGACCCGCTACCAGCCGGCGAGCCTGCCGCGCGAGGAGCGCAGCGAGCCCTACGACCCGGACGAGAGCCATACCGGCGACCACCGGGCCGAAGCCGCCTCGGCGCCCTCCGGCGATCCCGGAGCGATGCCCTCCGCCGGCGACGTCATCCACCCCGGCGCGGAAGGGCTGCCCGCCCCGGCAGCCGAGTTCGGCGCCGGAGTCGAGTCGCCGGCCGACCCGGTGCCGCAGGCGCCGGTAGCCGAGCATCCCGCCACCGTCGAGTCCGACGACGAGGACGATCGGGACTATTCCCGAGACGCCGACGCCGACGAGGATGAAGGCGAGGATACGCCGCGCGGCCGCCGCGACGACCGGCAGGGCCGCCGCGGCCGGGGCGATTCCGACGAGGGCCCGGTGGACGAACTGGTCGGCGACGAGGCCGAGGACGTCCAGCGCCGCCGCCCCCGTCCGCTGCGCAGCTACAAGATCCAGGAAGTCATCAAGCGCCGGCAGATCCTGCTGGTCCAGGTCGTCAAGGAGGAGCGCGGCAACAAGGGCGCCGCCCTGACGACATACCTGTCCCTGCCCGGCCGCTATTGCGTCCTGATGCCCAACACCGGGCGCGGCGGCGGGATTTCGCGCAAGATCACCAATCCGCAGGACCGCAAGCGCCTGAAGGAAATGCTGTCGGACCTGGACATTCCCGAAGGCATGGCGGTGATCCTGCGCACCGCGGGAATGGAGCGGACTAAGCCGGAGATAAAACGCGATCTGGAGTACCTGCTGCGGCTGTGGGACAGCATCCGCGACCTCACGCTCCAGTCGAGCGCGCCGGCCCTGATCTATGAGGAAGCGAACCTGATCAAGCGGTCGATCCGCGACCTCTATACCAACGACATCGACGAGGTGCATGTCGAAGGCGAAGCGGGCTACCGCGTCGCCCGCGACTTCATGCACATGCTGATGCCGAGCCACACGCGGAAGGTCCACTGCTACCGCGACGAGACGATCCCGCTGTTCTTCCGCTACCAGGTCGAAAGCCAGATCGACGCGATCCACAGCCCGGTCTGCCAGCTGAAGTCCGGCGGCTACATCGTCATCAACCAGACCGAGGCGCTGGTCGCGATCGACGTCAACTCCGGCCGGTCAACCCGCGAGCGGAACATCGAGGAGACGGCCTACAAGACCAACCTGGAGGCCGCCGACGAGGTGGCGCGCCAGTTGAGGCTGCGCGACCTTGCCGGGCTGATCGTCATCGACTTCATCGACATGGAGGACGCGCGGAACAACGCCGCGGTCGAACGCCGCATCAAGGAGGCGATGAAGAACGACCGGGCGCGCATCCAGCTCGGCCGCATCTCGCCCTTCGGGCTTCTCGAACTGTCGCGCCAGCGGCTGCGCCCAAGCCTGATGGAGACCAATTTCGAGAAGTGCCCGCACTGCTCGGGCACCGGCATGGTCCGTTCCATCGAGTCCGCGGCGCTCTATGTCCTCCGGGCGATCGAGGAGGAAGGCATCCGCAAGCGCTCCAGCGAGATCACGGTCCATGTGGCGACCAAGATCGCGCTGTATATCCTCAACCAGAAGCGCGACGCGCTGGCCGACATCGAGCGCCGCTACGGTTTCCGCGTCTTCCTGTTCGGCGACGACACGCTGATCCCGCCGGAATACCGCCTGGAGCGGATCAAGGCCCGCCAGGCCGGCGAGGAGACCGCGCCCGTCATCAGCCCGGAGCGGATCTACGCCGAGACCGACCGCCTGCTCGAACGGGAAGCGGAGGAAGACGAGGCCGCCGAACAGGCGGAGACCGTCGAAGCCCCGGAGGCGCAGCCCGCCGCGGCGGCCGCTCCGCAGGAGCTGGGCGAGGAGCGCGGCGACCGCCGCCGCCGCCGGTCGCGCCGCCGCCGCCGTTTCGACGACCGGACGGAAGCCCGGACCGACGACCAGGGCGAGGAAGAACGGGAAGAGGCCGCCGACGAACCGGTGGAGGAGACCGCGCTCGACCAGCAGTCCGAGGAGTTCGACGGCGATATCGACACCGGCGGCGACGATGACGCCGATGATGGCGAGGAAGGGGACGAGTCCGAGAACGGCCAGGCTGACGAGACCGACGCGAACGGCCTGCGCAAGAAGCGCCGGCGCGGCAAGCGCGGCGGACGCCGCCGTGGCCGCGGCCGGGCCGAGGGTGATTTCGAGAACGGCTTCACCGACGACGGCGACCAGCAGGAGACACCGGAGACGGTCCCGACGGGCGAGCAGGCCCCGGAACCGGTTGCCGAGCAGCCCCGGGACTATATGGACGATCTCGGCGATCCGTTCGGCGACATCGGCGCGCCCCCCGCGCCGGAACCGGCGCCCGAACCCACTCCCCAGCCGGAGCCGGTCGCCGAGCAGCCCCGGGCCGAGCCCGAACCGGTGCCCGAACCCGCGGCCCCGGAGGAGATCGCTCCCGTGACGGTGGGCGAACCGGCCATCCCGGCGGAGATCGTGGCCGAGCAGCCCGAACCGGCACCGGTCGTGGAGGCACCCGTCGCGGAGGCACCCGCCGCCGAGGCACCGGTTACCGAGGTTCCTGCCACGGAAGCTCCGGCCGCGGAGACGCCGGTGGCCGAGGAAACCCCGGCTGAGGAGGCTCCTGCCAAGCCGGTCCGCAAGCGGGCTCCCCGCAAGAAGAAGGTCGCGGAACCCGAGGCCGAGGTCGCGCCCAAGGAGAAGAAAGCTGCCAAGGCCCCGGCCGCGAAGGCTCCCGCCGAGGAGGCTCCGGCCGCTGAGGCTCCTGCCAAGCCGGTCCGCAAGCGGGCTCCCCGCAAGAAGAAGGTCGCGGAATCCGAGGCCCTGGTCGAGGCGTCTCCCGTCGAGCAGGTGCCAGAGCCCGTGCCCGAGCCCCTGCCCCAGGAGCCCAGCGCCGGTGACGACCTCTTCATGGACGTGGCGCCGGGACCGATCGAACCGGCCCCGCAACCCGCGCCGGAAACCCAGCCCTCTCCGGAAGCGGAGCCTGCCGCTCCCGAGCAGCCGCCGCGTCCCGCTCGCCGGGGCTGGTGGAACCGGGAGTAGGCCGGCAGCGATGCCGTTCCCGGCCTGCGGGTCGGGGGCATGAAGAAAGCCGCTGCGGAGCATCCTCCGCAGCGGCTTTCTTCGCTTCCGGATCCGGGCAATGCCGGCCTCCGCCCATCAGGGCGAAAGCCGGCTCTGGAACCCGATGCCTCCTTACGCGCCCTTGGGCGAGACGGTCCCTTCCGCCGTCGGCGGGGCGGCGACCGTCTTGGGCTTGGGAAGGTCGAGCTTGATCGACAGCTCTTTCAGCCGCTCCGCCGGGACCGGAGCCGGTGCCTGCATCAGCAGGTCCTCGGCGCGCTGGTTCAGCGGGAAGACGATGACCTCGCGGATGTTCGGCTCGTCCGCCAGGAGCATGACGATGCGGTCGATGCCGGGAGCCGAGCCGCCGTGCGGCGGGGCGCCGAGCTTCATCGCCGACAGCATGCCGCCGAACCGGGCTTCCAGTTCCTCCGGAGGGTAGCCGGCGATCGCGAAGGCCTTGTACATCACCTCCGGCAGGTGGTTCCGGATGGCGCCCGACGACAGCTCGATGCCGTTGCAGACGATGTCGTACTGGTAGGCGTTGATCGTCAGCGGATCCTGGGTCTCCAGCGCCTCCAGGCCGCCTTGGGGCATGGAGAACGGGTTGTGGCTGAAGTCGATCTTGCCGGTCTCCTCGTCCCGCTCGTACATCGGGAAATCGACGATCCAGCAGAACCGGAAGGCGTTCTTCTCGACGATGTCCAGGTCTTCGGCGATCCTGGTCCGGGCGAAGCCGGCCAGCTTGGCGGCGGGGCCGGGCTGATCGCAGACGAAGAACACGGCGTCGCCGTCGCTCAGCCCGACCGCCTCCCGCAGCGCCGCCTGGGCCGCTTCCGGCACGAACTTGGCGATCGGTCCCTTGCCGCCGCCGGACTCGAACAGGATGTAGCCGAGGCCGGGAGCGCCCAGGCCGCGGGCCCAGTCGTTCAGCTTGTCGAAGAAGCTGCGCGGGCGGTCGCCGACGGCAGGCGCGCGGATCGCGCGGACCACGCCGCCCTTGGCGATCACCGACTTGAACGCCTTGAACTCGACGTCGTCGCGCTGGAACACCGCCGTCACGTCGGTGATGACCAGCGGGTTGCGCAGGTCCGGCTTGTCGTTGCCGTACTTCAGCATCGACTCGGCATAGGGGATGCGCGGGAACGGGTACGGGGTCAGCTCCGGCTTGGCGGGGCGGCGGAAGCCGCCGAACTCGTCGAAGATGCCGTACAGCACCGGCTCGATCGCCGCGAAGACGTCCTCCTGGGTGACGAAGGACATCTCGAAGTCGAGCTGGTAGAACTCGCCCGGGCTGCGGTCGGCGCGGCTGTCCTCGTCGCGGAAGCAGGGAGCGATCTGGAAATAGCGATCGTAGCCGGCCATCATCAGCAGCTGCTTGAACTGCTGCGGCGCCTGCGGCAGCGCGTAGAACTTGCCGGGATGCATGCGGCTCGGCACCAGGAAGTCCCGCGCCCCTTCCGGGCTGCTGGCGGTCAGGATCGGCGTCTGGAACTCGTTGAAGCCCTGCTCGATCATGCGGCGGCGGACCGATGCGATGACCTGGGAGCGCAGCAGGATGTTCTGCTGCATCTTCTCGCGCCGTAGGTCCAGGAAGCGGTAGCGCAGGCGGATCTCCTCGCCGGCATCGGCCTCGCTGTTGACCTGCAGCGGCAGCGGATCGGCGGCGCTCTGCACCGCCAGTTCCTGGATCTGCACTTCGATCCGGCCGGTCGGCAGCTTGTCGTTGATCGTCTCGGGCGTGCGGCCGACAACCTTGCCGGTGACCGTGACGACCGACTCCAGGCGCAGCCCCTCGGCAACCTGGAACAGCGGGCTGGAGCTGTCGATCACGCACTGCGTCATCCCGTAGTGGTCGCGCAGGTCGATGAACAGCAGTTGTCCGTGGTCGCGCTTACGATTGATCCAGCCCGACAGGCGCACGATCTGGCCGGCATCGGTATCGCGCAGGGCACCGCAGGTGTGGGTCCGGTAGGGATGCATGGGGAGCGCACCTTGAAATAACAGTTATGGGCGCCGCGAAACGGAATGCCGCGGCGCCGGCTCGGCCAGGGGGGACGGCGAAGGCATCGGCCCGCGATCCCGCCCCGGAGGTTGGATGATGGCGCAGAAGCACATGGATGCAAGGCGGTTGTCAAGTTGAAGCAGCCCCGCTTTTCCGGGCGGCTCGGGTGTTGTATGACTGTCGCATGACTCTGATTTCGACCACAGCCGATCTGGAGGCGTTGTGCGAACGTCTGAAGGCGGCGGAATACATCACCGTCGATACCGAATTCATGCGGGAGAAGACGTTCTGGCCCAAGCTGTGCCTGGTCCAGATCGCCGGACCGGATGAGGCCGCCGCGGTCGACCCGCTGGCGGACGGCATCGACCTGGCGCCGCTCTACCGCCTGATGGGCGATCCGTCGGTGCTCAAGGTGTTCCATGCCGCGCGCCAGGACGTGGAGATCTTCCACAATCTCGCGGGCGAGATTCCCAAGCCGCTGTTCGACACCCAGGTCGCCGCCATGGTCTGCGGCTTCGGCGACAGCGTCGGCTACGAGACGCTGATCGCCAAGCTGGCCGGCGCGCGGGTGGACAAGTCGTCGCGCTTCACCGACTGGTCGGCCCGTCCGCTGACCGAGCGGCAGCTGACCTACGCCTTGTCCGACGTGACCCATCTCCGCCCGGCCTACGAGAAGCTGAAGCGCCGGCTGGTCCGAACCGACCGGGCGAGCTGGCTGGACGAGGAAATGGCCGTGCTGACCGACCCGGCCACCTACCGGGTCGAGCCGGACGACGCCTGGAAGCGGCTCAAGGTCCGCACCGACAAGCCGCGCTTCCTCGCCATCCTCAAGGAACTGGCGGCTTGGCGGGAACGCGAGGCCCAGCGCAAGGACATCCCGCGCTCCCGCGTGCTGCGGGACGAGGCCCTGCTGGAAATCGCCTCCCACGCGCCCAGGTCGGTGGACGACCTCGCCCGAACGCGGGGCCTGGGGCGCAGCGTCGCCGAGGGCCGCTGGGGCACCGAACTGCTGGCGGCGGTGGAACGCGGCGTTTCCATGCCGGTCGGCGAATGCCCGACCGGCGAGCCCCGGCCGGAACTGCCGCCGGGCTTGGCGCCGATCGTCGAGCTGCTGCGCGTCCTGCTGAAGATGCGGTGCGAGGACGAGCAGGTAGCAGCCAAGCTGGTCGCCAGCTCGTCCGACCTGGAAGCGATCGCGGCGGACGACGAGGCGCCGGTTCCCGCCCTGAAGGGGTGGCGTCGGGAGCTGTTCGGCGATCTGGCGCTGAAGCTGAAGCACGGCCGCGTCGCCCTGGCGGTCGAGGGCAAGCGGGTCAGGCTGGTTCCGCTCGACGAAAGCCGGTAGGCCGCAGGCTTATCTCGGCGGCGCGATCACGATCTCGCCCCGCCGGTTCAGCCCCTTGGCGACCGCGTCCAGCCGGCGCTGCACCGTGTCGCCGACCAGCACGCGGGCGTCTTCCGGAACGCAGAGGACGAGCGCCTCCTCGTCGATCGACAGGCTGGTGCGCTGAAGCAGGGCCGCGACGCCGCCGGTCAGCGTCTGGGCCAAGCGGAGCGCCAGGCCCAGGATGGCCGCCTTCGCCGCCCTGCCCTCCTGGACAAGGCCGCGCGCCACCGCCACCTGCGGATCCTCGATCCGGCCGCCGTAGCGTGCATAGGCGACCAGGGCCAGGAAGGCCCGCTCCCCGTGGTCGACGCCGGCGAACGGCATGCGCAGGATCCGCATATAGGCGTGCTCCGCGCGGTAGTCCGGGTGCTCCGACCAGCCGAGATCGCTGAGCAGGCAGGAGGCGCGGCGCAGCCTGGCGGAAGCCTCGTCCTCCCCGGCGAACAGCGACGCCGTCCAGTTCGTGATGATCTCTCCCTGGCCGAACCGGCCGATCCGCCTGGCCAGTCCGGCGCAGGCGCTGATCAGGGGGTCCTCCCGCTGCTCCTGCGCGTCGAGCATGTCGAACAGCAGCCCCTCGCGCAGGCCGAAGGCGGAGAAGACCACCTCGGACGGCTCGACGATCGTCAGCAGCCGTTCGAGCGCCAGCGCGGCCAGGGGCAGCGTGTCCGACCGGCGCTTCGACACGCCGGATATCTTGTCCAGCGCCGACCGGTTGAGCCGGGATATCTCCCCCGCGAAATCGCGGAGCTGGGCGCCGCCGACCGTGTAGTGATGGATGACGTGGAGCGGATGGTTCACCTGCTCCATGTGCAGCTTCGCCAGCGCGCGCCAGCTTCCGCCCACCGGATAGAAGGGCCGCCCCTTGTGCGCCGACAGCCAGGGCAGCGCCTGCAGGTGCTGGTCGATGTTCCGGGCCGCAGCAGCCGTCTTGCCGCCGCAGGACTCGACCAGCCGCAGGGGGCCGAGCGGCATGGTGACCTGGGGTCCGATGGCGCCGCGCTCCAGCCCGACCAATTCCAGGCTGCCGCCGCCCAGGTCGCCCACGAGCCCGTCGGCCCCCGGCGTGCCTGACAGCACCCCCATGGCCGACAGGCGCGCCTCCTCCTCGCCGGCGATGGTACGGACGGTCAGGCCGGTCCTGCTCTTGACCGCCTCGACGAACTCGGCGCCGTCGGCGGCATCGCGCACGGCTGCGGTCGCCAGCACGTCGGTCCGGGAGACGTCCATGCCGTCGATCAGGCGGCCGAAGCGGGCGATGTTGTCCAGCGCCAGCGTCACGCCGTCCGGGTTGAGCCGGCCGGTCTTCTCGACCGTGCGGCCCAGCCCGCACATGATCTTCTCGTTGAACAGGGGCACCGGCGCCCTGTGGAGGCCGTCATAGACGACGAGCCGGATCGAGTTCGAACCGATGTCGATGACGGCGATCCGCTCGGAACGCTGGAGGTCGGCAGCCGGACGCCGATCGAGGGTGAGGGTCATGTCGTGGTGCCCGTCGCGCCTTTATGGACTTGCTACTTGGATTGGAGAACCAGGCGCGGAGGAATCCGCGCCCCGGAGATCGCGCTGCCGCGGCCGGACAGGCTGGGATTGGTCATGAAATAGGTATGGGCGCTGAAAGCGTCCTTGTCGACCTTGGCGCGGCGGTAGGAGCCGTCGGACGACAGGAACCAGCTTTGCGCGTCGTCCTTCAGGTTGGCGACCATGATCTGGTCCAGGACCTGCTGGTGGACCGTCGGGTTCTCGATCGGTACCAGCGTTTCGATCCGGCGGTCCAGGTTGCGCGGCATCCAGTCGGCCGAGGAGATGAAGACCTTGGCCTCGGGCGACGGGAGGGTATGGCCGTTGCCGAAGCACACGATGCGGCCATGCTCCAGGAACCGCCCGACGATGCTCTTGACCCTGATATTGTCGGACAGGCCGGGAACGCCGGGGCGCAGGCAGCAGATGCCGCGCATGATCATGTCGATCAGGACGCCCGCCTGGGACGCCTCGTACAGCTTGTCGATCAGGCGCGAATCGACCAGCGAGTTCAGCTTGACCCAGATCCGGGCCGGCTTGCCGGCGCGGGCGAAGGCGATCTCCCGGTCGATCAGCTCGACCAGCTTCTCGCGCAAGGCCAGGGGAGCTATGGCGACCTTCTCCAGCGATTTCGGCGTCGCGTAGCCGGTCATGTAGTTGAACATGAAGGCGGCATCGTGGCAGAGGGCCGGGTCGCAGGTGAAGAACGACAGGTCGGTGTAGACCTTGGCGGTGATCGGGTGGTAGTTGCCGGTGCCGAAATGGACGTAGCTGCGCAGCCCCTTGGCCTCGCGCCGGACCACCAGCGACACCTTGGCGTGGGTCTTCAGGTCGACGAAGCCGTAGACCACCTGGGCTCCGGCGCGCTCCAGGTCGCGGGCCCACTGGATGTTCGCCTCCTCGTCGAAGCGGGCCTTCAGCTCGACCATGGCGGTGACCGTCTTGCCGGCCTCCGCCGCCTCGATCAGGGCCGCCACGATGGGCGAGTTCTTGCTGGTCCGGTACAGCGTCTGCTTGATCGCCACCACCGCCGGGTCGCGCGCCGCCTGCCGAAGGAACTGCACCACCACGTCGAAGCTCTCGTAGGGGTGGTGGACGACGATGTCCTTGTGCCGGATCGCCGCGAAGCAGTCGCCGCCGAAATCGCGGATCCGTTCCGGGAACCGGGCGTTGTAAGGCGGGAAGACGAGGTCCGGACGCTCCTCGATGATGAGCTGCTTGGTATCGACCAGGCCGATCAGCCCTTCCAGCACGAACACGTCGTCGTTGGAGACGGAGAGCTGGTTGCGCAGGAACTCCCGCAGGTCCGGCGCCATTCCGATATTGACCGCCAGCCGGATGACGCTGCCGCGCCGGCGGCGCTTCAGCGCGCTTTCGAAGGTGCGGACCAGATCCTCCGCCTCCTCGTCGATCTCCATCTCGCTGTCGCGCAGGATCCTGAACACGCCGTGCCCGGTCAGCTTGAACGGCGCCGGGAAGATCCGGTCGAGGAACAGCAGGACGAGCTGTTCAAGCAGGACGAACCGCACGTCCGATCCGGGCAGCCGGATGAAGCGCTCCAGCTGGGACGGCATCGGCAGCAGGGCGTCCAGGTTCTGGCTGCGGTCCGGGTCGTAGAGCTGCAGCGCCAGGCTGAATCCCAGGTTGGGGATGAACGGGAACGGATGGGCCGGATCGACCGCGATGGGCGTCAGGAGCGGGAAGATGTCGTCGAGGAAACGGGCCTCCAGCCAATCCATCTCGCTGTCGGTGAGCTCGCTGGGGTCCACCACGGTGATCCCGGCCTCGCGCAGTTCCTTCCGGAGCGTCCGCCAGCCGTTCTGCTGGTCGCGCATCAGCTCGATCACGCGCTGGTTGACGGCGGCCAGCTGCTGGGCCGGGCTGAGATTGTCGTCGGACAGCGTCGTGATCCCGGCGCGGACCTGGGCCTTCAGTCCCGCGACCCGGACCATGTAGAATTCGTCGAGGTTGCTCGCGGAGATCGACAGGAACCGCAGCCGCTCCAGCAGGGGATGGTTGACGTTCAGCGATTCCTCGAGGACCCTCTGGTTGAACGCCAGCCAGGACAGTTCACGGTTGATGAACCGGTCCGGAGAAGTCGGATCGATGTCGGGTGTCTCGATTTCCTGCGCGCTGGTCACGGGTTCCTCGGGGCTCGAACGATTAACGGAATGGTCACGATAGCGCGACTCGGTTACGCTTTGACAGGCGAACGGTCGGCACTGCCGGATTCCGCCGCGCGCGGCGACGAAATCCGGCGGGGGTGGCCGGATTCCACGGCATCTGCGTCTGCCGAACGCGAATAGGGGATACCTTGAGGCTCACGTCAATACAATGAAGACGCTTTACCTGCTCCGGCACGCGAAATCCGCCTGGAACGACCCGTCCCTCGATGACCATGACCGGCCCCTGGCTCCCCGGGGAGCCCGCGCCGCGACCCTGATCGGCCGCCACCTGCGCGGCGACGGGTTCCACCCCGACGTCATTCTCTGCTCGACGGCGCGCCGGGCGGTCGACACCCTGGCGCTGGTCACCGCCCAGCTGGGCACCGGCCAGGTGACCGCCGAATACGATCATGGACTGTACCTGAGCGGCGAGAGGGCGCTGCTGGACCGGCTGCGACGCCTGCCCGAGGGTGCCGCCACGGTCCTGCTGGTCGCGCACAATCCCGATCTGCACAACCTGGCGCAGGATCTGGCGGGGAACGGCGACGCCTCCCTCCTGCGCGGTCTCGCCGGAAAGTTTCCGACGGCGGCCCTGGCGGTGCTCACCTTCGCCCAAGGTTCCTGGAGCGACATCGGGTCGCGCGCGGGAACGCTCTCCAACCTCGTCCTTCCGAAAAAATTAACTTAACGCTGGGTACGGGGGTCGGGTATCAACAAAAGGATGACGCCCCCGACCAGCGAGGCTGCTCCGCCCGTGCCGAACAACCGCGACAGCACGAACCTGCAACCGATGGACACGGCTCCACCGGAAAAGGATTTCCGCGGGGCGGCGCCCGCGGCGCCGCAGGCGGCGCGGGAGATCGAGCTGAAGCTGTACGTCGCCCCCGGCAACCTCGCCCGGCTGGTGAGGCACCCCGCCCTGGTCGGGCTGCAGCAGGGTACCGCCGCCAGCCAGCGCCTCTACACCGTCTATTACGACACGCCGGACCTGGCGCTCGCCGCCTACGGAGTGGCCCTGCGCGTACGCCGCCAGGGCGCCCAGCGCATCCAGGCGGTCAAGACCATGAACAGCGAGACACCGGGAGACGCGGCGGCCGTCGCCGTCCGGCGCGAATGGGAATGGCAGATCCCTTCCGACGATCCGGACATCTCCCTGCTCACCCTGGACGGCGTGCGCGAGGTCGTGCCCCAGGACGCCCTTCCGGCGATCCGGCCGATGTTCCTGACGGACTTCCAGCGCACCACCCTGATGCTCCGCCCCGATCCGCTGACCGCGATCGAGGTCGCCCTGGACACGGGCGAGATCCGGGCGGGCGTGGCGCACCGGCCGATCAGCGAGGTCGAGCTTGAACTGAAGGCCGGATCGATCACCGCCCTGTTCGAGCTGGCCCACGAACTCCAGCGGATCGTGCCGCTGCGCATCGCGACGGAGAGCAAGGCGGAAGCCGGCTTCGCCCTGGTCACGGGCGCGCTGCCGCGGTCGTCGAAGGCTCCGCCCCTGGGCCTGACGCCCGCCACCACCGTGGCCGAGGGTTTCCGCCATATCGTGCGCAACTGCATGGTACACGCGCTCGCCAACCAGGCCTGCGCCGTGACCGGCGTGGAGGCCGAGGGCATCCACCAGATGCGGGTGGCCCTGAGGCGCCTGCGCTCCGCGCTGACCCTGTTCGACGACGTGATCGCGTCGCCCGATGCGCGGATGCTGAAGGACGAGGTCAAGTGGCTGGCCGAACGCCTGGGGCCGGCACGCGACTGGGACAACCTCCAGACGCTCTTCTTCGAGCCCTATGCCGAGAAGCAGGGAAGCGACGAGGGCGTCCGCCTGCTGGGCCAGGCCATCGCGGACTCGCGCCGCTCCGCCCATGCCCGCGCGGCCGAAGCCCTGCACGCGCCGCGCTACACGACGCTGATGCTGGGCCTCGGCGGCTGGCTGGAGTCCGGACGCTGGAACGAGGATGCCGCACCCGACGTCCGGCTGCTCCTGGCCCGGCCGATGCCCGAACTGGCCGGGAGCTGGCTGGCCCTGCGACACCGCAAGTCCCGCAAGTCGGGGCGGCAGATCCGCAAGCTGGACGCCGACCAGCGGCACGAGTTGCGGATCAGCTTCAAGAAGCTGCGCTACGCCGTCGAGTTCTTCCGCGGCCTCTACCCCGCCGCCGCGGTCCGGCCGTACCTGGATTCGGTCGAGGCCCTGCAGGACCTGCTGGGCACCCTGAACGATGCCGCCGTCAGCCGCCGCATGATCGACGCGCTGTCCGCCGATGCCGGCCGGGACGTCAGGCGGGCGGCGGGCGATTTCGGCGACTGGCTCGACCGGCGGATGCGCCGGCATCTGGCCGACCTGCCCGAGCGCTGGCGCGACTACGAGAAGGCTGAACCGTTCTGGGGATGAAGAATTGGGACGATCCGGCATGAAGAGCGGCTTGGCCGCCATCGGCGCGATCTTCTGGTTGATCCTCGCTTCGCCATGCCCCGCCGCCTCCGCTGCCGAAGTGACCCATGACGCCGCCATAGACCTGGATCCGGCGGAGCGGCGGCTGGAGGTGACGGACCAGGTGACGGTGACCGGCGGCGCACCGTTGGAATTCCACCTGTCGCCAAGGTTCTCGCCCGTCCGCGTCGAGATCGACGGCCGCCCGGCCGACGCGGTCGGCGGCCCGACGCACTGGCGCGTCCCGGCCGCCGCCGCGGGCGTCGGTCGGGTGACGATCCGCTATTCCGGCACGCTGGCGCCGCTCGACGACAGCGGCAGCCCGTTCGGCGGCGACGAGCCCGGGTCGGGCGAGGCGGGAAGCTTCCTGCCGGGAGGGGCGGGTTGGCTGCCCCGATTCGACGCGGACCGCACGACCTATCGGCTGGCCGTCCGGGTCCCGGAAGGGTACCGCGCCGCCGTGACCGGCGACCTCGCCGAGGAGACTCCCGAGAGGTCCGTCTTCACGGTCGATCCCGCGGTGGAGGAGCCGTCGCTGTTCGCCGGCCGTTGGCAGATGCGCGAACGCATGGCGGGAGGGCTGCGGCTGAGGACCCTGTTCGAACCCGACCTGGAACATCTGTCCGACGACTATCTCCAGGCATCGGAAAGCTACATCGCGCATTTTTCCGAGCGGATCGGGGCCTATCCGTTTTCCGGCTTCTCCATCCTCTCGGCCCCTCTGCCGGTGGGGCTGGGCTTCGCCGGCCTGACCTATATCGGCCGGCAGGTGCTGCCGCTGCCCTTCATGCGCGGCCAGTCGCTGCCCCACGAGATCCTGCACAACTGGTGGGGCAACGGCGTGCTGGTCGACTACACCTCCGGGAACTGGTCCGAGGGGCTGACGACCTACATGGCCGATTACGGCCTCACCGCCGAACGCGACCCCGACGCCGCGCGGGAAATGCGCTTCGGCTGGCTGCGCGACTACGCGGCCCTGCCCGAGGCGCGGGACGGTTCGCTCGCCGGCTTCACCGCACGGGTGCATGGCGCCGCGAAGATCGTGGGCTACAACAAGTCGGCCTACCTGTTCCTGATGCTGCGCGACATGCTGGGGGACGAGGCGTTCGACCGCGGAATCCGGCTGTTCTGGGACCGTCACCGCTTCCGGAAGGCGGGCTGGAGCGATCTGCGCGCGTCCTTCGAGGCCGCCTCGGACCGTGACCTGGGCGGCTTCTTCGACCAGTGGGTGAACCGGACCGGAGCGCCGGGGCTTCGCCTGACGGAAGCGTCGGCAACCCGGCTGGGCGAAGGCTACGCCCTTGCCGTCCGGATCGGCCAAGGTGAGCCGGCATATCGGCTGGACGTACCCGTGGTCGTCGAGACGACGGGTGGACAGGTCCGGCGGACGATCCCGCTGGCCGGGAGCGAGGCCGCCGGGACGATCGACCTGGACGCTCCGCCGCTGAGCGTCGCCGTCGATCCCGAGTACCGGCTGTTCCGCCGGCTGGCCCCGGGCGAGGCCCCGCCGATCCTCCGCGACGTCACCCTGGACCCGGCCACCCGACTCGTGCTGGCCGGCCCCCATCAGGATCTCGGGCGCGCCCTGGCCTCCCGCCTGATGGATGCCGGGGCGGCGGCCGGCGAACCCCGCGCCGGAGCGCCGGTCGCGGTGATAGGCATCACGGCCGACGTGTACGAAGCCCTGCCGCGCCTCGGGCTGGAGCCGGTCCCCGGAAGGCTGGCGGGCCAGGGAACCGCCAGGGTCTGGACCGGGCGGACGGCGGCCGGCGCGCCGGCCCTGGTTGTGGCGGCGGACGACCGCGCGGCGCTGGAGTCTCTGCTCCGTCCCCTGCCCCATTACGGCCGCCAGAGCTACCTGGTCTTCCAGGGGCGCGAGGCCGTGGAGCGGGGCATCTGGCCGCCGGGCGACAACCCGCTGAAGCGGTCCGTCGCGGTCGAGTGAGCCGTCCGGGGCTCAGGCTTTCTTTTCCCAGCCTCCGCGCTCGGTCTGCTGCCAGTAGGTCAGCGCGTGCCCGTCGTCCTTGTACTGCTTCCAGCGGCGGCGCGCGGCCTGCACGGCGTCGTAGTCGTTGCCGTCGAACATCTCGCAGACCAGGGTGAAGCCGTCGAGCCGGTCCGAGACCCCGCCGTCGGTCAGGATCAGGACCGTGGCGCCGTTGGGGTTCTCGTCCTCGGTGGTGATCCAGACCGGCTGGTGCTCCGCGTCGCCGTCCCGGGCGCTGCCGTGGGGCAGGAAGCCGAAATCCTTATAGGTCCAGAGGTGCTGGGTGAGCGCCTCGACCCGCTCCTCCGATCCGGCCATGACGACGGCCCGCCATCCGCGCTCCAGGGTCTTCTCCAGGATCTGGGGCAGCGCGTCCTCCAGCGTCTTGCGCTGGAGATGATAGAAGCGGATTTCCGTCATGATTCGATCCGGGATGCTGTCAGGCAGGCAGGCGGGCAGGCTTGGGCTTCACGGCATCGTAGCGGGACAGGCCCTGGAAGGACAATCGGCGGCGTCGGGACGGTCCCGGCGCGGGTCGGCCGCGATCGGCATGGCTGAAGAGGGACTGAACAGCCCCAGCCCGAAATGACAGCCCCAGCCGATCGCAAGCGGCCCGGCGACCGGCTCGGAGAAAGTCAGGCGCCAGAATGCCGCGTCGGTCTCGCGGCCGGCGGGGCCATGGGCGATTGTTCTCCGATCCAGCCGCAGAACGAAGTCGTCCGGCCGCACCGGCGCGCCGTCGCGTGCGACCGGTCCCGCGACCTGTTCCAGGCGTCGCGGCGCCGGAAGGCCGCGCCGATCGAACTCGCGGCGGATCTGGTCGGCATTCGTGAAGCCGCGGCGGGTATGCCAGGGCGGCACGTGGGGCGTCACCGATTCCCAACAGGCCGACGGTCCGGCCAGCCGGGATGGCGCCCGTTCCGCTTCGCCCAGCCAGACGCACCGTATCGCCCATTCGCCGTTCCGGCCGTCGAACAACCGGTCGTGGGTCGCCAGGGAAGCCACCGCGTCGCGGCCGAAACCCGCCGATGCGGTGATCAGGACATGGTCCAGCACGCCGTCGCCATCGGCGTCCTCCGGCAGGAAGAAGGCGTGACGGTGCCGCGGGTCGCGGTCGACGCCGTGGCCGCTGATCACCGGCGGCACGCGGTCGGCCCCGAGCATCCGGCCGGCGTGGCCGATCGCGGCGCGGCGCGCCAGGTCGCCCAGAAAGAAGGTGGCGGTCAGCGGCGGGCGGGTGTCGCCGAACAGGCGCCAGCGTACACCGGTCGGTATTCCCTGGAACTCCGTCGCAGCGACATGATCCGCCCGGGCGCGCGGAAAAACCGGTTCCCGCGCGCCGCTCATCCGATTACCCCTCGTACACGTCCGCGACGTAGCGGTCGAGCAGGCGAACGCCGAAGGACGTGGCGCCCTTCGGGATCGTGCCGGCGTCCTTCTTCGACCAGGTCACGCCGGCGATGTCCAGGTGCGCCCAGGGCACGTTGTTGACGAAGCGCTGCAGGAACTGGGCGCCGATGATGCTGCCGGCATCACGGCTGCCCGCGATGTTCTTGACGTCGGCCGCGTCGGAGTTGATCGCCTTGTCGTACGCCTCGTTCAACGGCATGCGCCACAGCTTCTCGCCGACCTTGCGGCCCGCGGCGGTCAGCTGCTCCGACAGGGCGTCGTCGTTGGAGAACAGCCCGGCATGCTCGGTCCCCAGCGCCACGATGACGGCACCCGTCAGGGTCGCCAGGTTGACCATGGCGGTCGGCTTGAACGTGTCCTGGGTGAACCACAGCGCGTCGGCCAGGACCAGCCGGCCCTCGGCGTCGGTGTTCAGCACCTCGATTGTCTGGCCGGACAGGCTGGTCACGATGTCGCCGGGCCGCTGGGCGCTGCCCGACGGCATGTTCTCGACCAGTCCGACCACGCCGACCGCGTTGACCTTGGCCTTGCGGGCGGCCAGCGCCTTCATCAGGCCCAGGACCACGCCGGCGCCGCCCATGTCCCACTTCATGTCCTCCATCCCGGCCGCGGGCTTGATGGAGATGCCGCCGGTGTCGAAGGTGACGCCCTTGCCGACGAAGGCGACCGGCCGCTTGTCCGCGGCCTCGGGGGCGCCGTCGTACTTCATGACGACCAGGTACGGCTCCCGCACGCTTCCCTGCGCCACGCCGAGCAGCGCGCCCATGCCGAGCTTCGCCATCTGCCCCTGGTCGAGAACCTCGACCTCGACGCCCAGGTCGGACAGTTCCAGGCAGCGGTCGGCGAGCGTGCGCGGATAGAGGATGTTGGCCGGTTCGGAGACGACGTCGCGGGTCAGGAAGACGCCGGAAGCGACCGCCTCGCGGTCGGCGAACAGCTTCTCCGCGGCATCCGCGCCCTTGGTCAGGAGGCTGACCGCCTGCAGCGCGGGCTTGGCTTCCGGCTTCTCCTTCGTGCGGTACTTGTCGAACCGGTAGGAGCGCAGCAGCGCCCCGAAGGCGATCTCGGCCGCCATGGCCGACGGCTCCAGCGCCACGCCCGCCGCCTGCTCGACCACCACCGACGCCTCGGCCGCGTTTTTCCCCAGGGCCGCCACAATGGCGCCACCGGCATCCTGCAGGATCAGGTCGGTGACCTGCTCCGGCTTGCCGAGGCCGACCAGGACGATGTGGTCGAGGTCGACCCCGCCGGGCGCCACGATGGTCAGGACCTCGTCGGCCTTGCCGGAGAACTTGTTGGCGGCCATGGCGCGGGTCAGGGTGCCGCCGGTCTTCCCGTCGAGGTCGGTGCCGGCGGGCGTCAGCGTGCGTTCGGCGAGGACGGGCAGGACGAGCGAGCCGGATGTGGGCAGCGACGAGGTCAGATCGGAGAACGTGAATTTCATGTCTACCCTCATGGGTTATCGCCCTCATGTTTGAGCGTATGGGGCCAGATGGGGCTTTTTGTCCCGGCGGCAATTTGGCCGGCCCGGCATCGGATGGTTGTTTCGACGGCGCGTGTCCGATAAAGAACACGGCCACTACGCTGTCAAGCTATGCCGACCAGGGCTCGTGCGCCACTTTCGTCCGTCGGGCCGCTGGCAGGGCCGATACTCCGGGTACTGGACGGCGGATTGGCCAGGTATAAGTGCGAGTCCATGAAACGGTTGACGCTCTATCTCTTCCGCCACCTGGCCGTGGCGACCGTCTTCGTCACCGCCGGTTTGACGCTTGTCATCTGGCTCACCCAGTCGTTGCGCCTTCTCGAGATCGTGGTGGACGGCGGGGCGCCGGTCTACCTGTTCCTTCAGCTCATGGTGGTCACCCTTCCCACGTTCCTGTCGATCGTGCTGCCGATCAGCCTGCTGGCCGCCGTGCTGTTCACCTACAACCGCCTGACGATGGATTCGGAACTGGTGGTGATGCGGTCCGCCGGGCTGGGTCCGTGGGGGCTCGCCAAGCCCGCGTTGATCCTGGCCCTGCTGGTCACGATGATGGGCTACGGGCTGACGCTCTACCTCGCCCCCGTTGCCCACCGCGAGCTGAGCCGGCTGGAAAGCCTCGCGAGGAGCGAGTTCTCGACGGTGTTCCTGCGCGAAGGCGTCTTCAACGAGGCAGGCGACGGCGTCACCGTCTATGTCCGGCGGCGGATGCCGGACGGTGAATTGCAGGGCCTGCTGATCCACGACACCCGCGTGCCGGGCAAGCCGGTCACGATCAATGCCGACCGCGGCATGACCGTGGAGGGCGAGGCGGGAACCCGCGTCGTCGTTTTCGACGGCAACCGCCAGGAGGTAGACCTCGCGACCGGCCGCATGTCGCAGCTGTATTTCGACCGCTACGCCGTCGACCTCCGCATCTTCGAGAAGCAGTTCGCCGAACGTGTCCCGGACGCGCGGGAGCGCTCGACCGCCGACCTGATGCATGCGGCCGACGACCCGGACCTGCTGCCCTTCAGGAGCCGGCTGACCGCGGAGCTGCACCAGCGCTACACCAGCCCGATCTTCGCGTTGGGCTTCACCATGATGGGCGTGGCGATCCTGCTGGTGGGCGAGTTCAACCGGCGCGGCCAGAGCCGGCGCATCGTCGCGGCCGTGGCCGGCGTGCTGGTCCTGCAGAGCGCGGCGCTCGGCATCACCAACCTGGCGGTCAACAACAACGCCTTCATCCCGCTCCTCTACGTCGTCGCCGCCGTCCCGCTGGCGGTCGGCGCCTTCCTGATGATCGGGCAGCGGCTGCGGGGCTCCCGCGGCATATCCCGTTTCCAACCGACGGCGGGGTGATCGGGATGAGGACCTCGGCCACGCTCTCGCGCTATATAGGGCGGCAGTTCCTGCTCTACTTCTGCATGCTCCTGGGCATCCTGCTGGCGGTCATCCTGCTGCTGGACACGGTGGAGTTGCTTCGCCGGGCCGCCGGGAAGCCCGACGCGACCTTCTCGGTCGTCGTGCGGATGGCGCTGTTCAAGCTGCCGGAGATCGGCCAGCAGGTGTTCCCGTTCGTGATCCTGTTCGCCGGGATGTTCACCTTCTGGCGCCTGACCCGCAGCCAGGAGCTGGTGGTCGCCCGCGCCGTCGGGGTCTCGGCCTGGCAGTTCCTGGCGCCGGTGCTGATCGTCGCGCCGCTGATCGCCGTGTTCCAGGTGACCGTGATCAACCCGGCCGGATCGGTGCTGGTCGCCCGGTACGAGAAGATGGAGGACCGGTACCTGCGCGGCCGGACCAGTTCGCTGGTGGTGTCGGGCTCCGGCCTGTGGCTCCGCCAGATCCAGGAGAACGGCCAGTACCTGATCCACGCCGACACCGCCGAGGCCGGCACCACCACCCTGCGGCCGGTCAACGTCTTCATGTACGACGCCAACGGCGAGTTCGCGAGCCGGATCGACGCCACCTCCGCGACGCTGGAGCCGGGTCACTGGATGATCCGCCAGGGCTGGCTGAACACCGGGGCGGGTCCGGCGGAAGCCTTCGACTCCTACCGGCTCGACACCGACCTGACGCTGGAGCGCATCCAGGAGAGCTTCGCCTCGCCCGACAGCATGTCCTTCTGGGAACTGCCGGGCTTCATCAGGACGCTGCAGGAAACCGGCTTCTCCGCGACCCGCCACCGGCTGCATTTCCAGTCGCTGCTGTCGACGCCGCTGCTGTTCTGCGCCATGGTGCTGTTCGCCGCCGCCTTCTCGCTGCGCCAGACACGGCGGGGCGGAACCATGATGATGGTGGCGGGCGGCGTCGTGACCGGCTTCGTGCTCTTCCTGTTCAGCGACGTGGTCCGCGCCTTCGGCATATCCGAGACGATCCCCGTGCCCCTGGCGGCCTGGGCTCCGGCCGGGGCGAGCCTGCTGCTCGGCATCGCCGTGCTGCTCCACCTCGAGGACGGATGACCATGCCGGCGAGCACTCCAGCGTTTGCTTCCGACCCGTATTCGAACCCGTGACCGCCCAAAGCATTGGAAGGGCCGAAAGTGCATAGATTCATGCTTTACCCGATCAGCCGCCGCATACGACGGAGCTGGAGCGCCGCAATCTTCACCGCGGCCTTGATCGCTTCGGCCGGCACCATGGGACCCCTTCCGGCGGCCGCGCAGTTCGCCACGCCCCAGACCGTTCCCCAGGGCGACCAGCAGCAACAGCAGCAGCAACGTCCTGCGCCGCAGCAGACGGCTCCTCAGCAGACGGCTCCCCAGCAGACGGCGCCGCGGGCCGCTCCGCAGGCAGCACCACGTCCGGCGGCACCCGCCCAGCAGTCGCGCCCGGCCGAGCCACCCGCGATCGCACCGCCGCCGGCGCGTTCGGTCGAAGGCATCGCCGCCGTGGTGAACGACGACATCATCTCGATGTCCGACCTTTCCGCCCGGCTGCAGCTGGCGCTGGTCTCCTCCGGCCTGCCCGGCACCGCGGAGGTCCGCCAGCGGCTCACCCCGCAGGTGCTGCGCAGCCTGGTCGACGAGCGGCTGCAGATGCAGGAAGCGTCGCGGGCCAATATCTCGGTGACCGACAAGGAGATCGACGACGCCTTCGGCCGGGTCGCCGAGCAGAACCAGATGAAGCGGGACCAACTGGAGAAGATGCTCTCCAGCCAAGGCGTGCCGCGGAGCGCGCTGGAAAGCCAGATCCGGGCCACCATAGGCTGGGGCAAGCTGGTCCAGCGCCGCCTGAGGCCCAGCATCGAGATCGGCGAGGAGGAGATCGACGCGGTGCTCCGCCGCATCGAGGCCAACGCGGGCAAGCCCGAGTACTTGGCCGCCGAGATCTTCCTGGCCGTCGACTCGCCCGAGCGGGAGGAGGAGGTCCGGCGTCTGGCCGACCGGCTGGTCGAGCAGATCGGCCAGGGCGCCAGCTTCCCCGCCGTGGCGCGGCAGTTCTCGCAGTCGGCCGGCGCCACCAACGGCGGCGACCTGGGCTGGGTGCAGCAGGGCCAATTGCCCGACGAGCTCGACTCGGCGCTCCGCGATCTGCGTCCGGGACAGGCCTCCCGCCCGATCCGCAGCCTGACCGGCTACCATATCCTGCTGCTGCGCGAACAGCGGACCACGGGGACGGTGCTGCCGCCGCGCGACCAGATCCTGGGGGCCCTGGGCCAGGACCGCCTCGACATGCTGCAGCGCCGGCTCCTGCGCGACCTGCGCATGTCGGCCTTCGTGGACCTGCGCGTCTGATGGGCACCGGCGGCGGGCCACTCGCCCTGACCATGGGCGAGCCGTCGGGCATCGGCGGCGAATTGGCGCTGATAGCCTGGGCGGCAAGGCGGGACCGGTCGGTTCCGGCGTTCGTGCTGCTGGACGATCCCGCCCGGATCGAGGCGCTCGGCCGCCTCGTCGGCCTGCAGGTCCCGGTCGCCCCGGTGGGAGATCCGGCGGAAGCGGTCGCCGCGTTCGACCACGCGCTTCCGGTCCTGCCCGTCCCGCTGGACCATGCTGTGGTACCGGGGAAGCCCGACCCGGAGAACGGGGCCGCCGTCCTCGCCAGCATCGAGCGCGCAGTCATGCTGGTCCAGGCCGGCGCCTGCTCGGCCATGGTGACCAACCCGATCCAGAAGAGCGCGCTGTACCGGGCCGGCTTCGGCTATCCCGGCCATACCGAATACCTGGCCGCCCTGGCCGGAATGGTGACCGAGCCGGTGATGATGCTGGCGGGCGGCGGCCTGCGGGTCGTCCCGGTGACGATCCACCTGCCGCTGCGCGACGCGATCGACGCCCTGACCACCCAGGGGATCGTGCAGTGCGCGCGGGTGACCGCCGCCGCCCTGTCCGCGGACTTCGGGATCGAGAAACCCCGGCTCGCCCTGGCGGCGCTCAATCCCCATGCCGGCGAGGGCGGCACCTTGGGCACCGAGGAGATCGAGATCATCACCCCGGCGGCGACCGTGCTGAAGCGCGAGGGGTACGACGTGATCGGCCCGCTCCCCGCCGACACGCTGTTCCACGCCGCCGCCCGCAGGCGGTACGACGCGGTGCTTTGCATGTACCACGACCAGGCGTTGATCCCGCTGAAGACGGTGGATTTCGACACCGGGGTGAACATCACGCTGGGCCTGCCCTTCGTGCGGACCTCCCCGGACCACGGCACGGCCCTGGACATCGCCGGTACCGGTAAGGCCGGCCCCGCCAGCCTGATCGCGGCGCTGAAGACGGCCGTGGAAATGGCGGGCTTCCGCGCCGCGCGGCGGTACGTTCCAGAGCGCTGCGGGAGATGAGCCGGATCGACGACCTGCCGCCGCTCCGCGACGTCATAGCGCGCTTCGACCTGGGAGCCCGCAAGGCGCTCGGGCAGAACTTCCTGCTCGACCTGAACCTGACGGGACGGATCGCCCGGGCGGCCGGCGACCTGGCCGGCGTCACGGTGGTCGAGGTCGGTCCCGGCCCCGGCGGATTGACGCGGGCCCTGCTGAACACGGATGCCGCCGGGGTGGTCGCGATCGAACGCGATGCCCGCTGCATCACCGCGCTGGCCGATCTGGTGGAGGCGGCCGAGGGCAGGCTGCGGCTGGTCGAAGGCGACGCGCTGGAAGCCGCCGTCGAAGCCCTGGCCCCTGCCCCGCGCGCCATCGTCGCGAACCTGCCCTACAATGTCGCCACGCCGCTTCTGATCGGCTGGCTGCGCCGGATCGAGCGGTTCCGCAGCCTGACGCTGATGTTCCAGCGAGAGGTCGCCGACCGGCTGGCGGCGAAACCGGGCGGCAAGACCTATGGCAGGCTGTCGGTGATCGCGCAATGGCGGGCGGAGGTGCGTCCGCTGTTCAACCTGCCCGCCCGCGCCTTCACGCCGCCGCCGAAGATCGAATCGACGGTCGTGCAGCTCGTTCCGAGGCAGGCTCCGGAACCCGCCGAGTTCGAGGCTATGGAGGCGGTGACCGCCGCCGCCTTCGGCCAGCGCCGCAAGATGCTGCGGGCCAGCCTGAAGTCCCTGGGCGACGCCGAGTCGCTGATCGAGCGGGCGGGACTGGTGCCGACCCAACGCGCGGAGGAAATCCCCGTCGCCGGCTTCGCGGCCCTGGCGCGGGCATACCGGGAGCGCGTAGAGCGCTAGGGCTGTACCCGATCAGGTCGATCCGCCCGGGACAGCTGATCCGATGCGTTGCGCCATGGGCGCAACCTACGGCTCGCATCAACTCCGCCGTGCATCGAGCCGTAGGTTGCGCCCATGGCGCAACGCAGTGCGGCGAGTGGAACGGCCGGCTGCGGAAACCGCGCCAGCGCGTGAAATCCTCAGAGGCCGTCCTGGAGCTGCCGGACGAAGTCGGCCAGACCGACCTGGCGCCGCCGCTTGAGGCGCTCGGCCTCGAGGATGGTCTGCACCTGCTGGACGCTTGACTCGATGTCGTGATTGACGATCACGTAGTCGTAGTCGAAATAGTGGCTCATCTCGTCCGACGCCTTGGCCATGCGGCCGGCGATCACCTCGGCGCTGTCCTGGGCGCGGGCATACAGCCGGCGCTCCAGTTCCTTGGCGGACGGCGGCAGGACGAAGACGCTGACCAGATCGTCCCGGGCGTTCTCGGCGAGTTGTTGGGTTCCCTGCCAGTCGATGTCGAACAGGATCTCCCGCCCTTTGGCAAGCGCCTGCTCGACCGGCTCCTTCGGCGTTCCGTAATAGTTTCCGAAGACCCGCGCGTGCTCCAGCAGCTGGCGCTCGGCGACCATCTGCTCGAACCTCTCGCGATCGATGAAGTGATAGTCGACCCCGTCGACCTCCCCCGGCCGCATCGGGCGGGTGGTGACCGATACCGACATGGTCAGGCTGCTGTTGCGCTGAAGCATGCGGCGCGCGATCGTGGTCTTGCCGGCGCCCGACGGCGACGACAGCACCAGCATCAGCCCGCGGCGTCCGATCTTGGCCGGGCCGGGTCCGGCTGGCTGCATGTCCATGGGTACGGTCATTCGATGTTCTGTGCCTGCTCACGCAACTGTTCGATGGCGGCCTTGAGGGCGAGGCCGGTGCGGGTCAGCTCCACGTCGGACGACTTGGAGCACAGGGTGTTGGCTTCCCGGTTGAATTCCTGGCACAGGAAGTCGAGCTGCCGGCCAATCGCGCCACCCTTGGCCAGCATGTCGCGCGCGGCGGCCACGTGGGCACGCAGCCGGTCCAGCTCCTCGCGCACGTCGGCTCGGGCGATCAGGAGCGCCGCTTCCTGGGCCAGCCGCTCCTCGGTCAGGCTGGGCACCGCGTCCAGCAGGGCGGCGACCTGCCCGCGCAGCTTCTGCCGGAGCGCCTCCGGCTGGAGCGCCGCGCAGGCGGAGGCCTGGTCGGTCAACCGGGCGATCTCGTTCAGGTGCTGGTTGAGCACTTCCACCAGCCGCGCCCCCTCCGCCAGCCGGACCGCGCCGAGACTGTCGAGCGCCTGCTGGAGGGTCGCCGCCATGGCGGCTTCGAGTCGCTCGCGGTCGTCGCCGAAATCGGCGTCCTCGACCGTCTCGACCACGCCCCGCACCGCGAGCAGCGAGTCCAGCCTCGGTTTCTCCGTCGTCCCGCCGAGTTCGCCGGCAAGGGCGATGAGCTGGTCCAGCAGGTCGCGGTTGATCCGGACCTGATTCGGCGCGGCCGTCCGGGTGACCGCCAGGGACACGTTGACGCTGCCGCGGCGCACCCGCTGGGGAACGGAGGTCCGGGCGACCGGCTCCAGCGCGTCGAAGCCCGGCGCCAGCCGGCAGCGGAGGTCGAGGTTCCTGCTGTTGACGCTCTTGATCTCGAAGGTCCAGGCATACCCCTGGTCGCGCCCTTCGGCCCGGGCGAAACCAGTCATGCTGGCGACTTGTTGTTGAGCGCTCAACGCTGCCTCGCTAGTACCGTTGGGTGGCCGCCGTTATACCCCTCGCATCCCTTGACAACAAGCGACACCCGCCTCCGCTCCGATCCCGACGCCCGGAAACACGTCATGCGCGATCCCCGTACGATCCTGATCACCGGCGCCTCCAGCGGCATCGGCGAAGCCCTGGCCGAAGCCTATGCCGGCCCCGCGACGATGCTGGTGCTGACCGGCCGCGACCGGACCAGGCTGGACGCGGTGGCGGCCCGCTGCTCCGCGCGCGGGGCCGATGTCCGGGCGACGGTTATCGACGTGACCGACCGCGAGGGCATGCGGCGGTGGCTGTCCGGGGTCGATGCCGTGTCGCCGATCGACCTGTGCATCGCCAATGCCGGCATCAGCGGCGGGACCGGCGGCGGTGACGGAAAGCGCGGCCGGGGCGAGAGCGAGGAGCAGGCCCGGCGCATCTTCTCGGTCAACCTGGACGGCGTGCTGAACACCATCCACCCGCTGATCGGCCCGATGACGGAACGCGGACGCGGCCAGCTTGGGCTGGTCAGCTCGCTTGCCGGATTCCACGGCTATCCTGGAGCCCCGGCCTACTGCGCCAGCAAGGCGGCGGTGAGGAGCTACGGCGAGTCGCTCCGGCTGGCGCTGCGGCCGAACGGCATCCAGGTCTCGGTGATCTGCCCCGGCTTCGTGCGCAGCCGTATCACCGACCGCAACCGCTTTCCGATGCCCTTCCTGATGGATGCCGACCGGGCGGCCCGGATCATCCGGCGCGGCCTGGAGCGCGACCGTGCCCGCATCGCCTTCCCGTTGCCGACATACTTCATGAGCTGGCTGGTCGGCGCCCTGCCCGCCGGGCTTGCCGACGTCCTTCTGGCTAGGACGCCGGCCAAGGAGTGAGCGGTGCGCTCAGGCGGCGCCGGCCGCCTCCGCCTCGGCGGTCTCCAGCGCTTCCAGCGCCTCCATCCAGGTGTCCTCGGCGGTGCCGAGCTTCTTCTGCACCTCGCCCAGGTCGATCTGGAGCTTGGTCACCTTGTCCGCCGGGCCGCTATAGAGGGCGGGATCGGCCAGCTTGGTCTCCAGTGCCTGCCGCTCGCGGGTCAGCCTGGCGATCAGCTTCTCGGCATCGTCCGCCTTGCGCTTGAGCGGCGCCAATGCTGCCCGCAGCTCGGCGGCGGCGCGGCGCTGGTCCTTCTTGCTGGGCCCGGCGTCGCGGTCGGCACCGTCCGAGCGGTCGGCCCGGCTCTTCTCCAGGAGAAGCTTGCGGTAGTCCTCCAGGTCGCCGTCATAGGGCCTGCAGGCGCCGCCGTCGACCAGCCACAGCCGGTCGGCGGTCAGCTCGATCAGGTGGGGGTCGTGGCTGATCAGGATCACCGCCCCCTCGAAGCCGTTGATCGCCTGGATCAGCGCCTGGCGGCTGTCGATGTCCAGGTGGTTGGTCGGCTCGTCGAGCATCAGGACATGCGGCGCGTCCCGGGTCATCAGGGCGAACAGGAGGCGGGCCTTTTCGCCCCCCGACAGCTTGCCGATCTGGGTGTCGGCCTTCTGCTGGGGAAAGCCGAAGCGGCCGAGATGGGCGCGGACCTTTTCGTCGACCACGTCCTTCATCCACAGCCGCGCCTGGGCGACCGCGGTCAGGTTGAGGTCCAGTTCCTCGGCCTGGTGCTGGGCGAAATAGCCGATCTTCAGCTTGCCGGACTTCCGCATCTCGCCCTTCAAGGGGGCGAGCCGGCTGGCCAGCAGCTTGACCAGGGTCGATTTGCCATTGCCGTTGGCGCCCAGCAGCGCGATCCGGTCGTCCAGGTCGATGCGCAGGTCCAGCCCGCGCAGGATCGGCTTGCCGTCGTAGCCGACATCGACGTCCTCGAGCTGGATCAGCGGCGGTGCCAGCGGCTCGGGCGACGGGAAGTCGAAACTGACGGTGTGATCCTCGACGATGCTGACGATGGGCTCCATCCGCTCCAGCATCTTGATCCGGCTCTGGGCCTGCCGCGCCTTGGACGCCTTGTAGCGGAACCGGTCGATGTAGGACTGGATATGCTTTCGCTGGGCGATCTGCTTCGCCTGGTTGGCGGCCAGCCGCTCCAGGTTGGCGCGCCGGGTCCGCTCGAACTGGTCGTACCCGCCGGCATAGGAGACCAGCTTGCCCTGGTCCAGGTGGACCGTGGTGGTCGGCACCTTGTTCAGCAGTTCGCGGTCGTGGCTGACCAGCAGGATCGTGTGCGGATAGTTCCGCAGGTAGTTCTCCAGCCAGATCGTCGCTTCGAGGTCCAGGTGGTTGGTCGGCTCGTCCAGCAGCAGCAGTTCCGGCTGGGCGAACAGCACGCCGGCCAGCGCCACGCGCATGCGCCAGCCGCCGGAGAAGTCGCTGCAAGGCCGGGTCTGCGCCTCCGCGTCGAAGCCCAGGCCCGACAGGATCTGGGCGGCGCGGGCCGGGGCCGAGTGGGCGTGGATGTCGGCCAGCCGGGTGTGGATCTCGCCGATGCGGTGCGGGTCGCGGGCGGTCTCCGCCTCGGCCAGCAGGGCCGTGCGCTCCACGTCGGCGGCGAGCACCGTGTCGATCAGGCTGACGCCGCTGCTCGGCGCCTCCTGGGCGACGATGCCGAGGCGGGACTCCGCGGGCATGGTGATGGACCCGCCGTCCGGGGCCATCTGGCCGGCGATCAGGCGCAGCAGGGTCGTCTTGCCCGTGCCGTTGCGGCCGACCAGCGCGACGCGATGGCCCTTGGGAATGGCGACGGTGGCGTGGTCGAAGATCACACGCCCGCCGAAGCGGAAAATCAGATCGTTGATGTGAAGCATGCCGGGGCTGGTGATAGCATGGCGGACGGGCGGTTTTGAAGGGACTGGAAACGGAAATCGCGATGGCGCCGTAAGGGGCGCCGGAAGCGTCCGTTGAAAAAGCCCCGTTGCTAACCCGGTCGATGCGCGTATATAACGCCGCGAATTTTGCGAGAGCACACAGGAGCCTTCCAACATGGCCGTCGAACGGACCTTGTCCATCATCAAGCCGGACGCGACCCGCCGGAACCTTACGGGCAAGATCAATGCCCGCTTCGAGGAAGCCGGGCTGCGGATCGTCGCGCAGAAGCGCATCCGCCTGACCAAGGAACAGGCGGAAAAGTTCTACGAGGTCCATGCCGAGCGCTCGTTCTTCGGCGAGCTGGTCGACTTCATGATTTCGGGTCCCGTGGTGGTCCAGGTGCTGGAAGGCGAGAACGCCGTCCAGCGCAACCGCGACATCATGGGCGCAACCAACCCGGCGAACGCCGCCCCCGGCACGATCCGCAAGGACTTCGCCGAGTCGATCGAGGCCAACTCGGTCCACGGCTCGGACAGCCCGGAGAACGCCGCCCGCGAGATCAAGTTCTTCTTCAGCAAGAGCGAGATCGTTCCCTGATACGGACCCCGGTCGGGAACTGACGGTATCGGGACGGTTAGACGTATCCGCCGACGAGGCGGAACGGCTGTCCGCCCATGCCGATCTTGAACCGGGCGATCCCCGGCGTCGTCTCGTTGATGCCGCCGAGGTCGAAGCCGGTATGGCCCCGGGCCTTCAGCCACAGCGCCGACTGCCACAGCAGCAGGTGATGGGCGCGCAAACCGCGTCCTTCCTCCCCGTTCCAGCCGACCTGATAGGTCGCCGCGGCACCATGCCGCACCAGCAGCACGCCGGCGACCGGCCTGCCCTGGTGAACAGCCCTGAGCAGGACCGGCGGTGTCGATTCAGCCGACAGGTTATGCAGGACGCGCAGGAAGGCGGGTGACGGTCCGCGGTAGTTCCGCGCCATCTTGTCCTGCAGGTAAAGCTCCATCAGCCAGTCGAAATGGACGGCCGCCGTGTCGACCTCGACGGTAAGGCCGTTGCGTTCCGCCTGATGGAGCTTGTTGCGCCATTTGCGGTCCAGCCCGGCCCTCAGGGCGTCGGGTTCGGGAGCGAGGTCGAGCCAGACCGATTCGTACCCCTCCTCCCTCCGATGGAAGCCGGTCTCCGCAAGGCGCTTCCGCGCGGCCTCGCCGTCGATCATTTCGGGATGGAAGACGAGGGGCCGACCGCGCAGCAGGTGATAGCGGTCCCGGATCATGCGCAGGACCAGCTTCAGCATCTCACCCGGGATCTCGTCATAGATCCACAACGGGCCGCGATAGATCCTGCAGGTGGTCAGGAACGGCAGCCAGCGCCTGGTCTGCACCTGGACCAGGCCGACCGGCTTGTTCTCGAAGCGGATGATGCCGAAATCGGCCTTCCATCCCTCGGTCTTGGCCAGCGCCAGGCCATATTGCCAGGACTGTAGCAGCGTCGGGCGCTTGCACCGGGCCAGCAGGGCATCCCACTGGGAGAAGGTGCAGTCGTTCCAATCAATGCGGAAGGGATTGAACGGGGGAGTCATGGAACCGGGCGCGACCGCCGCGCTGTAGGAGACGGGCGCCACCCGGTCGAGGCGTCAGAGAAGGAAGATCGCCATGAGAACCAGGATGACAACGACGGCGATGGTGCCGTACTTCGTCAGCATGGTGAAAAGCTGATAGGTTTCCAAATGGGCGCGGAACTCTTCGTTCCGAAGATCGTCGTTATTGTCGGCCACGGCCATCTCCAACCTCTGCGCTGTTATTCGGTTTTCGGCGGTCCCGATTTAAGGGACGGCCGGTCGATTTACAAGCGCTATCCGCGATCGGATTCATGCGGGAGGGTTCAGCACCGGCTCTTCCGCCAGGAGGGAGCCCTGGGACAGGACGACCCGCTCCCCCTCGACTCGGGCCCTGCCCTCCGCGATCAGGCGAAGCGCCAGGGGATAGCACCGGTGCTCGGCAACCAGCACGCGGTCGCCCAGGGCGTGGGGGTCGTCCTCGGGCAGGACGGGGACCGCGGCCTGGACGATGATCGGTCCCTCGTCCATGGCGGGGCGGACGAAATGCACCGTGCAGCCGGTGAACTTGACGCCGGCCTCGATCGCCCGGGCATGGGTGTCGAGCCCCTTGAAGGACGGCAGCAGCGAGGGGTGGATGTTGATCAGCCGGTCGCGCCAGCGCTCGACGAAGTCGGCCGTCAGAAGCCGCATGAATCCCGCGAGGCAGACGAGCTCGACTCCGGCCGACCTCAGCGCCGAGTCCATCGCGGCCTCGAAGCCGGGCTTGTCGGCGAAATCCCGGTGACTGACCACCGATGCCGGGATGCCGGCCGTCCTGGCCCGTTCCAACCCGAAGGCATCGGCCTTGTTGGACAGCACCAGCACGATCTCCGCCGGAAAGGAGGGATCGGCGCAGGCGTCGATCAGGGCCTGGAGATTGCTTCCGCGGCCCGAGATCAGGACGCCGACCTTCAGCCGTGCCACGCCGCGTCCACTCCGTCGATCACCACGCGGTCGACATCGCCGATCGCGGGCTGCACCTCGCCGATCCGGTAGACCGTCTCGCCGGCCTCCGCCAGGATGCGCTGCGCCTCGCCGGCCTTGTCCGCCGCCGCGATGACGACCATGCCGATGCCGCAGTTGAAGGTGCGCGCCAAGTCGTCGTCGCCGATGACGGCCGACTCAGCCATCCAGCGAAACACCGGGAGCAGCGGCCAGGCCGAGGCATCCAGCGAGACGCCGAGGCCTTCGGGCAGCACGCGGGGAATGTTGTCGATCAGGCCGCCGCCGGTGATGTGGGCCAGCGCCTTCACCGTGCCCGCCCGAACGGCGGCCAGGACCGGCTTGACGTAGATCCGGGTCGGCGTCAGCAGGGCCTCGCCGACGGTGGTCCCGGGCGCGAACGGCGCCTCGTCCTGGTAGGACAGCCCGGCCTTCTCGACGATCCGGCGCACCAGCGAATAGCCGTTGGAGTGGACGCCGCTCGACGCCAGCCCCAGCACCACGTCGCCCGCGGCCACGTCGGCGCCGGTCAGGATCTGCCCGCGCTCGGCCGCCCCAACGGCGAAACCGGCGAGGTCGTAGTCCTTGCCCGCGTACATGCCCGGCATCTCGGCCGTCTCGCCGCCGATCAGCGCGCACCCGGCCTGCCGGCAGCCTTCGGCGATGCCGGCGACGATATCCCGCCCGGCCGCCACGTCGAGCTTTCCGGTCGCGAAATAATCGAGGAAGAACAGCGGCTCGGCGCCCTGTACCACGAGGTCGTTGACGCTCATGGCGACCAGGTCGATGCCGATCGTGTCGTGCTTGCCGGCCGCGATCGCGATCTTAAGCTTGGTGCCCACGCCGTCGGTGCTGGCGACCAGGATCGGGTCCTTGTAGCCGGCCGCCTTCAGGTCGAACAGGGCACCGAAACCGCCCAGTCCCGCATCCGCCCCGACCCGGGCCGTAGCCTTCGCCAGCGGCTTGATCGCATCGACGAGGGCAGCGCCGGCATCGATGTCGACCCCGGCATCCTTATAGGCGTCGCCGGTGTTATTCGGTGTGGTGCTGATGGCGTCCTCGCGTGCGCTGGGTTATAAACCGGGCCGGTCCCAGGTCATGAACAGCATCACGGGCCGGCATCAAGGGCCGAACATACTCGAAACGGAAGGCTTTGCAATGCTTCACCGCCGTCCGCTGGCATGCCTGTTCCAGCTAGTCCTCGGCTTCGCGCTGCTGGCTTTTTCCGCCCCGGCGCGGGCGCAGGAAAGCAGCGATATCTTCACCGTGAAGGACGTCGCCGTCGACGTCACGGCAGACAATGCCGCGGCGGCGCGCGACCGTGCGATCACCGAGGCGCAGCGCAAGGCGTTCGCCGAACTGTACGGCCGGCTGAGCCCCGTTCCGGGCGCCCGCGCGCCGGAACTGAGCGACCTGGAGGTGGCAAGGCTGGTGCAGGACTTCGAGGTGCAGCGGGAACGCAGTTCGGCCGTGCGCTACCTGGCGACGCTGACCGTACGCTTTCGCCCCGCGAACGTACGGACGCTGCTCCAGGACAAGGGCGCCAGCTACGTCGAGGTCCGCAGCCGGCCCGTGCTGGTGCTGCCGGTCTACCAGTCGACCGGCAATCCGCCGGTCCTGTGGGAGGACCGCAGCGCCTGGCGCGCCGCGTGGGAGAATTTCCCGCCGCCTCAGGGCATGGTCCCGATCGTCGTCCCTTACGGCGAACTGACCGACATCGCCGACGTCAGCGCCGCCACCGCGCTCGAAGGCGATACCGGCGGGTTCAACGCGATCGCGGAGCGCTACGGCGCCAGCGACGTGCTGGTGGCCGTGCTGGGGGTTCGCGGAACGGAGCCGGACCCGTCCCAGCCCAACACCGTCAGGCTGACCCGCTACTCGCCGGACGGGACGAGACGCAGCGATACCGTCACCGTGCCCGCCGCTCCCGGCCAGACCGTGGACGCCTATCTGGCCGGCGGGGTCGCCGCCGTCGTCCGCTCGCTGGAGGAGAAGTGGCGGCAGGCCAACACCGTGGCCGCCGGCCCGGAGCAGACCATGCAGGTCGCCGTCCCGATCGCCGGGCTCGACGACTGGGTCCAGACCAAGCGGCGGCTTTCACAAGTTCCGACCGTGACCAGCGCCGACCTGATGTCGCTGACCCGGTCCGCGGCGCGGGTCGAACTGACCTACCGGGGCTCCCCCGAGGTGCTGAAGACCGCGCTGTCGCAGCAGGACCTGGAACTGACCGAGGCGGCGCCGCTCGACCAGGGCGCCGCCCAGGCCGGTCTGCCCGCGGTGCCGGCAACCGTCGCGGCGCCGGTTTCAGTGATGGGACCGGCCGGGCAGCCGGTCGGCGTCTACCAGCCGGGGCCCGTCTGGCAGCTGCGCTGGTCCGGATCGCGGGCACCTGGACCGGTCGGCCGAACCTTCCGGTGACGGTCCGGGTCCAAGCATCATGAGCATCCCCAACATCATCACCATGGGGCGCCTGCTGTCGGTGCCCCTGGCGGTGTGGCTCATCCTGGACGGCGAGCTGTTCTGGGCGTTCTGGCTGTTCGTCGCCGCTGGCGTGTCCGACGCTGTGGACGGCTTCATCGCGCGGACCTTCCGGGCGCGCACCATGCTGGGCGGCTACCTGGATCCGCTGGCCGACAAGGCGCTGCTGGTCAGCGTCTATCTGGCGCTCGGCCACACCGGCTACCTTCCCCTTTGGCTTGTGATCCTGGTCGTGTTTCGCGATATCCTGATCGTCGGCGGCGTGCTGCTGCTCTACACGCTCAAGGAGTCGTTCGCGATGCAGCCGTCCTTCATCAGCAAGGTCAACACGACCATGCAGATCGCCCTGGCCGCCCTCGTCCTGTCCACGTCGGGGCTGGGACTGACCGAGCCGCCGGTGGACCTGGCCTGGATCACGCCGATCATGACCTGGGTCGTGGCCGTGACCACCACTTGGTCGGGTCTGGGCTACGTGGTGACGGGAAGCCGGCTGCTCAGCCGGCTCGGCGGCACGAAATGAGCCGGCGGCGCCAGCGCCGCTTCTGGCTGATCGCGGCGCTCGTCACGATCGCCATGCTCTACGTGCTGCGCGACATGCTGCTTCCCTTCGTGGCCGGCATGGCGATCGCCTATTTCCTCGACCCGGTCGCCGATCGCTTGGAGCGGATGGGAACGCCGCGCTGGCTCGCGACGACCGGCGTCCTGCTGTTCTTCCTGTTCTGCCTGATCCTGGCGCTGCTGCTGCTGGTCCCGCTGATCCAGTCGCAGGTGGTCCAGCTGGTCGAGACCTTGCCGCGCATCGTCGCCTGGGTGAACGATACGGCGATCCCAACCGTCGAGCGCCTGCTGACCCAGCTGTCGCCCGAGGACCTGGAGCGGCTGCGCACCGCCGCCGGCTCCTATGCCGGGGAGGTGGTCGGCTGGCTCGCCGCCGTCCTGCGGTCGATCGTGACCGGCGGGGTCGCCCTGTTCGACGTGCTGACCCTGCTGTTCATCACGCCCATCGTCGCCTTCTACCTGCTGCGCGACTGGGACGTGATGATCGGCACCATCCACGGCTGGCTTCCCCGGCAGCATGCCGCGACGGTCCTGGACCAGGTCAACGAGATCGACAGGACGCTGGCCGGGTTCGTCCGCGGGCAGGCCACCGTCTGCCTCGTGCTCGGGCTGTTCTACGGGGTCGCCCTGTCGCTTTTCGGGCTGAATTTCGGCCTGGTGGTCGGGTCGGTCGCCGGGCTGCTGTCGTTCATCCCCTATGTGGGGTCGCTGGTCGGATTCGTATCGAGCGTCGGGATCGCGCTGGTCCAGTACGACACCTGGACGCCGGTCGCCGTCGTGGTCGCCATCTTCCTGGTCGGGCAGGCCGTGGAGGGCAACTTCCTCACGCCCAAGCTGGTCGGCGACAAGGTCGGGCTGCACCCGGTCTGGGTGATGTTCGCGCTGCTGGCGGGCGGCAGCCTGTTCGGCTTCGTCGGCGTGCTGATGGCCGTGCCGGTCGCGGCGGTGATCGGCGTTCTCACCCGATTCGCGCTCCAGCAGTATCTCTCCAGCTCCTACTATTCGGGTCCGGAGTCCGGAACCGTGGACGAGGCCTGGCGGCCGTGACCGGGACCCCGGCGCAGCTCCCCCTGGATCTGGGCCACCGGCCGGCGATGGGAGCGGACGACTTCCTGGTGGCGCCCAGCAACGAGGCGGCGGTCGCCTGGCTCGACCTGTGGCCCAACTGGCCGGCGCCCGCGCTGGTGATCTTCGGGCCGGCCGGATGCGGCAAGACCCATCTGGCCCAGGTGTGGCGCGCCCGCACCCAGGCGCCCCGGGTCGAGCCCGGCGACCTCCGGATCGAGAGCCTGCCGAGACTGCTGGACGAAGCCGCGGCCGTGGTGATCGACAATGCCGACAGGGGCACCGGCGACGCGCGGACAGAACGCGCGCTGTTCCATCTTTACAATCTGGCGCGGGAAACCGGCGGGCATCTGCTCCTGACATCGGAGTCGGCACCCGCGCACTGGGGTATCAAGCTGCCGGACTTGCGGTCGCGGTTGATGGCGGCTCCCGCGGTCGCCGTGGGCGCGCCGGACGACGCTCTCCTGGCGGCGATCCTGGTCAAGCTGTTCGCCGACCGCCAACTCCGCGTCGGCGGCGACGTGATCCGCTTCCTGGTGACCCACATGGAGCGATCGTTCGATGCCGCCCGACGCCTCGTCGCCGACCTGGACGCGGCGGCCCTGGCCGCGCGCCGGCGAATCACCGTGCCGCTGGCCCGGCGAGTGCTCGCCAAGTCCTGACCGGAGGCTACTCCGCGGCGTCGTCGCCCTGCCGCTTCATGACCTCGCGCCATCGGGTGACGTTGCGGTTGTGCTCCGCCAGCGTCTTCGCGAAGGCGTGCCCGCCCGTCCCATCGGCGACGAAATAGACATAATCATGCTGCTCCGGGTTCATGACGGCCTCCAGCGAGGCCTTGCCCGGATTGGCGATCGGCGACGGCGGCAGGCCGTCCACCACGTAGGTGTTATAAGGCGATTCGACCTTCCAGTCGGCCCGCGTCAGCGCGCGCCCGAGGGTCCCGTCGCCCTGGGTCAGCGCATAGACCACCGTGGGATCGGACTGGAGCCGCATGTTGGCAAGCAACCGGTTGACGAAGACGCCGGCGACCCTGGCCCGCTCCTGCGGCACGCTCGTCTCCTTCTCGACGATCGACGCCAGGACCAGCGCCTGCTCGGGGCTGTCCAGGGGCAGCGACAGGGAGCGTTTGTCCCACGCCGCCTTCAAGGCCGATTGCATGGCGGTCTGCATCCGCTTCAGCATGTCGGCGCGGCCGTCGCCCCAGGAGTAATGGTATGTTTCCGGCAGCAGGGTGCCCTCCGCCGGATCGGACGTGATCTCGCCGGAAAGCGACGGATCGTCGCGCAGCAGGGTCACCACCTGCGACGAGGTCAGACCCTCGGGCACCGTAAAGCGCCGGACCACTGTCTTGCCGCTCTGCAGGATGCGCAGGGCTTCGGCGATGCTGACATGGGCGGGAAAGGCGTATTCACCGGCCTTCAAGGCCCGGTTGGCGCCCGTGATCTTGGCGGCGGCCACGAAGGCCAGCGGCGTATCCACGACGCCGGCCTCGGTCAGGGATGCGCTGATCGCATCCAGTCCGCTGCCGCGCGGGATCACGACGGCGCTGTCGGCCTCGAGGGGCCCAGCGCGATTGACGAGGTGGAAACCCCACAGCGCCGCGCCGGCGACCATGCCGATGACGACGACCGCCGCGATCGCGACCCGGCCGGCAAGACGCATGGCAAACCTACTTGTATTCCTTGAAGACCAGGGAGGCGTTGGTGCCGCCGAACCCGAAGGAATTCGACAAGGCTGCCTTCACCCGCTTCTCCTTGGCCTGCTTCGGCACCAGGTCGACGCCGAGGCAGCTGTCGGACGGGTCTTCCAGGTTCAGCGTCGGCGGGACCACGCCGTCGTTGATCGCCTTGATCGAGAAGATCGCCTCGACAGCGCCGGCGGCGCCCAGCAGGTGGCCGATCGCCGACTTGGTGGACGACATCGAGACCGTCTCGATCGCGGGGCCGAACAGCCGCTTGACCGCGCCCAGTTCGATCTCGTCGCCGAGCGGCGTGGAGGTGCCGTGGGCATTGACGTAATCGATCTCGGACGGATCGATGCCGGCGCGCTTGAGCGCGTTCCGCATCGACCGGAAGCCGCCGTTGCCGTCCTCCGGCGGGGAGGTGATGTGGTAGGCGTCGCCCGACAGGCCGTAGCCGGTCACCTCGGCATAGATCTTGGCGCCGCGCCGCTTGGCGTGCTCCAGCTCCTCGAGCACGAGGACGCCGGCGCCCTCGCCCATCACGAAGCCGTCGCGGCCCTTGTCGTAGGGGCGCGACGCTTCCGTCGGGCGGTCGTTGTAGCCGGTCGACAGCGCGCGGGCCGCCGCGAAGCCGGCGATCCCGAGTCGGCTGACCGCCGCCTCGGTGCCGCCTGCCAGCATGACGTCGGCGTCTTCCCACATGATCAGGCGCGCGGCGTCGCCGATGGCGTGCGCGCCGGTCGAGCAGGCGGTGACGGCCGAATGGTTAGGGCCCTTGAAGCCGTACATGATCGAGACGTGGCCGGAGGCCAGGTTGATCAGGCTGGCGGGGATGAAGAAGGGGGAGATCCGGCGCGGCCCCTTCTCGTGAAGGGTGATGGACCCGTCATAGATGCCGATCAGGCCGCCGATGCCGGACCCGATCATGACGCCGGTGGCCTCGCGCTGCTCGTCGGTCTGCGGCTGCCAGCCGCTGTCGGCGACGGCTTCGCGGGCGGCGGCGATCGCCAGGACGATGAACTCGTCCATCTTGCGCTGGTCCTTGGACGACACGTGGTCGTCCGCGTTGAACAGACCCTCGGCGGTCGGTCCGCGCGGCACCTGCCCGGCGATCTTGGCCGGCAGGTCGGAAACGTCGAAAGACGTGATGGCGCGCAGGCCGGACTCGCCCTTGATGAGACGTTCCCAGTTGTTCTGAACGCCGACCCCGAGGGGCGACACCATCCCGAGACCGGTTACGACGACACGTCTCATGATCAATCCTGAACTGCTCGTGGCTTGGAAAGCCGATGCCTCGGCAAGGCCGGGGGATGAACGGCGGGGGCTTCGGTCGGCCAGGTCTCCGACCTGGCCGTGCCCCTGCTCAGTACCGGGGCTCAGGCCGCGGCATTCGCCTTGATGAAATCGATCGCGTCCTTGACGGTCAGGATCTTTTCGGCGGCGTCGTCGGGGATCTCGCACCCGAACTCCTCTTCGAACGCCATGACCAGCTCGACCGTGTCCAGGCTGTCGGCGCCCAGATCGTCGATGAAGCTGGCATTCTCGGTGACCTTGGACTCTTCGACGCCCAAGTGTTCGATGACGATCTTCTTCACGCGATCGGCGATGTCACTCATCTTTACAAACCTTCCCAAATCTTTCGTTTGATTGGGGTGAGCCCCGACGTCTGGACACCAGATATTATCGGCCCAACCCGTTAGTGTCGGCCCCATGAAAAGTGCCGTCACATAACACACTTGAACGGGGTTGACCAGCGTCCCCGCTGGCAACCGGTGCGGCCCCGCCATGTTCCCCTAGATCATGGCCATGCCGCCGTTGATATGCAATGTCTGCCCCGTGACGTAGCCGGCCTGCTCGCTGGCCAGGTAGACGACGCCGGCGGCGATGTCGCCCGGATCGCCCAGCCGGCCGGCCGGAACGGCGCCCGTCAGCTTCTGCTTCTGCTCGTCGGGCAGCACGTCGGTCATCGCGGTCGCGATGAAGCCCGGGGCCACGCAGTTGACGGTGATGTTGCGCGACGCGACCTCGGCGGCCAGCGCCTTGGACATGCCGATCATGCCGGCCTTGCTGGCCGCATAGTTGGCCTGCCCCGGGTTGCCGGTGACGCCGACGATCGAGGTGATCCCGATGATGCGGCCCCAGCGGCGCTTCATCATGCCGCGCAGGACGGCGCGCGACAGCCGGAAGCTTGCCGTCAGGTTGACGTCCAGCACCAGCTGCCATTCCTCGTCCTTCATCCGCATGGCCAGGCCGTCGCGGGTCAGTCCCGCATTGTTGACCAGGATGTCGACCTGCCCCATGGCGGTCTCGGCGTTCTTGACCAGCGCCTCGGTGGCCGCGGTGTCGCCGAGGTTGGCCGGCACCACGAAGGCCCGCCCGCCCAGCTCCGCCGCCAGCGCTTCCAGCGCCTCGACCTTGGTGCCGGACAGGGCGACCGACGCCCCCTGGGCATGCAGGGCCCGCGCGATGGCGGCCCCGATTCCGCCGGAAGCGCCGGTCACCAGCGCGGATTTACCCGTCAGATCGAACATCGATGGCCTCGAAGTTAACGTGCGGCACGAAGCGGCGATAGGAGTTGAAGGACCTTAGGACACGGTCTTGATGAAGGTCTCGATGTCGGCCGGCCCCTGGACCGACAGGCCGGAGACTTCCCGGTCGATGCGCTTGGCGAGGCCGCTCAGCACCTTGCCCGAACCCAGCTCGACCAGCGTATCGACCCCCTGCCCCTTCATGAACAGGACGCTCTCGCGCCAGCGCACCAGGCCGGTCACCTGGTCGACCAGCAGGCGCCGGATCTGGTCGGGGCCGACCACCGCCTCGGCCGTCACGTTGGCGACGACGGGGACCACCGGGCCGCGCAGCTCGACGTTGGCGAGCGCCTCCGCCATGGCCTCGGCGGCCGGCGCCATCAGCTCGCAGTGGAACGGCGCGCTGACCGGCAGCAGGATGGACCGCTTGGCACCCCGGCCCGCCGCGATCGAGATCGCCCGCTCGACCGCCGCGCGGTGGCCGCTGACGACGACCTGTCCGGGAGCGTTGTCGTTGGCCGCGGAACAGACCTCGCCCTGCGCCGCCTCGGCCGCGACTTCCTGCGCCGCGGCGAGATCGAGGCCGAGCAGCGCCGCCATGGCGCCCTCGCCCACCGGCACGGCCTTCTGCATGGCCTGGCCGCGCAGCTTCAGCAGGCGCGCGGTATCGGGGAGGCTGAAGGTGCCAGCGGCAGCCAGCGCCGAGTATTCGCCGAGCGAGTGGCCGGCGACGAAGGCCGCGTGCTTGTGCAGTTCGACCCCGCCTTCGCGTTCCAGCACGCGCAGGACGGCCATGCTGACCGCCATCAGCGCCGGCTGCGCGTTCTCGGTCAGGGTCAGGTCGCCCTCGGGGCCGTCGAACATCAGGCGGGACAGGTTCTGTTGCAGCGCCTCGTCCACCTCCTCGAAGGTGTGACGGGCGACCGGGAAGGCATCGGCCAGTTCCCGGCCCATGCCGACCGCCTGACTGCCCTGGCCCGGAAAGACGAATGCGCGCGTCATCACTGTACCCGTATAATTGAAAGGCGCCCTCGGGAGGCGCCAAAATGGCCGATAGTCATACCGCCTGCCGGAATGAAGTCAAGGCCGGCCGGAACCGAGGCGCCGACGGTTTCGCCGCCGACCGTATGCTGCATTGCACTTGAATCGGCCCGGACACCACGCCCCGGAGCGAAGATGCCGCGGCGGCCGGTTGTCAAGCTTATTCGCTTGCTCCGCGGGCGCGGGTGTGTATAGTGCGCCGCTTCCAAAGCTCCTTGCCGGCGCACGCCAAGCGTCCGGCTAGGCCCGGGCGGCTGATTCCGGCATTTCGCCGGACCGCAGCGCCGGACCGTTAACAGCCATGGGGAGACCAAATGGCGAATTACGAGTGCGTGTTCATTGCACGCCAGGACATCTCGTCCGCGCAGGTCGAGCAACTGACCGAGACCTTCTCGAACATCATCCGCGAGAACGGTGGCGAGGTGGCCAAGACCGAGCAGTGGGGTCTGAAGACCCTCACCTACAAGATCAAGAAGAACCGCAAGGGCCACTACGTCCTGTTCAATCTTGTCGCCCCCGCCCCGGCCGTCGCCGAGATGGAGCGCAACATGAGCATCAGCGAGGACGTGCTGCGCTACATGACGGTTCGCGTCGACGAGCTGGAGCCCGGCCCGTCCGCCATGATGCAGAGCCGCAACGAGCGGAGCGAGCGTGGCGACCGCGGTGATCGTGGCGACCGCGGCGGCCGCCGCTTCGACGGCGATCGTGGTGACCGCGGCGATCGTGGTGACCGCGGCGACCGCGGCCCCCGTCCTCCCCGCCGCACTGAATTCGAAGGAGAGCAGGCATGAGTGCCGCACCGTCCGCTGGCGGCCGCTCGGGTGGCGGTCCGCGTCGTCCGTTCTTCCGCCGCCGCAAGACCTGCCCGTTCTCGGGTCCGAACGCTCCGGCGATCGACTACAAGGACATCAAGCTGCTCTCGCGCTTTATTTCCGAGCGCGGCAAGATCGTGCCGAGCCGCATCACCGCGGTTTCCACCAAGAAGCAGCGCGAACTGGCACGGGCCATCAAGCGCGCCCGCTTCCTGGCGCTGCTGCCGTACGTGGTGAAGTAAGCACCCGGGGAACCGGGCCGGCTTGAGGGGGAGTGGAGCGGCGCCATGCATAATGCCCTGCTGATGGCGATCGGCGGTGGCGTGCTCAGCGCGCTGCTTTACCTTTCGGTGATGGCCGGCGGACTCGGCACGGTGATCCTGGCCTACCTGGGGCCTCTGCCGCTGCTGATGGTGGGGCTGGGGCTGGGACTGCGGTCGTTCCTGATCGCCGGCACCGTCGCCGTCCTGGCGGTCGCCGTCGTCGGCGGTCCGCTCTTCGGCCTGTCCTACGGACTGGCGAACGCGGTCGTGGTGGCGGTGATCGTCCGGCAGTCGCTGCTGGCCAGGACCGCTCCCGACGGCACGCTGGAATGGTATCCGCCGGGGCTGCTGCTGGTGGTCCTGACCGGGCTGGGACTGGTGGGATTGCTTCTGGCGGCGCTTCTGACGCTCGGGGATCCGGGCGGTCTGGAAGGGTCGGTCCGGCAGTTCCTGAGCATCGCGTTCGGCGACGCCGCGGCCGGCACCGCCGGCGCGGAGGAACCGCTGAGCGAGCTTATCGATGGGTTCGCCCAGGTGTTCCCCGGCATGGTGGTGGTCTCGTGGCTCACGATGGCGATCATCAACGCGGCGCTGGCGCAAGGCGTCCTGATGCGGTTCGGCCGCAACCTCCGTCCCGCGATGCGGGTCGCGGAGGTCGAGCTGCCGAACTGGACCCCGATGCTTCTGGCGGCCGCCGGCGTCCTGGCCCTGCTGGGCGGCGAAGGGCAGCTGGGATACCTGGCGCTGAACGCGGCGATCGTGCTGCTGGTACCGTTCTTCTTCGCCGGACTGGCCGTGGTTCACGCCTTTGCCGGCGGGCGGCAGGCCCGGACCCTGCTGCTGATGGTGTTTTACTTCTTTTTGCTGGTGTCCGGCTGGCCGATCGCCATGGTCGTCGGCCTTGGTGTCATTGAGCAATGGGCCGGGCTGCGCCGGCGGTTCTCCCGGACCGGCCCGGATCAGGAGAGTTAGTCATGGATATCATTCTGTTGGAGCGGGTCGAGAAGCTCGGCCAGATGGGTCAGGTCGTCAAGGTTCGGCCCGGCTATGCGCGCAACTTCCTGCTGCCGCAGAAGAAGGCCCTGCGCGCGACGAAGGCGAACCTTGCCTTCTTCGAGACGCAGAAGGCCCAGCTCGAGGCGCAGAACCTGGAGCGCCGCAAGGATGCCGAGGAAGTGGCCGGCAAGATGAAGGGCTTGGCCGTCGTCATCACCCGACAGGCTGCCGAATCGGGCATGCTGTACGGTTCGGTCAACGGCCGGGACATCGCCGAGGCGGTGACCGCCAACGGCTTCACCGTCGAGCGTAATCAGGTCGCCATCAGCGACCCGATCAAGAGCCTGGGCCTGTTCGACGTCCGCGTCATCCTCCACCCGGAGGTGAGCGTAAACGTCAAGGTGAACGTCGCCCGTTCGCTGGAAGAGGCCGAAATGCAGGCCCAGCGCGGCGGCATGATCACCGCGGCCGATCTGCTGGCCGACGAGGAAGAGGCCGAGGCGGCCGCAGCCGCCGCGGCCGGCGAGGAAGAGGACACCGACAACGCCTGATCGGCGTCGTCGGAGAATCCGTCGCTCCCACGCGAAAGCGCGCCGGCTGTGGCAGCCGGCGCGCTTTTGGTGTTTCGGGGAACTTCTCGAGGGGCGCGGTCAGCCGTGCGTAAGCGTCTTCATCTCGCGCGTGAACGCGGAGTTCGAACCGGCTTCGCCGGAGATCTCGGAACCGGTGAAGTTCAGCATGACCGAGCCCAGCACGATGCCGATGATCAGGCCTGCCGCCGCCCCGATATGGCCGGCGGTGTCGTTTCCGTCCTCATTCTGCTCACGATACTGCATCGGATCCTCTCAACAACTGCCCCGTCCAACAGGCTATCCGGACAGTTGTTGCGGCAAGCCTAACGCTTGGCCGACCTCGTGCAGCGGCGGGTAAGCGGAATGCACACCCCGGGCGGCGGAACGCCGCCCTTCCAGGCAATACCCTCAGTAATATCCGTAGGAACGCGCCTCGACGTCGCGTTCCATGTCGCGCCAGGCGGCATCCTCCGGATCGGTCTCGAAATCCTCAACCACCTCCTCCATGTCGTAGTCCGACCACCGCAGCACGGAGATCATGAACTCGACCTGGTCGGGCCGAAGCCCCACCTTGCGCGCCATTTCCGGGGTGTCGCGCCCTTCCCGGACATACTGGACGAGATTGCGGACCCGACGAAAGACATCCTCCTCCGCCTCGGGGTCGTAGGCGAAGACGTCCAGGAACTTGCGGGTCCAGATCCCGTCGCTCTCGAACCCGGTCGGAAGCCGCACCTCGTGCCGGTCGGCCACCAGCCGGGCCAACTCCACCTGAGCCGCCGTCGGGCGGCTATCGCCGTCGGATTTCCGGGCCACTCAACCAATCCTTCCTTAACGCGGGCGATGGCATGGTTAATACACCCATGCCTCAAGGCATAATCGCATCCGGAAATCCTCATGGCGAGAGCTAATTTCCGCCATCTTCACAGCCTGTGGATAACTTCCCTCGCCGGGTTCCACAAGCTATCCACAGCCGCGGCGTCTATCTCGGCCGGGCGTGCTCTGCTAGTCTCCCCGACATGGAAACGATGACCACAGATCCTCGCGCCGCCCGCCCCGCGGATGCTGCCGGACGACGCCCCAGCTACCGAATCACCCCGCACAACGCCGAGGCTGAACAGAGCCTGCTGGGCGCCATCCTGACCAACAACAAGGCCTACGAGAAGGTCGGCGAGTTCCTGAAGCCGGAGCATTTCTACGATCCGGTCCACAGCCGAATCTTCGAGACGATCCATACCCTGGTCCAGCGCGGCGAGGTCGCCGACCCGATCACGCTGAAGCGCTATTTCGAAGGCGATCCGGCGCTCGAGAGCGTCGGCGGCGTCGGCTACCTGGCCGAGCTGGCCGGCAGCGTGGTCTCGGTGGTCAATTCCGAGCATTACGGCCGAATCATCCACGACATGTACCTCCGCCGCCAGCTCATCGACATGGGCGAGGACATGGTCAACGAGGCCTACAGCCATAACCTCGAAGGGGCGGCGCTCGAGCAGATCGAGGGGGCGGAGAAGAAGCTCTTCGACCTGGCGACCACCGGCGACATCCAGGGGGGCTTCCAGCCGTTCAGCCAGTCCCTCCGAGTCGCCATCGAGATGGCGGAGGAGGCGTTCAAGCGGGACAGCCAGGTCACCGGCGTCACCACCGGCCTGATCGACCTGGACCGCAAACTGGGCGGCCTCCATCCCAGCGACCTGCTGATCCTCGCCGGACGTCCGTCCATGGGCAAGACCGCGCTCGCCACCAACATCGCCTTCGCCGCGGCGAAGGCCCACCTGCGCACCGACGGCAAGGAGGGCGCCGGAGTCGCCTTCTTCTCGCTGGAAATGTCGGCCGAGCAGCTGGCCACCCGTATCCTGGCGGACGAGGCGCAGGTCGCCTCGGAGAAGATCCGGCGCGGCGACCTGAAGCCGGAGGATTTCCAGCGCTTCTCCGAAGCCAGCAGCATCCTGTCGCGCGTTCCCTTCTATGTGGACGACACGCCGGCGCTGAGCATCGCGGCGGTCCGTACCCGGTCGCGCCGGCTGGCGCGCACGTCGGGAGGCCTCGGGCTGATCGTGGTCGACTACCTTCAGCTGCTGCGCGGTTCCGGAGGCAAGGGCAACGAGAACCGGGTTCAGGAAATCTCCGAAATCACCCGCGGCCTGAAGGCCATCGCCAAGGAGCTGGACGTCCCGGTGATGGCCCTGTCCCAGCTGTCCCGCGCCGTCGAGCAGCGCGAGGATAAGCGGCCCCAGCTGTCCGACCTGCGTGAATCCGGCTCGATCGAGCAGGACGCCGACGTGGTCATGTTCGTCTTCCGCGAGCAGTACTACCTGGAACGCGCCGAGCCGAGCCGGCGGCCCGACGAGGCCGACGACAAGTTCAACGACCGCTATCAACGCTGGCAGCAGCGGCTGGGCGAGGTCCACAACACCGGCGAAGTCATCATCGCCAAGCAGCGCCACGGGCCCATCGGCACGGTCCGCCTGTTCTTCGACGGCCAGTACACCAAGTTCGGCGACCTGGACCAGAGCCACCCGGGCGGCGGCGGCGACTACGAGTGAGGGAAATCGGGGGCGCGGCCGGACGGTCCGCCCCCATCCCCCTATGGGCACCTGCGGGCGCCCCTGCCGTTGACAGTGTTATGACGGTTGGCTAGGGTGCGCCGCACAAGGTTGCGCGCTGAGGTGAAGTTGCAACGGCACCAGCGGTTTAGGTGTGTGGTTTCAGCCGTTCCCTCAACGCGTCCGGCCCGAGTGTCATGCCCGGCACGGGGCACGGGTGAGCGGGAGCGCCGCCCGCTAGGTTGCCACGGGGGATAAATGGGCTTCCTGACCACGACCGGCCGCGCCTTCCTGGTTTTTCTGGAGGCGACCGGCCGGCTGATGCTGTTTACCGGCGTCGCCGTCTCGCACTGCTTCCGGCCGCCGTTCTATCTGCGCCTGATCGGGCGGCAGATGATCGACATCGGCTATTATTCGCTGCCGGTCGTCGGGCTGACCGCCCTGTTCACCGGCATGGTCCTGGCCTTGCAGAGCTATACAGGCTTCGCCCGCTTCCAGGCGGAAGGCGCCGTGGCGACCGTGGTCGTACTCTCCGTCACGCGCGAGCTGGGGCCGGTGCTCGCCGGCCTCATGGTAGCCGGCCGCATCGGCGCCTCGATGGCTGCCGAGATCGGGACGATGCGGGTGACCGAGCAGGTCGACGCGCTGTCCACGCTGGCGACCAACCCCTTCAAGTACCTGGTGGTGCCCCGCCTCGTCGCGGGACTCACGATGCTGCCCCTGCTGGTCGTCGTCGCCGACATCATCGGCGTCTTCGGCGGGTTTCTGATCGGCGTCTACCGGCTCGACTTCAACCCGGCCGCCTATATCGGCCGCACCTGGGAATACCTGGTGCCGATGGACGTCATCTCCGGTTTGGTCAAGGCGGCGGTCTTCGGATTCGTGATCGCGCTGATGGGCTGCTACCATGGCTATCAGTCGCGCGGCGGTGCCCAGGGCGTGGGCGCCGCGACGACCAACGCGGTCGTGTCTTCCTCCATCCTGATCCTGGTGTTCAATTACCTGATCACCGGCCTGTTCTTTTCGCGATGAGCGCCATGACACATACCGCAGTGGGGAAGCCGGCCGACGCGGCGCCCGGGGCCCGGGCCGAGGCCGGGACGCCGAAGCTGAAGCTGTCCGGCCTCCACAAGTCCTTCGGCAGCAAGCATGTGCTGAACGGCCTCGACCTGGAAGTCGGACGCGCGGAATCGCTGGTGGTGATCGGCGGGTCGGGCACCGGCAAATCGGTGATGCTGAAATGCGCGCTGGGCCTGATGCATCCCGACAGCGGCTCGATCAAGATCGACGGCGAGGAGACCGCCAACCTGCGCCCGCGCGACCGCGAGCGGGTGATGCGCAAGTTCGGCATGCTGTTCCAGGGCGCCGCCCTGTTCGACAGCCTGCCCGTGTGGGAGAACGTCGCCTTCGGGCTGATCCAGGGCGAGAAGATGTCCCGGGGCAAGGCGCGGGAGATCGCGGTCGAGAAGCTGTCCGCGGTCGGTCTCGCCCGGGAAGTAGCCGACCTGTTCCCCGCCGAACTGTCCGGCGGCATGCAGAAGCGCGTCGGCCTGGCCCGCGCGATCGCCACCCAGCCGGAAATCATCTTCTTCGACGAGCCGACCACCGGCCTCGACCCCATCATGGCCGACGTGATCAACGACCTGATCATCAAATGCGTCAAGGACCTGGGCGCCACCGCCCTGTCGATCACCCACGACATGGCGAGTGCGCGCAAGATCGCCGACCGGATCGCGATGATCTACAAGGGCAAGATCATCTGGAGCGGCCCGGTGTCGGAGATCGACAATTCGGGCAATCCCTATGTCGACCAGTTCATCCACGGACGTGCCGACGGGCCGATCCAGATGGAGGTCATGCAACCCTGACCCGCGATCCCGATCCTGGATCGGGCTCTGGTATTCCTGTTCTGTTCATCTTAAATAAACCCTGTTTCGATAAGCATCGAGCAATTTGAGGATTGTTCCCGGTCTGGGCACAGCCCGGGGGCAATGGCTCGCGCCGAATGTTTCCCATAGGTCGGAAAGTTCGCGCGTGCTATCCGTTGCCGCACCGCAAACACGTCGAGAACCCGGTTACATTGGCCCGTTCCAACACACGTTATGTCTGCCAGTCCTGCGGCGCCAGCTCTCCCAAGTGGAGCGGCAAGTGCGACGCATGCGGCGAGTGGAACACCCTGGTGGAGGAGGCGGTCCCGGAAAGCGCTCCCAAAGGCTTGGGCCGCACCGCCGGCACCGGCCGCCGGATCGACTTCGTCGACCTGAAGGGCGTTTCCGAAAAGGCCCCCAGGCGGATCACCGGCATCGCGGAATACGACCGCGTCTGCGGCGGCGGCATGGTTCCGGGTTCCGCGCTGCTGGTCGGCGGCGATCCCGGGATCGGCAAGTCCACCCTTCTGCTCCAAGTCGTGTGCAGCCTCGCCCGGAACCTCCGCTGCGCCTATATCTCCGGCGAGGAGGCGGTCGATCAAGTCAGGATGCGCGCCTCCCGGCTCGGCACCAGCGAGTCCGCGGTCGAACTGGCCGCCGCGACCAATGTGCGCGACATCGTCGCCTCGCTTGATGCCGCCGACGCCCCGGGCCTGTGCATCATCGACTCGATCCAGACCATGTATGTGGACACGCTGGACAGCGCGCCCGGCACCGTCGCCCAGGTCCGCGCCTCGGCCCAGGAGCTGATCCGCGTCGCCAAGCGGCGCGGCATCATCCTGGTGCTGGTCGGGCATGTCACCAAGGAAGGCACGATCGCGGGCCCGCGGGTGCTGGAGCATATGGTCGACACCGTGCTCTATTTCGAAGGAGAGCGCGGCCACCAGTTCCGAATCCTGCGCGCCGTCAAGAATCGCTTCGGCCCGACCGACGAGATCGGCGTGTTCGAGATGACGGACTCCGGCCTCACCGAAGTGTCGAACCCGTCCGAACTGTTCCTGGCCGAACGGCGGGGCGACGTGTCCGGCGCCTGCGTCTTCGCCGGGCTGGAGGGAACCCGTCCGGTGCTGGTCGAGATCCAGGCCCTGGTCGCCCCTTCCCCGCTCGGCACGCCGCGCCGCGCGGTGGTCGGCTGGGACAGCGGCAGGCTCGCCATGGTGCTCGCCGTGCTGGAGGCCCGCTGCGGCGTCGCGATCGGTGCCAACGACGTCTACCTGAACGTGGCCGGCGGCCTGCGGATCGGCGAGCCCGCCGCCGACCTGGCGGTCGCCGCGGCGCTGGTGTCGTCGCTGACCGGGGAGCCGGTGCCGGCCGACACGGTGGTGTTCGGCGAGATCGGGCTATCGGGCGAGATCCGGGCGGTCAGCCAGACCGACGTGCGCCTGAAGGAGGCCGCGAAGCTCGGCTTCGAGAAGTCCCTGATGCCGACCCAGCGCAGCCGGAAATCGGGCGGCCGGGGCGATGCCGGCATCCGCCGGATCGAACTGGCGCACCTGGAGGACCTGATCCCGATGTTCCAGGAACCCCGCGCCGCGGCGTCCGCCGGGCGGGGGCGCACCTGATGCCTCCCCTGACCCACCAGATGACGTGACGGATCCCCGACATGGACTCGACATCTATCAACCCGACCGATATCGCCGTCATCGTCATCCTGCTGCTGTCGGCCCTGCTGGCCTTCGCGCGCGGCCTGGTCCGCGAGGTGCTGTCGGTCGGCGCCTGGGTCGGCGCCGCCTTCGCGACCCTGTACCTGTTTCCCCATGTCCTCCCCCTGGTCCAGCAGATCGTCGCCAAGGACCTGATCGCCAAGGCCGTGGCCGGGCTGGGAGTGTTCGTCACCTCGCTGATCCTGCTGTCGATCGTCAGCCACCAGATCTCCAAAGGCGTCCGCGGTTCCGCGCTCAGTGCCGTGGACCGTTCGCTCGGGTTCGTTTTCGGTATCGCCCGGGGTGCCGTGATCGTCTGCCTTGCCTATATCTCGGTGAGCTGGGTCTTCCCGCCCACGGAACAGCCGCGTTGGCTGCGCGACGCGAGAACCATGCCGGTGATCCAGACCGGGGCCGAGATGCTGCGCAACCTGGTGCCCGGCCGGACCGGATCGGCGGTCGAGACGCAGTCAGCATCCGGTGCCGCCTCGGCCAGGGCGGCGGCCGACATGGCGACCCGCACGATCCAGGAGGAAGCCCTGAAGCGCCTGTCCACCCCCCGGCCGACGCCGGCCGCGGCGACGAACGCGGGTGCGCAGGCCCCCGAGTCGGGGTATAAAGACCGGGACCGAACCGAGCTCGACCGCCTGATCGAGACCAACCGCTGACAGCCTACCGTTCACAGACCCCGCGAAAGGGTTTAGCACCCATGTTGACGACCCATCCGTTCGATGACGACAAACTGCGCGAGGAGTGCGGTGTGTTCGGCGTCTACAACCACGGCGAGGCTGCTGCCGTCGCGGCGCTCGGTCTCCACGCGCTCCAGCACCGTGGGCAGGAGGCGGCGGGCATCGTCACCTTCGACGGAGAGCACTATCATATCCAGCATGCCATGGGGCAGGTCGGCGACAATTTCAGCTCGCAGTCGGTCATCGCCAAGCTGCGCGGCCATGCCGGGATCGGCCATGTCCGTTACGCCACCAGCGGCGACACGGTCCTGCGCAATGTCCAGCCGCTGTTCGCGGACTTCGAGTTCGGCGGGTTCGCCCTGGCGCACAACGGCAACCTCACCAATGCGCTGATGCTCCGGCGTCAGCTGGTCCGGCGCGGCTGCCTGTTCCAGTCGACCACCGACACGGAAGTGATCGTCCACCTGATGGCGACGGCCCGAAGCGGGTCGGTGATCGACCGCATGGTCGAGGCGCTCCGTCAGGTGGAAGGAGCCTACTCGCTGATCGCGCTGGCCAAGGACATGGTGATCGGCGTGCGCGACCCGCTGGGCGTCCGTCCGCTGGTCCTGGGCCGGGTGGGCGACAGCCACGTGCTGTGCAGCGAGACCTGCGCGCTCGACATCATCGGCGCCGACTTCGTCCGCGACGTGGAGCCGGGCGAGATGATCGTCCTGGACAGTTCCGGCGTCCACAGCCTGCGCCCCTTCCTGCCGCAACATCGCCGCTTCTGCATCTTCGAATACATCTATTTCGCCCGGCCCGACAGCGTGATGGAGGGCAATTCGGTCTACGAGGCGCGCAAGCGCATCGGCATGGAACTGGCGCGGGAGAGCGCGGTCGACGCCGACGTGGTCATCCCGGTGCCCGACAGCGGCGTGCCGGCGGCGATCGGCTACGCGGCGGAAAGCGGCATTCCCTTCGAGCTGGGCATCATCCGCAACCATTATGTGGGCCGCACCTTCATCGAGCCTACCGACCAGATCCGCAACCTGGGCGTCAAGCTGAAGCACAATGCCAACCGGCACATGATCGAGGGCAAGCGCGTCGTCCTGGTGGACGACAGCATCGTCCGCGGCACGACCTCGATCAAGATCATCGAGATGGTGCGCCGGGCCGGGGCGAGCGAGGTCCACATGCGGATCTCCAGCCCACCGACCAGCCATGCCTGCTTCTACGGCGTCGATACGCCGAAGAAGGAGAAGCTGCTCGCGCACAAATACTCGATCGACGAGATGGCCAAGTATATCGGTGCCGACAGCCTGGCCTTCATCTCGATCGATGGCCTGTACAAGGCGGTCAACGAGCCCGGCCGAAACAATGCCCGGCCGCAATATTGCGACGCCTGCTTCACCGGCGACTACCCGATCCCGCTGCTCGACCGCGACACGCCCGGCGAAACTTCCGAGATCACCTACCGCGCCGAAGCGCGCGGCTGATCCTCTCCGACTATCAGACCACGAGAACAGCCTTCATGTCCGAATCCCGACTGTCGAACCGCGTCGCCCTGATCACCGGCGCTTCCCGAGGCATCGGCGCCGCCGTGGCGGAACGCTTCGCCGCGGAGGGGGCCCACGTCATCCTCGCGGCCCGTACCGTCGGGGGACTGGAGGAGGTGGACGACCGGGTCCGTGCCAAGGGCGGCACGGCGACGCTGGTGCCGGTGGACCTGATGGACTTCGACAAGATCGACCAGCTCGGCCAGTCGATCTTCGAGCGGTTCGGCCGGCTGGACATCCTGGTCGGGAATGCGGCCATGCTGGGCGACCTCAGCCCGGTTTCGCACTATGCGCCGAAGACCTGGGAGAAGGTCTTCGCACTCAACGTCACGGCCAATTACCGGCTGATCCGAAGCCTCGACCGGCTCCTGCGCGGGTCGGATGCGGGCCGCGCAATGTTCGTGACCTCGGGCGTGGCCCGCAGCCCGGTGGCCTATTTCGGGGCCTATGCCGCGAGCAAGGCCGCGCTGGAGATGATGGTCAGGATGTATGCCCGGGAGGTGGCGCTCTCGCCGCTGAAGGTGAACCTGCTGGATCCCGGCGTGGTGCGGACCAAGATGCGGGCGCACGGCTTTCCCGGCGAGGACCCGATGATCCACCCCGCCCCGGAGGAGATCACGGACCGCTTCGTCGAACTGGCCGAACCCGCCTGCCAGGTGCATGGCGAGGTCGTTTCCGTCTGACCCAGGCTCCGCTCCCTCCCAGCCGCCGCCATGCTGACCCGCCCCGCCACGCCGGCCGATGCCGGTTCGATCACTGAAATCTACAACCAGGGCATCGCCGACCGGATCGGGACCTTCGAAACCGAACCCCGGACCGTCGAGCAGATCCGGGCCTGGTTCGAGGCGACCGGCCCGCTCGGGCCTTATCCCATCGTGGTGGTGGAAGACGGCGGCAAGGTCGTCGCCTTCGCCTCCACCTCGTCCTACCGGTCCCGGGCCTGCTACGGCGGCATCGCCGAGTTCTCGGTCTATGTCGCCCGGGGCGAACGCGGGCGGGGCGCCGGCCGCGCGGCGCTCGCCGGGCTGATCGAGGCGGCCCGCCATGCCGGCTACTGGAAGCTGGTGTCCCGCATCTTCACCGAGAACGGTGCCAGCCGCCGCGCCTGCGCCGCCGTGGGCTTCCGCGAAGTCGGGACATACCTGAAGCACGGCAGGCTGGACGGGATCTGGCGCGACGTCGTGATCGTCGAACGGCTGATCGAAGACAACCTGACCTGATCTGATCTTATCCGACCCGACCGGGCGACTGCGGCCGGGCGGCGGTACCGCCCGGCCGCTTCGGATCACGCCGCCCTGATTCCGGACAGGAACTGCTCGATCTCCCGGCGCAGGGTGGTCGCCTGCCTGCCCAGTTCCTTGGCGGCCCCCAGCACCTGGCTGGCCGCCGCGCCCGTCTGGGCCGCCGCCTGGGATACCTCCGCCAGGTTGGCCGAAACCTCCTGCGTGCCCTGGGCAGCCTGCTGGACGTTGCGCGCGATCTCGTAGGTCGCGGCGTTCTGCTCCTCCACCGCGCCGGCGATGCTGGTCGCGATCTCGTGGATCGAGGAAATCGTCCTGCCGATGCCCTGGATCGCGTCGACAGCCCCGCCGGTCGCCTCGCGCATGGCGGAAACCTGGGTGGTGATGTCTTCGGTCGCCCGCGCCGTCTGGTTCGCCAGGCTCTTCACCTCGGAGGCCACGACCGCGAAGCCCTTGCCCGCCTCGCCGGCGCGCGCCGCCTCGATGGTCGCGTTGAGCGCCAGGAGGTTGGTCTGCTCGGCGATGGTCTGGATCAGCCCGATCACCTCCCCGATGCGCTGGGCGGCATCGGACAGGCCGCGGACCGTCTCGTTGGTCTGGCCCGCCTCCTCCACCGCCGAAGTGGCGACCATGCTGGATTGGGACACCTGGCGCGAGATGCTCTGGAGCGTGCTCGTCATCTCCTCGGTGGCGCTGGCCACGGTCTGGACGTTGGCCGAGGTCTGCTCGGCCGCCGCGGCCGACGCGGTGGACTGGCGCATGGTCCGGTCCGCGACCGCGGTCATTCCCTGGGCGGTATCGTCGAGCTGGTCCGCCGCCGCCGTCACGCCCCCGAGCACCGCCACGGCCTGCTGCTCGAACTGGCGGATGAGACCCTCGATCCGGGCGGAGCGCTGCTCCTTGGCGACTTGCTCCGCGGCTTGCCCCGCCTGGAGTTCCTTCGCCGTCACCAGCCCGTCCTTGAACACCTGGACGGCGGAAGCCATCCGCCCGATCTCGTCGCGGCGGCCGGTTCCGGTCACGGTGGTGTCGAGCCGCCCCTTGGCAAGCAGCCCCATCGTCTCGGACAGCGCACGGATCGGCCGCGAAATCGAGGCGACCAGGAACAGGCCCGCGAGGCTGCACAGGACCAGCGCCGCGACCATCGCGGCCACGACCAGCTTCCAGGTCATGCCATAGATCGCCGAAGAGACGTCGCCGACCGCCTGCCCCGAGGCGATGGTGACCCGCACCAGTTCCTCGGCATGTTTCTTCATCTCGCGGAAAGCGTTGCGGGAATCGTTCAGGAAGACCTTGGATGCCTCTTCCTTCCGCCTTTCGCGCGACAGCTCGAAGACTGTTTTCGTCGCTTGGACATAGCGGCTCCAGGCCGCCAGATATTGCTCGTAGACCTCGCGTTCGCGGCCGGCGATCTCGAAGCCCTCGTATTTCCTGCGGGTAGCCTCGATCCGCTCGACCAGCGCCTGGGCGAAACGTTCCCGCTCCAGCATGAGGTCGACGTTCACCTCGGACACGTGGCCCGACTCGTAGGTCCGGTACTCGTTGGCCCCGGTGAGGAACTCCCCGACATAGCCGGTGCTGGGCAGCCAGCGATCCCTGAGCTGCTCCGTCATCGCGTTCATGTCGGCCAGCCGGACAAGGGCGAAAAGCCCCAGCCCTGCGGACACGGCGAGCACCAGCCCGAAGGAAATGAACACCTTCGTCTGGATCTTGAAGTTGGTGAGGGTATTCATCGGTCTTCCGAAATCTTCCCTGAGGCGGATAGGGGATTGCCCATCGGCACGGCCTGGCCAGGTCGCGCCATAGGGGCGGGAAACCTGATCCATACCCTTGAGAAGTTTCAAAAGAGGTAACGATTACAAGGAGTTATCCGAAGTTTGCGGCAACTTCGGCCCTATTCCTCCGCATACGGGTTCTTTCCTTTGCGCGTCAGCATGCGGATCGGCACGCCGGGCAGGTCGAGCGACTCGCGCAGCCCGTTCACCAGATAGCGGATATAGGTCTCCGGCAGGTCGAGCGGCTTGCTGACCCACAGGGCGAAGGTGGGCGGGCGAGCCTTCACCTGGGTCATATAGCGGATCTTGATCCGCCGTCCCTCGACCGCCGGCGGCGGATGCGCCTCGGTCATGCCGGCCAGCCAACGGTTCAGGTCCGACGTGCTGACGCGCCTGTTCCAGATCTCGTAGATGTCCAGCACGGCGTCGAGCAGGGCGTCGAGCTTCTGACGGCGGAGGGCGGACAGGGTCACGACAGGGATCCCGCGGACCTGGGCGAGCTGCGACTGCAGCTTGTCGTCGATCTGCTTCAGCGTGCCGGCGCGGTCGGTCACGGTATCCCATTTGTTGACCGCGATGACCAGGGCGCGCCCCTCGTCCAGCACCATGCGGGCGATGGTCAGGTCCTGGTGGTCCAGGATCGCCTCGGCGTCGACCACCAGCACCACCACCTGGGCAAGCCGGATCACCCGCAGGGCATCGGCGACGGCCAGCTTCTCCAGCTTGTCGTCGACGCGCGACTTCCTGCGCATTCCGGCGGTGTCGACCAGCCGGATCGGCCTATCCCTATAGGTCCACTCCACCGTGATCGCGTCGCGGGTCATGCCTGCCTCGGGGCCGGTCAGGACCCGCTCCTCGCCGACAAGGCTGTTCAGCAGGGTCGACTTGCCGACATTGGGCCGTCCGACGATCGCGAGCTGAAGCGGACGCACCGGTTCGGGCCTGCCGTCCTCGCGTGCCTCCGGGTCGGTGCCGGCCTCGGCCTCCTGGTCGGCGTCCGGCTGGGTCTCCTCGGGCGGCACGTAGGGCAGCAGGGCCTCGACCAGTTCAGCCAAGCCCTCGCCATGTTCGGCCGAGATCGGCACCGGCTCGCCCAGGCCGAGTTCGAAAGCCTCGTAGAGGCCGGGCGCACCCGCCCTGCCCTCGCACTTGTTGGCGAGCAGGATGACCGGGGTCTTGCCCTTGCGGAGCCAGGTCGCGAAGTGCTGGTCCAGCGGCGTGACGCCGGCCCGCGCGTCGATCAGCAGCAGGGCGACGTCCGCCTCCTCGATCGCCCGCTCCGTCTGGCGGCGCATGCGCGCCTCGAGGCTGTCGTCGAAGGCTTCTTCCAGCCCGGCGGTGTCGATCACGGTCAGGTCGATGCCGGCCAGCCGGGCCGGCGCCGCGCGCCAGTCACGGGTCACGCCGGGAGTGTCGTCCACCAGCGCCAGCTTCTTGCCGACAAGCCGGTTGAACAAGGTGGACTTGCCGACATTGGGCCGGCCGATGATCGCGACGGTGAGAGACATTGCTTCCATGTAGGGAGCCGCGAACGGCTCCACCACTCCAATAATCGGCCGCCTCAGCGATAGGCGACCAGGGTACCGTCGTTCGTCAGGACGTAAAGCGTGCCGCCGGCCACGACGGGAGAAATGAAGGCGCCGTCGGGCAGGTCGAAGCGCTGTTGCTCCCTCCCGTCCTCGGGGGACAGCGCCACCAGCTCGCCGATGGAGTTGGCCAGCCACAGGCGCCCTCCGGCCAGAACGGGGCCGGTCCAGATGATCGGGCCGCTGCGATCCCGGGGGTCCTCGTAGCGTGCCAGCGGGGCCACCCAGCGCACCCGACCGGACTGGCGGGTGAGTGCGATGACCTCGTTGTCGTTGGTCAGCACGAAGATGAAGTCGCCGGCGACCCACGGCGTATCGACGCCGCCGATCTCCTGCTCCCAGGCGCGTCCCCCGGTCCGCTCGTCGATGCCGACCATGCGGCCGCTGTGGCTGACCGCCACGACGAGCCCCCGGTCGATCACGGGCATGCCGCGGATGTCGGCGAGGTTCGACAGGGCTCCGACCCGGCGTACGGCGGCCAGGTTGTCCGACCAGGCGACGCGGCCGTTCTCGGCCCGCAGCGCGAACAGCTCGCCGGAGGAATAGGGCGCCGCGACGATCGTCCCGTCCACCGCCGGGCTGGCGGCGCCGAGAAGTCCCGCGGTCTCAAGGATGCCGGTGTGGGTCCACAGGGTGGCGCCGTCGTTGGCCGAGTAGGCGATCAGCTGGTTGTCCACCGTGATGACGAAGACCCGGCCGTTCGCGATGGAGGGCGCGGACCGTACCGGACCGGAAACGCGGGTGCGCCAGCCGATGGCACCGGTCGCCGGATCGACCGACAGGAGTTCGCCGAAGCCGGTGGTCACGAACAGCCGGTTTTCCGCGAAGGCGGCCCCGCCGCCCAGCGCGCCGCCGGATTCGTTCTCGCGCTCGACGCTGACCTGCCAGACCTGCCGGCCGGTGGCGGTGTCGAAGGCGGTCAACTCGTAATCGGTGTTCAGCGTATAGACCCGGCCGCCGGCCACCACCGGCTGGGCAAGCAGGCGCGTGTCGCTGGAGGAACCGGAGCCGATGTCGGCTGTCCAGGCTTGACGGGGCTGCGCCGCCAGGGCCAGATGGCCCATGGCATGGTCGGGATTGCCGCCGGCCTGGGGCCAGTCCGCGTTCGCGGTCGGCGCCGGCAGCTCGACCCGGAGGTCGGCCAGCCGCGGATCGGGCTCCAGCTGCCGTTCCAGCCGAAGCACGGAAATCCGTTCGCCGGGAAGCGGCGGCGGCTCGCTGTCGCCGAACCAGCTTCCCGAGCCGCAACCGGCCAGGGACAGGGTCACCATGCCGGCGGCCAGCAGCCTGCTCGGCGAGCGGGTGACGGACCGGCCAGCGGGCCGGGAAGGCGATTGGGCGCAGCGTTGGGTCATTGCGGCTCGACAGCGTAGAGGGCGGCGAGTTCGGTGGCGCGGCTGCGGACACCGGACGGGGCGGAGGCATCGCCCTGGAGTTGGGCGAACAGCTTGGCGGCCGTGTCGCGGTCGCCGGCGCGAATCGCCAGCAGGGCGGTCAACTCACGGGCCGAATGGCGCCACGGGCTGGTCTCCGCGGTCAGCGGCTGGAGCCGCGCGCGAAGCTGGCCCGGATCGCCGGACTGGACCTGATGCATCACCGACAGCACCGTCGCGAGATCGCGGTAAACCTGCGCCACGCCCGAGGACTGGGCCAGCTGGTCGTAGATCGAGACGGCGGCCTCGCCGTTGCCCTCGCGGGCGCGCAGCCCGGCCTCGTAGAAGCGGGCCAGGGTTCCCGGCCCGGCACCGGTCTGCCCCGCGAAGGCGGAGAGCGCATCGGCCGCGGCCTCGGGATTTCCGCCCGCGGTACCGCCCTGCCCATCCGGCGCGCCGGCGAGGCGAAGCGCGTCGGCAAGCTGCTGGGTCTGGGTCTCGGCCTGCGACTGCTGCCAGTTGCGCCATGCGATGAAGCCCGCGGTACCGGCCACGACGGCGACCACGGCGACCACGATCAGCACGCCGTACCGCTTCCAGAGCTTTTCCAATCGATCGCGGCGAAGCTCTTCGTCAACTTCGCGGAAGATATCGGTCATATAGCTTTTTCCGGGCAGACGAAGTCCGCCGGTCCTCATGCGTCCGGGTTGGGCCGATTACCAGACGGCCCGGTGGCGGTCAAGGCGGCATAGCGACCCGGAGCATGCCCAGGACCCGTTTCACCGTCCCGCCGGCTCAGCCTGACGCCATTTGATCGAGCAGCCCATGCTGGGGATCTGTTCCGCCGGCCCCTGCCCCGTCCCGGCGATGCGGACCATGGCGTCGAACAGCTCGCGCCGGGCATTGGGCACCGGCTGCACCTTCGAGGCGTCCAGCCTGCCGCGGTACTGCAGCTCCAGATCGGCGTTGAAGCCGAAGAAATCGGGCGTGCAGACCGCATCATAGGCCCTGGCGACCTGCTGGCTCTCGTCGATCAGATAGGGAAACGGCAGGGCGTGCCGTTCCGCGAACCGCTTCATATTGTCGAAGCCGTCGTCGGGATACCGTTCGGTGTCGTTCGACATGATGGCGACGGCCCGGACCCCGTGCGCCTCCAGGTCGCGGCAGTCACGGACGATGCGGTCGATCACCGCCTTGACGTAAGGGCAGTGGTTGCAGATGAACATGACGAGCGTGCCGTTGGCCCCCCGTATGTCAGCCAAGCCGTAGCGTCCGCCGTCGGTGGCCGGCAGGCTGAAATCCACGGCTTTCCACCCGAAATCGCAAATCGTCGATTGTGCCGCCATCTGGCTTTTCGCTCCCGATCGATTCTTATCTTTTGTTGCGCCGCAGCACGGGCAGGAACGCCGGACGTGCGGTGGATCGTCAGTCTACAACGCGTCGCGCGAAGATCAAAGAATCCCGCTCCGGTATCGGGATCAGTCAGGGCGCCTGGAACGCCAGGTGCCACTGGCGCAGGAAGTCGTCGCGCTTCAGCGTGTCGAGGAATACCAGCAGGGCCGGGCTGAGAGTGATCGGGATGATCGGCCCCGCCGTGCTCCGGTGGACTCCGGCCGAAGTCGCCTCCCCCTCGATCCGGGGGGACGGGGCGTACGGCGCCGACCGTCCGGCGATCGCCCGCTGCCCGCGTTCCGACAGCAGGCAGTCGATGAAACGGCCGGCCAGGTCCCCCGTCCCGCCGTCTTCGGAATGATCGCGACTCTCGACGGGATCAGCGTGTAGTCCTCCGGCAGGACGATGCCGATCGGCGCCCCGGCCTCCGCCTGAGCCCTCGCGTAGGACCCCAGTACGTTGTAGCCGATCAGCACCTCGCCACGCCCGATCATCCCGAGGATGTCGCCATTGCAGCAGGCCAGCCGCGCCCGTACGCTGCCCAGGGTAGCGGCAAGTTGCCGGAAGTGGCTGAACAGCACGGAGTCCTGGCTGGCGAAGAAATGTACAACTCACGGGTGGTCAGTTCGGAATAGACGATCGTCACGCCGGGCTCCGCCGCCTGGAAGTCCCGGATCAGCGGCTCCATCGCCTCGAGGTCGGTGGCGTCGTCCATCCGCAGCGTTTCCCGGGATCCGCCGGGCGCGGGATAGGCCGTCTCGGCCGCCCCGGCGTCCGACGCCGCCCAACAGACCAGGGCCGCGGCGAGCAGCACCGCCGGAACGGCCGACCCGCGAGGTCGCTCCAGGGACGACCCGCGCGGGAAGTCCAACCGGACGACCAGCCCTCCGCCCGGCCGATCGAACAGGCGGAGTTCGGCGCCGTGGGCATCCGCCACGGCCTTGGCGATCGCGAGCCCGAGACCGCTGCCGACCTTTCCGATCCCGGCGTTGCCGCGCCCGAAACGTTGCAGCACCCGCTGCTTCTCGGCGTCCGGAACGCCGGGCCCCCGGTCGGCCACTTCGGCCCGCACGCCGCCGTCCGGCTGGAGCACGATCCTCACCTCGACCGGACCGCCCTCTCCAGCGTACTTGACGGCATTGTCGACCAGGTTGGTGAAGGCTTCGACGAGGCTGATCGGGTCGCCCGGCACCCGTGCCTCCGCCGCGCCTTGGCCGATTGCCAGGCTTACCTCGGCCTGCTCGCTGACGGCATCGGCGCGCTGGACCACTTGGGCCAGCAGGGCGGCGAGATCGACGCTTTCGGGCTCCAGCGCCTCGTGCCTGTGAATCACCATGGCGTGGCTGAGCAGTTGGCTGGTGAGCTGACTCGCCTCGACCGCGTTGCGGTGGATGCGCAGCACCGAGCGCCGGACCATGTCGGGATCAGGCTCGTCGGCCGCCAGTTCGGCCTGGAGCCGAAGGCTGGCGAGCGGCGTCCGGATCTGGTGGGCAGCGTCGGCCAGGAAGGTCTGCATGGTATCCAGGTTGCCCCGAAGCCGCGCCAGGAGGGTGTTGATCGCGTGGACGAGCTGCGAGACCTCGGCCGGCGGTGGGATCGCTATCTGCGAAAGATCGTGGGGCTGCCGCGCCCGGATCACCTGCTCCAGGTAGGCGAGCGGAGCCAGCGCCTGCCGGACGCCGAACCAGATCAGCCCCGCCCCGACCAGGACCGCCAGGGCGATCGGCAGGAAGGCGTTGGCCAGGATGTCATGGGCCAGCCCGTCGCGCTCCTCCCGGGTCTGGGCGACCGCGATCCCGACCCAGCCGGAGAGCTGAGGATGCGATATCAGCCGGTCTAGCACGGCGACCCGGACCGGCGCATCCCTGTACGAGGCGTTCCGAAAGCTGAAGAGCCCGTTGCGCTCGCCGCCGGCCTCTATGGGCAGGTCTCCGTATCCGGTCACGAGCCCCCCGTCCGGCGCGGTGATCCGGTAGAAGATCCGGTCGCGCCGCGCCATGGCGAGGATGCCGAGTGAGGAGTACGGCAGGTCCACCGCGATCCGGCCGTTCTCGACCCTGACCGTGTCGCCGATCGACAGGGCGGCCGCCAGCAGAAGCTGGTCGTACGCGCTGTCCGCCGCCCGCTGCGCATAAGCGTTGACGAAGGCGAACAGCCCTGCCGCCAGGACGGCCAGCGCCGCGAACAGGCGGACCAGCAGGCGCCGCCTGAGCGAAAATCCGTCAGGCTTCGGCACGGACTTCCGCCACGTAGCCGAGGCCCCGAACGGTGCGGATCTCCACCGAAGTCCCCTGGAGCTTTCGGCGCAGGCGGGAAACATAGAGTTCTATGGCATTGGGCGCCGCCGGCTGGTCCAGGCTGAACAGCCGGTTGAGCAGGTCGTCCTTGCCCAGGACGCTGTCCAGGTTGGTCAGGAACAGTTCCAGCAGGCGGAACTCGCGCCCGCTCAGGTCCAAGGGCCGGCCTTCGACCGTCGCGCGTTTCGCGGCCATGTCGAACAGCAGGTTGCCGAACTGCGTCGCCGAGGCGGCGATGCCGTGCGACCGGCGCAACAGGGCGCGGCACCGGGCTTCGAGTTCGCGCAGGTCGAAAGGCTTGACGATGAAGTCGTCCGCGCCGAGATCGAGCAGGTCGACCTTCACGTTGACCTGGGAGCGGGCGGTCACGACCAGCACCGGAGTCCGGTCCCGCCGCCGGCGGAGCCTGGTCAGCAAGGCCTGACCATCGATCCCCGGCAGCATGATGTCCAGGATCACGAGCTGATAGGTTTCCTGCGCCAGCAGCTCCTCGGCGGCTTCCCCGTCGGGCGCCCAGTCCACCGCATAGCCGAGATGACGGAGCCGCCGCACCACGGCGTCGGCCAAATCCTCCGTATCCTCCACCATCAGGATGCGCATCGGGTTTCCCGTCCCGGTTCAGGCCGCGGCGGGCACCGGACGCGGCAGGCGGTTCTCGTCGATCGCGACGAAGGTGAAGGTCGCCTCCGTCACCTTGAAGCAATCGTCGCCGTCCCGGCTGCGCCGCCATGCCTCGATGCGGATGTTCATGGAGGTCCGCCCGACGCGGAGGATCTCGGCGTAAAGACTGACCTCGTCGCCGACGAACACGGGGGAATGGAACACCATGCTGTCGGCCGCCACGGTGGCGCAGCGGCCGCGGGCGCGCCGGGCCGCCGCGTTCCCCGCCGCAAGGTCCATCTGGGCCATCAGCCAGCCGCCGAAGATGTCGCCGGCCGGGTTGGTATCGGCCGGCATGGCGACCGTCCGGATCACGGGCTCCCCGCTCGGCAGGGAAGTCGATGTCGCCATGCCGGTCACTTCCTCCCCGTCCGTCCCTGGCCGCCGGTACCGATGCCCGGCCGGCGCCGGTCCCCTTCGGACGAGGCGGAACATGCCGTCACGGCGACCAAGCCGGGGTCCGCCGGGCGGCGCCGGACCGGCCATGATGGAAGCCGGAATAACAGGAAAGATCGCGTACCCGACGTCGGCATCAGGTTTACTCCAGGTTTCGCCGTTTCCGGCGCGGGGACCGTGACCGGCCCGCGCGGCCTGAAGAAGTCTATCCGATCAAGCTGTCACTCACCTGTCGTCACGAGGGCGGAACCTGCTAGATCCGGTATCAGCGCTGGAGTTCCGAAGCGACGATCACCGCCTGGGTCCGATTCTTGACGCCGAGCGACTTGAAGATGGCGGTAACGTGGATCTTCACCGTCCCTTCGGACAATCCCAGCTCATAGGCGATCTGCTTGTTGGACTTGCCTTCGCGCAGGCAGTTCAACACCTCCCATTGGCGCTGGGTCAACTGGTGATGGTTGGAGCCCCGGTCGCCGCCATGCTCCGTCTCGACCTTGATAGGAGTCGCCTTGGCCGCGACGTCAGCATGGATCGCCGAAGGGGGAAGATAGATTCCGCCGGAGAACACGAGGTTCAGGGCACTGAGCATGATCTTGACGCTCGACGACTTCGGGATGAAGCCGGCGGCACCGGCATCCAGCGAACTGCGGACGTCGGCCTGGTTCTCCGACGCCGACACCACGACGACCGGGGTGTCCGAAGCCTCGGTGCAGACCTGCTCCAATCCGGAGAAGCCCGGCCATCCGGGCATCTGGAGATCGATCAGGATCAGATCGAACGTATCACCGCCGTTCTGGACGAGTTCCAGTACTTCATCGAACGTGCTGGCGTCGGTGAAGGTCGCATCGGCACTCAGTTGTTCCAGCAGACGACGCAATCCTTCCCTGAACAGCAAATGGTCGTCGCCAATCAATATTTTCATCGCTGCACCTCAAAGACGGCCAACCGCCATACGACAGAAACGTTTACAAAGGGATTTTGGCACAAGAAGTGCCCGCCGATTTCAGCTCACCGAACATTTCTCCCGACCAAAACGACCTGCCAACATGAGCTTCGGATGGCCCCCCGGCTTGACCGCGCCTCGACCTTTCCCAGTGCCGATCCAGGCTCGACGGATCCCTTGCCCTCGTCGGTCCGGGAAATCGACTTGCCGCCCACTCGCCCCGAAGCGCCCGGGAACATTCAGTTTCCTATTGTTAGACGATATAGCACGACGACAGCGCAAATAGGCACAGCAATCGATACCCGAATCCCCCTTTCGGAGTACCGTGACGAAAGTGCACACCCGTAAGAGGTTCAGGCGTCCCGACGTCGCGGATCCGCGAAGCTCGTCCGAAGGCACCGGCCGATATGGCTGGCAGGAAGCGCCTACTCCAAAACGGCCCATCCAAGCAAGACTGCACTTTATCGGGTGTATTGGGGTTATACCGTCTGTATCCGGGCAAGCCTAGTTTATTTCGGGCCATCGGATCGCCACAATGCTTAGATAGTTATGCGGCTTCGCCCCAATAATGCCCCAATTTCAGCTTTTCGGCGTTTGCCGGTCGCATGGCCGAACGTGAACGTAACGTAGCAACGGAATGGAAGGTCAGATATCGCCCCTGTCGTGACCAGCGCGGATACAATCGAAGGAGATAACCAAATCTGCAACTCACAACCTAACTTGGCCAGAAGCACGCACTTTTGCGCCAGTCCCAACCGGATGGGTTGCCACGATAAGCAGGAATATAACCTCATTGCCATATTTCCGCAGCGCAATGCCTGCGATATTGTAAATTAACCAAAGGAAACTACTTTGGATTTTAGCTTGCTCAACAGCCTAAATTTGATGTTTGTTGTCTCGTTTCTTTCCTCCCAGTGGTCAATTCTTTGAGACCTTGACGATGACGACAGATCAGCCGATGCCCTGCCACCCACCACCGCACGGCGCACTCTCTTGCGGCGCCGGGCAGAAATTCAGAGCAGTGCCATGCGTGCGCCGAACGACCAGACCACCCGACAGGTCTTCGCCCCCGGTTTGGATGATAAGAAGTTGAACACAGTGACGCCCATGCATGTCTGCCTCGTCGTTGACGACGACACGATCGCCGAGCCACTCGTATCGGCCCTGGAGAGCGCTGGCCGACACCGGATCTCGGTGTTCCACGACATCTCGGATCTGCAGCAGAGCAACATAACGCCTGACGCGATCCTGATCGGCGTCCAGCAGTTCGCGGCATTGCGCGAGAACGAGCCGATGGTGTACCTGCGGCTCTCTCGCCGGAGCCGCATCGTCGTCGTCCTGAGCAGCCGCGAACTCCTCGACGCGGCACATATACTCGCCTTCGCCGACGCCTGGGTTTTCCAGGACATCAACGTCGACAGGATCAACGAGCTGATCGATCTCGGGCTTGAAGGGCACTGCCTGATGCCCAAGCAGTTCCTGTCTCGTCTCGGGGTCGACGAGATCAGGCTGACATTGCTGCCCCGGCTGTCTTCGGTCGAGTTCCAGACGCTCCTGCTGCTCGGCGAGGGGTTGAACAACAGGACGATCGCGGACCAGCTGGACCTGTCGGAAGCGGTCATCAAGTCGATGGTGCGGAGTGTCCTGTCGAAGCTGCATTTCCGCAACCGGACCGAAGCCGGCGTGTTCGCCGCCCGCCAGCAGCCGTCCCTGGAGCAGGCCCGCAGCGCCGAGTCAGCGCCGCCTCTCGCGGTCCGAAGCTCCGAAGGTTGATCCCACGGGACCGGATCCCGGGATCGATTCCGGTGCGGACGAAAAGAAGGCCGGCATCCGCATAGGCGGAAGGCCGGCCTTCTTTTATTCATTTCCCCCGAAGGTCAAGCGCCCATTGGCGGGCGCCGGTTCCGGGCGGCATAGGCGAAGATCCGTGTCGGGCTCAGGCGATGGAAGCCGCCGCGCCGCCGGTCAGTTCCCCTCCGATGCCGTTGTTCAGAGCCCAGATGGCGGCCTGGGTGCGGTTCGATGCGTTGATCTTGCGCAGCAGGCTCTTCAGGTGAACCTTCACCGTCGCCTCGGTGATGTTCAGGTGATTGGCGATCATCTTGTTGCTGTCGCCGTTGAGCAGGCAGCGCAGGATCTGAACCTCGCGCTGGGACAGGCCCTTGCGGGAGATCGGCATTTCCAGCCCGTTGCCGTTCACCCGGCCGCTGATCAGCAGGGCCGCGAGGTGCGTCGGGAATACCTTCTCGCCCATCATCACCAGACGGAGCGACTGCGCCAGCGCGTCGGCCGAGAGATCCTTCATCAGGTAACCGTCGGCACCGGCCTCGAGGGCGTTGGCCAGACGGCGGGTGCACAGGTCTGTCGTGAGCACGACCATCCGGGTATCCGGCAGCAGCGACCGCAGCCGGCGCATGGCTTCCGCTTCGTCATCACCGCCGTTGACCAGGTCGAGCAGCACGAGCTGGGGCCGCAGGCCGGACTCGGCGATCGCCACGCCTTCGCGAAGGTTTCCCGCCTCGGCAACGATCTGGAACGGAGAGTCGTCCAGAAGGCGCTTCAGCCCCTCACGGAAAAGTTTGTTTGAGTCGATCAGAAAAGCTTCGATACGTTGCATAATCCGCTCCCGCGCTGAAAGGCACTTGTAGTTCTTGTTTCTTGCGCCGGTTAATCGATCAGATGGCCATTCCCCGGCCGTCCAGCCTCTTTCCAGGTCGCACCTTCTTCTCTCTTTCGGATGAACTTACCCCAGAGGCGACTGACAGGATATCTCCCCATTGGAATAAACCGGGCGCGCATTAGACATAGGTCCAAAGCTCGCCAATGTTAAGGGTAATTCTCTCAGCCCTGCTCATCCGAAATTTCGAGGTATCGTCGCGAAAAAAGACTAGCCAGTTCCGTTTCCGCGGACGATCGATCTTATCCGAACCCACTGCGTTACTTCAGATTACTGTGCTATTAAGCATATAGTGCACTGCACAATCGCTCCGGTCAATATCGGATCGAGCCGACATTCACCAATTGAGCAAAGTTGACTTGGCAGCGCAGGCATCTGCTTCGGTCTTCATCGGTCGTCGAGAACCCACGGACGTTCTTCGATCTGGCACGCGCCAGGAGTGCCGGATATGATCGCCCAGCCCCTGCCAGCCAAACCGTCGCAAATATGGTTAATATAAATTTACGATTTACGCCAGACTCGGTTGAGGCGAATTACCCCGGCCATCGCCGCATTCATGCGAGGTGCGGCCTTTCGAGCACACTTTCGACCAATGGACACCTCCGAAGGGGTGAGGCCCGTTGCGGAAATAAGAAGGAAATGTGCCCGTGACGAGGCATAGGAAATGCCGGGCGGGGGTCATCCGGCCGAGATGACGTTCCTGCAAGGAATCGGATTGTTCGTGGCGGCCTATCTGGCCCTGCTCGCGCGGAGCGCCTGGAAGCAAGGCGAGATCAGGCAGTTCCTGATGAGTTGCCTGGTCCTGGCGGCCCTGTTCGCCTTGCTGGCCGCGGTGATCTCGGCCTACGTCTATTTCAAAACCCACTAGAGCGGTACCCGATCAGGTGGAACCGCGCCGGTCCTTGCATCCTGTCGTTCTGCTCGACGCACTGTGTTGCGCCATGGGCGCAACCTACGGCTCGATGCAGGGCGGAGGTGATGCGGGCCGACGGTCGTAGGTTGCGCCCATGGCGCAACGCATCGGATCAGCCGTCTCAGGCGGATCGACCTGATCGGGTAGAGCTCCAGCGGTGCTGCGCAGCGGTTCTGACAAGTCCCGTGGAGCGGAGCGCCGTCGGCCTTCGGCCTTCGGCCGAGGCCGACGGTGAATCAATCGGAACCACTGCGCCGCATCAGATCAGGCCGCGCTCCTTGGCCTGGCGCATCAGCACGTACTGGCGCATCATCTGATTGCGGAAGCGATAGCGGAAGCCACCGGGCTCGACGATCCGCTGCAGGACGCCGCCTCGCTCGTCGTCGCTCAGCCGGCTGAGGGGATACTGCAGCGACAGCAACGGCAGGGGCTCGCCCGACTCGCGGATCGGAACCTGCGCCATGTCCCCGGGATGGAAGCTGCCGTACTCGTCGGACCGGCACTGAGCCGCGACGTACAGGACATCCGAGAAGGACGCCTTGCGGTCGGGGCCGAGAGCCTTGTTGTACGCCTCCACGATCCCGCGCTCCGCCTCTTGCACGCAGCGCGCGACGGCATAGGCGAGGTCCCCGCCGTTCACATGGGTGGCCCCCCGGCTGACCGCGCTGCGCGCGGCGTGGAGCGCCAGGAGCTGCGCGTAGTACGGCAGCCCCTTGGCCAGCATCACGATCCGGTCGCGCACCTCCTCGCTGAACCCCACCCCGGCCGCATCGGAGCCGGCCAGGATGATCCGGTCGATCTCCTTGTCGCTCATCAGCGGCAGGTGGACCGCGACCAGGGAGCGCTGGATGGAGGGATGCTTGCCCAGCAACTGATCCAGGCTTTCCGCCACGCCCACGACGAACAGGGTCACCGGGATCGAGCTGTCGGTCAGGTTCTTGATCAGCTCCGCCAGCTTGTTGCGCAGATCCTCGCTGGTCACCCGGTCATATTCGTCAAGCACCAGCAGGACGTGGGCGCCCTGGATTTCGGCCAGGACGTCGTTCAGTTCGGTCACGCTGAACTGGCCGGTCGGCAGCAATTCGTCGAAGCTCGCCAGGGTGCGCCGGGCGGCGAACGGGTTGTCCACCTCGGAACGGTAGAAGGTGCCTGGGATCCGCTTCAGGAAATTCCGGAAGATGTCCTCGAAGCTCAGTTCGGCGCTGCAGGTCAGCTTCAGCGTGAAGTAACCGGCCTGCTGGGCGATCTGCTGGATGGCGTTGGCGAGCGACGTCTTGCCCCGGCCGCGGTCGCCGAACAGGACGACGTGCGCCCGCTCCTCCTCGATCGCCGCGATGATGCGGCGCAGCGTGTTCAGCCTGCCGACGAACAGGGAATTGACTTCCTGCTTCGGCCGGGTCGGGGTGAAGGCCTCGCGCAACGCCTTGTTGAGTTCGGGGGTGAGGCCGGGAAGATGCCCGCTGGAACGCGACCTCAAGGTGCCGGCGACCGGCAACGAGAAGCGGGGCAGTTCCAGTTCCTCGTCGTCGCCCCGAGGCCGCGGCGCCGGGTGGTCGTCTCCCTTCCGGGCATGCAGCAGGTCGGACGCGGACCGCATCATCAGGCCCCGGTCCTCGCCCGCATGACCGGCGTGACCGAGCCCGCCCTGCCGGGAAGCCGCCGGATCCCCGTCGTCGCCGTCGTCCCGGTCCAAGTCGTCCAGGTCGGGATCGCCGAGGTCGGACACAAGACGCGGCCCGAACGGTGTCACGCGCGGGTCCAGATCCGGCCGGACATTCTCACCTGCGCCGGCCTCACCGAACTGGGGATTACGCCGCTTCCGGAAAAAGTTACGCATACGTCGGTTGTACCTTTGAACACACGGTTGATGCCACGGTCAGTCGTCGGAAACCATGCCCATAACAATTTGGGGCCGGGTCGCGGGTTCCCTCCGGGGTGCGTTGGTATATACCTCGGAGGGATTTCCCGTCGGTCAGGATGCGATCGCGGTCCGCTTCTCCGGCTGACCGTAGCCTGCGTTCAGAACCGAGCGCTCGATTTCCTTCCAGGCCCGGAGGGCCAGGCTGTCCGGAAGTTCGACATCGTCCATGCGGATGATGTCGCCGCGCTTCAGCGGACGGGTGATCACGGCATCGGCGAGCAGGCCGATCGGAACATGGCCAACGGTGTCGGCGATGCGAACCGCCTCGCCGCGCACGTCGAAGCTGCCGATGCCCGAGGCGATCCGGTCACCCGGCTTCAGGTCGCGCTTGACCACGGTGCAGACGCTGGCGACCGGCGCGGCCGAGTTGTCCAGCAGGATCCGCCGCTCGTTGACGACCCGCTTGATCGTCTTCAGGATCTCCAGGTGAACGAAGATGTTGTGCTTCAGGATGACGTAGTAGGGGCCGTCGCCCAGCTTCAGGTAGCGCAGCGCGCCCTTCTGGCGGGGATCGTGCTTGCCGACGATGAAAACGCCGTGAGGCAGCTTCAGCGACAGGATATAGTCGCTGATCGGCTTGCCGAGGCGGTCCGCGGCCTCGGCAAGCTGGGTGCCGCCGGCCTTCAAGTCGTCCTCGGGAACGCCCAGCAGGCCAGGCTTCGCGATCTCGGCGCCCAGGCCGTTGGCGACGAAGGCCTGTTCGATCTGGACCTTCGTGCCGTCGGTGAAGGAGGTCACCATCGGCAGGCTGATGCCGCTCCGGTTGCCCCAGTAGGTCATGTCCTCCAGGGTCGGGTCATGGTTCAGGAAGCCCTTGATGTTCCCATAGACCAGCGGCTCGAAGCCCATCTCCAGCGCGTCCTCGCGGAGTGCCGCCTGGTCGCCCGGCTGGTCGCCCTCGGCCTCGGTCACCAGTCCCTTGCCGACGAAGTAGGATCCGGCGGTGATGTGGAATTCCGAGTTCATCGTGACCACGGGCAGGTTCGCGCTCAGCGCCGCGGCCACGACGTCCGTCGCGTGGATCGCGTCGCCGGTGCATTCCAGCACGACGTCGGAATTCTCGATCAGGTCGGCGAGCGAGTTGGTCAGCAGCTCGGGCCGGGGGAAGCCCGCGCAGCCCTCGATCGGGCGGCGGGTCAGGACGCGCGACGCCGTGAAGCCTTTCTGCCGGTCCAGCGCCATGATGAAATGCGAGGAAATGAAGCCGGTGCCGACGACACCGATCCGGATCTCCGGATTGTGCTGCATGATAATCTCCCTGGAGGGCGGCCGTCAGCCGACGGCGCCCGGATAATCAGATGTGTTCGCTGTCCGACTTGAACTCCGGCTGCCAGCCGGAGAAATCCTGCTCGAGCAGCCGAAGCAGATATTTTCCATATCCCGATTTCATCAGCGATGCGGACAGCTCCGCAAGCTGGCTATCGGTGATGTACCCCATGCGCCAGGCGATCTCTTCCGGGCAGGCAACCTTGAGGCCCTGCCGGGCTTCGATCACTTCGATGAAGTTGCCTGCATTCAGGAGGCTGTCGTGGGTCCCCGTGTCGATCCAGGCGGTTCCCCGGCCGAGCAGTTCGACCGAAAGCTTGCCGCGATCCAGATAGACGCGGTTGAGGTCGGTGATCTCCAACTCGCCGCGGGCGCTGGGCTTCAGGTCCTTGGCGATGCCGACGACATCGCTGTCGTAGAAGTACAGGCCGGTGACGGCGAAGTTGGACTTCGGCTTGGCCGGCTTCTCCTCGATGTCGGTGACCCGGCCGTCGTGGTCGAACGCGACCACGCCGTACCGTTCCGGATCGCTCACCTGGTAGGCGAACACCACGCTGCCGTCGGTCAGCTTGGCCGCCCGCTGGAGGCGGTCGGTGATGCCGTAGCCGAAGAAGATGTTGTCGCCCAGGATCAGGGACACCGGGTCGTTGCCGATGAAGTCCTTGCCGATCAGGAACGCCTGGGCCAACCCGTCCGGGCTGGGCTGGACGGCGTAGCTGAGGTTCATCCCCCAGCGGGAGCCGTCGCCCAGCAGCCGGGCGAACAGGTCGCGGTCCTGCGGCGTGGTGATGATCAGCACGTCGCGGATGCCCGCCAGCATCAGGGTGCTGAGCGGGTAATAGATCATCGGCTTGTCGTAGACGGGGAGAAGCTGCTTGCTCACCACGCTGGTGATGGGAGCAAGCCGCGTCCCTGACCCGCCGGCCAGGATGATCCCTTTCATTCAGCCGCCTCCGAACGGCGCAGGCTCTCGGCCTCGGCTTCCGGGATATCGAAGATGCCGCCGTACAGCTCGACCTTCCGGATGATCTCGTGCCACTTGACCAGGTTCTTGTACCAGTCCAGCGTGATCGTCTCGGTGGTGCGGTCCAGCTCTCCCGACTCCAGCTTCGCGGCGATCTCGCGGATGCCGTCCTCGGCGACGCGCTGGGCCTTCCAGCCGAGCGACTCGATCCGGTCGAACGACACGCGGTAGGAGCGGGTGTCGGCGTCGCCGTACCACTCGATCTCGACCTTGTTCGGCAGGGTGTCCACGACGATCTGCGCGAGCTGGCCGATTTGATAGTTGTTGGCCTCGGAGCCGACGTTGAAGATCCGGCCGTTCACCTTCTCGGCGGGGGCGGTCAGCATGAACATCTGGGCCGACGCGGTGTCGCGGACATGGACCATCGGGCGCCACTGGGAGCCGTCGCGCATCAGCGGCAGCTTGCTGGTCTTCCAGGCGCCGAAGGTCATGCCGTTCACGGCTAGGTCCAGCCGCATGCGCGGGCTGTAGCCGTAGACGGTCGCCTGGCGCAGGACGATGACGGTGAAATTGTCGTCGGCCAGCGGCAGCACGCCGTGCTCGGCCTGCTCGTTGGCCTTGGCATAGGTGGTAAGCGGGTTGGTTGCCGTTTCCTCGTTAGCAACAACCCCGTCGGGCTGGAAACCGTAAATGCTGCACGACGACGGCAGGACATAACGCTTGACGCCGGCCTGCTTGGCCAGCTCGGCACACCGAACCCGGGCGCGATGGTTGACCGCCCAGGTCACGTCCTGGAACAGCTCGCCGCTGGGATCGTTGGAGATGGCCGCCAGGTCGATGACCGCATCGACCCCGGCGAAATCCGACACGGAGAGACGGCGGACGTCCTCGCGGACCATTTCCAGGTCCGGGTGGGACTTCAGCAGCTCGTGACCGAAGAAGAACCGGTCGACCGCGCGCACGGCATAGCCCTGGTCGAGCAGCATCGGGACGAGTGTTGTGCCGATATAACCGCCGGCGCCGGTGACCATCACACGCTGCATTGTATATTCCTCGGCTGGTGCATAATGGTGCAAAGCACAGGGTCCGCGAACCTCGCGAAAATCTTGCCCCGGTGCGTTGACCGTAATTGTTTCGGGTCTAGAGACGTTTCAGGTCTTGAAACAAGGGCTTGGCTTCTTCGCCCCTTGTCTGTGACCATTTTAAGCGACTGCCGGTCTGTACACAGCTATCGCTTCGGTAGTTACTCGATTAATCGAACGGAGATGCCTAGCATTCGTTCCGCGATGTCTGGAGAGGAAATCGGAGTGCTCTTATCAGGATCCCCCTTTCACACTCTCCAGACCGTCGCGATACTCTCCTCAGAAGGCATCCTTCAGGTCGCGCAGGCGCGGCTGCACCTTGTCCTTGTCGGACAGGACGGCCTGATCGCCGGCCACCGGCCACTCGATCCCCAGATCCGGGTCGTTCCACAGGAGGCCGCGGTCGTGGCTGGGAGCGTAATAGTTGGTCACCTTGTAGATGACCTCCGTATCGGGCTCCAGCGTCACGAAACCATGGGCGAAACCCACGGGAACCAGGATCTGCCGGCCGGACTCCGCATCGAGGCGGGCCTTGACGTGCCGGCCGAAGGTCGGGGAACCGCGCCGCAGGTCGACCGCCACGTCCAGGATCGCTCCCTTGACGACGCGGACCAGCTTGTCCTGCGCATAGGGCTGGAGCTGGAAGTGGAGGCCGCGAACGGTGCCCACGGGAACCGACAGGGAGTGGTTGTCCTGCACGAATTCCTTCGTGAAACCGATACCCTCCAGGGCTTTGCGGTTGTAGGTCTCGACGAAGAAGCCACGGTGATCACCGAACTTGCGGGGAGTCAGCAGCTTGACGTCGGGTATTTCGGTCTCAACGATTTCCATGGTGTCGCGGCTCAGAAGAGGCGTTCCGGGATGCGGACGACGTCGTCCGGCAGGACCCGGGTGTTGATCGGGGCGCGCCGCTCGATCTTTTCCGGATCGTTGCCGCGGGTGACCAGGATATAGTCCTGGCGACCGCGATAGGTGTAGCCGCCCGCCATCGCGACGGCGGTGGTCGCCGTCATGCCGTTGGCATAGGGGTACTGGCCGGGATTGTTCACTTCGCCGATGATGTAGAAGGGTCGGAAAGTGATCACTTCGGCGCTGACGCGGGCGTCGCGGACGTAGCCTTCATTGAGCTTCTGGGCGATGGCCGTTTCCAGCTGGCGGGACGTCTTTCCCTTGGCCTCGACCTCGCCGACGAGCGGCATCGCGACATATCCGGCGCCATCGACGCGGAAAGTGCCGGAGAGCTGCTCCTGGCCGAAAACGGTGATGCGGACTTCGTCGCCTGCCCCCAGCTGGTACTCGCCCACGGTCGCGGTCTGCGTCTCCAGCGGCGCGTTCGAGCCGGTGTTCTGGCAGGCCGCCAGGCTCACGGCCACGACGCAACCGGTCGCAACTTTCTTCCAGGTAGCAAAAAGCATCGGTTCCTCTTCTCTGGGCCTTGCCGGATCGTCGCGGGGCTATATCACGCCTGACCGGCCCTCCGGAATGCGGGCACTCCGCATCCCTGCCCCCTTACGACCACGCGAATACTATCGACAATGCGCCTAAACTGAAAAAGAGGAGAGGAATTAAGCCTATGGCAGTAATGGAATGCATTGCTTCTGAAATTTTTTTCATTACCCGATACACCTCTGCAGTACCGATCTTTCGGGCGGTTTTCGACACTGGAGCTTGCGACGTCCCATTCACGCCGCTACCGGAAATTTCGGATAGGTCAAATAAAAAGGCGGCGCCTGCTGGGCAAGCGCCGCCGGCGGACCGGATAGGTCCGAAGGGTCTTCAGAGCTGGGCGCCGAGACGCAGCGCGAACAGGTTGCGGTCGTAATCGTCACCCGCCTGGTTGGAGTCGCGGCGCGAGAAGGTGTAGGTGCCCCGGAGATAGAAGTTCCGGTTCAGCGTGTAGGTGGCGCCGGCCTGCAACAGGTAGAAGTCCTCTTCCCGGTCGGTCTCCTGGTAGTCGTCGTTCCGGTATTCGGCCCTCGCCGACAGGATCACGTTGCGCAGCAGTTCGTGATCGACTCCGATCTGGAAGGTCGAACGATCGCGGGGGTTCGGCGTGGTTCCGAAACCTTCCTCGACCCCGCGCGAGATGTCGCCGGAAATGGTCGTGAGCTGGGTGACGGCGTAATCCAGCGACAGGCCGTAGGCGACGCCGGTGAAATCGCTGTAGACGTCTTCGTCGTAATCGCGCGAGAGATAGCCGGCGAACACTTCGCCGGTCAGCAGCGAGGTCAGGTCGATCGTGGTGCCGACCACCGCTTCATAGCTGTCGCTGTCGGGCGGCAGCAGGCCCTCGTCGTACTCGGTGCGAACATAGGTCAGGCGCACGAACGGCCGGTATCCGGGCGACAGGTCGTAACCGATCTGGCCCGTGGCGGTATAGGCCCAGTTGTCGCGGTCGTCCTGGTCGAGGATCGTGCCGCCGATCGAGGCCACGTCGTCGTAGTCCTCGTTCTCCGCACCGACGCTGAAGCTGGTCAGGAAACGGTTGAACCGATGGGTATAGCCCAGTTCCGCCCCGCTGCGCGTGAACTCCACCGGCTCGGACGCCGCGTCCGGAGTGTCCGGGTCGCCGCGATCGTCGTGCAGCTTGCGGTGCGCCAGATCGAGCGAAACCGCCGCGTCGCCCGTGATGTCGAAACGCCCGCCGCCGGTGACGAAATAGTCGACGTAGTTCTCGCTGGTATTGTCGGCATAACGGCCGATGTCGGCCCCGGCCCCGAAGCGCAGCTGGTGCCGGTTGAAATCCGACTGCACGGTGACCGACGGGAGCACCTGGAACAGGAAGTCGCCTTCCTCGTTGGTGTCGGAGGCGAAGACGTTGTCGTCGTAGGTCGTGCCAAGCTCGATCTTCGGGAAGATCAGGAAACCGCCCTGGCGGATGCCCAACGGATCCAGTTCCGGCCGCGGACGGTCCAGGACGCTGGCCCCGCGCTGAAGCTCCTGGGCAATCACCGCGGTGCTGGTCCCCGCCAGCAGAGCGGCCGCACCGAAGAGCAGTGGCAAAGTCTTGATCTTCATCGCCCCCACCGAAAATGGCAATCTGTTGAACATACTAAAAAGCCCCTAGGGACGGCCCTTGACGAGCCGGCCGACCCTAATGAAGCCAGAAACCTCAAGGCAAGCAACCATGCGGGCGCACTGATGCGCGTTTGTGCATCATGTGTGCCCAATAGACAACATATATCCAATAGGATAGGCAATTCCGCCGAAGACGGCGGGGTCTTCGGTGAATTTGCCTGCCTCGACCGCGCTACCCGTCGACCCGGCTCTCCGCCTTGGCAAGGCGTCGGCCCAGACTGCGGCAATATTCGGGAAGCGCACCGCTTGGCCAAGACCAGTCGGTTGCCGTCACGATCTTGGTCACGTCCAGGACGAATTCGTCATGGATTCGCGGCGAGGTGACGACCAGCTCGCCGCGGCCGAATCCCTCGATCACCCAGAGCGCCATGCGCCCGACCTCGACGCAGGCGCCGGAACCGACATTGTAGGTTCCGACCAACCGATGGTTGAGCACGGCCCTTATCGCCGCCGCCACCTGCTCCACCGGCAGGAAGTCGCGCCGCACGAAGGGGCTGACGTCGAGCATTATCCGGTTCTCGCCGGCGAGCCGCCCGAGCATCAGGCTCATGAAGCTGGGCCGGGCTTCGAGACGATCATACCCGACCACGTTCCCCACCCGGAGAATCGTCAGCCGCTCGCCGAGAAGGTTGGCCAGGACCCGCTCGATCGTCAGCTTGTTGCGTCCGTAGGGATCGATCGGGCCGACCGGACCGTCCTCCGCCGCTCCGAAGGCGTATTCCGGCGCATAGACCTTGCGGGTGCTGAGCATGACGTAATCCAGGCCCAGTTCCGCCGCCGCCCGTCCCAGGCGCAGGTCGATATCCAGTTCGGCCCTGTAAGGCCCGCTCCGGAGTTCGGGATGATAGGCGAAATTGACGATCCGCCCGATACCGTCGAGCAGGTCCGGCCGGTCCAATTCGTCATGGCCGACATAACGGCAGTTCGGAACGCCTCCGCAGTCGCGCAATGCCCTGGCAAGCAGGCTGTTGCGGCCGACGATCAGGGTCGCGTCGCCCATCAGTCCTCTCGGGCAGGTCGATTTCGGTTCAGGCTGGCCCTTCACGGGATCGGCATCATAGGCCCGCTCCGCCGGCGCGCGACGGGGCAATCGGATGCATTCGATCGGATTAACCTCCGGTAAAATGTTTAGAAATATTATCGTATGATAAGGCAACAGCGATCCGGGAGCCGTCCATGTCCGTGCCAGCGTCGAACCGCCGAGTAACCTATACCCTGGCAACTCTCAGGCGGGGCGTCTGGCAGACCAGCGGCACGATCGACAGCCTGGACTCCGCCCTCGCCAGGGCGCGCGAGACGCTGGGCACCGGCAAGGTCGAACGGGTCAGGGTCGAGCAGTGCTTCACCGATCCCGGAGCCAAGCGCGCCGTCATGACCACCGTCTTCGAAGAGGCGGGCGCGGCCCCGCCCAGGTTCGAGGTCAACGCCTGGATGCTCCTGGGCATTTCCGTGCTGCTGGGGATCGCCGCGTTCCTGATCACCGGCTTTCTGCTTCAGGGTCCGGGCTCCTGAACCTTTTCGCCTTCCCGTCCCTTATTCCCGTACCGCAAACGTGGAAGAGAGTCAGGGAGAGGCAAGACATGACCGACGAACGCGATCTCAGGAAGCCGGGGGAAAGACCCGTTCCGCCGCGTCGCCCAGGCAGCGACTCCGCGATGCCGCCCTATGCGCCCGGCGGCGTCCCCGAACCGACCCAGGGCGAGGAAACCGCCAGCACGACCGAGGAACGGGAAGTTCCGCCTTCGGGCTTTCCGCCCAAGCGTGCTCCCTGAACGATCCGGGGCGGCGCGGGCAGCGGAACTACCGGCGCCGCCGCCCCGTCGCTGTGTTGCGTTGATGCAACAGTCGCTCGATAATGTGATTGAAAATCGGCCTGATGCTCGCTTCCATATTGCATCTGCGAGCGCATTCATTAATTTTTGCATTGCAGCAAGCGATTGCTGCTTCGCCCTTGTTGGGCGTTTCCTCCCTAGACTCAGGCCGCTCCCAAGGCGGCCTTTTTTCTGCCAGATCGCCAAAGATTGGGCAAGCCTGTACAGACGAAGTAAGGCACTGCCTTTAGGTATAGGCGGCGACGGGCATCAGGGCCGGATCCTGCCCACGACCTCCCCGCCCGGGCGCAGAACCACGACCTCCCCCGATGCCGGATAGATTCCCGTCAGTGCGGTGACATTGACCTGATGGGTCACCAGCACCAGCGTGCCCGGACCTTGCCATGCGGCCATCAGGTCCCGCACGGCAGCCGTCTGCTCGGCGCCGTCGCCACGGGTGCCGAAGAACGAATTCAGCGGCTCGAAGACCTCCACCGGCCCCAGATCCATCAGTTCGGCCGTGTCGACGCAACGGCACCAGGCGCTGGTCAGCACCCGTGCGCCCGTCACGCCGCGCTCCCGCAGTTCGGCGCCGAACCGCCGGGCCCAATCCCGCCCGGCCTCGGACAGCAGCCGTTGGGTCGCGCAGTCGTCCAGGCGGAATCCGGGAGGATCCCCCACTCCGGGAACGGTCACGGCATGCCGCATCAGTGCCACGTGACCGCCCTGCTCCAGGGCCGTCCAGGCCGCACGCTCGTCGGCCCGGGCCGGTGCGGCGGCCGGCAGCAGGATCAGGCAAAGCGCGAGTCGGCGGGCCGCTCGGAGAATGGTCTGGCGAAGCATGCGGATGGTCGTTCCCGGTCTGTCATCCCTCCCGCATCAGGTAGGCCGCCCGGCTAATCCGCCAAGCCGGGCACCGTCTCCGACTTGGACCGGTGGCTGATCGCGAACGCCTCCTCCGGCGACTTCACCAGATGATGGCGCCCATAGAGTCCGAAATAGGCGATGCCGGTCAGGAACCAGATCGCGCATCCCCAAACCCCCGGCCGGTAATCCGGATTGAAGAACAGCGACACCAGGGTCACCACCGCGATGACCAGCGCCACGACGGCGCCGGGAACCCCAAGCGGGCTGACGAAGGGCCGCTCGATGTGCGGCAGCTTGGAGCGCAGCAGGATGAAGGACACGAGTTGCATGATGTAGCTGATCATCGCCCCAAACACCGCCATGTTGAGCAACGCCGCGCCGACCAGCGCGCTTCCCGAATACTGCATCACGAAGGCGACCAGGAAGCCCAGGGCTGCACCGGCGAACAGGGCGACATGGGGCGTCTTGCGCTCGCCATGGGTGACCGACAGCCACTTGGGGAAATAGCCGGCACGGGCCAGGCTGTAGATGTTCCGGCCATAGGCGTAGATGATCGCGTGGAAGCTGGCGATCAGACCGGCGGCGGCGATCATCGCCAGAAGCTTCACCCCGATGCCGTCGCCGAAGATGGTCTGGAAACCCAGGAACAGAGGCTCGGTCGAGGTCCCGACCTCCTTCGCGCCCGGCGCTATGCCGGCCGACAGGAACAGCGTCAGGAACGCCAGCGCGATCAGCGTCAGGATGCCCAGCAACAGGCCCCGCGGCATGTCGCGTTTGGGATCGTGCGACTCCTCGGCGGCCAGGGGAAGCTGTTCGATCGCCAGGAAGAACCAGATGGCGAACGGCAGCGCCGCCAGGACGCCGGCCCAGCCGAACGGCAGGAAGGCGCTGCCGCCGGGCCCCGGCTCGATGTTCAGGGCGTTCGCAGCGAAGTCGAAATGGCTTATGGCGCCGACGAAGAAGACGATCAGGATCGCCAGCGCGATGAAGGTGATCACCAGGGTGAACTTGAAGCTCAGCTCGACGCCCCAGTAGTTCAGCCCCACGAAGATCACGTAGCAGAACAGCCACCACATTGGCGCCAGCTCCGCCGGGGTCCCGAAGATGGCGCCGAGATAGCCGCCGATGCCCACCACGATCACCGCCGGGGTCAGCACATACTCCATGTTCTCGCCCAGGCCGGTCAGGAACCCGCCCCACGGCCCCAGCGCCGACCGCCCGAAGCTGTAGGCGCCGCCGGTGTGCGGCAGCGCCGGCGACATCTCGGCCAGGCTGAAGCACAGGCCGAGATACATGACGACGACGATCAGTGTCGCGATGAACAGGCCGCCGAAGCCGCCGGCGCCCAGGCCGAAGTTCCAGCCGAAGAAGTCGCCGGAGATGACCGCGCCGACGCCCAGCGCCCACAGCGACCATACCCCGGCATATTTCCGAAGCCCCCGTTTCTCGAAATAAGCGGCATCTACCGCATGGTACCGGACACCGTCTATGCTCTCAGGCTCTGACATGATGACCTCCAACCGTTGGTTTCAGGCACAGTGGCGGCCGGTGGACGATCCTCTATACTTCTTGTTGTTTGTTTTGTTCTTCGTTCCGTTTTCGTCAGCGGATGCCGCGCAGGCGCTCGCCCCTCCGCCGCAGGGCCTCCATGACCGTCATCAGCAGGACCGACAGGACGATCAGCAGGGTGGCGGCGGCGGCGATGACCGGGCTGATATTCTCCCGGATGCCGTCGAACATCTGGCGCGGCAGGGTGCGCTCCTGCGGGCCGGTCAGGAAGAGCGCCACCACCACCTCGTCGAACGAGGTGACGAAGGCGAACAGGGCGCCCGACACCACGCCGGGCAGGATGATCGGCAGCGTGACCCGGAAGAACGCCGTCGCCGGGTCGGCTCCCAGGCTGGCCGCCGCGCGCGACAGGTTGGCGTCGAACCCCTGGAGGGTCGCCGACACGGTGATGACCACGAAGGGCACCGCCAGCGCGGTGTGGGCGAGCGTCAGGCCGATCAGGCTGCCGGTCAGCCCCAGCGGGGCATAGAAGAAGTAGACGCCCACCGCGACGATCACCAGCGGCACCACCATGGGCGAGATCACCAGGGCCAGCAGCAGCGAACGGCCGGGAAACCGCGCCCGCTGCAACCCCAGCGCCGCCAGGGTCCCCAGCACCGTGGCGAGCAGGGTGGCGGCGCAGGCCACCACCACGCTGTTGCGGAGCGACGAGAGCCAGCGCTCCGATCCCAGCAGCTCCTGGTACCAGCGCAGCGAGAGCCCCGGCAGCGGGAAATTCAGGAAGGACCCGCTGCTGAACGACAGCGGGACGATCACCAGGATCGGCAGGATGAGGAAGCCCAGCACGAGGACCGTGATCGCCCAAAGGCCGACATGCCAGGCGCGCTGGGCCGCCGTCGCGTGGGGCGGCAGGTTCAGGATCGGTCTCATGCCCGCCTCATCCCATCCGCATGCGGTCGACTCCGACCAGCCGGGCATAGACCCAGTAGAGCATCAGCGTCGCCACCAGCAGCACCGAGCCGAGCGCCGCCGCCATTCCCCAGTTGATCGTCTGGTTGGTGAAGAAGGCGACGAAATAACTGACCATCTGGTCCCCGGCCCCGCCGACCAGGGCCGGCGTGATGTAGTAGCCGACTCCCAGGATGAAGACGAGCAGGCAGCCGGCGCCCACCCCGGGAACCGTCTGCGGCAGGTATACCCGCCGGAAGGCCGTGAAGGGCGTGGCGCCCAACGAAGTCGCCGCCCGCACATAGGCCGGCGAGATGCCGCGCATCACGCTGTAGAGCGGCAGCACCATGAAGGGCAGCAGGATGTGGACCATGGCGACATAGACGCCGACCCTGTTGTAGACGAGCTGGATCGGCTCGCCGATCAGGCCGATCCATTGCATCGTCTCGTTGATCGGCCCCTCCCGCTGGAGCAGCACGACCCAGGCCCCGGTCCGGACCAGGATGGAGGTCCAGAACGGCAGCAGCACCAGGATCATCAGCAGGTTCGAGATGCGGGGCGGCAGCGACGCCAGCTTGTAGGCCAGGGGGTATCCCAGCGCCAGGCACCAGAGGGTGACCACCGCCGCGATCCAGAAGGTCCGCGCGAAGATGTCGAGATAGATGGCCCGGTCCGCAGGAACCCGCGCGACCGATCCGGAGGCGTCGATCTCCCGGTCGACCGCGGCGAGCAGATAATACGGGGTGACCGGGGCCGCGGCGCGGCGCATCACCGCCCAGGTGGCCGGCTCGCCCCACGCCGGGTTGCGCGCCGCCAGCGTCTGCCGCCATGTCCCTTCCGGCGCGTCGGGCAGGCCGCGGGCCGTGGCGAACAGCACCGACCGCATGTTCGGGATCTCGTAAGTCAGCCGCTTCGCCACCCCGGACAGGGACCGGTCGCGCTGGCCGGCCGCCAGCTCCCGCGCGAAGCTCGCGAACACCGCTTCCGGCGGCAGGCCGCCGCCGTCCCATTGGCGGAGCGCCGCCGCGGTGTCCGGCATCACCGACGGCAGCTCCGAATTGTCGACGCTGCGCACCAGCATCAGCCCGATCGGGGCCAGGAAGAACACCGCCAGGAAGACGAAGAGGGGCGCGACCAGCGCCACCGCCTCCAGCTTGCGGCGGCGCTCGGTGCGGCGGAGTTGCGCCTTCAGGTGTCGCGGCCGCTCCTGCGGCCGCGCCGACGGGATGGTTGCCGTCACCGGCCGCTCCAGGCGTTGAAGCGTTCGGTCAGCCGCTCGACGTTGGCGACCCAGAATTCGGTGTCGAGTTCCAGGCCGACCTCCAGGTTGCCGGGCTCGGTCGGCATGATCGGCAGCACGGCGGGATCGACCAGCGCCGCGGCCTCCTTGGCGGTCACGCCGTAGGGCACCTTGGGCGGCAGGTCCTTCTGGCGCGCCGGGTCGCTCATGAAGGCGATCAGGTCCATGCCCGCTTCCCGATTCGGGCTGTCGCGCAGGATCACCCAGCTGTCCACGGCATAGACGCCGCCCGGCCAGACGATCCTGAAATCGCGGTTGTCGCTCTTGTTCGCCGCCGTCACGCGGGCATTGTAGGCGCTGGTCATCGCGACCTCGCCCGACGCCAGCAGCTGGAGCGGCTGGGCGCCGGCCTCCCACCAGACCATGTGCGGCTTGATCTGGTCGAGCTTCCTGAAGGCGCGATCGACTCCGGCGTCGGTGTCGAGCACCTGGTAGACCTGCGACGGTTCGACCCCGTCGGCCATCAGCGCGAATTCCAGCGTGTATTTCGGGCCGCGGCGGAGCCCCCGCTTGCCGGGAAATTTCTGGACGTCCCAGAAGTCGGCCCAGCTCTTCGGCCCCTCCTTCATCTTGGCGCCGTCATAGGTGATCAGCGTGGTCCAGACGATGGCCCCTACCCCGCAGTCATGGACCGCGGCGGGAATGAACTTGTCGCGCCCGCCCAAGGCCGCCCAGTCCAGCTCCTCGAACAGCCCTTCCTCGCAGCCCAGCACCAGTTCCTCGGCCTCGACCTGGACGACGTCCCAGTCGGCGTTGCCGCCCTCGACCTTGGCGCGGAGCGCGCCCACTCCCCCGTTCCAGCTGTCCTCGACCAACTTGGTCCCGGTCTGCTTCATGAAGGGCTGGAAATAGACCTCGCGTTGCGCGTCCTGGTAGGAGCCACCCCAGGAGGTGACGGTGAGATCGCGGGCCTGGGCACCGCCCATCGCCGAGGCCATCAGAAGAGCACCGAAAAGCAGGCTGGTCTTGCATCCCATCATCGTCACCCTGTTCCTGTTTTATGATTTATGCCGAGTTTTCATCACCTTGTCCGGCGTGTCCAGAGTATCCGTCGTCGAAGGAGGGGCCGACATGCAGAGTCAGGCCTTCCGGCGCCGCCGGGTATAGAGTTTCAGTTCGGCCACCGACACCACGCCGAGGGCGACCCCCGCCACCGCGTAGGCGGCCACCCCGGCCCCGACCAGCAATCCCAGAGCCAGCGAGCGCGTCCCCAGGGCGGGGGCACCCAGCATCCCGGCGAGTCCCCACTGGGCCGCGAGCAACACCCCGGCCATGGCCAGGGCCGCCAGAAGCTGCCGCGGCACCCGCCGCCTGAGCCGCGAATCGAACACCAGGAACCCGCGCCGGAACAGCAGCACCGCCAGCAGGGCGCAGTTGACCCATGACGCGGCCGAGGTCGCGAGCGCCAGGCCCACCTGGGAGAGCGGCTGCATCAGCGCCAGCTTCAAGGCGACGTTGACGGTGACGACGACGAGGGCGATCTTGACCGGCGTCTTCGTATCCTCGCGCGCGTAGAAACCCGGCAGCAGGCTGCGGATCAGCACGAAGGCCGGCAGCCCCAGGGCGTAGGCCATCAGAGTGGCCGACGTCGCCTGAGCATCGGCGGCCTGGAACGCGCCCCGTTCGAACAGCACCGAGATGATCGGGAAGCCCGCAGCGAGGAAGGCGGCCGTGGCCGGCAGGGTGAACAGCAGCGACAGCTCGATCGCGCGGTTCTGGCTGTCGCTGGCGGCCGCCATGTTGCCGCCCTTCAGCGCTCGCGACAGTTCCGGCAGCAGTACGGTCCCGATCGCGATTCCGATCACGCCCAGCGGCAGCTGGTTTATCCTGTCGGCATAGTAAAGGTAGGACACGGCCCCGGTCGGCAGCAGCGAGGCGATCAGCGTGTCGATGAACAGGTTGATCTGGGTGACGCCCGCGCCCAGCGCCGCCGGTCCCAGGACCGTCAGGAATCGCCTGACCCCCGGTGTCAGCCGCGGCCAGGGCAGCCTCAGCGACATGCCGGCGCGCCGGCAGTCCCATGCCAGGTACAGGAACTGGGCCACGCCGGCGGCCAGCACCCCCCAGGCCAGCGCGTGGCCCGGGGTCGGCAGCAGCGGCGTCAGTCCGACCAGCGCCCCGATCAGGCAGAGATTGAGCAGGATCGGAGCCGCCGCGGCCGCCGCGAAACGCTCGATGCTGTTCAGCACGGCGCCCATCAGCGACACCAGGGAGATGAACAGCAGGTAGGGAAAGGTGATGCGGGTGAACAGCACCGCCAGGTCGTACTTCGTCGGCTCGCCGGCGAAGCCCGGCGCGAAGACGATCATGAACCAGGGCATGATCAGTTCGAACGCCAGGAGCAGGACAAGCTGCACGACAAGCAGGAAGGCCAGCACCTGTTCGGCGAAGATGCGGGCCTGCGACCGGCCCTGGCCGACCAGGAAGGAGGAGAACATCGGCACGAAGGCGGCGTTGAACGCGCCTTCGGCGAACAGGGCTCGGAAATGGTTGGGCAGCCGGAACGCCACGAAGAAGGCGTCGGCGACCGGCCCCGCCCCCAGCAGGGCCGCGGTCAGGATATCCCGGACGAAGCCGAGGACGCGGCTGGCGAGCGTCAGGCCGCCGACGGAAAGGATCTTGCGGAACACGGTGGAGTGGCCTTGCGCCTGGAACGGAATCGGAAAGGATCAGACCGGGTCGAGCGCCCTGCAGTCCTCGACGGCCCAGCGGACCGAAACGTCGTGGCCAGCCTGGAACGTCTGGGCGTCGTCGGCGAAGGGGACTTTGACCATGAAATCGTCATTGTCCGCAACCGCCAGGCGAAGCCTCAGGTGGTCGCCGAGGTAGATGCGCTCCAGGACGCGGGCGCCCAGCCGGTTCTCCCGGCCGTTGCCGCTGTCGTCCGAAGCTCCCCGGTCCAGGAGAATCCGTTCGGGCCGGATGGACAGGGTGGTCGGCTGCCCGGCACGGTCTACCGACACGGCGGTCGCCAGGACGCTTTCGCCGGTCGGCAGCTCGACGCGGCACATGCCTCCCGAGATATCCCGGACGACGCCCGTCAGCCGGTTGTTCTCCCCGATGAAGTTGGCGACGAAGCTGTTGCAGGGCTGCTGGTACAGCCGGTCCGGCAGGTCGATCTGCTGGATCATGCCGTGATTGAACACCGCGATCCTGTCCGACATGGTCAAGGCTTCGGTCTGGTCGTGGGTGACATAGACCACGGTGACGCCCAGCGACTGGTGGATGTGCTTGATCTCCAGCTGCATATGCTCGCGCAGCTGCTTGTCCAGCGCTCCCAGCGGCTCATCCATCAGGACCAGCTGAGGGTCGAAGACGAGGGCGCGGGCCAGCGCCACCCGCTGCTGCTGGCCGCCGGACAGCTCCGCCGGCCGGCGGGCGCCGAACTTCTCCAGGTGGACCATGCGGAGCGCCCGGGCGACCCGCTCCTCCGTCTCCGCGCGGGGCCTCTTCCGGACCGACAGCGGGAAGGCCAGGTTCTCGGCCACCGTCATGTGCGGGAACAGCGCATAGTTCTGGAACACCATGCCGATGTCCCGCTTATGCGGCGGAAGGCCCGCGATCGACCGGCCGGCCAGCCTGATGTCTCCCGACGTGGGCACCTCGAAGCCCGCCAGCATCATCAGCGACGTGGTCTTGCCGGAGCCCGACGGCCCGAGAAGGGTCAGGAACTCGCCGCGGCTTATGTCCAGGTTCAGGTTTTTGACGACCAGCGTCTCGCCGTCATAGGTCTTCCTGACGTCCCTGAATTCGACATGGGGCTGGAAGTCGGCAGGGGAAGCGACGGCGGCGGCGGAGAGGTCTGTCTGGGTCATGGCTGCAGGATATCGCAAATCAAGGCCCCGGCCAGCCCCCGAGTGGGCCGGGCGGCTCTGTCCGCCATGATATTGATGCGATTAGGGGATACGCGGGACGATAGCGGGCAACTCCGATGGACGCGGATCATTCATCCGTTTTTTGCGTTCGTGAATGGTACCAGGGTTGATAGAGTGCCGAGGCTCAACACATGAGAACCGAAGGTACTCCGCCTGCGAAATTCCGGTACCGGGCGGCGTTGGGTAATCCTTTTGATAGAACATGCCATGATCAATAACCGCTTCGGTCTCCGCGAAGAGCCATTCACGATTACGCCTGCCACCCGTTTCACCTACGCGTCGCAGGAGCATGAGGAAGCTTTCAACGGCTTTACCCTTGCCGTGGTGGCTCGGCGCCGGGTCATGGCTCTCTATGGAGAGACCGGGTCGGGCAAGACGACCCTGCTGCAGGCACTGCTCGACCAGCTCGAGTCGGAAGGCACGATGGTGCTGGCGATCGCCGCCAGCCCCGGCATGACGGTGGAGGACCTGATCCAGCAGGCCGGCGGCGAACTGTTCCTGGACGAGAACGGCGGCCAGCCCCTGTCCGACATGGACGCCCTGGTCGAGCGCCTCGAACAGCGTCTGGAGGAGGCCGGCACCGGCGTCCTGATCGTGGACGAGGCGCAGGAGCTCGATGTCGGCGTTCTGTACGACCTGGTCGAGATGGCGGCATCGGACACCGAGACCGGCCGTTTCCTGCAGGTGCTGCTGGCGGGTACGCCCGACCTGGAGCGCATGCTGGCGGAACCCGGCCTGGAAGACACCATGCGCCGCCTCGGCGTGACGTACCACCTTCCGCCGCTGGAGCGGGATCAGGTCGAGTCCTACATCCAGGAGCGCCTCGGCGCCGCCGGCGCGATCAGGGACGACATCTTCGAGCCGGCGGCGATCGAGGCCATCGCCCATTATTCCGGCGGCCTGCTGCAATTGGTCAACACGCTGGCGGACGTCGCCGTGAGCGGCGCCTCCCGTGCCGGCGAACGGACGATCACGCGCGCCCGGGTCGAGCAGGTGGCCCACGACCTCGGCCTGCAGCCCGTCCATGAGCTGCAACCCGTCCAACCCGCGGGTCCGATCCGGACCGAGGTGCAGGAACCGGTCGCTCGCATCCGGCCGTCCCCTCCGCCGCCGGCCGCCCCTCCCCAATCCGCGCCGACCCAGTTTACGCCCGCGCCGCCGACGCCGCCGCGCGCCGCTCCGCCGCCGGACCCGTTCGGCCACGCGCCCCGTCATCCCGTCCAGGCGCCCCTGCCGCACGATGAGGAAGACAGGCCGGCCCCTGTCCACCGGCACCCCGCCCGCGGGGCGGAGCCGGTTCACGACTCCTATCCGTCCTGGGACGATGGCGAACAACGGACGCCTCCGCCGTTGCGCCGCAGTGCGGGCGCCCCCCTGACCGCATCGGCGTATGCGCACGACCGTCCCGAACCGGAAGCCCGGCGCCGACGCTGGCCGCAGGTCGCGGCCAGCGTGCTGGCGCTGCTGGCCGGCGCGGGCATCGCGGCGGCACTGCTGGAGCCCCAGGCCGTCCAGCAGCTCTATGCCCGGGCGACCGGCGACCAGGTCACCTGGGGTTCCGAACCGCCGCCCTCCGAAACCGCCGCCTTGCCACCGGAGACGGACTGGGAGTCGCAGCCACCCGTCCCGGTGGCACCTCCCCCGGTTCCCCAGCCGGCCCAGCCGCCAGCCGCGGCGGCGCCCCCGCTCCCGGCGCCGGCCCCGCAACCGGCACCGGCCGCAGCGCCCCCGGCACCGCCCGCGCCGGCCCTCTCCGCCGAAGCGGCCAACGAGCAGCGCGTCACCGAGCTGGTGAACCGGGCGAACAGGTATGTGGAGCAGCGACTGCTGACCACGCCCCCGGGCGGCAATGCCTTCGAGGTCTACCGGCAGATCGTCCAGATCGCCCCGCAGGATCCCCGCGCGGCGACGATCCTGGCGACCATCAAGGACACCTACCGGCGCTGGGGCGTCACGGCGGAAGAGCGGGGGCAGTTCGACAACGCGGCCAGCTTCTATCGCCGCGGCCTGACGGTCGATCCGGCCGACCAGGCCCTGCAGGCGCATCTCCGGGATTTGGACGCCAAGCGCCAGGCCGCCGTCGCCGCGGAAGCCGCCTCCCCGCCCGCGGCGCCGACCGCCGGGACCGCCGTCGCCCCGCCGGCGGCGGACCAGATCCTGCGCCTTCCGCCGGACTACGACGAGGGTGCCGATCGCGCCGGCGCCGCGTCCGACCTGCCGCCCGCCGCGCCCAACCGTTTCGTGACCCGCGAGGACATGCTCCAGGCCTTTCAGCAGCCTGCGGTTCTGGAAGCGGTCATCCAGGCCGGCCGAGACATCGATTACGAACTGCCCGACGGCAAGACCGCCCTGATGCTCGCGTCGGAGCAAGGCAACGCCCAGGCCGTCCGCCGGCTGCTCGGCGCCGGCGCCGCTCCCAACGCGCGCAGCCGCAACGGGGGCACCGCCCTGATGTATGCCTCTTCGATCGGCAACAACGCCATCGTGCGCGCCCTGATCCAGGCCGGCGGTTCGGTGAATTCCATGAACGTGGAGGGCAAGACCGCCCTGATGGCCGCCGCGTCGCGCGGGCAGGTCGAAACCGTCCGCATCCTGCTGGAGAACGGCGCCAACGTCGGCACCACCAGCATCCACGGCCGCAACGCGCTGAGCTATGCGCAGGAAGGCGGCCATCGCGCGGTCGTCGACCTGCTGAACACCTTCGATCCCCAGGCGAGTTCGCGGCGTTCCGCCCTCGATAACCAAGTCGGACAACTGAACTGATCATCATGAAACTGCATCGCATCGGCGCCGCCCTGGCGGCGCTTTTCGCGCTGGCCGCCTGCGAGGATTACGGCCGGGTCACCCAGACCCAGGTCGATCCCGCGTACAACCCGGACGAACTGGGCTATGCCGGCGGCCGGAACGCCACGCTGACCACGCTGATCTATGGCAACCCGAGCGATGTCGGCGCCGCGCAGTTCGCGAGTCAGGTCCTGGCCTCGATGAACCGCGTCCATGTCGGCGCCAGCCTGAAGTTCGCCCAGGATGCCGGGCCGGGCGGCCAGGACCTGTACAAGGTCGTGATGGTTTTCAATCCGGTCAATCAGGTGATCGACGCGGAACTCTGCGCCGCCCAGATCCCGCCGTCGCAGCCCTTCGACGAGGATGTGACCGTTAGGGCAGCCTATTGCCGCGGTGGACGGGCGCTGACCGGTGCCATCGGCACGATCGAGGCGGAGGATGCCGCCAAGCCGGACCGCATGGACCGGTTCATCCGGGATCTGACCTTCACCCTGTTCCCGCCGAACAAGGGATCCTGACGTTACTTCGCGGCCTCCACCAGGGCCACCAGCCCGGCGAGCAGGTCGATCGGGCGCGGCGGGCAGCCGGGGATGTGCAGGTCGACCGGAACCACCGCGCCCACCCCTCCGACGATGCCGTAGCTGCCCTTGAACAGGCCGCCGTCCAGGGCGCAGCCGCCGACCGCGACGACCCATTTCGGATCGGGCGTGGCATCCCAGGTGCGGAACAGGGCGTCCCGCATGTTGGCGGTCACCGGTCCGGTCACCATCAGCACGTCGGCGTGCCGGGGCGAGGCGACGAACCGCATCCCGAAGCGCTCCAGGTCGTAGATCACGTTGTTGAGCGCGTGGATCTCCAGCTCGCAGCCGTTGCACGACCCGGCATCCACCTGGCGGATCGACAGGCTCCGCCCCAGGCGCGTGCGGGACGCCCGGTCGAGGCGGCCCGCCAGCTCCTCGATGCCGGTTTCGGCGGGCGCCGGCCCCTTCATCGTGACGGGCCCTCGGAGCAGGTTCCGGGCGATTGTCTTCAGCATGGCGTCGTCCTACAGGTCGTGCCCCGAATAGGAACAGTTGAAGCTCTTGTTGCACAGCGGGAAGTCGGCGACGATGTTGCCCTCGATCGCGGCCTCCAGCAGCGGCCACTGGAACCAGGACGGGTCGCGCGGGTGGCACCGGGTCACGATGCCGTCCTCGCGCAGGGCGACCCAGGTCATGATCTCGCCCCGGAAGCTTTCCACCAGCGCCATCCCCTGCCCCGCGGCGGCGGGAACCGCCGCGTGGACCGGCCCCTCCGGAAGGCGGTCGAGGATCTGGGCGATCAGGCCCAGGCTCGCCTCCACCTCCCGGATGCGGACCCAGACCCGGGCATTGACGTCGCCGTCGATGAACACGGGCACGTCGAACTCCAGGTCGCCGTACGGCGCATATCCCGGGCTGCGCCGGGCGTCGTGCGCCCGGCCCGACGCACGCCCGACATGGCCCCCGGCGCCGAAGCGGCGGACCAGTTCGGTCACCACGCGCCCGGTCGAGACCGTCCGGTCCTGGAGCGAGGCCTTCTCGTCGTAGGTATGGATCAGCGGCGGGAAAACCTCCCGCAGGTCGGCCACCAGCCGCGTCAGCACCTGCTTTCCGTCTTCCGCCAGGTCGACCGCCACCCCGCCGGGGATCACCCGGTCCATCATGAGGCGGTGGCCGAAGCAGGCGTCGGCCGCCCGCAGCACCTTCTCCCGCAGCAGCCCGCATTCCGCCAGCATGTAGGCGAAGGCGGCGTCGTTGCAGATCGCCCCGATGTCGCCGAGATGGTTGGCCAGCCGCTCCAGCTCGGCCATCAGCGCCCGCAGCCAGACCGCCCGCGCCGGGACCGTGGCGCCCGTGGCCGACTCGACGGCCCGCGCGAAGGCATAGGAGTGCGCGACCGTGCTGTCGCCCGAAACCCGGGCCGAGAGCTTGGCGACCTCGGCGACCGAGCGGCCGCCCATCAGCCATTCGGTTCCCTTGTGGACGTAGCCCAGCCGCTGCTCCAGCCGGACCACCGTCTCGCCGTTGCAGGTGAAGCGGAAATGGCCCGGCTCGATGATGCCGGCATGGACGGGTCCGACCGGGATCTGGTGCAGGCCCGGCCCCTCGACCGGCAGGAAGGGATAGGGTTCGGGATGGCCCAGCGGATCGGGCGGGTCCGCCGAGAGCGGCAGCCGGATCGGCCAGGAGTCGTGGTCGAGCCAGGGGCGCGGATCCACCAGCGACTCGGCCGTGACTCCGAACAGGTCCTGCGCCGCGCGCTCCAGCCGGATCGCTCCGGGCCGGGCCCCGCCGACCGAGGGAAAGCGTCCCTCCGGACAGGCCAGCGAAACCACGGCGACGGTCCCCGGCCCCTCGTCGCGCAGGGCCATGTGGACGATGCCGGTATCGGCCCACAGCCCCACCAGGGACCAGTCCGGCTTGTCCGCCAGGGTCGCGACCAGCGCGCTCCAGGCCTCGCGGTCCAGGTCGAAGCGCGGGAACGGCCGGTGGTTCTCGGCGCGGGTCCCGATCGAATCGAGATGGTCGAGCATGCGGTCTTCCCTCCCCTCAGCCGAGCAACCGGGCGACGGCCTGGAACCACTCGACCAGCGGTTCGGGCAGCCAGATGCCCGCGACCAGCACCAGGACCAGATGAAGCGCCATCGGGAACGCGCTGGACGCCGCCGGCGCCGTCGATCCCGTCGGCTCGCCGAAGGCCAGCGACTGCAGCCGCAGGATCAGCGCACCGAAGGCGACGACGATGCCGGCGACCAGCGGCAAGGCCAGCAGCGGTTCCTGGGCGAAAACCGTGGTCACCAGCAGGAACTCGCTGAGGAAGATGCCGAACGGCGGCAGCCCGGCGATCGCCAGGACGCCGGCGACCAGCCCCCAGCCGATCGCCGGATGGCTCGCGGTCAGCCCCCAGATCTCGGAGATCCGCTGGGTTCCCTTCACCTGGGTCGCCAGTCCCACGGCGATGAAGATCGCGGACTTGGTCAGGCTGTGCATGGTCATGTGCAGCAGCCCGGCGAAGTTAGCGATCGGGCCGCCGAACCCGAAGGCGAAGGTGATGATGCCCATATGCTCGATCGAGCTGTAGGCGAACAGGCGTTTGATGTCCCGCCGCCGGTACAGCATCAAGGCGGCCAGCAGCAGCGAGGCCAAACCCATGACCATCATCAGCGGCCCGGGAGCCAGCGACTGCCCGTTGGCCGTCATCAGCATCTTGAACCGCAGCACCGCGTAGAGCGCGACGTTCAGCAGCAGCCCGGACAGCACGGCGGAGATCGGCGTCGGACCCTCCGCGTGGGCGTCGGGCAGCCAGGCATGCAGGGGCGCCAGACCCACCTTGGTGCCGTAGCCGATCAGGATGAAGACGAAGGCGAGGTTGAGCAGGTCCGGGCTGACCCGATGGATCTCCAGCATCAGCGCCGACCAGGTCATCGCGGGCATGCCGCCGCCCATCACCGGCCGGGCGGCCAGGAAGATCAGGATCGTGCCGAACAGGGCCAGCGCGATGCCGACGCCGCACAGGATGAAGTATTTCCACGCCGCCTCGATCGCTTCCGGCGTCCGGTACAGGCTGACCATCAGCACGGTGGTCAGCGTCGCCCCCTCGACCGCCACCCAAAGCACGCCCAGATTGTTGGCGAGCAGGGCCAGCAGCATCGTGAAGACGAAGGCCTGGTACATGGCATGGTAGAAGCGGACGAACAGCGGGCTCAGCCGTCCCGTCCCGATCTCGTGCTCGATATAGGTGGCGCTGAACAGGGCCGTGGTGAACCCGACGAACGCCGTCAAAGCCACCAGGTAGATGTTGAAGTCGTCGACCAGGAACAGCGCCGTGCTCTCCGGCCGGTCGGCGAACAGGCTGAGCGAGGCCACCAGGGTGAGCCCCGAGGCGAGCGAGTTCAGCCGCGACGCCAGCTTGTGGTCCGCCACGGCGGCCAGGACGAGTCCCGCGAGGAACGGCAGCGCCAGGATGACGTGGACTGGATTGACCGGAAGCTCGATCACCGGCGCTCACCGCGGAAATTCTCCAAGGTGTGCAGGTCGAGGGTGTCGAACCGCTCCCGGATGTGGAAGAAGAAGATGCCGAAGATGATGAAGGCGACCATCACCGCGAAGGCGACCAGCATCTCGACGATCAGGGGCATCCCCTCCACGCCGATGGCGGCCAGGATCAGCCCGTTCTCCAGCGACATGAAGCCCACGACCTGCCCGATCGCGTTGCGCCGGGTGATCATGGTAAGCAGCCCCAGCAGGACCACCGACAGCGCCAGGGCCAGGTCCTCGCGGGTCAGCGCCGTCACGTCGGCGGTGACAGGCAGGACCAGCAGGATCGACAGCGTCACGAGGCTGACGCCCCCGATCATGGTCGGCCCGACGCCCAGCGACGTGTCGACCGTCCGGCGGATGTTCAGCCGGTCGATCACGCGGTGCAGCGCCACCGGGATCGCGATCGCCTTCATGCTGAGCGCCAGGAGCGCCGTGATGTAGAGGTGCGGGGCGTCCTGGATGTAGCCCTGCCACGCGGCCGCCGCCGCCAGGACCACCGATTGCAGGGCGAATGCCTGGATGATCGCGAACAGCCGGCGCTGGTAGAGCAGCGCGAAGCTCATCAGCAGCACGACCGCACCGAGCATATGGGCTATGTCATAATGGATCCCGGGCATGCCGGCGCCTCACAATCCGGTCGAAACATAGAGGAAGATGGCGCCCAGCAGGCTGAGCAGCAGCGCACCGCCGAGGAACTCGCCATAGCGGAAGACGCGCATCTTGGCGATGCCGGTCTCGAACAGCGCCAGCAGGACCGCGCCGCAAGCCAGCTTCAGCACGAACGTCACCAGCCCGATCGCGAGGTCGAGCGGCCCTTGCCCCGGTTCGGCTATCCCCCAGGGGAGGAAGATGCAGGCGATCAGCGCCATGTAGAGCACCAGCTTCAGCATGCTGGCGGCCTCGATCAGGGCCAGGTGCCGGCCAGAATATTCCAGCACCATGGCCTCGTGGACCATGGTCAGCTCCAGGTGGGTCGCGGGATTGTCCACTGGGATCCGGGCGTTCTCGGCGATCGCGACCATCAGAAGGGAGATCAGGGCCAGCCCCAGGGAGATCCGCAGCCCGACGCCCCCCGCCAGCATGAAATCCACGATCAGCGACAGCGACGTGGTCCTTACCAGGATCGCGATGGAGAAGATCACCATCAGCATGGCCGGCTCGGCCAGCGTCGCGATCATCATCTCGCGCGAAGATCCCAGCCCGCCGAAGCTCGTCCCCACGTCCATCCCGGCCAGCGCCAGGAAGAACCGCGCGCTCGCCAGCAGGGCGACGAGGGCTATCAGGTCGGCGGTCGCGGTCAGGGCCAGGGCCGTGGTGAAGGTCGGCACAAGGGCCGCCGCCAGCCAGATCGCGGTGAACACCAGGTAAGGCGTCACCCGGAACAGCCAGGACGCGTTCTCCGCCAGCACGACGTCCTTCCGCAGCAGCCTTGAGAGGTCGCGGTAGGGCTGGACCAGCGGCGGCCCGCGGCGGCCGAGCAGGCGGGCCTTGACGACCCGCACCAGGCCCGTCAGCCCGGGGGCGAGCGCCAGCACCAGGAGCATCTGGACGACCTGGAAAATGCCTGCAAGCAGGGCCTGGACGAAGATCATTGCGACACCGCCACCATGACCAGCAGCACCACCAGGGCGAAGAACATCAGCGACAGATATTGCCGGATGGTCAGGAACTGCAGGCCCTCGATACGGTCTGCCAGCCAGCCGACCAGCCGGACCACGGGCGTGAAAAGCCGGTCCCAAGCGGGATCACGCATTTCCAGCGTGAAGCGCGCGGGCCGCGTCTCGCCCGGTGCCGGCATGTCCACGACCTCGCGAGCCCCGAAGATCTGGCCGCCGAAGACCCGCCGCAGCGGCTGGGCGAAGCTGCTGGCCGAATACTGGCCGAGCGGCGCCGGATCGGTGAAGCCGCAGGCCCACGGGATCGACCGGCGCACCCGGTTGGAGGCGTAGCGGTGGATCATGAAGACGGCCAGGATGGTCAGGATCAGGATCGTCATGAACATCATGAAGCCGCTGTAACTGTTGCCGAAGGCGCTGGCCGGCGCCAGCCAGACCCAGCCTCCGTGCCCGCCGGCATCGAACATGCCCTCGCCGGTGGTCAGCCGGTTCGCCGGCTCGATCATCGCGATGGCCAGTTTCGGCAGGACCCCGACCACGACGCACAGCACGGCCGGCACCGCGATCGCCGACAGCATGACGGCATCCACTTCGCGGGCCTGCCCGGCCCCCGGCGACCGGGGCCGGCCCAGGAAGGCGATGCCGTAGAAGCGCACGAAGCAGGCGGCGGCCAGCGCCGCGGACAGGGCCAGCAGAGCGCCGATCACCGCGAAGCCGATCTTCAGTTCCCACTGTTCGAGCAGCGGGCCGTTCAGCACCGCCTGGAACAGCATCCACTCCGCCACGAAACCGTTGAGCGGCGGCAGGGCGGAGATCGCGGCCGCCCCGACGAGGCAGAACAGCGCCGTCGCCGGCATCCGGTGGATCAGCCCGCCGAGCCGGTCCAGGTCGCGTTCCCCCGTGGCGGTCAGAACCGCCCCGGCGCCGAAGAACAGGATGGATTTGAACAGGCCGTGGTTGAGCACGTGCAGCATCGCGGCCGTCATCGCCAGCGCCGCCAGCGCGGGGACCCCGGACGCCTTGAACACCAGGGCGAGGCCCAGCCCGATCACGATGACGCCGATGTTCTCGACCGTCGAATAGGCCAGCAGCTTCTTCACGTCGTCCTGCATCAGCGCATAGAGCACGCCGACCACCGCGGTGATGGCGCCCAACACCGCCAGCACGGCTCCCCACCACCACAGCGGTTCCCCGACTAGGTCGAACAGCACGCGGATCAGGCCGTAGATCGCGACCTTGGTCATGACGCCGCTCATCAGCGCGGAGACGTGGCTCGGCGCCGCCGGGTGGGCCAGCGGCAACCAGACATGCAGGGGAACGAGGCCGGCCTTCGACCCGGCGCCCAGGAGCACCAGCAGGGCCGCGAAGCTGGCCGGCACGGCCCCAAGCGGATGGGCGCGGATCGCCTCGAACCCGTAGCCGCCCGCCTGCCCGGCCAGGATGCCGAACGCGAGCAGCAGGCAGGCCGTGCCGAAGCTGGCCATCACCAGATAGACATAGGCGGCGCGGCGCGTCTCCTCCTCCCGGTGGCTCGCCAGGACGAGCAGCCAGGACGAGAGTGACATGAACTCCCAGGCCATCAGGAAGACGAAGGCGTCGTCCGCGACCAGCACGAGGTTCATCCCGGCGATGAACAGGGGGAAGAAAGGCAGTACGCGGCCCGGCTCCGCCTCGTGCCGGGCATAGCTCCAGCCGAACAGGGCGGCCAGGCAGCCGACCAGGTTCACCGCCAGCAGGAACACGGCGGACAGCGCGTCGAGACGCAGGTTCGCGCGCAGCCAGGGCAGCCCTACCGGCAGGGCCAGGGTTTCCGCATCGGTCCCATCGCCGGCGAGCCGGACCAGCACCGTCAGCGCCGCGGCGCCGCAGACCAGCGCCATGCCGCCATGGACCACCTCGTGGGCACGGCCCAGCCAGGACCGCGCCATCCCCACGATGCCCAGGAGCAGCATGGCCGCGATGCACAGACTAATGGACGCCAAGACCGGGAACCGCCTGAGAAACCATGGATCGAAACCACCGGGGGTATTCGGATGAGCGCCAAGCTTATAACATGCGGTCGCGCCCCGGAGGCAAACATCCCTTCGGCCGGTCCGGATATCGGGGGTGCGACAAAGCGTGCCGGGACCGGAAGCACGAAAAGGCCGGCCCCCGCTGACGCGCGGGCCGGAGGTTTTCAGTCAGGGAGGAAACGCACCACCGTGCGTTCGTGACGGCAGGATCGCCCCGTTCCGGTCAAGAATCGGTTAAATCCCGACCCCGAAGACGCGGGCCGTCGAGTTTGCCGCAGGGCGCGATCCGGGAGGGGCCGCAGCCGATCGCCACTGGATCAGCCCGTACATGAATTCATCCCACGCAAGGTTAATGTGCCGTTAACCATGACCCGGATATGCCTGGGGCTGGATAAGGTCCCTAGCCTTGGGCCGCCTCTACAGGGTATAGGGGTTCGCACCCGACCTTCGGTTTTCACTGCAGCCGTGCCTTCGCCACATGATCAGCATCAGCAAACGTATCGCAGACGAACTCTCAGCCCGGGAAGCCCAGGTCGACGCAGCCATCGCGCTGCTGGACGAAGGCTCCACCGTCCCGTTCATCGCGCGGTACCGCAAGGAAGCCACGGGCGGTCTCGACGACACCCAGCTCCGAACCCTGGAAGAGCGCCTGCGCTATCTGCGCGAGCTGGAGGAACGCCGGGCGGCGATCCTGTCCAGCGTCGCCGAGCAGGGCAAGCTCACCAACGAGCTGAAGGGCCAGCTTGAGGAAGCCGACACCAAGACCCGGCTGGAAGACCTCTACCTGCCCTACCGGCCGAAGCGCCGCACCAAGGCCATGATCGCCCGCGAGGCCGGCCTGGAGCCGCTGGCGCTGGGCCTGCTGGAGAACCCCGTCGTGGCGCCGGAAGCCGCGGCGACGGCCTTCGTCGATCTCGAGAAGGGCGTGCCCGACGTCAAGTCGGCCCTCGAAGGCGCCCGGCACATCCTGGTCGAGCGGTTCGGCGAGGATGCCGAGCTGGTCGGCCGCCTGCGGGCCTATGTCGCGGAGCAGGGCCGCGTCGTCTCCGGCGTGGTCGAGGCGAAGCGCGACGAAGGGGCGAAGTTCTCCGATTATTTCGAATTCTCGGAACCGTTGAAGCAGGTCCCGTCCCACCGGGCGCTCGCGATGTTCCGCGGCCGGACCCAGGGCGTGCTGGACCTCAAGATCGAGGTCGGCGACCCCGCGACCGACCTTCAGCACCCGTGCGAGGCCATGATCGCCCGCCACCTCGGCATCCAGGACGCCGGCCGGGCGGCCGACAAATGGCTGCTGGAGACGGTGCGCTGGGCCTGGAAGACCAAGATCGGCCTGCATGTCGAGCTGGACCTGCTGGGCGACCTGCGCGACCGGGCGGAGGACGACGCGATCCGCGTCTTCGCCCGCAACCTGCACGACCTGCTGCTGGCGGCACCCGCCGGCCCGCGCGCGACCATCGGGCTCGACCCGGGCATCCGGACGGGCGTCAAGGTCGCCGTCGTGGACGCCACCGGCAAGGTGGTGGAGACGACGACGGTCTATCCGCACCAGCCGAAGAACGATTGGGACGGCTCCATCGCCGTGCTCGCCGCCCTGGCGATCCGGCACAGGATCGAGTTGGTCAGCATCGGCAACGGCACCGCCAGCCGCGAGACCGACAAGCTGGTCACCGACCTGATGAAGCGCCATCCGGAGCTGAATCTCTCCAAGCTGGTCGTCTCCGAAGCCGGCGCCTCGGTCTACTCGGCCTCCGAAGTGGCGGCGCTGGAATTCCCCAACCTCGACGTGTCGCTGCGCGGCGCCGTGTCGATCGCCCGCCGGCTCCAGGACCCGCTGGCCGAACTGGTCAAGATCGAGCCGAAGTCGATCGGCGTCGGGCAGTACCAGCACGATGTCGGCGCCTCCAAGCTGGCCCGCAGCCTGGACGCCGTGGTCGAGGACTGCGTGAACGCGGTCGGCGTCGACCTCAACACCGCCTCGGTGCCGCTGCTGGCCCGGGTCTCCGGCCTGTCGGAGAGCGTGGCCCGCAACATCGTCGAGTTTCGGGACCGCAACGGCGCCTTCCGCACGCGCAAGCAGCTGAACGACGTGGCCCGCCTGGGGCCGAAGGCGTTCGAGCAGGCTGCCGGCTTCCTGCGCATCGCCAACGGCGACGATCCGCTGGACGCCTCCGCCGTCCACCCCGAGGCCTACCCGGTCGTCGAGCGCATCCTCGCCCAGGCCGGCAAGCCGCTGAACCAGCTGATCGGCGACGCGCCGTTCCTGCGGTCGCTCAGCCCGGAGGAGTTCACCGACGACAAGTTCGGCCTGCCGACGGTCAAGGACATCATCGCCGAGCTGGAGAAGCCCGGCCGCGACCCCCGTCCGGAGTTCCGCGCCGCCGTCTTCAAGGAAGGCGTCAACGAACTCAAGGACCTGGAGCCGGGCATGGTGCTGGAAGGCGCCGTGACCAACGTGACAGCGTTCGGCGCCTTCGTCGATATCGGCGTCCACCAGGACGGCCTGGTCCATATCTCCCAGCTCGCCAACAAGTTCGTCAAGGACCCCCATACGGTGGTCAAGGCGGGCGACGTGGTGAAGGTCAAGGTCCTGGAGGTCGACCTCAAGCGCAAGCGCATCGCGCTGACCATGCGCCTGGAGGAACCAGCGGCGAGGCCTGCGGGCCGGCCGGAACGGACGGAGCGTCCGCCTGAGTCCCGACCCGCCCAGGCCCAGAAGCGGAGCGACCAGCCGCGGGAGCGACGACCGGCTCCTGGCGGCCCGAACGGCGGCGGCGGTGGCGGCAAGCGGCCCGACCGGACGGAGAAGCGGCCGCAGCGCGAGCGCGAGCCGGCGGTGATGTCGGCTGGCCCCGCCCTCGGCGGCGCCCTGGCCGAAGCCTTCGCCCGGGCCCAGGCGGCCAAGCAGAAGCAGTGAGGCGCAGGCGGGGTTCCCTCCGGAACCCCGCCACGGCTCCCGGCCCCCGCCACGGATCTCAGTCTCAGTCGAAGTCGAGGCCGACGTCGAAGTTGGTGACGCTGTGGGTCAGCCAGCCGACCGAGATCATGTCGACCCCGGTTTCCGCCACGGGACGCACCGTATCGGCATTGATGTTGCCGGACGCCTCGGTCAGCATGCGGCCCTCCACCATCCGCACCGCCTCGCGCAGCTGTCCCGGGGTCATGTTGTCGAGCAGCACCGCGTCCACGCCCAGCGGCAGCAGTTCCGCGAGCTGCGCCAGCGTATCCACCTCCACCTCGATCTTGACCATATGGCCCAGCCCGGCGCGGGCACGGGCCACGGCGGCCCGGATGCCGCCGGCGGCGACCAGGTGGTTGTCCTTGATCAGGACGGCGTCATCCAGCCCGAAGCGATGGTTGCTTCCGCCGCCCTGGCGGACGGCCTCCTTCTCCAGCGCCCGCAATCCGGGCGTGGTCTTGCGGGTGCAGGTGATCCGCGCCTTGCAACCTTCGACCGCCTGGACCAGCGAGCGCGTGGCCGTCGCGATGCCGCACAGCCGGCCGAGCAGATTCAGCGCCGTGCGCTCGGCCGACAGGATCGGGCGCGCCGCCCCGGCGACCACGGCCAGCGTGTCACCCGGCAGCACGTCGCTGCCGTCGGGTGCCAGAATCTCCACCGACAGGCCGGGATCGAGCAGGCTGAAGGCGGAGAGGGAAACCGTCAGCCCGGCGACCCGGCCGGGGCGGCGGGCGACCAGCCGCGCGCGCGCGGTCGCTTCGGCCGGGACCACGGTGTCGGTCGTCAGGTCGCCGGCACGCCCCAGATCCTCCAGCAAGGCGGCCCGGACGAGGGGTTCATAGACCAGCGGGTACGGCATGGCGGGCCTCCTTCAGGGGCTGGCGGCAATCAGGCTGGAGAGCATCGGACCGGCCGAGATCGGCCAGGGTGAGGAAGCTCCGGCGCCGCAGCGCCTCGGAAGCCTCGGGGAAGTCGGCGCGGAAATGGGCACCCCGGCTTTCCCGCCGCAGGCTCGCCGCATGGGTGACCAGCCGGGCGACCAGCAGCAGGTTGCGCAGCTCGCCCCAGGCGACGGTCTCCTCGAAACCGGCCGGACCGCCGGAAATCCCGTCGAACTCCGCCTGGAGATCGCGGATACGGGAGAGACCGTCGGCCATACCCGCGGCATCGCGGGACAGGCCGGCCCGGTCGTACATCGCGCTCCGCAACCGGTGGCGCAGCGGGGCGAGAGCGGCTTCGGACCCGCCGGGAACCTGGGGAAGCGAGGGCACCGCGACCGGCGGAGGCGGACCTCCCGGACCGGCAGCCGAAATGGCCCGCGCGACCCGATCCCCGAACACGAGCGCTTCCAGCAGCGAGTTGCTGGCCAGCCGGTTTGCCCCGTGGACCCCGGTATCGGCGACTTCGCCGCAGGCATGGAGGCCCGCGATGCTGGTCCTGCCCGCCACGTCTGTCGCCACGCCGCCCATGTGGTAGTGGGCGGCCGGCGCGACCGGGACCGGCTCGCGCCGGGGATCGAGCCCGGCTTCGGCGCACAGGCCCAGCACGGTCGGGAAATGGTCCGGCTCTCCGGCGAGGACGGCGCGCATGTCCAAGGTGACCCGGTCGCCCGCAGCGACGCGGCGCCAGACGGCGCGGGCGACGATGTCGCGCGGCGCCAGTTCGGCGTCGGGGTGCTCCGCCGCCATGAAGCGCCGGCCGGCTCCGTCGAGCAGCACGGCCCCCGCCCCGCGCAGGGCTTCGGTCAGCAGCGGCAGCGGTCGGCCGGAGCCGTCGCCGACGGCGAGCGCCGTGGGGTGGAACTGCACGAATTCCAGGCCGCCGAGCCGCGCCCCGGCCCGCGCGGCCATGGCGAGCCCGTCGCCGGTATTCTCGGCCGGATTGGTGGTGTGCAGATAGACGCTTCCGATGCCCCCGGTCGCCAGCACCACGTTTTCCGCGCGATGAAGGACCCAGCCTTCCTCCGCGTGGCGGGCGAGCACGCCCTGGACCCGCCCGTCGCGGACGACCAGTTCGTGGGCGAAGGCCCGGGTCATGACGGTGACGGAGGGCGTCAGCCGGACCCGGGCCGCCAGTTCGTCGACCACGACGCGGCCGGTCGCGTCGCCGCCGGCATGGACGATCCGGGCGCGGCCGTGGGCCGCCTCCCGGCCGAGCTTCGGCGTTCCGTCCACCGCCCGGTCGAACGGCATGCCGGACGCCAGCAGGCGGCGGACCTGGTCTGCCCCTTCGGCGGCGAGCAGCCGGGCCATCAGGGCGTCGGTGATGCCGGCCCCTGCCATCATGGTGTCGGCGGCATGCTCGTCGGGATCGTCACCCGGGCCGATCGCGGCGGCGATGCCGCCCTGGGCATAGGGGCTCGACCCGCCGGCCAGCTGGCCGGTCTTCGTCAGCAGCGTGACCGGCCGGGGGGAGAGGCGCAGGGCGGCGGTCAGCCCGGCCAGGCCGGAACCGACCACCACCGTCCCGGCATCGCGGATGCTTGCCATGGCGGAACGCCCTCCCTCACCGGCCGACGGCGATCATGCGCTCGACCGCGAGGCGCGCGCGGTCGGCGACGGCGGGATCGATCTCGACCCGCGGCTCCAGCGAGGCGAGGCTCTCCAGGATGTTCGACAGGGTGATGCGCTTCATGTGCGGGCACAGGTTGCAGGGTCGGATGAACTCCACGTCCGGCAGGCCGGCCGCGACGTTGTCGCTCATGGAGCATTCCGTGACCATCAGGACCCGGGCCGGGCGCCGCTTCCCGACATAGTCGATCATATGGGCGGTGGAGCCGACGAAGTCGGCGGCTTCCAGCACGTCGGGCGGGCATTCCGGATGGGCGATGATGGTCAGCCCGTCGAACCGCGCCCGGTACTCGCGGAGTTGGTCGCCGGTGAAGCGCTCGTGGACCTCGCAGTGGCCCTTCCAGGCGATGATCTCGACCTTCGTCTGGGTGGCGACATACTTCGCGAGATACTCGTCCGGCAGGAACAGCACTCGGTCGACGCCCAGGCTCTCCACCACCTGCACCGCGTTGCCGGAGGTGCAGCAGATATCGGACTCGGCCTTCACCTCGGCCGAGGTGTTCACGTAGGTGACGACCGGGACGCCGGGATATCTCTGCCTCAGCAGGCGGACGTCGGCCCCGGTGATGCTGTCGGCCAGCGAGCATCCGGCCGACATGTCGGGCATCAGGACCAGCTTGCCCGGATTCAGCAGCTTCGCCGTCTCCGCCATGAAGTGCACGCCGGCCATGACGATGACGTCGGCGTCTACGGAGGCCGCCTGCCGCGCCAGGGCGAGGCTGTCGCCGACGATGTCCGCCACGCCGTGGAAGATCTCCGGCGTCTGGTAGTTGTGCGCCAGGACGACGGCGTTGCGCTCCCGCTTCAGGGTGTTGATGGCATGGACCAGCGGCGCATGGAACGGCCACTCGACCGCGGGAACGACGCGACTCAGGCGCTCGAAGATCGGAGCGGTGGCCTCGGCGACGTCGGGCGTATAGGCGAGTTGGGCGGCTGCGGACATGGCTTGGCTCCAGTTCTCCAGGATGGCTTTTCTGCTCCAGATGAGCACATCCTATTTATAATCTCAATGAGTATATCACGTAATGCTCCCATTGAGTATATATGCGGCGAAAGGACAGGCGACCGCCGAGGCGGTCGCCTGCGTCGAAGAGGAACGGGTTCAGTCGGCGGCCTGGGCCATCGCCAGGCCGCCGCCGACCACGAATACATCCAGCGGCAAGGCGGAAAGGCTTCCGTCGTTACGCGTCATCAGGATCATGAAGCCGGCGGTCCTGCCATTCCGGCTGATCCGGACCACCAGATCCTCCACCGGCGGACCGGCGACATCGACCGACGCGACGATCTCCATCGCCCAGCTATCGCTGCCGCGGATCAGCTCGATCCGGCGGCCGTCCACCTGGACCCGGTCGGCGGCGATGCCGGCCAGCCTTGCCGTCCTGCCGGCCCAGGCCGGCGCCATCGCCTGGAGGGTCGCCGGATCCAGGCGGCTGAACACGGCGTGGCCCAGGCTGCCGAGCGGAGCCACATGCTCCTCCGGCCGGCGGGCATTGTGCAGGATCCGGATGACGGAGCAGTCCTCGTAGGCAGCAGCGAGCGGATGCTCCATCAGGGCCCTGCCCCGCCCGTCACGGGTGGAAAAGGCCACGAAGCCGGCGCAACTGTCCGTCCTGTACCGACCGTCCGGTGTCTCCACCTCGATCAGGGGCCGCGGGGCCGACATGGTCTCGGCATAGCGCTCCAGCTTTCCGCGGAGGTCGGGGTCGAGCACTCCGGCGAGCCGGCCATGGTCCGGCGACTCCCCGGCGGGGGCCATCGAGCCGATCGTGGCGACGATCAGGAGGACCAGGAGGAACACGCCGACGATGACGACGCGATAAAGCGGGAACGGGCGGTCGACGTCGGGAAGAATCGGGGACGGTGGCATGGGCGGCCCTGCGTGCTACGGTCAAGCCAACGGCGGCTTATGTTGCATCGCAACAAAAACTACCCGAAATTGATATCCGGCACCATGCGCCAAGGCGCCACACTGGCATGCGCGCGACGCGGCGGCACGCCGCCCTTCAGTCGGCCACCCGGACGGCCGGCACCCCCACGCCCGGCGAGGCGCGCTCGCGAAGCACGTCGCGCCGGAAACGGAACAGCTCCGCGGGCCTTCCGCCGGTCCGGCTTTCCACCTGTCCCGTGGGCTCGACGAGGCCGCCGGCGATCACCAGCCGGCGGAAGTTCTGCTTGTGGAGCCCGACGCCGGACAGCGCCTCGACCACCTGCTGCAGCCGGAACAGGGTGAAGGTCGGCGGCAGCAGCTCGAACACCAGCGGCCGGTATTTCAGCTTGCCGCGCAGGCGGCCGAGGGCGGATGCCAGGATGCGCCGGTTGTCGGACGCCATCGGCTTGCCCAGCGCCCTGGGAGTCTCGGCGCCGCGCATCGCGACCGGATCGTCCAGCCCGGCGGCCCGGATCGCGTCGCGGTCGCGCTGCGCCTCGACCAGCAGCCCCGCCTCGTAGAGGAGCTCGTACCGCTCCAGGGCGCGCTCGAAATCCCAGGCGGCGTCGTCCGCCTCCGGCCCGAAGCTCAGGCCGACCCGCTCGGCGCGGCGGGCGGTCTCGGCCTCCTCGGGCGCCGCGCCGATCCAGCGCCGCAACGCCGGGCGGATCACCCGGTCGACCAGCGGCGGGCGGCCGCCGCGCCAATCCTCCCAGGGGAGGAACTCGTACCAGTCGCGCCATTCCGCCTCGCCGGCGCCGGACAGCGGCGCTTCCCGCACCAGGGCCAGGTACCCGACCGACACCACGCGGGGGCCGCCGGCCAGTTCGCCGTGGTCGCGGTAGCGGTCGCCGAAGGTGTAGAGCTGCTCGACATAGCGGAGCGGCAGCCCGGTCTGCCGCTCGACCCGGCTGCGCAGGGCGCTTTCCAGCGTGCGGTGCCGCCCGGGTTCGAAAGGGCCGAACGGCAGGGCGTCGCGGTGGGGCGCCGGCACGCCTTCCGCCGCCGCGGGCGGCGGGGTCCGCACGACCAGGATGCGCGGCGTCTCGCCCGTCACGGCGACCACGACGGCCGTCAGTCCGACCACGGTGGCATTCATCCCCGAACAATCCCGAAATTCGTCACGATACAGGCCCCGTGTGTGGCAGTGCAGCGAACGATTTACAAGTGCCGAAGGGAATTCCGGCTTTACCGGACCGGTTGGGAAGGGTTCATATGCATCGCAAGAAGAACAAGGGAACAAGCGATATGGCGAAGTACAGGATTGCCGTGATCCCCGGGGACGGCATCGGCAAGGAGGTGATGCCGGAAGGCATCCGGGTGCTCGACACCGTGGCCGCCCGGTTCGGGATCGAGTTCGAGTGGGACCACCTGGACTGGAGCTGCGACCGATACCACAGCGCCGGCGGCATGATGCCCGCCGATGGGCTGGACCGGATCAGGAACCATGACGCGATCTATCTGGGCGCCGTCGGCTGGCCGACGGTGCCGGACCATGTCTCGCTGTGGGAACTGCTGATCCCGATCCGGCGCAACTTCCAGCAATATGTGAACCTCCGCCCGGTGCGCCTGTTCGACGGGGTCCCCTGCCCGCTCGCCGGCCGGCCGGAGATCGATTTCTGGATCGTGCGGGAGAACAACGAGGGCGAATATTCCGAGATCGGCGGGCGTCTCTATCCCGGGACCGACGCCGAGATGGCGGTCCAGGAGAACGTCTTCACCCGGCGCGGAACCGACCGCGTGCTGCGCTACGCCTTCGAGCTGGCCCGCTCCCGGCCGGAGAAGCACCTGACCTCCGCGACCAAGTCCAACGGCATCATCCATACGATGCCGTTCTGGGACGAACGCTTCAAGGCGATGGGCGAGGCCTATCCCGACGTCCGCACCGACCAGTACCACATCGACATCCTGACCGCCCATTTCGTCCGCAACCCGTCGCGATTCGACGTGGTGGTCGGCAGCAACCTGTTCGGCGACATCCTGTCCGACCTGGGGCCGGCGGTCACCGGCACCATCGGCATCGCGCCGTCGGCCAACATCAACCCGGAACGGGACTTCCCGTCGATGTTCGAGCCGGTCCACGGCTCCGCCCCCGACATCGCGGGCAAGGGCATCGCCAACCCGATCGGGCAGATCTGGTCCGGGGCCATGATGCTGGACCATTTGGGCCATCCCGATGCGGGGAAGGCTATCGTCGGGGCGATCGAGAAGGTCCTGGTCCGGCCCGACCTGCTGACGCCCGACATGGGCGGCAAAGCCACGACCGCCGGGTTGGGCCAAGCGGTCGCGGACGCGCTCTGAAGTGAATGCCGCCGGAGATCAGCGGCGTGGCCCGGTGTCGTCGAGGACGACGTAGTCCACGTCGGTCAGGATCTCCGGCCGGCTTGCTGGTCCGGGGCCGGAATGCCCGGCGCGTTGCGCCCGGGGGCGGGCCTGCCGCGGCAGGACCAGCCGCAGCAGCACGCGCACCGCCGCCAGCGCCAGGACGAAGGCCATGACCAGGAGGGTCAGCGGCAACGCCACGAGGATGAGCAACGGCACCATCAGGCCCTTGAACCAGCCGGGCACGGCCGGTCGTCCAGGGGCTTGGCGGAAGAAGTGCTCGGAAGCGTACATGGCGGGCGGATCCTCATTCTTGGCGATCATCACCGGGTATATGGTGACTCCCATATGGCCAAACTGGGGCAATCGCCCTTGCGCCGTCATTTCCTGCAGATGAATTCTACGTAATGGTCTCCAGCCGCGGCGCGGGAGGTGCCGCGGAGGGTGCCGCCGGGGCGCCCCGGCGCTCGATCAGGTCGCGCAGCCCGTCGAGCTGGGGGATATGCATGACCTGCTGGTTGAACGGGATCGCGATGCCGTTGCGCTCGAAAGCCTCGGCGATGGCGAACCGCAGGTCGCTGGCGGTGGACAGGAAGAAATCCACGTCCGGGATGAAGCAGCGCAGTTCGAAATCCAGGGAGCTCTGGCCGAAGTCGCGGAACACCACCATGGGGCCGGGCATCCGGGCCACGCGGGGATGGGCGTTCGCGCAGGCCAGCAGGGTCTCCCGGACCAGCTTCAGGTCAGAGCCGTACTCGACGCCGACCTTGATGTCGATCCGGCCGAACTTGTCCTTGAAGGTCCAGTTGACCACCGCCGACGACACCAGCTCGGAATTCGGGATGATCACCGAGGCGCGCTGGAACGTCTGGATCTCGGTCGCGCGCACGCTGATGCGCTTGACCACGCCTTCCTTGTCGCCGACCACGACCCAGTCGCCGACCTTGATCGGCCGCTCGACCAGCAGGATCAGGCCGGAGACGAAGTTGCTGACGACGTTCTGCAGGCCGAAGCCGATGCCGACAGACAGTGCGCCGGCGATCAGCGCCAGGTTGGACAGGTCGAGCCCGAGCGCCCCGATCGCCACCAGCATGGCCACCATGAAGCCGAAATAGCCGATGCCGGTCTTGATCGAGTTCTGGACGCCCCGGTCGATCTGGAGCCGCTGGAGCACCCGGACGTCCAGCGTCCGCTGGATGTAGCGGGTGACCATGACCGCGGCGCTGAACAGCAGGATGGCGGCGATGATGTCGGCCGGCGCCAGCCGGACGCCGCCGATCGTGACGCCCCTCATGAAGGTGTCGAACAGGCTGCGCAGTTCGGACCAGTCGATGCCGCTGAGCGGCAGCAGGATCGCCGCCGCCAGGGTGATCAGCGCGAAATCGATCGCGACCCTGCCGCACCAGTCCGCCGCCTGGACACCCCGCTCGGACCGGACCAGCAGCCGGCGCAACTCGGCGACCGGCCCCTGCTCGCGTTCCATCACCATCGTCAGCATTTCGCGCGCCACGCCGCGCGCCAGCAGGAGCAGCCCGCCGACCGCCACGGCGGCGAGCGACAGCATGCCGACATAGACCGACAGGTTATGGTAGCCCGCCGCCGAGGCGCCGAGCGCCGCCAGGGCCACGGCGCCGCCGAGGAAGCGCAGATGCACCCAGGAGCCCCCGGCGGCTGCCGGCGCTTCCGCCGCCGCGTCGGCCGGCGGCGGCTGGACCGGCTCCTGCACCGGCGGCACGGTCCGCCACAGCCGGCCGGGCAGCAGGAACATCAGCGCCGCCGTCGCCAGCAGCATGGCGGCGAAGCCGGTGACCGCCTGGAGTTCCGGCGGGGACAGCATGCGGCTCTGGAGCACGACCGCGCCGCCGGCCACGGCGAGCCCGCCGGCGAACAGGGTGATGCGGTGGACCAGAGCCCGCGCCGAGGCGGGTTCCAGCCCGGTCAGCTGCCACACGGAATGGTCCGGCGCCAGGATCGCCCGCGCCAGCCCGGAAAAGAACAGGAAGAACGCCAGCCCGCCGGCCGCGGCACTGATCAGCGCCTGCAACGGCAGGGTCCGGACGTCGCCGCCGATGAGGTGATGGAGCGCCACCGCCACCGCCACGGTCGGCAGTACCGTCATCAGGCAGCGCCCGACGGCTTCCACCGCCATCGCGACGACCCTCTGCCGGTAGCTGGGATGGGTCGCCACGGGCCGGTGCCCGAACCGCCGCAGCAGCCAGCGCCGAAGCGGCCACGCGACCCCCAGCGCCACCAGGAAGGCGGCGGCCAGTTCGATGCCCCGGTCGCGCCAGGCCGGATCGGCGGCGGTCGCGGCGACCGCCTGGACCACGCGGTCGCGCAGGTAGTCGGCCTGGACCGGCAGGCTGTTCCAGGTCTCCCGCTCCAGGGGCAAGGGACCGCGCTGGAACAGCGCGTCGGTGAATTGCTGCATCCGCTTGTCGGTGGCGGTCCGCATCAGGATGTCGGCGCGCGTGGCGATCAGCTCGGCCTGCCGGGCCCGCCCGTCCAGTTCGCCGATGATCTTCGAAAGCCGCTGGCGGTCGGCGGCGACCGCCGGCGCCTCGGGCGGCGCCCCTTCGGCCGGCGGAGTCCCCAGGGCGTCGGCGAGCTGCCGGTTGACCCCCTGCTCGGCGACGGCGGCCGACGCAGCCCCCCGCGCCGCGTCGAACAGCGACGACAGCTCCGTGCGCAAGGCTTGGTATTCGGTCTCATTGAGATCGCCGCGCGCCAGCCGCGCCGCGGCCTTGTCGAGAGATGCCTGCCAGCCGGCCAAGGCCGCCTTGAATTCGGGGGCCGTGGCCTGCGCGCCGGCCGGAACCGGCGAGAGACACAGAAGCAACAGGACGAAGGCCGTCCGCAGAAGATGCTGCGGGCGGCGGAACCACACGGAAAGCGATTGGCGCATCTGGACCGATAAACCCATGGCGGAAAATCCGGCTAGGCCGGATGCGCAGGTTTAGCATGCCTCCCGAGGAACGGCGGGGATTTTATGGTGACGAGAAGAAGACGGCCCCGGACCGGCCGGACCCGACGGGGTCGGGGCCGAGCCGGCCGGGGCGAGCCGATGGGGAACGAGACGGCCGAGGCCGAACCGAGGGTGGGTCCGGTCAGGCCGGAACGGCCTGAAGACGGCGCGTGGCCGGGACGTCGCCAGACATGGACTGGTCCGGCGTGATGCCGTTGTTCATCGCCCAGATCGCGGCTTGGGTGCGGTTGTTGACGTCGATCTTGCGCAGCAGCGTCTTCAGGTGGACCTTGACCGTCGCTTCCGTGATGCCGAGCTTGTTGGCGATCAGCTTGTTGCTGGCGCCCATCACCAGGTGCTGGAGGATCTCCCGCTCGCGGCCGGAAAGCCCGCGCCAGGAGCCCTGCGGTGCCTGCGGGGCGATCTGGCTCAGCAGCAGGCTGGCGAGGTTGGTCGGGAACACCTTCTCCCCGATCAGGACGAGCTGGAGCGACTGGATCAGCGCTTCCGGCGACACGTCCTTCAGCAGGTAGCCGTCGGCCCCGGCGCCCATGGCGGCCTTGAGGCGGTCGGCGGACAGTTCGGACGCAAGGACGACGATGCGCGTGTCCGGGAAGCCGGCACGCAGGTCGGACAGGGTCTCGTCGGCATCGACGGGGTAGTCCACGATCACCAGCTTGGCCGCGGGGGCCTCGCCGGCCACGGCCTGCTCGATCGAGGCGTACTCGCTCACGAGACGAAAGGGGCTACCTGCCAGGAGATGCTTGATACCCTCGCGGAACAAACGGTTCGGCTCGATCAGAATGGTGTCGTGTTCGGTCATCTCGAATTCCCTCAATTCAGCGCATTGGTTTGGCGTCAGCTTGCCGGCTGCCACAAGAAAGTTCCTAAGGCGGCCTTTGGAGGCATTCGGATCCGCTCACTCCGAGGGGTCACTACCTCTCTTGAGCGCATAATGCTTGCAGTCCCTGTTGCGGTCAACATTTGTTTAACGGCTTTTTAACCGATTTATCGGATAGAACCGGTCCGCAGTACCTAATCCGCCGGGCCTATGACTTGGCTCCGAACTAACACCAAGGCAGCGCTGGGCAGGCCGAACGGCCTGGCGGCCGCAGCATGCGGTCGTCTCGAACGGGTGCCTTCCAGATGGGTACGGCGGGGCTTCGGAAGGCTCCGATTCAGCCCATGCCAACCGACAGCAGCATGAACACCAAAATCGCGGTAACCGTACCAGCCATCAAATAGACTGGCGAAAGCCCATCCCGGGTGCGATTTTTGTCGGTTTTCATCGTGACCTCCAGGGTGTGGAAGTTGTGACACGCTGTGACTTATGGAAAATTTATGATAGCTTGAACCGCCGTGCATATCAAAGGAATCCACGGCCCCCGGCGGTTCCGCCGCCCGGCCCGCGAATCGTCGCACCCCTTGTGATAGAGGAACAAGGCCGCCCGCATCGCTGTTCTGGACACGGTTGACGACCCGGTTGCCCAGGAACGCGCGATGGATCTCGCGCCGTCCCGACGGTCAACCCAGCCGGAGGCGAGGCGATGCCGATACCCGAGTGGACACCCCTGCTCACCGTGATCCAGATGATCTCGGCAATCGCCTCATGGCACCCCCAGGCCGCGGCGGTCGACCGGAACGATGCGCTGTGCCTGGCCCGGAACATCTATTTCGAAGCGCGCGGCGAAAGCTCGCGCGGCCAGTACGCGGTCGCCTCCGTGACCCTCAACCGGGTGCGGGAGAAGCGCTGGCCGGACGGCATCTGCGGCGTGGTCTATCAGAGCAAGCAGTTCTCCTGGACCATCTCCCGCCCGATGTCGCGGCCGACCGTGATCGACGACCGCACCGCATGGCAGCGCGCGGCGGAGGTCGCCGTGCTGTCGCTGGTCGGCCTGGCCCCCGACTATAGCCGCGGGGCGACACACTATGTCGCACCCAAACGGCTGCGCCGCATGCCGGTCTGGACCGCCTCCATGACGGTCAGCCATCGCATCGACGGCCACGTTTTCTTCTCGGAACGGCGCGGCAGGAGCGCCCCGGCAAGCGGAGCCGCCGGCCCGCGCCGGAACGCCCCGCGTCCGGTCGCCCTCCCGGTTCCCGTCGTGGCGTCGGCCGAAGAGGATGGAAAAGCCGGCGACTCGAGCCCCGCCGCGACGGCCGCAACGGCGGAGGAAACCATTCGCGTCGATCGCCCCGGCGCGCTCCCCGTTCTGCCTGCGGTCACCGTGGAGGCGGCGCTGGCGCTCGACTCGGAGCGGACGGAAGCCCACGGTCCGCACCGGCAAGGCAACCGCCATCCTAAACCCCAGCCCTGGAGTTGGAGCCATCTCGCCGGCACCGCCGCCGACCGCCGCGTCCGTTCGGGGGCCCGCCGCGTGCCAGGGGATCGCGAACGTCCTCGAAAGCCGTGACGCCGCCGCGTCGCCGGACCGTGGAACCCAGAGCATAAGCGGGTAAAGATCATGTGCGTTCGGGCACTGATCCAAAGTATTCTTGCCCATTGGAGAACAGGGTTTATGCTGTAAATGTGACTGCCGCTTCTCGGCATTCACTGCAGCCCCAGCCGGTGGCCGGGATCAGTCTTGACGCAACGTCCTCATGACGTGAAGCCTCCCTGTTCGACTCGCCGGGTCCTGGTGACCCGGCGGTTTTTTCCTACGCCTTTACCTGAGAAATCATTCGTCGCCCTCTTTTTTACCAGTCGGGCGAAGCGTCGAACGAGCGCAGCGCCGCTTCGGCGGCGTCGCGGACGGCCGGATCGGCGTCGTGCGACAGGGTTCCCAGCGCCGCCGGGATGCGCTTGTCCTCATGGTTCGACAGCGCCTCGATCACGGCGAGGCGGACCGCCGGGCGGGTGTCGCGGGACAGGCGGATCAGCTGCGTGACGGCGCCGGGCTGCTCCATGGCGCCCAAGGCCGCGACGATGGCGCACCGCCCCTCCTCGTCGCAGCGGTCGGCGGCGCGGGCCAGCTTGACCGGCGTGTCGTCGTCGGCGACGGCGACCAGGGCGCGGGCGACCCGCGGGATATCGATCGGCGTGGCGCGGTCGAGAAGCTCCTCGAGCGGTTCCCGCGCCGGGGCGTGACCCAGTTCGCCCAGCGCCAGCCGGGCGGCCTTGGCGACGCCCCGGTCCGGGTCGTTCAGCAGGGGTGCCAGGAGCGATGCATCGTCGCGGCGGTCCAGGGCGGCGGCGAGGCCGCAGGCGGACTGGCGCACCCGGGGATGCGGGTGCTCAAGGTTCGGCCGGATCAGGTCGGCGGCGGGACGGCAGCGCAAGGCGCCGAAGCAGTCCAGCGCCGCGGCGGTCGAGGCCGGACCGAACAGACCGCGCCGGATCAGGTCGATCAGCGGGACGGCGGCCGAGGGCGGGCCGATCCGGGCAAGGGCGTCGAGGGCGGCCACGACCTCCGGGGCCGGCTGCTGCTGGTCGAAGGCGGCGAAGCGGCGGCAGGTCGTGATCAGGTGCCGGGCGGCTTCGGGTTCGCGGCGCTTCGCCAGTTCGTCGATGGTGGCGATGAGGGACGGATGCGCGGGCGGCTCGGCGTGGAGATGAAGGTTCAGGGCGTCCAGCAGATGACCCGTCGGCCAATCCCCGATGGGGCGCGGGGGCGGCGTTTCCGCCGCCGGGACGGGCGGCGGATCGGCGGAAACCGGAGTCCCCTGCCCTTGCGCGAAAAGATCGCCCTGGCCGGTATCGACGCGCTTCTTCAACCGGCCGGCCCTGGGTTTGGAGATTCGTTTCACAGCCTCCGCGATAGGAAGCAGCCCGGGGCGGCATTGTCAATGATGCCCTACGGCGCGTTAACCCGCGCCGCCGCTCAGCCAGTCCCGCAGCTTCGACCAGCGGCGGCGGCTTTGCTGGCCCTTGACGGCGATCGCCATGGCCTTCCGCTGGCCGACGATGACGACCAGGCGCTTGCCGCGCGTGATGCCGGTATAGACAAGGTTGCGCTGGAGCATCGCGTAGTGCTGGGTGGTCACCGGCAGGATCACCGCCGGGTATTCCGATCCCTGGGATTTGTGGATCGTGGTGGCATAGGCCAGCACCACTTGGTCCAGCTCGCCGGCGTCGTAGGCGACCTCGCGCCCGTCGAACTCGATCAGCAGGGAGTTGTCGTCGGGATCGATGCGGGCGACCACGCCCAGGTCGCCGTTATAGACCTCCTTGTCGTAGTCGTTCTCGATCTGCATCACCTTGTCGCCCTCGCAGAAGGTCCAGCCGAACCGTTCGACGCGGGGATCGCGCGGGGGGTTCAGCACCTTCTGAAGCTCGATGTTGAGCGACCGGGCGCCTAGCCCGCCCCGATTCATCGGGCACAGCACCTGGATGTCGCGCACGGGGTCGAGGCCGAAGCGTTCGGGGATGCGGTGCTTGACCATGTGGAGCACCTTGCGCACCCCGTCCTCCGGGTCGGCGGCGTCCACGAAATAGAAGTCGGTCAGGCCCTCGCCGGCGTGGGGCTCCGGCATCAGGCCCTGGTTCACCCGATGGGCGTTGACGATGATCCGGCTCTCGGCGGCCTGGCGGAACACCTCGGTCAGCCGGACCACCGCTACCGCGCCGGAATTGATCACGTCGGCCAGCACCTGCCCCGGCCCTACGGAGGGAAGCTGGTCGACGTCTCCGACCAGCAGCACGGCGGCGCCGTCGGGCACGGCGCGTAGCAGGGCGTTCATCAGGGGCACGTCGACCATGGAGGTCTCGTCCACCACCAGCAGCTCGCACTCCAGCGGATTCGTTTCGGTCCGCTTGAAGCCGCCGGCGGCGGGATCGGTCTCCAGCAGGCGGTGGATGGTCTTGGCCTCCATCCCCGTGCTCTCGGACAGGCGCTTGGCCGCCCGGCCCGTGGGGGCGGCGAGCGCTATGGCGAGGCCCTTGACCGCGAGGATCTTCAGGATCGAGTTGACCAGCGTGGTCTTGCCGACCCCGGGACCGCCGGTGACCACCAGCAGCTTGGACGAGACCGCGAGCCGGACCGCGGCGCGCTGGCTCTCCGCCAAGGTGAGACCGGTGCGCTGCTCGACCCAGGGAATCGCGGTGGCGGCGTCGATCGCGCCCCAGGGCGGGCGTCCGGCGGCGAGGCCCAGCAGGCGGGTGGCGATGTTGCGTTCGGAGCGGTAGAGGCCCGCCAGGAACACGGCTTCGAACCCGTCGAGCCGGTCCGCCACGACGGTGCCGTCGGCCAGTTCGAGGTCGATGGCCTCTTCGATCAGCGGCGACGGTATGTCGAGCAGCTTTTCCGCGAGCGCCAGCAGGTCGCCGCGCGGCAGGCCGCAATGCCCCTCGTCCATGGCCTCGGCCAGGGCATAGGCGATGCCGGCCCGCGCCCTGACCATGGCGGTCTTCTCGATGCCGAGGCGGGCCGCGATGGCGTCCGCCGTGACGAAGCCGATGCCGCGGATGTCGCGGGCGAGGCGGTAGGGATTCTCCGAGATGAGCTGGATCGCGTCCGGCCCGTAGGTCTTGAAGATGCGGACCGACCGCGAGGTGCCGACGCCGTGGGAATGCAGGAACAGCATGATCTCGCGGATCACCTTCTGGTCGGCCCAGCCGGCGATGATCCGCTTGGCCCGCACCGGCCCGATCCCGGCCACCTCGCGCAGCCGGTCCGCCTGCTGCTCGATCACGTCGAACACGTCCGCGCCGAAGGCCCGCACCAGCTTCTTGGCATAGACCGGGCCGATGCCGCGGATCATGCCGGAGCCGAGATACTTCTCGATCCCTTCCACGGTGGTCGGCATGGTCGTGCGCAGGAACCCGGCCTTGAACTGGAGGCCGTGGGTGCGGTCGTTGTGCCAGGCTCCGCTGGCCTGGACGAATTCGCCTGCCGAGATCGAGGCGGCATGGCCGACGACGGTGATCAGGTCGCGATGGCCGCGCGCCTTGATGCGGAGAACGCAGAAGCCGTTCTCCGCATTGTGGAAGGTAACCCGCTCGACCAGACCGGCAAGGACTTCCCGGTCCGGCGCGGGCGATGCCGGCCTGTTGGGCTGTTCCACCCTGTGCTGGACCGCTGTCATTGCCACCGCTGGTTCCTCAGTCTAACCCGACGGGCCTTATCCGGAAACCGCTTCGGCGGGCTGCCGGGAGGCGGCACGGCGGCGGGAGGCCGGCTTCGGCTCCTCCACCGTTTCGACCGGAGGGGGCGTGTGGCCGGCGTAGCGTTCCAGGATCTGGCGGACCGCCTTCTCGTGGCGGTACTCCAGGTCCGAGCGGGAGAGCGCCAGCAGGTTGCGGGCCTTCTTGAGCTGTATCAGGGAGCGGGCCTCCGCCACGGCGGCGTCATCCTCGAAGACCAGCCAAAGCTTCAGGCGGCCTCGCGTCAGGTTGAGGGCGTGCTCCACTCGGGCGGTCACTGTGTCCGATATACGGTTCTTTGAAACTGCCATTTTTTCCTGTTCCAAGATCTCGAAGAGGCTCTTCGGCCACTTTGCAAGTTCATGTTTTGTTCTAGCAACGGTTCTTGAAAGATGTTCAAGAAACACCACATATAAGCGGTCCCCGAAAGCTGCCGTTTCCGTTCCGACCGCCTGGCTGAAAGCCGGTGCCGTCGGCCTTGGGCATGCCTGTTCCGTGGACGTTTCCAGGAGAGGCACGAGAGATGAGATACCTACCGACCATCGACCTGACGCCGCAGGTTTCCCTGATGCTGTCCGCCGGAGCCCTGCATCTGCAGCCGGGCCAGTGGGTGGCGGGCGACAAGGGAATGGGCCGCTACCTGCGGACCGACCGGAGGACCGGCACGACCTATGTCAGCTGGGTCCGGTCCGGCGACGACTGGAAGACCCAGTCGCAGCGGTTCCACCGCGCCTGCATGAAGGGTTACGTGGGCAAGTACGCGTCACGCTACGAGGGGCTGAGGCCGGCCCGGCCCGGCCGGTACCGTCACGAGGGCGGCGGTCATTCCGCCGCGACCTTGTAACGCTCCTCGTGGGGCGGGATGATGCCCAGAGTCATGCCGACTTCCTCGTTGGTCATGGGCCTGGGATAGTCCGCGACATAGCGGTCCAGCGCCGCGATGCAGTCCGCGACCGTGCCGGCCCCGACCGACTTGCAGTCCTCGAAGGCGTAGGGCGTGGGTCGGAACCAGTGCGTGACGTAGCAGCCGGCCTGCGGACCGTCCTGCTGGCCGATGGTGAAGGCGAAGCGGCCCTCGAAGCCGATGCGGGCATGGGCCTCGCGCAGGCGCTTCTGCAATTGCTCGATGGTCATTTCAGACTTCCTTCGCATCTTACGCCGCCTCGTCCATGCTGCCGTCGATCCTGTGGCGCGCCCATTCGGCATCGGCCCACAGGGCATCGGAGACCGCCCTGAGATGGCGCGCCAGCGCGGGCTTGGTGTCCGGGCGCAGCAGGCGGTCGAGATGGCAGGCGAGGCCCTTTGCCTCGGCATGGACCCAGCGCGCGAACCGGCGGTCCCGCTCCGCAGCGGAACGGTACCAGCGCGGCATCTGGTCGAACGTGCTTTCCAGCTCGTCTTCCCAGGCGGTGCGGGTCAGCAGCCCGCTGGGGGAGCGGAACAGCTCGCCGGGGGTGGAGTCGATCTTGTTGGAAGAAGCTATCATCGTCATGGCGGAGGATACTCCGGTGCGGCTTCCCCTAGCGGGGAACTGCGCTTGCGCAGCCGATTATAGATGGTGTCGCCGCCGAAAATTGCGATATCGCAGTCATCAAAATGGCAACTCATCGAAGGCGAATCTCTTGTCGAACACCGGCTGGTTCGCCTCGACCACGTCGTCCTGCGGCTTGGCGCCGGACAGGATCTGGAACCGGCTGGTGAAGCGGTCCAGCACGACCTCGGTCGTATGGTTCTCGCGTCCGTCCTTGCTGTTCCAGCGGCGGGTCCGGACTTGGCCTTCCAGGGCCACCAGGGTGCCCTTGCGGGCGCGCCGGGCGATCACGTCGACCAGCTTCTCGTCCCAGACGACGCAGCGGTGCCACTCCGCCCGCTCCTCGCCCTTGGCGACCTCGCTGGTGGCCAGGCTGAAGCTCGCCATGCGGGCGCCGCCGGCCGTCGTGGTGATCTCGGGATCGCGGCCCAGGCGGCCGACGGCGATGAAACGTTGATACATGGCTTGCCTCTCCGGGGACCGGGAGCGCGGCGTCACGCCGCCTCGCGGTCGCTCTCCTCTCGTTTCAGGATTTCGTTCTTCTTCTGCGAGAAGCAGGTGATCATGCGGTTCTGCGCCGCCTTGTCGACCGCGCCGATCTCGCGGATGCGGGCATTGATCCCGCTGCGCCACAGGTCGTCCAGGGACTCGAGGTCCTCGACCTCCGCCAGCTTGTCCCGGATCTCCGCCTCGAGCTTGGCGATGCCGGCGGGCTGTAGGTCCGGGTTGGCCTTGACGGCATAGATGGTCTCGGACTCCTCGCGGTACTTGCTGTCGTCGAACTGGCCGAGATAGATGTCCGCGGCCAAGCCGATCTGGAGCATGCATTTGCCGATGGCGTCGGTCATCGACATCTTGAAGCACTCGTCGTCCGGGCGCTCCGTCCCGTCGCGGTTGCGCCGGACCATCTCGGTGCCGCCCCATTGCGGGCCGGTGAAGTGCTTCTCGCCCGTCTCCGGGTCGACATACCAGACGCGGCAGCAGATGAAGACCATACGCTCGGCGATGGTCCATTCCAGCTGCTCGTAGCCCCAGCCCTTGCCGACCGGGCCGAACACCTCGGTCATCATCTGGAGCCGCCAGGCCGGGTCGATCTGGGTGCCGCGGAAGCCGCCGGCGCGCTGGAAAGGCTTGGTCGCCTTGGGGTCCGTGCGCTTCAGCGCGTTCCAGAATTCAAGGTTGTCGCGCATGATGTCGTCGCGCGGCGTCTCGGCGGTCATGGTCTCCGTCTCCGGCCCGTCGGCCGGCCTCCTTGCTCGTGGCATGGGTCGGTTTCTCCAACGCTCATCGTTCATCAAGTCGGGCGTTCATGAGATCGGGCAGGAAATCGGGCGCATGGTCCGGCAGCCATGTCCGCGCCCGGGCCCGGTACTTCCTCGGCAGCTCGCCGATACGGATCGACAGCCTGCCGTCCCGCGAGCGGCTGATCACGATGCCCCGGGCTTCGGCGGCGGCCGGGACATAGGCGACCTTGGCCTGCTCGGGCATCAGGGCCTTCAGCTCGGCCTCGGCCGCGCGGTAGGCCTGGACGCCGTCGTGGTTGCTGACCAGGACGTCGCCGACCGCGACGAACCGGTTGTGCATGGACATGTCGAGCACGCCCATGTCGTCGAAATCGGGTGCTTCCACCGGCATCGGGTCGGCCGGCTCCAGGTCGTGCTCGACGTGCCACCAGAAAGCCTGGATGGTCTCCATCAGCAGGGCTGCGTCCGCTTCGTTCCGGTCGACCGTCAGGAAGGAATAGCCGGACGGACGGAGGACGGAGAGGACGCACCGGGCCAGGCCCGATACCATCATCTGGTGCTGCATCTGCCAGTAATACTGTTCCGCCAGGTCCTCGTCGGTCTTGAAGCCGGAATGGAACTTGGCCTCCAGGATCGTATCCGGAGCGATGGTCGGATCGGCCGGCGGAACGCTCCAGGTCAGGAAGTCCAGGTTGGCGACGATATGGTCGTGGTCGGGATGCACGTGGGTGCGGTGGCCGGCCGGATAGGCCCCGATCCCGGTGCGGTAGGTGTAGAAGCGGGCGTGCAGCGGCTCGGTCGCGATCCCGATCTGGACGGCGGGCACGAAGTCCAGCCGGGGCGGAGCTGCCCGGCCGGTCTTCTCGCGCCACAGCTCCACCCAGTGGCCCGCCATCACGCGGACCGCGTCGCTGGAGCCCAGGCGGCGGGCCCGGAATTCTACCTGATCCTTGGACAAAGCCATCTATCGATCCCTGACCCGCTGCAGCTTCGCATTTAGGTCATCCCTATATGGGCATAGCTCCGCCAATGTTAACTGCGATTTCGCATTTAACAAAGAACAAAATGAGAACTACGGGGAGGAATCTCGCAGGCCCGAGGGAGGGTCTCAGGGGGGCCGGCGGCGCCCGGTCAACTCATCAGTTCGACCCTCAGGGGGCGTACCACCAGGATCGCGACGCCGACCATCTCGGCGCCGTCGATGACCATCGGGCAGCAATGGGGATCGGTGCTGATCGGGACGAGCTGGGGGTGGTAATAGCGGTAGGCGCACAGCGACGTGCCGTCGATCGTGATCACCATGTCGCCCTTGCGCGGCGGGACATGGTCGACCGGTTCGATCACGATCTGGTCCTGGGGAAGCAGTCCGCCCGCGTTCATGTGCAGCGAGGTGATCTGGAGCCCGAAGGCACGGGGGGAGGTCGGCCGGTCCATCAGGACGCAGGGAGCACCCCGGTGCAGGGCGTCGGCCAAGTACTCCGCCGCCCCGGCGCGCGACAGGTCCATGACGGTCCGGATCTGCTCGTGGCTGAGCACGGGTACCCGGCAGGAGGAGGTCGAGGGCTGGTTGCTGGACAGGAAGCGCGGCTCCGACCCGGCGGCGAAGGCGAGCCGACCGATGGTCTCGGCGCTGGGCAGGCTGGCGCCCTCGGGATCCTTGAGGAAGCGGGTCAGGTTGGTCGCGGTCACGTCTGCGCGCTTGGCCCAGGTGGCAGCCGTCCAGCCCCGCTCATCCATCACGGACCGAAGCCAGCGGTGGAGCGACTCCCTGATCTGCTGCATTGGCCGACTTCCCCGACTGCGAAAAACCGCGGCACCATGATGACAATCATGCAAATTCGCAAGGAGACGCCTGGAAAGAGGAAGAAATCAGCGTATATTCCTGCGTTTTCGCATGATACAGCGGCAGTTATAGGACCAAGGACCAGAGCTAAAGGAAATCTAGCCTAGATTCCAGTGCTTTGCGAGCCCGGCGCGGACGAATCACCGTGCCGGCCGCCTCAGACCGTGTAGGCCAGCCGCAAGCCGCCCCAGTGCCGGCCCAGGACGGTGACCGGAGCGGAGACATCCTTCATCAGGCAATACTGCCCGCCGCCCATGTCCCGGCGGTAGGTCTGGAGCAGGAAAGGCCGCGTGTTGCGGCCGGCGGCGAGGCCGACGCGGTCGTTGAACATGCGCCGGTTGCGGCCGTTGGCGGTGTTCCAGGCGATATCGGAGCCGTGCGGCTTGGAGAACTTGGCATTGTGGGTCGGCAGGTAGCCGTTGCGGTCGACCGTCACGCAGAACACGATGCGGGGATCGGCGGTCAGCATCGCCTCCTGGATCCCGGGCAGGACGAGGTCGGTGAAGTCCGTGAAGCGGGTTCGGACCTGCTGGGGATTGGTGCCCGGGATCGGCTGGTAATTCTCGTCGAACAGGTCGTCGGTGGTCAGGCGCCCGGAGCGGACGGCGTCCTCGAACAGCGTCGAAATGCGCGCCGCGGCGTTCCGCGCGTGGCGGATGAAGGGGGTGTCGACCGTCTCCACGTCCAGTTCGGCGGTGATGCCGATCAGCCGCTCGCTGACACCCAGCAGCCGGATCACCCGGTCGCGGGTCGCGTTCAGGTCACCGCTCGACAGCTCCACGTCGCCCGCCATGTCTGCGATCTGCTCCTCGACCCGGCGGGAGCTTTCGCGGATTCCGGTGGCGGCGTCGTCGATCCGGGTTGTCTCGCGGTCGACCTGGACCATCGCGGAACCGACGGTTTCGATCATGGAGCCGAGCGCCTTGGTGCCCGCACCCACGGCTTTCGCCTTCTCCATGCTCTCGGAACTCTCGGCGAGCAGCAGGCGGGCCTGTTCGTTGAGGAACCGCAGGGTGGCGTCGATGTCGGCGGTGGCCTCGCCCGTCTTGGACGCGAGCGCCTTGACCTCCCCGGCGACCACGGCGAAGCCCCGGCCGGCCTCTCCCGCGCGCGCCGCCTCGATCGTCGCGTTCAGCGCCAGCAGGTTGGTCTGCTTGGCGATGGCGCTGATCTCCTGCGCCACCTTGCCGATCCGGATCAGGGCCTCGCGCAGCCCGCCGAGCTGGCGCTCCATGCCGGTGACGCCCTCCACCAGCGCGCCGATGTCGTCCAGGGATTCCCGCAGCCGGCCGCGCGATCCCTCGACCTCGGAAAGGGCGTCCCGGGCGACGGAGCGGGTGGCCTTTGCCGCGGACTGGATGCGGGCGCTGCTTTCGGACATGCCGGCCGCGGCGTCGCGCAGATCCACGAAGACCGCCGCCTTCTTGGTCATGCGCGAGCTGACGTCCTCCACGCTGCCGGCCACATCGGCGATCTCGATGCCAAGCGTTCCCGCCTCCTGCGCGACCGCGCCGATCAGGAACGACTTTTCGCTCATCATGGTGTCCATCAGCCGGCGAGCCCGTATTTCTTGATTGTTCCAGGCAGCAATATATCCATTTCGAAATCTTCGGCGCATTTTATTAAACGAGGCTTAATCGCTCAGGCGACCTGGGGCTGGAAGAGGCAGTCGAAGATCGGCATGCCGGCGAAGGCGAACATGTCGGGCAAGGCGGGCTGGAACCCGAAGGCGGCGTCGTGCCGCTCGCCGGAATGCGCGGCGCCGAGTTCGGACCAGTCCCGGCACGCATCGTGGCGGCTCCAGTCCAGGGATTCGGCGGTGCCGGTAATTTCGGCGGCCTCCAAGGGTCCGCCCCCCGACTCCTCGGACGAAGTCTCGGCGGTCTCCTCCTCGCCGCCGCCGGGAAGCTTCAGCCTGACGCTGTCGACGTCGATGCCGAGCGTCCGGAGCCCCTGCCCGACGCGGCCGGCCAGGTCGGCCCCGCGGTCGAGGACCGCGGCCATCAGGGACGTCAGCGAGTCCGCCTCTCCCAGGGCGTCCTCGAAACCGCGGGCCAGGGCCGCAAGGGCCTGCCAGGCGCCGGCCTCCCCTTCGGGACCCAGGGCCGCCGCGCTGCCGCCGAAGGCCGCCAGCCCGTCATGGTCGATGACGGCGCTGCCGGTCAGCCGGTCGGCCTTCGGGTCGTAGGCGAGGTCGCGGAACAGGCCGGACAGGCAGCCCTGCCCGGTCAGCTTGAGGATCGCGGCATCGCGGACCTGCCCGAAGACTTCCGAGATCGCGTCGGGCGACAGCGCCTCGGCGATCCCGCCGGCGGCGTGGGCACCGAAATACTTCTCCAGGAAGGCAGCCTCCCGACCGTCGCCGGGAACGGCGTCCAGCCCGGCCCAGCCGTACAGCACCCCGGTGACCTCGTGCTCCAGCGCGGTGAGCAGGCGGGCGTCGGCGCCGGCCGTCCCGGAGGCCGAGAAGGCGGCGGCACGGTCGCGCAGCCCCGGGTTCGCCGCCAGCGCGTCGCCCAGGTCCGGAAGGCATCCGCGCCCGGGCAACGTCGGCAACGCACCCCGGCCGGCGGAGTGCGGCAGGCCGGACTGCTCCGCAGCCTCGATGCCCGTGCCGCCGCCGCCGAACCGCGCTCCGCCGGCCGGGGCGCCGTCCCCCTGGAGGAGATCGGACCAGCCGTCGGCGCCGTCCGCATCGAAGAACGCGTCGCCGCCGCCGAAATCGCCGTCGGCCACGCCGAACGCCATCGTCATCCGGATGGCGAGCGTCCTGGCATCCAGCCCGGAGACGGCCGAACCGGCGGCGCCGTAGTCCGGACCCCAGTCGCGCGGGCCGGTCTCGGCACCGGCACCCTGCCCGCGGATGTCCCTGTCGAACTCCAGATCCCCACCACCACCGCCGCCGCCGCCGGCCTCGGCGATCAGCGCCTCCAGCACATCGCCGCCGAACTCGCCCGCTTCGTGGAAGATCTCGCCCCGGCCGACCTGGAGCGGATCGACGGAACCGGTTTCCGGGACTTCGTCGCCGCCGTCGGGCCGAGCCGTTCCCAGCCGCCGGAACCGGAAAGGTCCGGGAGGACGCGGCAGCCGGATATGGGATAGGGAAGAGAAAATCGACATCCAAACCCCGAATGACGATCCGATCAAAGTATCCATAGGGTCAAATCGGTCAAAGCCGACGGGAGTCACATATACCCAGTCGGTCCCGATGATCAAACTGCGTAAAATTCTTGTAACCCGGGAGGGTTATGGATGTCATTCTTGGAATGGATGCAGGAGTATTCAAGGATGAATACTCCTGCATGGCCTCGGCTTTCGATGCGAATCTTCCGTATAGGTCGATCGAGCGAAGGGATCGGGTGAAACGACTTCGCGGGCATGGGACGTGACAGTGGGCCGCAGCCGGCGATCCCCGCTACTGCTTCTCGAGGATGCGCCAGCCGGAGCCCTCCCGGGCAAGCTTGAGGCGCGCCTTGGCGCCGCGCTGGCTCAGCATGCGGGCGCCGTTCAGCTCGACCATCAGGTCGAACTGGATGGAAGCGACATGGATGCCCTTGCTGTCGGTGACGCCGCCGATCGTCCTGAGGTTCACGATGCGGACGGCGTCGGGCACCAGCTGGCCGGGCGGCGGCAGGGTTCCGGCGGCCCTGACGACGGCCAGTTCCTGATTGGCCGAGGCTTCGAGCAGCTTCGCGATGACCTCGTTCGACGGGACTTCGTCCAGGCAGGCGGCGAGCGCCAGGATCGGCAGCGCGAGTACGGCCAGACGCTTCAGCACCCCATTCCCCCTCCTAGCCCCCTCCTGGACCGGAACCGCCGACATCATGAGGGGAACCGCCGACATCATGAGGGGGCGCGGTTAAGAAATCGCCGAAGCGGAACGGTTCACGATCCGCGGCGCAGCCGCCCGGCCTCGGCGATGCGGGTGTCGAGGCGGTCGTCGGACAGGCCGAAAGGCTCCTGGTGGACGATCACCTCGGCCTGGGGAAAGGCTTCGGTCAGCCGGCACTCGACCTCGTCGGTGATGTCGTGCGCCTCGGCCAGGGTCAGTTCGCTGTCCAGTTCCAGGTGAAGCTCGATGAACAGCGTGATGCCGGCGTTGCGGGTGCGCAGGTCGTGCATGCCGCGCGTCGCGGGATGGGCCATGACGATCTCGCGGATGCGCTTGCGGTCGCCGTGGGGGAGCTCGCGGTCCATCAGGGTGTCCAGCGATCCCTTGGCGATGCGGAAGGCCCCGACGATCAGGAAGGCGGCGATGCCGAGCGCGAACAGGGGGTCCAGGATCGGGATGCCGGTCATGCCGGTCAGGACCAGCGCCGCGATGACCGCCAGGTTCATGAACAGGTCGCCGCTGTAATGGAGACTGTCGGCCCCGATCGCCATGGAGCCGGTCCGCCGGATCACCCGGCGCTGGAACGCGACCAGCCCGACGGTCAGCACGATCGAGAAGACCATCACCGCGATGCCGGCGGAGCTTTCCTGGATCGCCACGGGGTTGAACAGCCGGTTGATCGCCTCGTAGGTGAGGAAGACGGCCGAGCCGGCGACGAAGGCGGCCTGGGCCAGCGCCGCCAGCGGCTCGGCCTTGCCGTGCCCGTAGCGGTGGGACCGGTCGGGCGGCCGCAGGGCGACCCTGACCCCCAGCAGCGTGACCACCGAGGCCAGGAGGTCGGACGAGCTGTCGATCAGGGAGGACAGGATGCTGACCGACTCGGTGTAGAGATAGGCCGCCAGCTTCGCCGCGATCAGCGTCAGCGCGACGCCGACGCTGGCATAGGTCGCGGCCCGGCGGAGACGGCCGTCATCATCCTGTTCCGCATCGTCTCCGATGGTCTCTGCCATCCCGGTTCCCTGTCTGCCGGCTTCCGAATGCTGACGGCAACACCTTTAGGGAAACAGGCGTTCCGTCGTCCACCGCGGCGCCGCATCCGACGCGCCGTCGTCGCCCTCCTGCACCCGGTGGAAGACCACCCGGTCGTGGAGACGGAACGGGCGGTCGGCCCAGAACTCGATGCGCCTGGGCAGCACGCGGAACCCGGACCAGAATTCCGGACGCGGGATCGTGCCGACGGCGTGCCGCGCGGTGAACTCCGCCACCCGCTTTTCCAGCTCCCAGCGGCCTTCCAGCGGGCGCGACTGCCTGGACGCCCAGGCGCCGATCTGGCTGCCCCGGGGGCGGCTGTGGTAGTACTCGTCGGCCTCCGCGTCGGAGACCCGCTCGACCGGTCCCTCGACCCGGACGGAGCGCCTCAGGGATTTCCAGTGGAAGCACAGGGCGGCATTGGGGTTGGCCGCGAGTTGGACGCCTTTCCGGCTCTCCAGGTTGGTGTAGAAGACGAACCCGCGCGGGTCCAGTCCCTTCAGCAGGACCATGCGGACCGACGGCACTCCCGCGGCATCGGCGGTCGCCAGCGCCATGGCGTTGGGGTCCTCGGGTTCCGATTTCTCGGCCTCGGCCATCCAGGTCCGGAACAGCCCATAGGGATCATTCGCTTTAAATTCGATCATGTGTGATGCCGGTCATATTTTTCGGGCGACAACACAATATACATCATTCTCCTGGATACCGAATGCCAGCTTGCCGCCACTTCGTGCCGGCTCCCCTGGTAGATTTCGACGAGGCTTTGAGGAAGATGCTGAAGAGAGTGGCTCCCGCGCTGATCGCGCTCGCACTGCTTTCAGGCTGCACCACGGACGGGCTCGGCCCCAAGCAGGGCCTCGGGACGCTGGGCGGCGCCGCGGCCGGCGGGCTGCTCGGCTCGACCATCGGCGGCGGCACCGGCAAACTGGTCGCGGTCGGCGCCGGCACCCTGCTGGGCGCCTTCCTCGGCAGCGAGATCGGCTCCTCGCTCGACCGGGCCGACCAGGTTTACGCCGGCCGGGCGGCCCAGCGGGCTTACGAGGCCCCGATCGGGGAGAAGATCGTCTGGAGCAATCCCGAGAGCGGCAACTCCGGCGCCATCGTGCCGACCCGAGAGGGCCGCCAGCCCGGCACCAACGCCTATTGCCGAGAATACCAGCAAACGGTTACTGTCGGGGGCAGAACCCAACAGGCCTTTGGTCAGGCTTGCCAGCAACCGGACGGCACCTGGAAGATCGTGAGCTGAACGCCACCGATCGGCCGTCCGGCCCGAGGCACTGACCAGGCGCCCGCTGCCGTACCGGCCGGCGGGCGTCCGCCGTAGTGCCGACCCTTTTTACAGGATACGCTACCTCGTGGCCGTCATGCGCGACCCTTATCAGGTTCTGGGATTGACCAAGTCGGCCTCCGCCGAAGAGATCAAGCAGGCTTACCGGCGCCTCGCCAAGCAGTTCCACCCCGATCTCAACCCGGGCAGGCCCGATATCGAGCAGCGCTTCAAGGATGTTTCCGGCGCTTACAACCTTCTGTCCGACGCGGAGAAGCGCGCCAGGTTCGACCGCGGCGAGATCGACGCCAACGGAAACGAGCGCCCGCTGCATCGCGCCTATGCCGGCGGCGGACGCGGCGGCGCCGACTTCGGCGGGTTCGACGCCGACGACATCTTCTCCGACCTGTTCGGCGCCGGGCGCCGGCGGGGCGGCGCCGGCCACGGCGGCTTCAAGTCGCGCGGCACCGACATCGCCTATTCGGTCACCGTCCCCTTCACGGAGGCGGCGCTGGGAACCAAGCGGCGGATCAACCTGTCGACCGGTAAGAGCATCGACGTGGCGATCCCGCCGGGGACCGAGGACCAGCAGAAACTGCGGCTCAAAGGCCAGGGGATGAGCGGGATCGGCGGCGGTCCGGCTGGCGACGCGATCGTCGAGGTCCATGTCGAGGCGCACCCCTTCTTCGTGCGCAAGGACTCCGACATCCATCTGGAATTGCCGATCAGCCTGCCCGAGGCGGTGCTGGGCGCCACCATCAAGGTGCCGACGCTGGACGGGCAGGTCGCCGTAAAGGTGCCGCGCGGCTCCAACACCGGCGGGACGCTGCGGCTGAAGGGCAAGGGGATCGTCGATCCGAAGACCGGACTGGCCGGTGACCAGTATGTCAAGCTGAAGGTCGTGCTGCCCGAACCGCCTGACAGCGAACTGGCCGGCTTCCTGGAACGCTGGTCCAAGGACCGCAGCTACGACGTCCGCAAGAAGCTCGGCCTGGGGTAAATCCCCCAGGCGCCCGGAACCGGGCTACTCGATCACCCGGATCGACGGCCTGCTCGGCAGGCCCGGTTCCTGTTCGCGGACCGGGCGCGGGTTGCGTGAGCGCGGCGCCTGCTGGCTGAGGGAGGGATCGGGCAAGGCGGTGCCGGTGTCGATCAGTTCCCGCAGGCGGCGTTCGGCGCGCTCCACGGTGCTGAAGATCCGGGTCTCGCCCGCATCGATCGCGGCCAGCAACGCGCGCAGCATCTGGCGCATCCGTTCGTTCTCCGCCTCGAGCTTGGACGCGGCGGAGCGGGCGACCCGAAGCTCCTGCGCCTGGCGCTCGACCACGGCGGCGAGGGTCTCGATCTGGGTGATCAGTCCGCTGTTGCCGGGCCGGTCCCGCCCGGCGCCCTCCAGGCGAGCCAGGGTATTGTTGAATTCGTCGAACAGGGCGTCGTCGCCGCCGCGCTGGTACTCGGCCGGGCGCCGCGCCCCGGAAGTTCCACCATCCAGATCAACCCCGCGAGGGCGGATTTCGAAACTGCCAGACACCTTGTTCTCCAATACCCGTGCGGCGGAACCTCCGCCTGTTGGAGACAATTTTAGGGCCGCTTAGTCAATAAGCAGTTAAACACGGGACGTTTCGGCGTCTCGTTCCCGCCGCATTTTCCGTCGAGGCTATACCGGCCGACAGGCTTGACGCTGGCGCGGCGAACCGCGCTTACTCTGGTCAACAGCAAATCAAATCAAGGAACGGGTCGGGCAGAGATCATGATTTACGCAACGGCAAGCACCTGGGCACAGGATATCAAGCAGCGGTTGAGGAACACCCCCTTCAATATCGGCCCGGCGGCGGACCTGATCGGCCTGGGAGGCTTCGCCTGCTTCGCGGCGGCCGGACTGATGCTGTGGATGGATCAGACACGCTCCGCTTTCGCGGCGCTGGCATCGGTCCTGATCTTCATGGTCGGGTTGATCATGTTCGGCACGTCGATCGTGCTGCGCGCCGGAATGCCGCAACAGGCCCGGCAGGTTTCGGCCGCGAAGCCGGGCGCGCTGTCGCATCATCCGGCGGAGTAGCGGCTGTGGATCGGGAAGGATCGCGGAAGCGGGGGCCGTGACGGGACGGCCCCACCCGGTCCTTCCCCTCTCAGACCTCTCGCTGCCCGGAGTTGGGCGTCGACGCGAAGACAGTGGCGATGAAGACGGCCACGATCACGCCGAAGAACGCGAGCGCGGCGATCGGCGTATGGAACACCACCAGCGCGACGGTCGCCAGCGAGAGAGCTAGTAATTTCCACATCCTAGACTTGTCCAATTCCGTTATCGATAGTAGTATACCCGCCCTCCAAGGTCGGCCCCCTGATCTGGTCTGCAGATGGTGACTATTTCATGGCCTGCAGCAGAGACGATTATTAAATCTCTGTCATTAACCAGTCATTCACCGGCTGCTCGATATTTTTGGCTATCGCCAAGGAGCCGTTTTGAATGCCCGTCAGCAGTTATCTCCTGAACCCTTTGCGCAGCCTTGAGCAGGTCCAGTCCGAACTGGGCCGCGACGCCTCGTCGATGCCGGACCCGCAGGAAACCGATCCCTGCGACGAGGGCGGCCGGTATGAACCGGCGGCGCCTGCCGAACGGCGGACCTGATCGCCGGCCAGGGTCCTCAACCGTGCCGCGGCACCACGCCGTTGACGCAGTTGATCGGCTCCCCCGCCAGTGCCGCCATGACCGTCTCGGCCGACTTCCGGCGCAGGTCGACGATGCTTGACGGGCTGTAGAAGGCGGCGTGGGGACTGAGCAGCAGGCGGCCGGCGATCCAGGGTTCCTGCGCCTTCCAGGCCCGTATCAGCGGATGATCCGGCTCGGGCGGCTCGACTGGCAGGACATCGAGCGCGGCCCCGCCCACCCTGCCGTCCTTGAGGGCGCCGAACAGGGCGTCCAGGTCGACCACCGCACCGCGGGCGGTATTCACCAGGATCTGGCCGGGCCGGGAAGCCGCCAGCGCCTCCGCCCCGATCATGCCGCGCGTTTCCCCGGTCAGGGGGCAGTGCAGGCTGACGATGTCGGCCCCCGCCATCAGGTCGGCCAGGGAGCGGGTACGGCCGAAACCGAAGGAAAGCTCCGCGCCGGAGGGCAGCGCCGGGTCGTAGAACAGCACGTCCATGCCGAAGGCGCGGGCGCGCAGCGCCGCCGCCGTCCCGATCCGCCCCAGCCCGACGACTCCGAACGTCTGCCCGCGCACGCGGCGGACCAGGGGCGGCGTGTCGAACCGCCAAGCCCCCACCGGGTCGGCGCGGAGCTGGGCGTCATAGGCCGCCACGCCGCGGGTCAGGGCCATCATCATGGCGATGGCGTGGTCTGCGACGTCGGTCGTGCCGTAATCCGGCACGTTGCAGACCGGGATGCCGCGCCCGGCCGCCGCCGCGATGTCGATGTTGTCGAAGCCGACTCCGGCCCGCACCATCACCCGGCAACGCTCCAGCCGGTCAAGCCAGGGGCCGCGGTACTGGATGACATGGTAGCAGATCACTGCGTCGCAGGCGCGCCAGCTCGCCTCGGGCACGTCGGTCTCCCGCACGGCGCGATGGACGTCGAAGGTGACGCCGGGACCGGCGGCGGCCCGCTCGATCTCGGCATCGTCGAGGAACTGCGCGTCTGGAATGAGGATACGCATCCCGGTCCCTTCTCCCCTCAGAACGGCCCGGCGCCGTTCGCCCCGACATAGACGCTGTAGAGCGACGTCGTGGCGGTGATGAAGAGCCGGTTCCGCTTCGGTCCGCCGAACGTCAGGTTGGAGACCACCTCCGGAACCAGCACCTTGCCGATCAGGTCGCCGTTGGGCGAGTAGCAATGGACCCCGTCGCCGGCGCTGGTCCAGACGTTGCCGTCGGTGTCCAGGCGGAAGCCGTCGGCCAGCCCGGGCTCGATGGTGGCGAACACCTCCCCGCCGGACAGGGTGCCGGACTGCGACACGGTGAAGGCCCGGATATGGTGCGGGCCGTCCTTGCGGTGAGAGGCGCCGGTATCGGCGACGTAGAGGGTCTGCTCGTCGGGGGAGAAGGCGATGCCGTTGGGCTTGTCGAAATCGTCCGCCGCCACCGTCACCTGCCCCGTCTCCGCGTCGATCCGGTAGACGTGGCAGCCGTCCTGCTCCATCTCGGAGCGGTGGCCCTCGTAGTCGGTCAGGATGCCGTAGGGCGGGTCGGTGAACCAGACCGAGCCGTCCGACTTCACCACCACGTCGTTGGGCGAGTTCAGCCGGCGTCCCTGGTAGCTGTCGGCCAGCACGGTCACCGAGCCGTCATGCTCGGTCCGGGTGACCCGGCGCGCGCCGTGCTCGCAGGTGACCAGCCGGCCCTGCCGGTCGCGGGTATTGCCGTTGGAAAAGTTGGACGGGCTGCGGAAGACGCTGACGCCGCCGCCCTCGACCCAGCGCATGATCCGGTTGTTCGGGATGTCGCTCCACAGGAGCTGCCCGGCGTCGCCGAACCAGACCGGCCCTTCCGCCCAGCGCATCCCGGTGTGCAGGCGCTCCACGAAGACGTTGCCGAGCGCGTAGCGCTTGAAGCGCTCGTCGATGATGTCGAAAGCCCGATCCATGGCCTGATCCCCCCTAATGTCGGTTCCGATGTCGGTTTTTAGTTGTCATGACGAACGATCCGCTGCCCCATGGGTCCCGTCAACCCTCGAAAAACGCAGGATATCCAGGAGGAACTGTCATGCCCCGCTTCGCCGCGGACAAACTGGTCGGCTACGCCGCCGCCCTGCTTCAGGCCGCCGGCCTGGCGCCCGCCCGCGCCCGGACCGTCGCCGAGATCCTGGTGGAAGGGGACCTTTTCGGCCACACCACCCACGGCCTGCAACTGCTGCCCGGCTACCTGAAGGAAATCGACTCCGGCGCCATGGCGGTGTCGGGCGATCCGGAAACCCTGGCCGACACCGGCCCCGCCGTCACCTGGGACGGCCGCCGCCTGCCCGGCCCCTGGCTGGTCGTCCAGGCGCTCGACCTCGCCAGCCAGCGGGCGGTGCAGTACGGCACGGCCACGGTGGTCATCCGCCGCAGCCACCATATCGCCTGCCTCGCCGCGTACCTGAAGCGCGCCACCGACCGGGGCCTCGCGATCATCCTGGCCAGCTCGGACCCGGCGGGCGCCAGCGTCACGCCCCATGGCGGCATCGGCCGGCTGATGACCCCGAATCCGCTGGCCGCGGGCTGGCCGACCACGGGCGCGCCGGTGCTGCTGGACGTCAGCATGTCGACCACCACCAACGGCCTGACCAACCGCTGCCACGCGGAGGGCAAGCCCCTGCCCCACCCCTGGCTGATCGACGGGCGCGGCGAGCCGACCGCCGACGCCTCGGCCTATTTCGCCGATCCGCCCGGCGCGATCCTGCCGCTCGGCGGGCTCGACCTCGGGCACAAGGGCTACGCGCTGGGGCTGATGATCGAGATGATGACCTCCGCCCTGGGCGGCTACGGCCGGGCCGACGGCGCCACCGGCTGGGGCGCCTCGGTGTTCCTGCAGGTGTTCGACCCGGACGCGTTCGGCGGGCGCGACGCCTTCCTGCGCGAGACGGGCTGGCTGGCCGACAAGGCCCACTCGATCCCGCCGCGCCCCGGCGCCCCGCCGGTCCGCCTGCCCGGCGAAGGCGGGCTGAAGCGCCGCTCGGAGCAGCTGCGCAGCGGCGTCGACCTCTACGCCGGCGTCGGCGAGGCGCTGGAGCCCTGGGCGGCCCGGTTCGGCGTCGAACCGCCGGAGGGGATGGTGGCGGCAGGGTAATCCTGACGGGAGGGTGCGCGTCTCGCGCACCCTGGGCGGCGGGACGCCGCCCCTCCCCCGCCCGCTCTTCTTGATCCTGATCAATGAACAGGTCCGTCCAGGGGAGGATGCTGCCGAAGCGACGGAAAGGCCGGTCACGCCGATTCGTGACGGAACCAGAAGAGGGGGAGAAATTCCATGGCGCTCAAGAACCTGATGGTCGTCGTCGACACCAGCAAGCCTGCCGCCGCGCGGATCGACGCCGCGGCCATGCTGGCCGCCCGGCACGACGCCCACCTGACGGGCCTGTTCGTATCGGCGCCGCCGGCGCTGCCGAGCTATGTCGCCGGCGAGCTGGGCGACAGCGTGATCGCCCTCCAGCAGCGCATGGCGCAGGAGATCGCCGACGAGGCCGCCGGCCTGTTCCGCCAGCGGGTCGAGCTGGCCGGCATCGGCTCCCGGGCGGAGTGGCGGGCCTTGCGCGGCGATCCGACCGAGGTGGCCGGGATCGTCGGCCGCTACGCCGACCTGGTGATCCTGGGCCAGATCGACCCCGACCGGAACCGCGACGTCCCGCCGGTCCATCCGGAGGACGTCCTGTTCGACTGCGGCCGGCCGGTGCTGATGGTGCCCTATGCAGGCAGGTTCCCGACCATCGGCGAGCAGGTGCTGGTCGGCTGGAACGCCAGCCGCGAGGCGGCGCGCGCGGTCAACGACGCCCTGCCCTTCCTGGAGACCGCGAAGAAGGTCAGCGTCCTGGCGGTCAACCCGAAGACCGGCATCAACGGCCTGGGCGACGAGCCCGGCGCCGACATCAGCCTGCACCTGGCGCGCCACGGCGTGCCGGTCACGGCCGACCACGTCAACGCCCGAGGGATGGACCCGGGCGACATGATCCTGAACTATGCGACCGACGTTTCGGCCGACCTGCTGGTCATGGGAGCCTACGGCCGGTCGCGGCTGCGCGAACTGGTGTTGGGCGGCGTCACGCGTCATATTATGCAGCACATGACCATACCGGTGCTGTTCTCCCATTGAACGGCGCCGGTTCGGCACCGGCGCATTTCGGATTGGGACAACGATGATTCTGGTTTTCGGCTCGCTCAACATGGACCTCGTCATGACGGTCCCCTCGCTACCGAAACCAGGAGAGACGGTCCTTTGCCCCGCGTACCAGCTGAAGCCGGGGGGCAAGGGCAACAACCAGGCGATCGCGGCGGCCCGCGCAGGTGCCGCGGTCGCCATGACCGGCTGCATCGGGCCCGACGCCTTCGGCTCGACGCTGGTCGAGAACCTGGCGCGCGACGGGGTAGACACGTCGGGCATCCAGGTGGCGGAGACGGCGACCGGCTGCGCCATGATCTGCGTCGATGCCGACGGCGAGAACTTCATCTCGGTTGCCAGCGGCGCCAATCTGTCGGCCTCGGCCGACCGCATCCCCGACGAAAGGCTCGGCGCCGGCATCACCGTGCTGATGCAGATGGAGGTCCCGGCGGAGCAGAACTGGGCGCTGATCCGGCGCGCCCATGCGCTGGGCGCCCGCACGGTCCTGAACGTGGCGCCGGCCGCCGACGTCCCGCCGGACATCCTCAAGCTGATCGACATCCTGGTGGTCAACGAGCTCGAGGCCGCCGAGATCGCCGGGCGCCTGGAGCTTTCCGCCAGCTCGGCGACCGGACTGGCCCGCGACCTCGCCCGCACCTGCGGCGTCACCTGCGTCGTGACCCTGGGCGGTGCCGGCGCGCTGATGGCCGAATCGGGCGGCGCCCTGTGGACGGCGGCGCCGCTGAAGATTTCCCCGGTCGATACCACCGGGGCGGGCGACGCCTTCTGCGGCATCCTCACCGCGGCGCTCGACGGCGGCGCCAGCCCGGAGGAGGCGCTGCACCGGGCCAGCGTCGGCGCTTCGATCGCCTGCCTGGGCCTGGGCGCGCAGGAGAGCCTGCCGACCGCCGAGGCGATCGACGCGCGGCTGGCGGAGGTTTCCGCGCCGCTGCGACTGTCCTGACCCGCTTCCGTCTGCTAACCTGCGCGGGCGGACACCCTGATTCGAACCGAGACGAACCATGCCGATCATCAATCGCATCGCCGATTTCCACGACGAGATGACCGCCTGGCGGCGCGATCTTCATGCCCATCCCGAGACCGCCTTCGAGGAGTTCCGCACCTCCGGCATCGTCGCGGCCAAGCTGGAGGAGTGGGGGATCGCGGTCCATCGGGGGCTTGGCGGCACCGGGGTCGTCGGCACGCTGACGGCGGGGAGCGCCGCCGGGCCCGACAGGGTGATAGCGCTGCGCGCCGACATGGACGCGCTGAACATGCAGGAGCAGAACGACTTTCCGCACGCGTCCAGGGTTCCGGGGAAGATGCATGGCTGCGGCCATGACGGCCACACCACCATGCTGCTGGGAGCGGCAAGGTACCTGGCGGAGACCCGCAACTTCGACGGTACGGTGCATTTCATCTTCCAGCCCGCGGAAGAGGGCAAGGGCGGCGCCCAGAAGATGGTGCAGGAAGGGCTGTTCGACCTGTTCCCGGCCCGGGAAGTCTACGGCATGCACAACTGGCCGGAGATGCCGGCCGGCTCGATCGCGGTCCGCACCGGGCCGATCATGGCCGCGGCAGACCAGTTCGATATCCGCGTGCGCGGCCACGGGGCGCACGGCGCCATGCCCCACCACGGCGTCGACCCGGTGGTGGTCGCCGCCCATGTCGTGACGGCGCTGCAGAGCCTGGTCAGCCGCAACACCGACCCCCTGCGCTCGGCCGTGGTCAGCGTCACCCAGATCCATGGCGGCGCCGCGTACAACGTGATCCCGGCGGAGGTGGTGCTGAGCGGCACCGTCAGGACCTTCGAGCCCGCCGTGCAGGACAGCGTGGAGGCCGGCCTGAAGCGGGTCGCGACGGCCACGGCGGAAGCCTTCGGCGCGGAGGCGGAGGTCGATTACCGGCGAAACTACCCGGCCACGGTCAATACCGCCGCCGAGACCGATTTCGCCGCCCGCGTCGCGGCCCAGGTGGTCGGCGAGGCCCAGGTGATCCATGATCCCGCGCCCAGCATGGGGGCGGAGGATTTCGCCTTCATGCTGAAGGAGCGGCCCGGCTCCTATGTCTGGATCGGCCAGGCGGGCGGGCCCAGCGCCTGCATGGTCCACAACCCGCGCTACGACTTCAACGACGAGATCCTGCCGGTCGGCGCCAGCTACTGGGCCAAGCTGGTCGAGTCAGCGCTGCCGCGGGCCGCCTGACCGATGCGCGGGATCCTTCTGGCGGCCCTCGGCGCCGCCCTGATGTCCGCCACCGGCTGCACCGCGGCGATGAACCTGCTGGCCGGCGAACCCCTCTCCAATCCGGAGGGCACGCAGATCGTCCAGGTACCCGGCATCGACGGACAGTTCGAGTGGAGCGGCACCCAGGCGTCCGTGCAGGGTCGCACCACGATCGTCGCCCGCACCCAGGAGCAGTGGGAAAACCTCTGGCAGCTCACCGGCACCCCGGCGCCGGGTCCGCTGCCCAGGGACTGGATGGGGATCGGCGTCTTCCTCGGCATGCGGCAGACGGCCGGCTACGGCGTGGTGATCGAGACCATCACGGAACAGGTGACGACCGACCGTCAGTTCATCGAACAGGGCCTGCCGAGCGGCCGCGAACTGGTGGTCTCCTACGGCGAGCGCTCGCCGCCTCCCGGAGCCATGGCCGCCCAGGTGCTCACGTCGCCCTTCGTCATCCGGATCGTCCGCCGCGACGACTCGCAGGTCCGGTTCGTCCAGGCAAGATAGGCGGCGACGCGGCGGGCCGGCCGTCACTCCAGCGTGACGGTCGTGCCTTCGCGCGCCGCGAAGACGGGAGCCCAGGCGGACTGCGCCTCGGTCTCCAGCCTGGACATGAAGGCGTCGTCATGGTCCGGCTCGTGGTGGAAGAGGGCAAGGCGGCGGGCTCCCGCCTCCCGGCACAGCTTGACGCCCTCCACCCAGGTGGAGTGGCCCCAGCCGGCCTTGCAGGCGAATTCCTGCTCCGTGTAGGTCGCGTCGTAGATCACGAGGTCGGCTCCCGCGATCAGGTCCAGGATGTTGCGGTCGGGCGCGCCCGGGACATGTTCGGTGTCGGTGACGTAGGCCAGCGAGCGGCCGTCGTGGTCGATCCTGTAGCCGCAGGCGCCGTCGGGGTGGTTGAGCGCCGCGGTGCGGACCCGGATGCCGCCGTCCAGGGTCAGGGTATCGGCCGGGCTGAAATTCTCGAACGTCATGTCCGCCTTCATGGTGCGCATGGGCACCGGGAACAGCGGCGGCTCCATCTGGCTGGCCAGGATCGAGCGGATGTTCGGGCAGCCCTGGAAGCGCGCCGCCATGATCCTGAAGGAGAAATCCTGGCTGTAGGCGGGATGGAAGAACGGGAAGCCCGCGATATGGTCCAGGTGGAAATGGCTGAGCAGGATGGTCGCCCGCCGCGTCGTCCGCTTCATCAGGTGCTTGCCCAGGCCGCGGAACCCGGTGCCGCAATCCAGGATGATGGTGTGGTCGCCCACCGCCACCTCGACACAGCTCGTGTTCCCGCCGAACAGGAAATGTGTCGGGGATGGACAGGGAATCGTGCCGCGCACCCCCCAGAAGGTCGCACTGAACGCCATGGCAAACCCGTACAGGAATCAAGACAAGAGCGCACCCTACCACCACGGGCGCACCGCCATAGTGACGCGGATCACAACTTTGGACAATCTTCCAAAAACGGGTTTGCGCTTTTTCAGCGTCTCACCGGACCCCGATATGTCAACCCGCGGCGCGGGTGGCGTTCAGGGCGTCCTCAACCACCCCCGGGTCGATGAAAAGCCCGGCGATGAAGCCGAACACATAGAACGCCGCCCCCTCGTCCCAGCGCGTCAGGGTCGGGCTCCAGAGCGGCTGGCGCTGGATCGCCGCGACGGCGGCGCTGGTCATGGCATTGATGAACAGGAATCCGGCCAGCATCACCGGAAACAGATGCGCCGGCCACAGCAGGGCAAGGACCAGGGACAGCCCGCTCAGCAGGGCGAAGCGCATCATGCTGCGCGCGTTGGGATCCACGGGTTCCGGGTCGCGGCGCCGGTTGGTGTCAGAGTCGAACATGATCGTCATCCTCCGGCCGATGTCCAAACTTCGTTGCCTTGCAGATGGCTCCGAGCCGCATCGTTACAAGCCCGTGCCGAGCCCGCGCCGGGAACGGTCAGAAGCAGGAGATCAGGGCGCGCTTCAGGTCGTCCGGATTGACCGGCTTGTGCAGCAGACGGCATTGGGCCTTCTGGGCCTCGATCAGCCGTTTGGGCGACGTGTCGCCGGTCATGACCAGGCCGGCGATCTCCGCATGGTGGCCGCTCTGCCTCACCAGGTCGATCACCTCGGCCCCGGTGGCGCCGTTGGGCAGGCGGTAGTCGGTCAGCACGAGGTCGAGCGGGCTGTCCAGTTCGGGCAGGAGTTCGGCCACCTCGTCCAGCCCGCCGGCGCGGATCACCCGCATGCCCCAGTCCTCCAGCAGCATCACCAGGGCGGTCAGGACGGCGTGGTCGTCGTCCACCACCAGGATCGTCCGGTCGGCCAGGATGCGGTCCTGCCACTGCTCGTGGCCGCGCCACAGCTTCTCCGGGGGCTTCACCGGCGTGTCGGCGATCGGCACCGTGACGGTGAAGATGGCGCCTTCGCCGACCTTGGAGCGCACGCCCACGGGATGGCCGAGCAGCCGTGCGGTCCGGGCGACCGTGCCCAGGCCGAGGCCGATCCCGCGGCTGCGGTCTCGGGCCGGATTGTCCAGCTGGAGGAAGTCCTGGAAGATCGCCTCGGTCTTGTCCTCCGGAATACCCGGGCCGGTGTCGGCGACATGGATGTCGACCGTGGTCTCGTTCGGGATGCATTCGAGCAGGATGCAGCCGCGCATCGTGAACTTGACCGCGTTGGACAGCAGGTTGCGCAGGATCTGTTCGAGCAGGACCGGGTCGCTGGAGACCGCGACCTTGGCCGGCCGCACCTCGAACAGCAGGCGGGCGGCGGTTGTCTGGCCCTCGAACTCGGCGGCGAGCCTCTCCAGAAGTTCGTCCAGGTTGAAAGGCTGGACCACCGGCTTGACGATGCCGGCGTCGAGCCGGGCCGCGTCGAGCAGCCCGTTCAGCATGCCCTGGAGTCCCTTGACCGAGACGTCGATCATGCCGATCAGGTCGCGCGCGTCGGGCGGCAGGACCTTATGGCTCAGCAGGTCGAGGAACAGCGACACGGCCTGGATCGGCTGGCGCAGGTCGTGGCTGACCGCGGCGAGGAAGCGGGTCTTGGCGGCGCTCGCCTCGGTCGCGGCGTCGCGGGCGCGGCGCAGCTCCTGTTCGGCCAGCCAGTCGACCGTGATGTCGCGGATGATCCCGACCATCCGCTGGGCGGTCCCGTCGGACCGGCGGATGACCTCGCCGACCGAGGCGATCCAGCAGATCCTGCCGTCGCGGTGGACGACCCGGAAGATATGGTTCCAGTCCGCCCTGCCCGCGACGGCGTCCTCCAGCCCGCGGCGGAACGCCTCGATGTCGTCGGGATGGATCCGGCCGAAGAACGGATCGATATGGGACCCGACCTCGCCCGGCTGGAAGCCGAACAGCCGGTCGACCAGCACCGACCGGATCACCGAGCCGGTCACCGGGTCGTACTCGAATTCCCCCAGGGCTGCCGCCTGGGTCGCCAGGCGCAGCCGGCGCTCGCCGTCGCGGACGGCCCGCTCCGACCGGGCCCGCTCGACCGCCTCCCCGATCAGTTCGGCCACCCGCTCCGCCAGGTCGATCTCGTCCATGGTCCACTGGCGCGGGATCCGCTCCTGCAGGGACAGGAGCGCCAGGAGGCGGGACGACCGGGTCAGCGGAACCACCAGCATGGCCCGCGCGTCGATCCGCTCGAAGGCGGCGACGCTCCCGGCGGTGCGCGCGTCGGCATGGACGTCGTCGACGACCAGGGTATGGCCGCGCTGGAGGGTTTCCAGCGCCCTGGCGCCGAAATCGGCGAGCCGGATGTCGCCCGGCACCTCGCGCACGCCGTCCCGGTACTGGCGCAGGCCGGTCACGACGAGCCGGCCGGGATCGATCTCGGCGAAGACCATGCGCGAGACCCCGAAATGCCGGCCCGCCAGGACGAGCCCCACCTCCATCATCTCGGTCGGGTCGGTCAGCAGGCGGACCGCCTCGTTGAGGTCGGCGATCAGATGCTGGCGCGACTCCTGCTGCTTGCGCGAGGTGATGTCGGTCTCGATGATGCCCAGGCCGTCCGGCGAGGGATAGACATGGTATTCGAACCAGCGGCCGAGCCGGGGATGGAACGCCTCCGCGTGGACCGGGACCTGCTCGGTCTCCGCCCGGTGGGCGGCGGCCTGGAGCGGGCTGCCGACGGCTTCCGGGAACAGCTCCCAGAAGGAGCGGCCGATCATGTCCTCGGGCGCCATGCCGCAGGCCTCGGCGGCCATCCGGTTGACCCGGGTGAAGCGCCAGGCATGGTCGACCGACATGAAGGCGTCGGTGAGGCTGGACAGGACGGTGTTCAGCGTCGAGCGCGCGGTCGCCGCCTCCACGGTGGAAGCCAGCGCGAGCGACGCCGCGGCCAGCAGGGCTTCCACCGTCGCCTGCTGGTCCGGCGGAGCGGCCCCGTCGATGAAGGCGGCGAGCCGGTGGTTCCTCCTGCCCAGGCGGTCGGCGACGACGGCGAGCAGGAGCTTGCCGGCCGGCACGGCCGGGGAGGCTCCCGCGAAGCCGGCCGCGACGGCGCCGTCCTCGGCCGGAAAGCCCGGCGCGCCCGGCGCCGTGCGGAACAGCGCGTCGAGCCGGCATCCCGGAGGGATCTCGACGCCGGCCCGGCCGGCGAGCCGCGCCAGCGCCGGGTTGGCGTGGATCACCGCCATTCGGCCGACGGGACCGCCGGACCGGGAGTCCGCCGCCGGCGCCGCCAGCAGGATCGGGATCGGCGCCCGGTCGAGGACCGCGCGGGCTTCGGGGGGAAGGAACTCGGTGGAGCGGATATCCTCCCGTCCGTCACCGGTCCGGTCCGCGTCGTCGCGGCGCCCGCTGGACGAACACCCCGGAGTCGTTTTTCCTGCGATGGTGTCTGCCATTCCCGAATGGACCCGAGGATCGAAGAGCGATTGCTCGCAATTGATAACAAAATTGATCTTCGAAGGCGACTGAATACCGGCTTGCATCGTTTCAGGCGGCATCGCGGAAGGCATTTTCCCGCGTCAGGAACTCACGGCATGGTCCGGCGCATCGCCGCGGCGCCGCCGAGCCCATCGGTCGACGGCGGGGCCGGAACGACGTCCTTCAGGTGGATGTCGGTCTTGTGGTCGAAGAGCTGGAGCAGAAGCTCCTCGATGTCCCTGTCGCCCTTGCCGGCGCAATCGTTGAAGACGCGCGCCACCGCCTTCCTCTGGAAATCGGCGCGGTGCGCCTCCTCCCCCCGATAGCCGGTTTCCCGGACCACGGCCAGGGCCGAGCGGAACGGCGGCAGCAGGCTCAAGGGGATCCTGGACCGCTCGAAGGCGGCGCGCAGGCCGAGCTGGCCCTCGTCGAACACCAGCAGCCGGGCGTTCGCCATGCTGAGGTTGCAGCGGACGGCGACCCCGGCCACGAACAGGTCTACGTCGCCGCAGCACAGCGAGCGGAACAGCAGCGACGGGCTGAGCCTGTTGTTGGCGTGCAGGTGCTTGACGAACAGCTCGACGTCCCGGAAGCGGCCGGCCATGGGCTTGAGCAGGAGCAGCGTCGCCGCCTCCCGGCCATGCTCGACCAGCCCGCCGAGCAGTCCGGCGGGAAGGTCGTGGCGCGCCGCCAGCTCGTCGCGGATCTCCTCGGAGACGTAGTGGATCAGCTTCTCTATCACGGTGATCGGCAGGTCGTCCCGCCCGGCCATGGACTCGCTGATCGTCTCGATCGCGCCGAAGCGGTCCAGGGTCCGGTGCAGGGTCGGCTCGGCCAGGATGGCCCCGGGATTGCGCACCAGCCGCTCGATGGCGGTGATGTTGGCGGTGTCGACGATGGCGTCGGACAGGCGGGCCGACACCTCGTCGCGGGCGGCGATGGCGACCTGCTTCTTGCTGTCGCGCTGCTGCACCACCTCGACCAGGAAGTCGTCCGGCAGCACCGTGGCGTGGCGCAGCACGGGGAAGGCCACCTCCGCGACGTCCTGGGCCAGGCGTTTCGCCAAGTCGGCGTTCAGCAGCGGGCTGTTGTAGATCTGCCAGGCGACCGCCTCGCGGACCGCCATCTCCGCGTCGATCGCGAGACGCTGGAGGATCTGGCGAACCAGGTCCTGTTCCTTGTCGGAGAACCGGCCGGACTCGAAGTCGGCGATCACCTTCGACATGGTTTCGATGCGGGCCTGCGGCGACCGATCCACCAGCAGACGCTTCACATCCTGTTCCGAAAGGCCTGATCCGGTCATCATCCCCTCCCGCCCGAAGGGACGGCCGCAGATACGAGACTTATTGTTTCATCTTTATGGAGTATCATTAGCACTAAAGGGTAGATGCCACAACATCGCCGCTGCCCCCCTGCACGTCGTGCATATGCCTTCAGGCGCGCCTTACGGCGAGCGTGATCGCCGGTCCCATCGCGTCGGTCGAGGTCCGGCCCAGCTCGATCAACTCCTCGGAGCGGTCGAAGTCCAGGATGCCGATATGGCCCAGCCGGGGCGCGATCAGGACGTCGGGCGGCTCTCCCGCCAGCCGGGAGCGGGTGATGCGGTCCTGCATGATGTCGATCGAGCCGGCCAGGATCTCCAGCACGTTGGGAACGGGCTCGCGCGCCGTGGTCAGCTGGCTGGCGAGGAACCGGGTCTTGTCGCTGAGATGGCTGCCGATCCGGGTGTTCAGCAGGGCGGCCAGCACGGGGGGCTTCTCGGCGGGCGGCTTCCCCTCCGGGGAGCCTGAACCCTTGGCCAGCCGCGGCAGGGTCGCGAGGTCGCCGTTGAGGTTGACCGCGATCACCACGTCGGCGCCCAAGGCGCGGCACAGCGACACGGGTACCGGGTTGACCAGCGCGCCGTCGACCAGCCACTGGCCGTCGTGCGGCACGGCGGGGAACAGTCCCGGCATCGCGGCGGAGGCCCTGACCACGTCGAGCAGATGCCCTTCCCTCAGCCAGACCTCCCGCCCGGTCGCCAGGTCGGTCGCGACGGTCGCGAAGACCGTGGGCAGGTGCTCGATCAGCACGTCGGTCCGGTCGTTGCGGAACTGCTCGAAGGCCTTGGTGATGGAGACGAGGCCGCCGCGGGAAAAGGTCACGTCCAGCAGCTTGAGCACGCCGAACAGGCCCATGGTGGAGGCCCATTCCTGCAGCGCGTCGAGCTGGCCGGTCAGCCACGCGCCGCCGACCAGGGCGCCGACCGAGGTGCCGCAGACGATGTCGGGCCTGATGCCCGAGGCTTCGAGCGAGCGGAGCACGCCGATATGCGCCCAGCCGCGCGCCGCTCCGCTGCCCAATGCGAGACCTATCTTCAAGGCGATCCCCGATCCTGGCGGCCCGTCCCGGCGGGCCGTGTCCCCGTCCGGCGGGGGGTCGGGGAATTCTTGGACGATCCGTCGGCGGATTGGAAGGGCGGGATCAAGCCCCGATGCGGATCAAGCCCCGATGCGGATCAAGCCCCGATGCGGATCAAGCCTTGATGTTGAGCAGCTTGCCGCCGCCGTTCGCCCCGCCGGAGGCCTGGGCCGAGTTCTGGACGAGCTCCTTGGTGCTTTCCAGCGCCTGGGTGACCACCTGGGCCTGGGTCTGCTGGCTCTTCTGCCCGATTTTCAGGCCGACGACGCCGAGAGGCGAAGGATATTGACCGACTTCCATGGTTCCGCTCCGCATTTTGCGTGATTGCGAAAACATGTTAACCCTTTAGATCGAAGGGGTCAACGAAGATGGGCGACATTGTCGCGCCATATTCGGTACGATTCTTTTGCCTAAAGTTTTAACTTGTTGTCCACTAGCATCATACGAAAGTTATGGAACGGCTGGGTGCCGCCGGGCCGGCCGGCTCGATCCGGGCGGTTCCCCAACGGTTCAAGATGATCGTGTCCCAGGCAGTGGTGTAGGATTGGCATTGCCAATCATCCTGGTTCCCAGCAGTCTGGCCGGGTTTATCATGCAGCCACAACGGGCAGCATGATTGGGGAATTATCGCCGAGTGGAGCGATGGTTTCCAGTGTCATGTAGCGGGCGCGCTGGACGGCCCATTCATCGTTCTGCTCCAGGAGAATGGCGCCGATAAGCCGAGTAATGGCGTCCTCGTTCGGAAAGATGCCGACAACGTCGGTCCGGCGCTTGATCTCGCCATTCAGGCGCTCGATCGGGTTTGTCGAGTGTATCTTGACCCGATGCTCCTTTGGGAACGTCATGTAGGCCAGCACGTCGGTTTCCGCCTCGTCCAGGAGGGTCGCCAACTTGGGAGCCTTTGTCCGGATCTGGTCGGCAACTTGGCGCCATTGGGCTTTGGCGGCTTCGGCGGTGTCCTGGGCGAAGGCGGTGGCGATGAACGCGGCGAAGAGGCGCTTGCCCTGCTTGCCAGCATGCGCCATGGCGTTGCGCATAAAATGCACTCGGCAGCGCTGCCATGTCGCCTGGAACACGCGCTGGACGGCTGCCTTGATGCCCTCATGGGCGTCGGAAATCACCAGCTTGACGCCAGCGAGACCGCGACGCTTGAGCTTGCGCAGGAATTCGAGCCAGAAGGTCTCGGCCTCCGAGGCACCGATGTCCATGCCCAGCACCTCGCGCCGGCCGTCGGTGTTGACCGCCACCGCGACGGTCACGGCGACAGACACGATACGTCCCTGCTGGCGGACCTTGACGTAGGTCGCATCGATCCAGAGATATGGCCAGTCGCCTTCGATCGGACGGCTCAGGAACGTCTTGACCCGGTCGTCGATCTCTTCGCACAACCGGCTGACCTGGCTCTTCGAGATGCCGCTCATGCCCATGGCCTTGACCAGATCGTCCACCCCGCGGGTCGAAACGCCCTGGATGTAGGCCTCCTGGATCACCGCCGTCAGCGCCTTCTCCGCCATCCGGCGCGGCTCCAGAAATCCTGGAAAATAGCTGCCCTTGCGCAGCTTGGGGATGCGCAGCTCCACCGTGCCGGCCCTGGTTTCCCAGTCGCGATCCCGGTAGCCATTGCGCTGTGCGAGGCGGTCAGCCGAGCGCTCACCGTGACCGGCGCCGGTCACCGCCTGAACCTCCATCTCCATCAGCCGCTGGGCGGCAAAGCCGATCATCTCCCGCAGCACATCCGCATCAGTGCCCTTTTCAAGCATCGAGCGAAGCGTCATCATCTCGTCGGTCATCGTGGTCACCTTGGATCAGGTATGTGTTGTGGTGACCAGACTTTACCCGAGAACCACGATGACCGCCCGTTCCGGGGCAGGCCCTCCGGTCGGCTACGCCTCCCTGCGGGCCTGCCCCGGAACGGGCGCTCCTACACCACGCCTGGGGACTTGATCTTCAAGATCCGGAAAAGGGCCTCCTGCGTGTCTGAAAGTTCTCAAGCGATCGGGACAACCCGCGTCTATTACGAGCTGCACACCTATCACGGCAGCTACTGGATGTGCGCGAAGACCACCCTGGACCGCGAGGAGGCGGAGATCGGCGCGCGCAACGCGCAGGCGGACAAGGTCGGCATGGGCGCGCGGGTAGCACTCTGCACGGAGTACGAGGATTACGGCCATGTCAGCCGGACCATCCTGTCCCGCGCGCTGTGGCGAGACGGCACGGTCGATCCGTCGGCGCCGCTGATCATGCCCGTCCCGGGCGGCGACGGGATCTGCCGGACGCCCGGCGACCTGCGCGGCGACCGGGCGCGGGAGGCCATCGCGGCGGCCCTGCAGCGCTACCTGGACGACAACCGGCTGACTCCGCTGGAGCTTCTCCATTCCGAGGCCCACGCCCTGCGCCTGAACGACGCCGGCACCACCTTGCAGGGGGCCTTGCAGAAGGCGGCGATCGCCCAGGTCCAGGGGTCGGACGTGCCGGTCCAGCGCCGCTTCAAGGAGCTGCTGGCGCTGACAGACCAGCTGCTGAACGATCTCCGGGCCGACGCCAAGCGGGCTCCCGTCCGGGCCTGCGCCCCCGGCGGATACGGCGCCCAGTGCGCGGCGCTGGAGGCGAAGCACCCCGGCTCGGCCCAGTACCACATCTTCCGCGCCTTGGCGCTCTACCTGGCCGACGCCAAGGGCTGGATCGGCAAGCTCGACGCGCTGGGCCACCTGGTGGAGGAGGATCTGCCGGCCCGCCACGCCATGCCGCTGGACGCGATCATGGCGGAAATCGCCAATGCCACCAACGCCACCGCCGACCTGACCGGCCCTGACCACGCCGACCGGCTGACCCAGATCCGGGCGCTGCTGGACCTGCATGCCGGCCGCTACGAGCCGCCGTCGAACCGCGCCTCGGACGGCATCCGGGCGCTGAACTGGCTGATCCGGCAGGGCCGCTGCCCGCGCACCCGCAGCACGATCGAGCGCCGGGTGATCCGGGAACTGACCAACATCGCCCCCCTGAAGGCCGAGCGGGCGCTGTGGAACCAGGCGCAGACGCTCCACCTGCTGATGGAGCTGTTCAAGGCGACCCCGCCGCTGGCCGACGACATCGAGATGTTGGAGACGCTGGAGCAGCGCGCGTTGCGCCTGATCAACCCGGAAAGCGTGGCGGAGGCGATCGGCCAGTGCAAGCTGCCGTCGGAGAAGGTGCGGACGCTGGTGCGCATCGTCGATCTGATGCCCTATGTCGCCAGCAAGGCGAAGATGACGGAGTTCGTCCGCGCCGCCTGGTCGCCCGAGGACCTGATCCGCGAGAGCGGCGGCAAGGACCGGCCCGCCGCCCTGCCCGTCCTGGTCGGGATGCACCGCGACGTGGCCGGCGCGGAGATGGACGAGGACACCAAGTCCAAGCTGCTGGCCGACCTGGACAACACGATGCTGGACATAATCCGGCTGGACGTGCTGAACGCGCCCAACCGCAGCTTCACCGACAGGATCCTGCAATTGATGAAGCTGTGTGCCGGCTCCCCCCTGCCCGAGGGGAAGGCCCGCGCCTGCGCGGTGGAGGCGGTCGGCCGCGCGGTCAACAGCCCGGAGTTCCTGGAGCCGTTCCTGAAGCGGTTCAAGGCGGAGGCCGAGCGCAAGCAGGCGCTGCTGTCGCTGCGCAGCCTGCTGAAGTCGTCGGGACTGGCAGGGCGATAGGTCGGAGCGGGTTCCCCGGACCTCACCGAAAATTCCGGCCATCGGGGAAGACCCTGGTCACCTCCGGCCCCTTTTCCGGCGGGGGGCGCCTGACCTCGTCGGCGCGGGCGATGGCGCCGGCCAAGCTGGGTACGGGGGCGGGTCCGCCGGTCAGCTCGCGCAGGCGCGCGCTCTGGTCGGACAGGTGGTCGACCAGCAGGTGGATCACCCCGTCGTGGCGCTCGACCCGGCCGGTGGCGGCGATCAGCCGGGCGGTCAGGACGATCCGGCGGAACCGCTCGAACACGGGCGGCACGACGATCAGGTTGGCGACGCCGTGCTCGTCCTCCAGCGTGATGAAGACGACGCCTGCGGCGCTGCCCGGCCGCTGGCGCACCAGCACCAGTCCGGCGACGGTCAGCCGTGTGTCGTGCCGCGCCTCGCCGAGGCGGGTCGAAGGGGCGACGCCGGCCTGCTCCAGCCCCGGGCGCAGCAGGTGGAGCGGATGGCACTTCAGCGACAGGGACAGGCTGGCATAGTCCTCGACCACGTGCTCGCCCAGCGCCATGTCGGGCAGCGTCACCTCGGGCTCCGGCGCCGCCGGGCCGTCCAGCCGGGCGAACAGCGGCAGCGGCTCCGGCCCCAGCGCCTGCACGGCCCACAGGGCCGCCCGCCGGTCCAGGCCGAGGGACCGCCAGGCGTCGGCCTGGGCGAGCAGTTCCAGCGCCGGCGCCGACAGCCGGGCGCGACGCCGGACATCGTGGGGATCGCGGAACGGCGCCCCGGACCGCGCCGCCACCAGGGCCGCGGCGTCGGCCTGCCGGAAGCCCTTTATCTGCCGGAATCCCAGCCGCAGCGCATGATACCCGGTTCCCGCCGGCTCCAGCGTGCAGTCCCAGTCGGACCGGTTGACGTCCGGCCCCAGCACGGTCACCCCATGGTCGCGGGCGTCGCGCACGATCTGGGCCGGGGCGTAGAAGCCCATGGGCTGGCTGTTGAGCAGGGCGCAGGCGAACACGTCGGGATGGCGGCACTTCATCCAGGCCGAGACATAGACCAGCAGCGCGAAGCTGGCGGCGTGGCTCTCGGGAAAGCCGTAGGTGCCGAAGCCCTCGATCTGGCGGAAGCAGCGCTCGGCGAAGGCGCGGTCGTAGCCGCGCCCGACCATGCCCTCGATCATCTTGGCCTCGAAGGTGTGGATGAGGCCGACCTTGCGGAAGGTCGCCATGGCGCGGCGGAGCTGGTCCGCCTCCGACGGGGTGAAGCCCGCCGCGACGATGGCGATCTTCATCGCCTGCTCCTGGAACAGGGGCACGCCCAGGGTCTTCTCCAGCACCCGGCGCAGCTCGTCCGAGGGGTATTCGACCTTTTCCTTCCCCTGGCGGCGGCGGAGATAGGGATGGACCATGTCGCCCTGGATCGGGCCGGGGCGGACGATCGCGACCTCGACCACCAGGTCGTAGAAGGTACGCGGCTTGAGGCGCGGCAGCATGGACATCTGCGCCCGGCTCTCCACCTGGAACACTCCCAGGCTGTCGGCCTTGCACAGCATCTCGTACACGGCGGGGTCCTCGGCCGGGACGGTGGCGAGCGCCAGGTCGATGCCGCGGTGGTCGCGCAGCAGGTCGAAGCCCTTGCGCAGGCAGGTCAGCATGCCGAGCGCCAGCACGTCCACCTTCAGGATGCCCAGCGCGTCGATATCGTCCTTGTCCCACTCGATCGTGGTCCGGTCCGGCATGGCCGCGTTGACGATCGGGCACAGCTCCGACAGGGGGCCGCGGGTGATCACGAAGCCGCCGACATGCTGGCCCAGGTGGCGGGGGAAGTTGATCAGCTCGCCGGAGAGGTCCAGCACCATGCGCAGCGTCGGGTCGGCGGGATCCAGCCCATGCTCCCGCGCGCGGTCCTCGTCGATGCCGTCCCGGCCCCAGCCCCAGATCGAGCCGGCCAGCCGGGCGACCGTGTCCTCCGACAGGCCAAGCGCCTTGCCGACCTCGCGGATCGCGCCGCGCGCCCGGTAGCGGCTGACCGTGGCGGCGATGCCGGCGCGGTCGCGGCCGTACTTGGCGTAGATGTACTGGATCACCTCCTCGCGCCGCTCGTGCTCGAAATCCACGTCGATGTCGGGCGGCTCGTTGCGGGCGGCGGAGACGAACCGCTCGAACAGCAGGTCGGAGCGCGCCGGGTCCACCGCCGTGATGCCCAGGCAGTAGCACACCGCCGAGTTGGCCGCCGATCCCCTGCCCTGGCACAGGATCCCGCGCGAGCGGGCGTAGCGGACGATGTCGTGGACGGTCAGGAAATAGGGCGCGTAGCCCAGCTGCTCGATCAGCGGCAGCTCGTGGTCGATGGCGGCCCGGACCTTGGCCGGGATGCCGCCGGGGTGCAGGTCGGCGGGATAGCGCTCGGCGGCGCCGATCTCCGTCAGGCGGGCCAGCTCCTGCTGCGGGGTGCGGCCCCCGGTGGTGATCTCGTCGGGATATTCGTAGCGCAGCTCGTCCAGGGAGAAGGTGCAGGCCTCCGCGATCTCGACCGTGCGGGCGACGGCGTCGGGATGGCGGCGGAACAGGCGGGCCATCTCCTCCGGCGCCTTCAGGTGGCGCTCGGCGTTGGCCGCCAGCAGGTAGCCGGCCTCGTGGACGGTGCGGTGCTCGCGGATGCAGGTCAGCACGTCCTGGAGCACCCGGCGGTGCGGCGCGTGGTAATGCACGTCGTTGGTGGCGACCAGCGGCACCCGGACGTCGGCCGCCAGCGCCGCGAGCCGGGCCAGCCGCCGCGCGTCGTCGCCCCGGTACAGGTGGCTGGCCGCGAGGTGCAGGCGCCTGCGGAACAGCGCGCGGTAGGCGCGCAGCGCGTCGGCGAAATCCGGCCCGGGATGGTCGGGCGCCAGGGCGATCAGGATCTGGCCCTCGGCATGGTCGTACAGGTCGGCGCGGGTCAGGTGGCACTGGCCCTTGGGCGCCCGCAGCCGCCCGGCGGTGAGCAGCCGCGACAGCCTGCCGTAGGCGGCCCGGTCGGTCGGCAGGCACAGCAGGCTCGGCCCGTCGGTCAGGTCCAGCCGGCAGCCGACCACCAGCCGGATGCCGGCCCCCTTGGCCGCGACATGGGCGCGCACCACCCCGGCGAGGCTGTTGCGGTCGGTCACCGCGATGGCCGAATGGCCCAGCGCCGCGGCGGTCGTCGCCAGCTCCTCCGCGTGGGAGGCGCCGCGCAGGAAGCTGAAATTCGTCGAGACCTGGAGCTCGGCATAGGAAACCGGGGTCAGACCACCATTTCCCCCGAACGTCGGCATCCCGGAAGAGCCGGTGGGAAATGGTGGTCTGACCCCGGTTTCCCTCGTCGCATCGTCGGAGCCCGGCGGGCTCATGGAAAGAATCCGTGGAGATACCAGCGCGCCGCCCGGCCCGGCTGGTACAGGCCGGCGCGGTAGACCCAGAAGCGTTGGCCGTCCGCGTCCTCGACCCGGTAATAATCGCGCAGTTCGTCGAGTTGGCGCCACCATTCCGGCTCCAGCCGCTCCGGCCCCTCGGCATGGACGACCTTGTGCATCCCGTCGCGCCAGCGGAACGCCAGGGGCGGATCATCCGGGACGGGGGCGATCACGTCGATTGCCTCGGGCCGGGGCAGCAGGCGGAGCGGTCGGGCGCGGTCCGCCGGCCAGGGGGCGGCTCCCTTCGCTCCGGGGGACGGGCCGGACAGCGCGGGAGCGGACTCGACGGCGTTCTCCGGCCACCAGCTCTCGCGCGGCAGCAGGCGCCGGACCCGCGACAGGCCCAAGCGGCTGCCCAGCCGGTCCACCAGTTCGGCCAGCTCTCCGGAGATGGCCGAGGCTGGCCGGAAATCGCCGACCGGCATCTCGATCTGCTCCGGGCCGAGCGGTTCGGCGGTGGCGGAAAGGATCATGATCTCGATGCCGGGGCCGGGCGCCACCCGGTCCAGCTTCTCGGCGAACAGGCGGGCCAGATGGGCGGGAGCCCGCACCGGCCGGCTGGTCCCGACGGTGGAGCGCTCCACCCGGCCGTCGATGCGGAAGAAGCGGAGCTCCAGCCGCCGGGCTCCCCTGCCCGCCCGCTCCAGCCCGGCGCACAGGTCGTCCAACAGGCGGCGGGTGGCGTCCGCCAGATTCTCCGGCGTGGAGATCGGCTCGGCGAAGGCGGCGCGCGCGACGTGGGGCGGGACCGGCCGGCGCGGCGAGATCGGTTCCGGCGCCACGCCGAGCGCGAGGTCGAGCCGCCGGGTGACGACCACGCCGAACCGCGCGGTGATCGCGGCGCGCGGCATGCCGTAGAGGTCGCCGACCCGCCGCATGCCGACCCGGCGCAGCCCGGCCGCCGTCTCGGCCGGCAGGCGCAGCGCTTCGACCGGCAGCCCGGCCAGCGCCTGCCGCCCGCGCCCCGGCGGCACGGCGGCGATCCGCTCCCCGCCGTGCCGCGCCACCGCCCAGGCGGCCCCCGCCGAATCGGCGACCGCCGCCCCGGCCTGATAGCCGAACCCTTTCAGCCGGCCGACCACGTCGCGGAGCAGCGCCGGCTCGCCGCCGAACAGGTGCGCGCACCCGGATATGTCGAGGAAGATGCCGTCCGGCGCGTCCAGCCCGACCCACGGCGTATAGCGCCCGCACCAGTCCGCCAGGCCGTCCAGCGCCTGGGCGTCGGCGGCGGGATCGGCGTCGGCGGGATGGACGGCAGGCTCCAGCGCGCGGGCGTCGGCCAGCGTCATGCCCGGCTGGATGCCGGCCGACTCGGCATGCCCGTTGACCGCCGCGACGATCATCCGCCCGTGTTCCCCGAGGATGGTGACGAGTGGCCGATCCCGCAATTCCGGCTTGCGGCGGGCCAGCCGGTCGGTTGCCAGGCCGGGAAGCCATAGGGAGAGAACCCGCCGCGCCATCGATACTCCACTCCTGAACCCTCTCGCCTCGCGATGCCCGCATGGCGGGAACTCGACCGTCGCCACGCCTGGAACAAAACAAGAACACACCAGGCGCGGGATAAGGTCAAGGCGGTGGAGGGAATTTCCTGCTCTTTAGGAGGAGGTAAGCGTGGGATCAGGCCGGCCGGTCGGCACCCGAAGCCGGGACGGGATCATGGCAACAGACGCAGATCTTGTTCCCGTCCGGGTCACGGAAATAGGCGCCGTAATAATCGGGATGATAATGGGGCCGGAGACCCGGCCTCCCCTCGTCCAGCCCTCCGGCGGCCATGGCGATGGCGTGACACCGATCGACGGCTTCCCGGCTCGGGGCGAGCAGAGCGACCATGTGCCCGTTGCCCGGCTCAGCCCGCTGCCCGTCATAGGGCGCGCCGATGACGAACAGCGGCCGCCCGCCCGCCTTCGGCATCCAGCCTGCCCAGGAATTCTCGGGCTCGCAGAACTTCAGCGGATATCCAAGTTCCGCCATGAGGGCGTCATAGAAGGTGAAGGCGCGCTGGAAATCGGTGATCCCGACATAGACATGGGACAGCATCGGCTTTTCCCCATCGGTTTGGTGATTGGACGGGAGACGGGAACCATGGTCCGCGCGACGGCCCAGGATCGACGCCCGACATGCCGGCATCCCGGATCTTACAGATCAGCATATGCCCGCCGATCCGCCTCCGAATTCCACTCGTGGAAGACATGGAAGGGATCATCGGCCTGTTGGGGGACGGCGCGCGTCAGGATCACGCGGCTTTGCTCGATGCGGTACGCGATCCTGTCACCCTCGCGCAGCCCGAGCGCGGTACGCACCCGCTTCGGAGTGGTCGTCTTTCCCTTGCGAGTGAGCTTGCTGGTAATCATCGGACCTCCGCGTGCAGGAGCGATCGACCTTGAGGTGGTTGCCGACCATCGGCAAGGCGGCGCGTAGCGGCAGAATACCCCATGCTCTTCGAGAATGGGTATGGGAGGATCGTGGAGAAGCCGGCCACCGGACATATGATGGCCGTGGCCGGCAACAGTGCCGAGTAGGTCCGGACCATCTTCCGGGCGATGCTCGTGGCCGGCGGCGGCTCGGTCAACCGGCTGCAATAGCCGGGGCGCCCGCTGGGTCCGAAACGAAACCCTCAGCCGCCGCCCAAGCAGGCGCCGGCATCATTACGCTTCCGGAACCATAGCCTGGACCGGCGTCCCCCGGCACCCCACATGCCTGTAATGAGAAACCTGATGATCGTGGCCGCCCTGCTGCTGCCCATCGGCACGGCGGCGGCCCAGGTGCCGGGGGAACGCAACGTCATTTCTCCCCACCGCACCCCTGTGCCGGGCGAACGTATCGATCCGTCCGACCGGGGACGGGCAGAGCTATACCGGGACCAGCTCCGCGGAAGCCAGGAAAGGCGCGAGCTGCTGGACCGGCAGGGCAAGGCGGATATCTTGGACCGGCGCGAACTGCTGGACCTGCGGGACGAGTCGCGCCGGATGGACAGGGCGCTGGAGCGGTAGGCACGCCGGATTCCGGAGGGTGCGCGTCCCGCGCACCAGGGGCGGCGGGACGCCGCCCCTCCGAGAAAAGGGACGTCAGGCCGCAGAGCCCGGGTCGGCCTGGCGCAGGCGGAGCGCGTCGGCGATGGCGCGGCGGAGCTGACGCGGTTCGAAGGGTTTGCGCAGGAAGATCTCCGCCTCGGCCTCTTCCGCCTGGGCGGCGTCGATCTGGCCGGAGATCATCAGGGCGCCGATGTTGAATCGCTGGCGAAGCTCGCGCGCGGCGGCGATGCCGTCGCTGCCGTCGGCCAGCCGGACATCCATCACCACCAGGTCGGGACGATGCTCCTCGGCGAGGCGCAGGGCCTCGGTCCGGGTACGCGCCAAGCCGCATACCGTATAGTCCATTCCCTCGATCAGCCGCTCCAGATCCATCGCGATCAGCATCTGATCCTCGACGATCAGAATCTTGCAGCCTTCCGTCATAAAAGCCTCCCGCTCACCGGCGCTGCCCCGGGGCGCGCCGCGACAGCACACTCTAACGCCGAAAGCCTCCGGTCGATGACAACGAAGGAGTAGAGGTCGGGTAGGAGTAGAGGTTGACGTCCGGAACTTAACCGCACCCTGAGGGTTGGGCGGACACCGTACAAACCAAGGGTGCAACCGATGGCGACCTCAGCCGCCGCTCCGACCTCGATCGAACTGGCTTCTTCCGAACGTACCGTGATGGCCGTGCTGCGCGGCGAGGCCTTGCAGACTCTTCAGAGGGATGTGCTTCCGGCATATCTCCTGCGTCACCGCTGGTACGGCGCCAAGGATGCCGGTAAGCCCGCTGTCACCCTGGCTGCGGGCGAGGAGCTGCCGACCGAAGACGGGCCGGCGCTGCTGGCGACGCTCCGCGTGCAACCGCCGGGCGCAGCCGAGCAGCGCTACTTCCTGCCGCTCATGGTGGTGTGGGGCGACCCGGGCCAAGGCGGGGCCGACCCCGGCGACCCGGCCGTTCTGGCGAGCATCCGCCAGGACGGGCGCGCCGGCGTGCTGATCGACGCTTTCGCTCGCGACGCCTTCGTGCGGGCCCTGCTGGCGCGGATGGCCGGGGAGAGCGGCGGCAGGAAAGGCGTGGCGGCGGAAGCGGCGCCCGCGATCCAGCGATCCAGGACGGAACAGTCCAACACCTCGATCCGGATCGGCTCCAGCGCGATGCTGAAGGGCTTCCGCAAGCTGGAGCCGGGCATCCATCCCGAGGTGGAGGTCGGTCGTTTCCTGACCGGAACGGCCAAGTTCGCCAATACTCCCGCCCTGCTCGGCACGATCGAGCAGACCGACGAGTCCGGCCGGCCAATCGCGCTGTGCGTCCTCCAGGCGCTGGTGCCGGACGCGGAGGACGCCTGGGGGCACGTGCTGGAGCGGGCGAAGACGCCGCCCGGTCCTGACCTGCTGGCCCTGGTCGGCCGGCTGGGGCAGCGCACCGCCGAGATGCACCACGCGCTCGCCACGCGGACCGACGATCCGGCCTTCCGGGCCGAGCCGGTCGGCGGCGAAACGATCGGGGAGTGGGTCGAGGCTGTGCGGACGATGGCCCGGACCACCCTGGCGTCCCTGGAACGCGCCCTGCCCGGCCTGTCACCGCAAGTGCGCGGCGAGGCGGAAAGGCTGCTGGCCCGGCGGGACGAGCTGATGGGCCGGTTCGACGCGCTGGCGCCCAGGGACCTGGAGGTCAGCCGCACCCGGCTGCACGGCGACTACCACCTGGGTCAGGTGCTGGTGTCGCGCGGCGACGTCTTCATCATCGATTTCGAAGGCGAACCGATGCGCCCCCTGGCAGAGCGGCGCGCCAAGCATTCGCCGCTGCGCGACGTGGCGGGCATGCTGCGCTCCTTCGCCTATGCCGCGGCGACCGCCAAGCCGGACCGGCCGGAAGACTGGACGCGGACGGTGAACGAGACCTTCCTGAACGCCTATCGCGAGGCGGTCAAGGGCGCGCCGGGCCATCCCGGGAACCCCGCCCATGCCGACAGCCTGCTCCGGCTGTTCCTGTTCGAGAAGGCGCTCTACGAGGTCGGCTACGAGCTGGCGAACCGGCCGGACTGGGTCGCGATCCCGCTGAAAGGCGTGACGGAGCTGCTGGACGGGGCGCCGGCCTCCCCCGCCCCGTCCAACACGCCGGCGCTCGACAGGCTGGCCGAGCGGGCCGGCATCGAGCTGGAATACAAGAACGCCGCCGGGCAGATGGTCCGCATGTCGGAGAGCGCCAAGCGCAACATGCTGGCCGCCCTGGGCCACGACGTGCCCGACGAGCGCGCCGCGGGCGCGCGGCTGGAGGCCCTGGAACAGGCCGACCTGGGCCGGCCGCTGCCGCCGGTCTCGGTGGTCCGGGCCAGCCGGCGGCGGGTCGAGGTGCCGCTCTCCTTCACCCCCAGCGCCGCCCAGTTGCGCTGGCACGTGGACGAGGAAGGCGGCCGGCGGCACGAGGGGACCGTCAAGTTCTCCGACCTGGAACTGCTGCATACCGGCGAGCATGCCGGACGCGCGGTGGAGCGCCGGCGGCTGGTGATCGAGCAGGAGCTCCCGCCCGGATACCATACCCTGGCCGTGGGCGGCGGCGGGATGGCGGAAGCCACCATGCCGCTGATCGTGACCCCGGACCGCTGCCACTTGCCGCCGGAGGTATCGGAAGGCAACGGGATCTGGGGCATCTCCGCCCAGCTCTATCTGTTGCGCTCCCGTGACGATTGGGGCATCGGCGACTTCGCCGACCTGAAGAGCTTCGTCGGCAAGTCCGCCGACCTGGGCGCGTCGGTGATCGGGCTGAACCCGCTGCACACCATGTTCCCGGACAACCCGGGCCATGCCAGCCCCTATTCCCCGGCGAGCCGGCTGTACTTGAACATCCTCTACATCGATCCGGCCAAGCTGCCGGAATATCCGGGCTGCGAGCGCTGCCGCGTCCTGACCGAGGCGCCGGAGTTCAAGCGCAGGCTCCAGGCCGCCCGCGACGCCGATCTGGTGGATTACGCCGAGGCCGCGGCGCTGAAGCTTCCGGTGCTGGAGGTGCTCTTCCAGCAGTTCAAGGAGCGGGCTTCGGCGGAGCGGCGGGACGCCTTCGCCCGGTTCCGCCGCGAGCAGGGCGAGCCGCTGGAGCGGCTCTGCCGGTTCCTGGCGCTGCGGGCGCATTTCGCGCCGGACAAGGCGGACTGGCGCACCTGGCCGCCGGAATACCGGAAGCCCGACGGCGAGGCGGTGGATCGTTTCGCCCGCGAAAACGCCGACCGGATCGACTTCCACGCCTGGACCCAATGGGTCGCCGACGAGCAGCTGGCGGAAGCCGCCGCGGAGGCCAAGGCGCGCGGCATGGCGGTCGGCCTCTACCGCGACCTGGCGGTCGGGGCCGACAGCAGCGGCGCGGAGACCTGGGCGAACCCCGGGCTGGTGGTGTCGTCGGCCCATGTCGGGGCGCCGCCCGACCTGTTCAACCCGGCCGGGCAGGACTGGGGCCTGCCGCCGTTCGACCCGCAGGCGCTGCGCGAGCAGGCCTATGCCGGCTTCATCGACCTCGTCCGGGCCAACATGCGCCATGCCGGCGGCCTGCGGATCGACCATGTCATGGCGCTCCAGCATCTCTACTGGATCCCGGAGGGCAAGCCGGCGTCGGAGGGGGTCTACGTCTCCTATCCGCTGGACGACATGGTCGGCATCCTGGCCTTGGAGAGCCAGCGCAACCGCTGCCTGGTGGTCGGCGAGGACCTGGGCACCGTGCCGGAAGGCTTCCGCGAGCGCATGACCGAGGCCGGCATCCTGTCGTACCGGGTGGTCTTCTTCGAATATGCCGAGGGCGGCGGCTTCGTCGGGCCGGAGGATTATCCGCACTTGGCACTCTCGACCGTGGGCAGCCACGACCTGGCGACGCTGCGCGGCTGGTGGGAGGAGCACGATATCGGCCTGAAGGAGCGCCACGGCCTCTATCCCGGCGCGGACGAGGCCGGGAACCAGCGGAACCTCCGCGCCCGCGACAAGCAGGCGCTGCTGGACGCCCTGAAGGCGGCCGGGCTGGACCTGCCTGCCGGCTTCTCGGTTGGGTCCGACTATGACGACGCGCTGTCGGAGGCGGTCCACCGGTTCCTGGCACGAACCCGCTCCGGCATCGCGATGGTCCAGATCGACGAGCTGACCGAGGAGCCGCACCAGGTCAACCTGCCCGGCACCACCGACCAGCACCCCAACTGGCGCCGCAAGCAGTCGTTGAGCCTTGAGGAACTAAACGGCAACCCGCGCGTTGTCGCGCTGGCACGGATCTTCCGGGACGCCCGCCCGCTCACTTCCTCCGCCAAAGAGGCCGATTTCAAATGAATGATTCAAGCGGCACGCCCATTCCGCGGGCAACCTACCGCCTGCAATTCAACAAGGATTTCCAGTTCGACGACGCGAGCGCGCTGACCGAATACATGGCCCGGCTGGGCGTCAGCCATCTCTATGCCTCGCCTTACATGAAAGCGCGGCCGGGCAGCACGCACGGCTACGATATCGTCGACCACAACGCCATCAACCCGGAGCTGGGCGGCGAGGAAGGCTTCAAGCGGCTGATCGCCGCCCTGAAACAGGCCGGGCTGGGCCAGATCGTGGACTTCGTGCCCAACCATATGGGTGTCGGCGGTTCCGACAATGCCTGGTGGCTGAACATTCTGGAATGGGGCCAGGACTCGGCCTATGCCGGCTATCTCGACATCGACTGGGATCCCGACCGCCGCTTCCTCCAGGGCAAGCTGCTGATCCCGTTCCTGGGCGACCAGTACGGCAAGGTGCTGGAGGACGGCGACCTGGCGCTGAAGTTCGACCCGGAGGAAGGCAGCTTCGCGGTCTGGGCGTACGGCACCCACAAGCTGCCGATCTGCCCGCTGAACTACGCCGAGATCCTGGGCCACGACAATCCCGACCTGGAGAACCTGGGCGACGCCTTCGGCGCGCTGCCGACCTTCCGGCCCCACGTGGAGCGCCGCGCCTCCGAGCTGAAGGCGGAACTGGCGAGCCTGGTCGCCGGGAAGCCGGAGGTGGCGCAGGCCGTCGAGGCGGGCATCAAGCGGTTCACCGGGACGGCGGGCCAGCCCGACAGCTTCCGGGCGCTGCACGAGCTGATCCAGCAGCAGAACTGGCGCGCCGCCTATTTCAAGGTCGCGGCCGACGACATCAATTATCGCCGCTTCTTCAACATCAACGAGCTGGCCGGCCTGCGCATGGAGCAGCCGGAGCTGTTCGACCTGAGCCACCGGCTGGTGCTGGACCTGGTCGAGGACGGCACGCTGGACGGCATCCGGATCGACCATATCGACGGCCTCGTGGACCCCAAGGGCTATTGCATCCGCCTGCGCGAGAAGGCGCCGCGCCCTTTCTATCTGGTGGTCGAGAAGATCCTGGCGCACCACGAGCATCTGCGCGAGGACTGGCCGATCGAGGGCACGACCGGCTACGAGTTCACCAACCTGGTGGGCGGCATCTTCGTGGATGCGGCGGGCGAGGAGGCCTTCGACCGGATCTACACGGAGTTCACCGGCCAGACCCGGTCTTTCGAGGACATCGTCCACGAGAGCAAGATCCGGATCATGGAGCACGAGATGGCGAGCGAGCTGAACGTGCTCGCCCGCGACGCCGCCCGGATCGCCCGGTCCAACTGGCGGACGGCCGACTTCACCAACAACATCCTACATTCCGCCCTGAAGGAGATCGTCGCCCGCTTCCCGGTCTACCGGACCTATATCGACGGCACGACCCCGGCGGAGAGCGACCGGCGCTACATCGACTGGGCCATCGCCCAGGCGCGCCGGGCGGTGGACGCGGCCGACCCCAGCGTGTTCGACTTCCTCCAGGCGCTGCTGACCGGCGACCTGGTGGCCGAGCCGCGCAGCGGCTACAGCCGCTTCGCCGTGATCCGGCTGGCCATGCGGGTGCAGCAGTACAGCGGGCCGGTGATGGCCAAGGGGCTGGAGGACACCGCCTTCTACCGCTACAACCGGCTGGTCTCCCTGAACGAGGTGGGCGGCCACCCCGAGCTGTTCGGCGTCAGCGTCAGCGCCTTCCATTACGCCAACGCGGAGCGGGCGCGGCGCTGGCCGCACGCGATGCTGGGCACATCGACCCACGACACCAAGCGCGGCGAGGACACCCGCGCCCGCATCAACGTGCTGTCGGAGATGCCGGAGGAGTGGGAACGCCAGATCCGCACCTGGAGCCGGATGATCCGCGCCCGGCGCGGCGACATGGCCGGCACGGCGCCGCCGGACAAGAACGACGAGTACCTGCTGTACCAGCTCCTGGTCGGGTCATGGCCGGCCGAGCTGACCAACGTCACGCAGCCGGATGCCGCCCTGCTGAAAGGCTATATCGGTCGTGTCGAGGGCGCGATGATCAAGTCGATCCGCGAGGCCAAGGTCCATTCGACCTGGGCCGCCCCCAACACGGAGTACGAGGAGGCGGTGATCGCCTTCCTGCACGAATGCCTGGACGTCTCCCGCCGCAGTCCCTTCCTGGAAGCTTTCGTGCCGTTCCAGGCGCGGGTGGCGAAATTGGGGGCGCTCAACGGCCTGGCGCAGGTGCTTCTGAAGCTGACCGTCCCGGGCGTGCCCGACATCTACCAGGGTTCCGAGATGTGGAACCTCAGCTTGGTCGATCCGGACAACCGGCTGCCGGTGGACTATGACATGCACCAGCGGGCGCTGGACCAGCTGGAAGGCGAGCTGGAGCAGGACCCCTCCTGCCTGCCCGCCCTGTTCGACCATTGGCAGGACGGCGTCGTCAAGCTGGCGGTGACCCGGCAGGCTCTGAAGCTGCGCACCGAGAAGCCGGAGCTGTTCGCCCACGGCTCCTACGAGGCGCTGGCGGCGCAGGGAGCCAAGGCCGACCAGGTCTGCGCCTTCGCTCGCCTGCACGAGGGCGACACCGTGATCGTCGCGGTTCCCCGCTTGGTCGCCCGGCTGGAGGACGATCCGGACTGGGGCGACACGGCGGTGGTTCTGCCGACCTCGGTCGGCGCCGGCCGCTGGCGCAACCTGCTGACCGGCGCCGTGATCGAAACGCAGCCCCGGGAAGACGGCGCCGCCTTCCCGGCCGGCACGCTGCTGGGCAAGTTCCCGTTCGCGCTGCTGGTTCCGGAAGCGTGAGTCTGGCACCTTGCTGATCGGGCGACGCCGGCCGGGGCGGGAACGATACCGCTTTCCATCCGTCGAGGACTCGCCAAGAGTGATCGGGCTCGGGGCGGAACCACGGATCGGACAGGCGGCATGGGGGCGGACGGCACGACAAGAGAGCGGAATGGACGGCAGTCGTTGCCACTCCTCGCCCGGCGGTTGATGCCGCCGACGCGCCCTGCCCCGGCCCCCCTCCTGGCGGCGGAAGGGGCGGCGGTCGGTTCGTCCCCCGCGAGCCGCAGCGACCCGCTGCGGCGCGGAGAAATGCTGCACCGTGTGTCCCATGCCGCGACGTGAGCCCGGAACGCCGGCCCGGCCCGGATCGCATTCGGATGCCGGCGGCATCATGCTGCGGCTGGCGGCGGCGGGGCTCTTCACGCTCATGTCGCTGTTCGTCCGGCTGGCGTCCTTCGAGGCGCCGGTCGGGCAGATCGTCTTCTATCGCAGCGCCTTCGCCCTGTTGCCGATCGTGGCCTATCTCCTCTGGCGCCGGCAGTTTCCCCACGGGCTGAGGACCAGCCGGCCGGGCGGCCACCTGAAGCGCAGCCTGTACGGCTGCACCGCCATGTTCTTCTCCTTCATATCGCTGGCCTATCTGCCGCTGGCGCTGGCCTCCGCCCTGGCGTTCCTGGCGCCGCTGCTGCTGGTGCCGGCCGCCATGGTGGCGTTGGAGGAACGGCCCGGCGTGGTCGTGGTCGGGGCGGCGCTCGCGGGATTCCTCGGAGTCGCCATGATGCTTGCCCCGGCGTTCGAGGGGCCGTCGCTCGACTCGGGCACGCTGATCGGCGTCGCCGCCGGCCTGGCGATGGCGGTCACGACGGCGTCCGCCAAGGTCCAGATCAAGATGCTGACCACGACGGAGCCGCCGGGCACCATCGCCTTCTACTTCGCCGTCGTGTGCGCCCTGGCGGGCCTCGCCACCCTCCCCCTCGGCTGGGCCTCGCCCACGGGCGCCGCGCTGGCTTATCTGATCGGCGCCGGGATCGCCGGCGGGCTGGCGCACATCGCCATGACCGAGGCGCTGGCCCGCGCCCCGGCCTCGACGCTGGCACCGTTCGAGTACACGTCCATGATCTGGGCGCTGCTCTTCGACGCGGCCATATTCGGCATGCTGCCGTCGCCCCTCGGGCTGGCCGGCGCCCTGGTGATCGTCGCGGCGGCGGCGGTGGTCGCCTTCGCCGACGGCATCTTTCCCGGGCGCCGGGCCCCGACCCTTACTCTGCCGGCGGAGTGCCGATCAGGCCCAGGCCACCCTCCTGGTCCAGGGCGAAGACCAGGAGCTGGGTGAACTGGGTGTCGCTGAAGTTGTTGTCGCTGACCAAGGTCAGGCTCTGCCGACCGTCGGGCAGCAACGGTCCCAGCGCCATGCCTTCGATATTGTCGAGCGGCAGGCCGATCCCGGAGAAATCGAACACCAGTTCCTTCTCCACCGCCTTCGGCGCCTTTTCCAGCCCGTCGAGGGCCTGGATGCCGGAGATGTCGTCGGCACCGCCGATCCGCACCTCGAAGAGCTTGATCGTGTTGCCGGCACCGGTGCTGAACGACCGTTCCAGCGCCAGCAGCGTCCCCGCGTTGTCGAGGGCGAGCAGATCGACGAGCCCGTTGGTGGCGAAGGCGTCCTCGGGCACCGGCGGCTCGGCGACGGCCTCGGTCTCGTAGAGATACTCCGCCTTGACCTTGCCCTCGGCGGTGTCGAAGGCCAGAATGCGCGACGGGCTGCCCTGCTCCAGGTCGGCGGCCGGGCCATCCTGGACCAGCGCGTTCTCGGTGGCGGAATAGAGCGTCCGCTGGTCCGGGGTCAGGGTCAGGCTCTCGAAGGCCAGGTTGTTCCGGATGCCGGACGCGCCGTCCTCGGCCGGCAGGAACTTCTCCGGTATCTCCAGCGTCCCGGTCTGCCGCCCTTCCAGCGAGAACTCGTTGACGAAGGGCGCGATCCCCGCGCCGGCGTCGCCTTCGGAGGAGAGGTAGAGCTTGCCCGAGCCGGCATAGGCCAGCCCTTCCGGATCGACCGAGCCGTCGGCGAAGGGCTCGCCGCCGGCGTCCGTCAGGGTGGTCACGCCGGTGACGGAGAGGTCGTCGTTGGCGAAGCGCCCGTCGGCCAGGTCAAGTTCCAGCGTGTAGAAGCGCGGCGTGCCGGTGTCGCCGCCGCGGCTGTCGGACAGGGCGTGGAAGACGCCGCGCTCCGGGTCCCAGGTCAGGGCGGACAGGCCGCCGATCTCGGTCCCCTCGAACTCGGTGCCGGTGGCGAGGAAGGCGGCGCCCTGGAACTCCACCCCCTTGACCTCCACCACGGGTTCGCCGGTGATCACCAGGTCGGCCCAGACCAGCCGGTGGTCAGACGCGTCGATCAGGTCGGCGCCCGGCCGGCCCGGCGCCGGCCAGAAGACTCCGGCATCCTTGACGTCGAAGCCGTTGACGGACGGCAGGACGTAATCCACCCGCAGGTTGCCCGGCGGCTCGGAGAAGTCGGCGGTGTCCAGGCCGGGATGTCCCAGATGGTCCAGGTTGACGCCGCCGTCGGCGAAGCTGTCCACGACGGCGCCCTCGCTGTCGGGGGCGACGGTCGGATCCACCCAGGGATTGCCGACGATCTGCTGGGCGGCGCCCGGCACGCTGTCGCCGTCGAAGGGGTCCGTGTTGTAGTCGCCGACGATCACGAAGCGCTCGCCGGCGCCCAGGCCGCCCGTCTTGCCGGCGTCGTCATAGATGTAGCTGCCGGCGCCGGGCGTGACATAGTCGTCCCAGAAACGGATCTCGTCGTAGTTGCGCAGCCCGTTGCGGTCCTCAGGCCCGTCGAACACCGGAGGCGTGGGATGGGCGGCCAGGACATGGACGATCTCGCCGTCGACCTCGACCGGCACGTCCACGTGGTTCTTGGACGACAGGCGGAGGACGTCCAGCTCCTCGTCGCCGTAGAAACCTTCCGGGATGCGGGCGTCGGGCATGTCCTTCCACAGGAACTCCTGGAAGGTGCGGACCTGGTCCTCGACGATCGGGTGCTTGGAATAGATCACGAAGGCGAACTGGCCGGGAAAGGCGCCGAAGCCGAAAGCGTCGTTCGGGCCGCCGACCGAGCCGCTATTGTCGAGGTCGAAGCCGGAGGGCACGCCGGTGTTGCTCGCCGCCACGTACTGGTAGGGGTAATCGACCGGGTCCTGCCCGTTCTGACCGACCTTGAGGTAGTTGTCGCGGAACAGGTCGGCGGCCTTGCCCTCGGCGTCATAGTCGAACTCGTTGACCAGCACGATATCGGGGTCGGTGCGCTGGATGATCTCGGCGACCTTGCGGGCCTGCTCGTCGGCGCCGGTGGAGAGGTCGGTGATCAGTTCGCCCTCCTCCTCCCGGTTCAGCGAGGCGTTGTAGGTGGCGACCCTGATCCGGTCGCCGATACCGGTCAGGTCCTCCAGCACGTCGGCGGCGACGCCGGGCTGGTCGGTGAAGATGCCGTCCACGCCGAGCCTGGTCAGCAGTTCGACCTGCTCCGGCAGGGTCTGGGCGGTGCCGTCCTCCTCCAGCGCCAGGAAGGGTTCCTCCGCCCGCAGGGTGTAGGGGGTGACCTTCAGGCCGGCCTCATGGGCATCGGCGACCAGCGGCCGGATCTCGCCGGTCAGGCGGGAAGTGACCTGCGCCCGGCCGTCGCCGTCGGCATCCACCGGCGTTTGCAGCGGTTCGCGGATGATGAAGCTGTCGGTCCAGGGGCCGATCCCCTCGGCATAGGTGTCGGCGATCTGCTTCAGCGCCTCCGGCTTGACCAGGTCGGCATAGTCGGTCTCCCCCGTCACCTCGAAGGGCAGTCCGTCATAGACCGACAGGTCCGCACCGAGGCCGGCATTGTCCGGGTTGGCGTTGAAGGCGATGTCGTAGGGGATGGAGAAGCCGCCGCCCGCCTCGTTGAAGAAGGCGCCCTCGACGTCGCCCAGCAGCTGGACCAGCGGCAGGTCGATGCCGGCGGCCGGCATGATCTCGTCCTGGAGTTCCAGCAGGTTGGCGACTTCGAAGCTCTGGATGGTGACGCGGTCGGGATCGGCGAAGCCCTGCTCGGTCACGGTCTCGACCAGCACGCGGCCGGTGTCCACGCCAATCGGCGAGCCGCCGTCCACCACGTCGAGGCGGCCGTTGCCGTTGGCGTCCTCGCCGTCGTCCAGCGTGCCGTCCCCGTCGCCGTCCTCGTTTTGGTGGGTGCCCTCGAACTCGAAATAGGTCGGGTGCTTGGTTTCCGGGATGATGCCGATCTTCCGGCCCGTTTCCGCCTCGACTTGCCGGACGAGCTGGATCACCTCCTCGAAGGTCGGGATCTCGAACTGGTCATCGAAGGCCGCGTTCTCCGGCCGGATGTCGGGGATGCGCTCGCGGGCGTTCAGCTGCTTGATCTCGGCTAGCGTGAAATCCTCGCTGAACCAGCCGGCGACCGGGTCGCCGTCGAGCACCTTGACGCTGAGCCGGTCGAGGAAGTCGGGCGCCCCGTCCCCGTCGCCGTCGAATTCGGCGACGTTGGTGGTCGCCTGGGTCACCACCGGCCGGCCGTCGTCGCCGAACACGATGTCGCCGTCCTCGTCCAGCGCGACCTGCGCCAGCAGGTTTTCATGGCGGGCGATCAGGACCCCGTCGCGGGTGGTGACCAGATCCGGTTCGATGATGTCGGCGCCGAGCTCGATCGCGAGCCGATAGGCTTCGAGCGTGTGCTCGGGGCGGGAGCCGCTGGCGCCGCGATGCCCGATGACGAGCGGCAGCCCTCCGTCCAGCGGCCGGCCTTCCGGAATGTCCGATGATTGCATGACGGATTCCCTTCTCCTGGCCCTGCTTCCCATGACGCCGGCCGCCGGTAAATTCGTTGTCGTTGAAGCGGTTAGCCGGCGCCGCGATCGTGAAGACCCCGGATGACACTTGCGTGAAGGGGGAGTGAATATTTAACTAACTAAGAAACACACCAAATTTGTATTTGAATATCTGATAGCATTACTTAATACGGCTAAAGACGTTCGACCTGGAGGGATGGAAGAGATCCAGGCCAAATTCCAGGATATGGCGCAGGCTCGCAAAAGGCACAACCTCGGATCCACTGCGTGGAAGTCGGCTTCGCCGTCCGCTGCTGGTTCCGGAGGGCTGAGGCAGTGGTCGGAAGTTGCCTGAAGGTGCTTCCCGGCCCTGGGCCCGTCCAGGCCGCCAGGTGACGAACCCTGTCAATGAACGAATAGCTTCACGAAAATGCCGATTTGAAAGGCGAGGACGAAGCCCATCATCCATTTCAGCAGGTTCATGTCCGACTTCAGGGTACCCACGTCGTCATCCCGCTTACCGAGTGCCGCAGCTGCCTTCACCGCCTTGTCCTCCGGTACGTCGATGACCGAAAGGCTATTTGGACTTCGCTCCGCATCGTCGTCATCGGGGCTTCCTCCGTGAAAATTTACATTTTCAGACGATGAGTTCAACGTCGCATACAATGGGCCGCTTTCAGGCGGGACGATACATCACTTGAGAGACCGGGATGTATGACAGCTTGTCACGTTCGGTGCTGTGCGTGGCCACCAGGACCTGCTTGCCTGCGGGTTGAACCGCTCCGGTCCTCGCAGCCGGCCGTTCCCCTCGCCGCACTGTGTTGCGCCATGGGCGCAACCTACGGCTCGATGCAGGGCGGAGATGTTGCGGGCCGACGGTCGTAGGTTGCGCCCATGGCGCAACGCGTCGGATCAGCTGCCTCGGGCGGATCGACGGCTACCGACACGAATAAAGGTGATGGCGAAAATCCTGATGGGCCCCGTAGTCGGCTTGACGTTGGCTGCTCGCAGGATTGAGGACCGACCTCATGAGCGCCACGCAACGGAAGCCGAACAGGTGCAACTTTGACATTGTTAGTTGCTATGAGCTTGTTCTGCGGTAAAGCCGCAGCAGTATACACTGCCAAGCTCTTGAAAAACTGGCGCGCCCTGCTGGATTCGAACCAGCGACCGTCCGCTTAGAAGTCGGTCGATCAATCCTTCATCGGCCTACATGAAAGAACATTCGATCTTCAAAATGCCAGTTATTACTGGCATTTAGGCTTGCCTGGGCTTACACTGACGAACATGCCAATACGCAGGAACTTGTTACCCAAGCTACCCGGCATGTTACCCGCAGTCAGGAGTGTTGTGTGCCCCGTCTCACCGAAAAACCTCTAACCGCCACCTTCGTTGACAAGGTGCGGCCGTCCAATGACCGAACCGAATACCCCGACGCCACTGTTCGGGGCCTGCGCCTGCGCGTTGAGCCGACCGGCAGGAAATCCTGGTCCGTCCTAGGCCGCGCCGATGGCAAGCTGGTCAGGGGGCGCCTGGGCGAGTTCCCAGCCATGTCGCTGGCGAACGCCAGGCTGGAAGCCGTCAAGGTACTGGGCGAGTTGCGCAAGGGCACCAGGCCCAAGGCCGCCGCCACAGCAAAGCGTTCGGTCGAAATGGTGGTTTCCGAGTGGCTGAAGCGGGACCAGTCCTGCAATCGGAGCGCCGCCGAGGTCGAACGGTCATTTCGGAAGGATGTCTTGCCCCAGATCGGCCAGATGGATATCGCCGCGGTCGGCAAGGCCGACATCCACCGACTGCTCGACGCCATCATCGATCGCCACGCGCCTGTGGAAGCAAACCGGGTGTTTAGCCGGTTGCGGCGGATGTTCACCTGGGCTGCCGGCCGCGACTATGTGAGCGCAAGCCCGCTGACGTCGATGGAGGCGCCGAGCAGCGAGCAGTCACGCGACAGGGTACTAACGCCGGAGGAGCTCCGCCTTGTATGGAATGCTGCCGGCCGCGAAGGATATCCCTTCGGACCGATGACCCAGTTACTGATCCTGACCGGTCAGCGCCTCCGGGAAGTCTCGGACGCCCGCTGGTCGGAGTTCGACCTTGACAAAGGCATCTGGACCATCCCAGGCGGACGGGCCAAGAACGGTGTCGAGCACGTTGTCCATCTTGCCCCGGCCGCGCTGGAGGTGCTGAGAACCCTGCCCCGGTATGACGTCGAGTTCCTGTTCACGACAACGCTGACCACCTCCGTCAGCGGCTTCAGCCGTGCCCGCGCCCGGCTCGGGACGGACAGCGGTGTCACCGGATGGTGCTTCCATGACCTGCGCCGGACATTCGCGACGATGGCCAGTCAGGATTTAGGACTCAACCCAGTCGTGATCGATCGTATCCTGAACCACGTCAGCAGCACGGTTCGCGGCATCGCCGCCGTTTACCAGCGGGGTCAGTATCTGGACCAACGCAAGACGGCTCTGAAGGCATGGGCATGCTACGTGGTCGCCCTGGGGCGCACGGATCATATCGAAAATGTAGAGCCGCTGCGGAGGCCGGCATGAGCCGCAAGCCTCCAAAGATCATCGAAGTCTTACACAAGCGGGCTGAACTAAGCGCAAGGGGTGCTCCTCCGCCAGATTTAGAAGATGCCGCGATAGCGTTATTGGCGGAGATCGGGATACTTAATCATGACTGGCGGAACATACCTGATGAAAATTCTGTCGCACGGCGACGGCGGCAGCAGGAGTTATGGTTGGCGCTGAATTACTCCTTCCGGAGCTTTCTGGAAAGTCAGGGGCATGTCTGTCCGGCTCTCAATGACTTGATAGATGCGCAGCAGAACGTACTGAAGGGTGTTTCCGAGGACCGAATGGCGCACACGCAGCGCGTCGGCAACGCTCTGCCGCTCGAAACGGAGTATGCCCGCGCACTGGTCATCGCTGCGATCAACAAGGCGCCTGCTGGTCGAAGGCGGGAAGTGATCGCGATCGGGGCTGCCCACCTGAGGTTCACGTCCAAGCAGGTCAACGAACTTTTGAAGAATCATCGAAAAGGTGCGTATAGCCGGACACTGAGCGATCTAGTGGAGTCGATTGAGTTTCAGATCGAGGCCGGAGTCGGTGCGCACGTGGTCCAGCTGCGTGAGGCCGGACTGCTCGGGTAGACGACCCCCCTTCGTCTACCCGAAGCTGGAAGTGAACCGCCCCGGGATTCCCGGAGGCCGATTTAGTTGAGTCACGCCGCTATGGCGACGTCCTCGGTTTGAGCATAGTAGCGCGCTTCGGCCTCGGCGGGCGGGATATTGCCGATGGGCTCGAGCAGGCGCCGGTGGTTGAACCAGTCCACCCATTCCAGGGTGGCGAACTCGACGGCTTCCAGGGTGCGCCACGGTCCGCGGCGCCGGATCACCTCGGTCTTGTAGAGGCCGTTGATCGTCTCGGCCAAGGCATTGTCATAGGAATCGCCAACGCTTCCCACGGAGGGCTCGACGCCAGCGTCGGTGAGACGCTCGGTGTACTTGATAGCGACATATTGCGACCCGCGATCGGAATGATGAATGAGACCGCTGCCTTTGGCAGGTCGGCGGTCGTGAAGCGCCTGCTCCAGGGCATCCAGCACGAAGCCGGCGTGGGCGGTGCTGGAGACCCGCCAGCCGACGATCCGCCGGGCAAAGGCGTCGATGACGAAGGCCACGTAGACGAAGCCCTGCCAAGTCGCCACATACGTGAAATCCGCCAGCCACAGGGTGTTCGGGCGGGGCGCCCGGAACTGACGGTTCACCCGGTCGAGCGGACACGGCGCCGCCAGGTCGCTTATCGTCGTCCGTACCGTCTTGCCGCGTGTCACCCCCTTCAGCCCCATACGCCGCATCAGGCGGGCTACCGTGCAACGCGCCACGGCAAGGCCTTCCCGCCGCAACTGCCGCCAGACCTTCCGGACCCCGTAGACCTGGAAATTCTCATCCCAGATCCGCCGGATAACCACGCTTATCTCGGCATCGCTTCGCCAGCGGGCCGGCGCCTTTGACGGGTCAGTCCGCCGGGCGGCATGGGCGCGGTAGGTCGACGGGGCGATCGGCAGCACCTTGCAGATCGGCTCGACCCCGTGGACGGCGCGCTGCTCGTCGATGAAGGCGATCATTTCCGGAACGGGCGGTCGAGCTCCGCCTGGGCGAAATACGCCGATGCCTTGCGAAGGATCTCGTTTGCCTGGCGCAGCTCACGGACTTCGCGCTCCAGCGCCTTGATCCGCTCCTGCTCGTCCGTTGTCGGACCAGGCCGCTTGCCCTGGTCGCGCTCGGCCTGCCGGACCCAGCCCCGCAGCGTCTCCGCCGTGCAGCCGATCTTGGTCGCGATCGAGCTGATCGCCGCCCACTGCGACGCGTGCTCGCCTTCGTGCTCGAACACCATCCGAACCGCGCGTTCGCGGACTTCAGGGGCGTACTTGGGTGATGCCTGTTTCGTCATGATGACCCCAGTCTCTCAAGAAATGGGGCCTCCGGTAAACCCGGCGCGGTTCAAAGCTACTGTCGGCTAACACCAGCCTACAGGAGCGAACATGGACGACCGAACGACCCAACCTTCCTTTCCCAAAGGCGGGGTCTCACCAATGCCGTCGGCGGTTCCCAAGCTGGTAACCGCGAAGGAACTGTCCGCCAAAATTCCGTACAGCGCCGTGCATGTCTGGCGCCTAGAGCAAAAAGGCGAGTTCCCTCGCCGTATCCATCTTGGTTGCAACCGGGTAGCCTGGCTGGAAGCCGAAATCCTCGAATGGTTAGCCAGGAAGCTGGCCGAGCGCGAAGCAGCCGCCCTGACGCGTGAAGCGGCGTAATTGAACAGTGCCCGGCAAGAACTACAATTGCCGGGCACCTGTAACTCTCAATCTACATGATGCACCAGTGCCCGCCATTTGCTCGCGGGGCACAGCTTCAATTTTAGACAGGGAAACATTCTACCATGGATCATAAGTTCCGTGCAGACAGATACACGCCTTCAGCCAACCGGTAGCAGCACTGCGTAAGACGGTACGATCCTAGCGCCTGATCAAAAACCACGAGTTCAGGCTGAAGCGCGGAAAGATGGTGGGGAGTTCACCAACTCACTTGCAGGATTTTCAAGGACTCGGCTGCTGATCGACATCGAGACCAAGGTCGGCGCACTCAGTGACCGGTTCTAAGCTTATCGGGTGATCTATGGGCCAGTCCAGTGCGGACAGAAATCGTATCGAAAGACAGCCTTAACATTCCGCTGCCCTGGGCTGGTGTACAGCCGGTGCCCAGGGCAGCTTCACCTTAGAGTAGAGTAAAGTCATGCCTAAACACGATACCACAACTCACCAAGGTAATGAAGCCAGCAACATCGTGCCATCAAACCAGCCGTCTTGGGAGCATAGGCCGCGGCCACTATCGAAGCTTGTGTTAAATACCGCGAAATTCACGCGCCCCCCGCACAAGGTTCGGCAAGCTCTTTTGGAATACGTCTTTGCCACGCCCGTGTCGATTGCTGAATTCAACCGGCAAAAGCTGCGCCTGCCGTACGGCCTGTGGATCGCCGACGACGGGACAGCATATCTGTTCAATTGCGAGTTTGAATTGCTGTTTGTCTGGCTGACTGATGCTACGCGGCCTGAATGCTGCGACCTTCACTGGAACAATGTCACCGTACAAGAAGGTGGATTTTTCTACAGCGATCGCAGCATCTACGACATCGGTCCCTCAAACCTCCATCAAGCACTCGAAGCTTTGCTCGGCGCTTGGGAGCATGGCAACCGAGCCATGGCGGAAGTACTAGAAGCGTGGCTGCTCGGCCAGCACAAGGCATACCAAGAGCTTATCCAAGCATGCCAGAAGGACCCCGCTTAAGAAATGCTGGCCACGCATTAGTCAAAGGCATATTGCCAGTCACCTCACCTGAATAAGAGGCTAGCCGAGCCTGAAGCGCTCGTCCTGACTGATGCGCCGGCTTGATTAAACAGTGCCCGGCGGGGATTGCACCTGCCGAGCACCTGTAAGCCTCAGTCCGCACGATGCTGTAGCGCTCGCTAACTGCTCGTGAGGCGCAACCAACACTTCAGATGGAGAATTCATATCATGGAACCTATGTTCCGTGCCAGTAGGCCCTTGTCTTCCCCCAACCGCCATCAACGCCGCGCGGAGGCGGCACGATCCCGGCGCAGGGCAAGCAAGTTTGGGCTGACGGGAGCCAAAATCGACTCGACCAATCGGGCGACGGACCGTTTCCTTGCCCACGGATGTGACTGCTGTGGTGCACCGGCTGTCCCTGGCCTTCCCGTGCTCTGTGTGCCCAGTGGGGCCGATTTCCTGGCCGTCTGTGATGATTGCAAGGCCGTGCACAACATGAAGCCCGCGGTGGCCGTCGTTTCGGATGCGGTCACCGACCCGTGGGCGGAGGATGATAGCGATTGGTTCGCCGCTAATCCCGGCCGATCCCTCCGCCTCCGCAAGAAGATGCCCGGTGAGCTTCAAGTGGCGGCGATGGACCGCGGAGCGGAAGTTCCGGCCCAGTTGCCTGGGCATTTGTGGGCCACGGTCAGCTACCAGATCAGGCCGGGCGAAAGAGCCCGCTCCTTCCACCAAGTCCCCATCGGCAACTCGATCGACGGTCTGAGTGACCTGGAGCTTGCCGCGCACTTCTTTTCCGAGGGCGACCTTGAGACTGCTGAGCAGGGGTTCGATGACATGGTGGCCCTGTCCATCGGCCGGGTGCGTGCCGATGCCCTTTTCCGCCGGACGCAATCCCGGCTAGCTGCCTTCGAGGAGGACGTCCAGTGACGATAAGTGCATTCCCCTACGACCATGGTGGCGCGCCGAACCTTGGCGCCGTTGAATTCGCGCTCTATTGGTCGAAAGGCAATCCCTTCACATTGATCGCCATTTATCCGAGCGGTAAGCTGATCGGCAGAACCTTAAATCCTGATGAGATCGAAGCCGGAGTACCGAAGTTCGTTAAGTTCCATCAGGAGAACCAGGCGAACATATACTTCGTCCCCAATCAGACACACGGGCCGGTATCAACAAAGCCGGCCAAGTCGCACATGGCCGCCGCGCTCGCTGTTTGCGTTGACATCGACCCCCGGGAAGCCGAGGAACTCAAGCCCGGCGGCTGGGATCGGGAACGCCAACGGATTCTCGCCCAAGCAGACGAACTCGCTGCCGATCCTGACTGTCCGCCGACCGTGATCATCGACAGCGGCAACGGCGTCCAGCTGTTCTGGCGCTTTGCCGAGCCATGCCCCCTCGACGGACCGAACGGTGAGGCGACACGCCGAAATGAAGCGCTCGCCAAGGCCATCGGGAAAGCGTTGGGCGGCGACAACACCTTTAACACCGACCGCATTATGCGTATGCCGGGAACGTTGAACTTTCCTCATGGGAAGAAAAAGGACAAGGGGCGTGGCATAACCCAGGCGAGGGTTCTATGGTTGGGCGGTGGGGAGTACTCGCCCGATCAGCTGGAGGCATTGCCGGACCGGCTGTTCGCCGAGTGGGGACCATCCGCTTTTTCTGAGGAGGCCACGGACCTTCCCGCAAACCGGCCCCGGAGCCCGATGACGACTCCTGAGATGGGGGCGGCCATTGCCGCCCTGATCAGCGAGATGCGCGCTAAGCGCGTGCTGGAAGTCCGGGAATGGGCCGACCTGTCGCCAGCCCTCCAGTCAGGCCTGGATGCCGCCCTGGCCACGTCCGAGCCTCTGCGGTGCCGCTGGGAGGGAGACACCGCCGGGCTGATGGACACCAGCCGCAGCGGCTTGGATATGAGTCTCGCGTCCATGCTCAAGCAGGCCGGCTTCTCGGGCGTCGATGTTGCGCTCATCCTGCGGGCCTTCGAGCATGGAGCGGCCTGCGAAACGGGTAAGCACACCACCGAGGCGGCCCAACTCCGGTATCTCGCACGCTGCGTCGTGCGATCCTTTGACCGGGCGGACACGCCTGCTTGGGTCCTGAAGATGAACGAGCGGCACGCCGTCGTGTTCGACGCCGGCAAGACGTTGGTGATGACGGAAAAGCTCGACTACGCGACTGGAAAGCCGGTCTATGTCTTCAGCTCCCCCGCCCAGATTTCCTCCCTATACGCGAACCACCGGGTTGAGGTCGGCAGGCGCAAGAACGGGCAGCCGATGCGGCGTCCTCTTGGTGACGCTTGGCTGGAACACGAACACCGCCGGCAATTCCTGGGCGGCTTGGTGTTTCTGCCCGGCCAGGTGGCCCCGGCGGACACCTTCAATCTCTGGCGCGGCTTTGGCATCGAGCCTCGCCCGGGTGAGTGGCCGCTGCTGCGCCGGCATCTCCTCGACGTCATCTGCTTGGGCAGCACCAGCCTGTGCGATTGGCTGTTGAACTGGTGCGCGCACATGTTCCAACAGCCCATGGTCAAGGCAGAGGTGGCCGTCGTCCTGCGCGGCGGCGAGGGCAACGGGAAGGGAACCCTGGGGCGTGCTCTCCGCGACATCTTGGGCATACACGGCATCCAGGTGACCAACCCGAGACACGTGGTCGGGAACTTCAACGGCCATCTGCGCGATGTGCTCCTCCTGTTCGCCGACGAAGCCTTCTTCGCCGGCGACCGGGCTGCCGACGGGGTGCTCAAGGGGTTGATCACCGAACCGACGCTGATGATCGAACGCAAGGGGGTGGATGCTGTCCAGGCACCGAACCTGCTGCGGGTCATCATGGCGACCAACAATGACTGGGCCGTCCCGGCCGCCAAGGACGCACGCCGGTACCTGGTGCTCGATGTTCCTGACACGGTGAAGGGCAAGAGCGAATATTTCACCGCGTTGAACGCTGAGATGGAGGCCGGCGGATTGGCGGCGTTCCTCCACGACATGCTCCGACGTGACATTGCCAGGTGGAACCACCGCACGGCGCCGACGACGGCCGGCCTGATCGAGCAGAAGCTCTTCAGCCTGCACGGCGTATCACGCTGGTGGTTCGAGCGGTTGTGTGTGGCCGACTGCATATTTCGGCTGAATCCGCCCTCTGATTTCGGGGGAAAGCGCCCCCCTGTTTCGGTTCAAACCGCCCTGCCGTTTCGGCGATTTCGCCCACACGTGGGAGTAGAGATGGGCGGCGTCTGATCCTGTATCGGCATCTACACTGGGGTCCTTGCGACAATGGGCAGGGAGGGTGGGATGCCGCGAGGGAGATCGGACATGCGACGCATCAGGGAAGTCTTGCGGCTGCGCGATGAGTTCGGGGCGAGCGTGCGCCGGATCGCGGCGGCATGCCGGATGCCGCGCACGACGGTGCGCGATTACCTGCGCCGCCTCGAGAGCGCGGACCTGCGCTTTGGCGACGTGAAGGAGTGGAGCGACGAGGAGCTGGAGCGGCGTCTGTTCCCGCCACCGCCGGCGCAGCCACGTCCCCTGCCGGACTGGGCAGCGGTGGAGCGGGACCTGGGCCGGCGGGGCGTGACGCTCCAACTGCTCTGGCAGGAGTATCTGGTTTGCCATCCCGACGGCTACCGCTACACCCAGTTCGTCCAGCGCTTCCGGGACTGGCAGGCCGCCCGGGCAGTTCCCCGGATGCGGCGCGACCATCTGCCGGGCGACGCGCTGGAAGTCGATTACGCCGGCATGACCCTGATGATCGGGGTCGGCGCCGATGCCCGCCCGGCGCAGATCTTCGTCGCCTGCCTGCCGTACTCCGGCTACATCTACGCCGAAGCGACCTGGACGCAGCGGTCGGAGGACTGGCTGGCCTCCCACGTCCGGCTGCTGGAGCACCTGGGCGGTGCTCCGGCCCGCCTGGTGCCCGACAACCTCAAGGTCGGCGTCAGCCACGCCTCGTTCTACGATCCCACCCTCAACCCCGGCTACCACGACCTTGCCCAGCACTACCGGATCGCCGTCGTCCCGACGCGGGTGCGTCAGCCGAGGGACAAGGCAGCGGTCGAGAATGCGGTGCTGCAGGTCGAACGGCGCGTGCTGGCGCCGATCCGCGACACCGTCTTCGTCAGCCTCGACGCCGCCAACGCCGCGATCCGGGAGCACCTGGCCATGCTGAACGCAGCACCGCTGAGCGGCGACAAGGACAGCTGCCGGGCGCGGATCCTGGCCGAGCGGGAGCGTGCCCATCTGCGGCCGCTGCCGGCGGACCGCTTCGTTCCGGGAACCTGGAGCCGCTACAAGCTGGCGCCCGATTACCATGTCGTGATCGACGGCGCCGCCTACTCGGTGCCCTACACCGCGATCGGCAAGACGGTCGATGTCCACGCGACCGCCGCCCTGATCAGCATCTTCCTGCGCGGGCGGCGCGTCGCCTGCCATCCCCGGGCTTCGGCCGGCAGCCGGACGACGCTGGAAGCTCACCAGCCGGCCTCCCACCGCGCGGTGGCCCGCTACACGCCGGAACACCTTCAGGCCGAGTTCGCCGCGGTCGGCTCGGCGGCGACCCTGCTGTTCGAGCGCATCCTGGCGGCGGCGGAACATCGCGAGCAGGCGGTGCGTGCCGGTCTCGGCCTGCTCCGGCTCGGCGGCGCCCACGGCGCCGACCGGCTGGAACAAGCCTGTCAGGCCGCCCTGGAAGCCAATGTCCGATCCTGGCGCTACGTCCAGCGCTGGCTCACCAGCGGCGGTCCGCCGCCAGCCTCATCCGACGGCTTGGGCGAGCACGCCAACCTGCGCGGCCCCTCTTACTACCGGAACTGAACAAGGAGACCCGAGAGCATGAAGCATCCGACCCACGAGGCTCTGCGCCGGCTGCGGCTGTACGGCATGGCGCGCGGCCTGGAAGACCTCGAGCGCCAGCCCGAGCGCAACCAGCTCAGCTTCGACGACCAGCTTGCCCTGCTGGTCGAGCGCGAGACGGCGGAGCGCGCCAACACCGCCCTGGCCAGCCGGCTGAAGCGGGCCCGGCTGCGCCAGACCGCCTGCCTGGAGGATCTCGACTGGCGCACGCCGCGCGGCCTCGATCGCACGCTGATCCGCGATCTGGCGAGTTGTCGCTGGGTTCGCGAGCACCAGCCGCTGCTGGTGACCGGCCCGACCGGCATCGGCAAGACGTTCCTGGCCTGTGCGCTGGGCAACCAGGCGGCCCGGGAAGGCTACGGCGTCTTCTACACCCGGCTGACGCGCCTGCTCGACGATCTGGCGACCGCCCGGCTCGACGGCTCGCTCGCCCGCGTCCTGCGCCGCCTGGCCCGCCTGGAGGTGCTGATCATCGACGACTGGGCCATGACCGAGCTCACTGCGGCTCAGCGGCTCGACCTGATGGAAGTGATCGACGACCGGCATGACCGTGCCGCCACGGTGCTGGCAACCCAGATCCCCGTGGCGAACTGGCACCGGTCGATCGGCGATGCCACTTACGCCGACGCGATCCTCGACCGCGTCGTTCACCGGGCATTGCGCATCGAGCTCACGGGCGAGTCCATGCGCCGGGTACGGGCGGCAGACCAGAAAACAGCCAGATCTGCAACGCCATCGTGACCCCTGGCACGAGCGACGATACCAGCATAAGATGAAAACGATGGATCACGATGCCGCCCACCCACCCGTCCCATGGGGCGGGTGGGCGAAATCACCGAAACGGTGGGCGGTTTGAACCGAAACGCCAGGGCGCTTTCGCCGGAATACGCAGCCGACGAACCACCCGAACCGACAGATAGCCAGATACAAGTTATAGCGATAGAAATCGACGCCCACTGGTGGATGACGGGCGCGTCAAAGAACAGCCTGTACCAAGAATATCTCATATGGGTGGGGAACCAAAAAGCTGAATACCGTCCGGAGCCACAGGCCATGTTCTGGAAGCAACTGCGCAGCTTGGTACCTACTATGGAGATGTACCGGCCGCGGCACTCGTCCGGTGAACGACCGCTGTCCATCAGGTTTCCTCCCTTGCGAGACGCCCGGGCCGCTTTCGAGAGCGCAATCGGTGGCCCAATCAACTGGCCGACGGTTTCTGACGGTGAGGGTATCGAGAACGAATAGCTTCCTTACCCTGCATTGGTCAGGGTGAAGGAGGCATGGGCAGGGTCTTGGTCAGGGATGCCGGCGCGAAATGCCCGCGGAAATGCTGGGCTGGTCAGGGTGGTCAGGGTGGTCGCAGTGAAATCGGTCATATTGCCCAGCACTGCAGTGAGAGGTATTCTGAGGGCTGCTGCTCAGACATGTGCTTTCATCAACACTATCAACTCTGACCACCCTGACCACCCTGACCACCCTGACCAACCCAGCAATCCTGCGGGTTTCTAGACAGCCTTTACCCTGACCAGACCCTGACCCAACCTGACCAGGCCAGCGCCGCCATAGGCGAAGTGAGCGCTGATATGACCTGCCGTTCTGGGTGCTGGTGGCGCCACTCCAGCCAGACGGTTGCTTGCCAAGCTCAATCAAGTTCGCCGGCACAGTCCATCCGCCTCTTATGAGGTATGGTGAGTAAACGCAGGGGTAAAGCGACATAGCCGATATACCGCCTGGGCGAAGATTTCCCACTGCCCTGGTCAGAGCCGACTAGGATTTCAGACCCCTGACCCAATTACCCGAATGAGACAGCGGCAATCCGCATCCTTTTCGCATATTTGGTGGCTTTATAGTGGCTGAGGCACTATATATACTATACCGACTGTGTTCCAGCACCGAAGTGGGCTCAGCATGACGGCGGCGACGCGGAAGGTAAGGTCCGGTCTGACCGAGAAGCAGCAACGCTTCGTCGAGAACCTGCTCGGTGGGCTGCAGCCGATTGATGCCTACGTTGAGGCGTACAAGCCGAAGATGACCCGCCGGAGCGCCAGCTACCGGGCGCGGGACCTCCTCAATCATCCAAGGATCATTGCAGCCATGGCCGAAGCACAGGAAGCAGCGCGTGAGCGGCGTGTCGTCAGCCTGGAGACCGTCACCGATCTCCTTCTTGAAGCCGCCGAACTTGCCCGTCAGCGCGAGCAGCCGGGCGCCCTGACCGGGGCAGCGGTGGCGCTCGCCAAGCTGCATGGATTGATGGACGCGCCACCGTCGACCACCAACACCGAAACCCTTACTGGCGAGGCGTTGGAGGCGGAGTTCCGCTCCGTGATGGTGGCCTTGGGCATCCAGCCGCCCGACGATCTCGCGGAGGCGGTGCTGACCAGTTCGATGCACCCCCGGTCCAGCTTTGACCGGGCTCGTCACTGTCGCGGAGTTTAGCGTCGCATCCGCTGGGCATGAATAGCTCTACATGGGGTCGAGCACCGGATTTCGCCGCGCTGGCCGGGTCCGACATGTTCTAATCCACGCCCCCACGCAGGGGGCGATCAGCCTGATTGCGAACGCGCAGCTGCCCGGCGCGTTTCAATCCACGCTCCCGCGCAGGGGGCGACCAATACGCTTCTGCGCGCTGATCGGGAAGCTCATGTTTCAATCCACGCCCCCGCGCAGGGGGCGACCGCAGCAATCAAGCATATTCACACCCAACGGTTTGTTTCAATCCACGCCCCCGCGCAGGGGGCGACGTTCGTGGCGTCGCGGTTGGCCGGCCTGGACAAGTTTCAATCCACGCCCCCGCGCAGGGGGCGACGATGTGCTGCTCGGGCTGGCTCACTCGGTCGAGGTTTCAATCCACGCCCCCGCGCAGGGGGCGACCCCCATCCGACGCGCTGTCCGCACTTGCTGACCTGGTTTCAATCCACGCCCCCGCGCAGGGGGCGACTCGCGAAGGACGGCGAGGAAGTCCTGACCGAGGAGTTTCAATCCACGCCCCCGCGCAGGGGGCGACCTGACATGCATCGTACGACGCAAAGGATCGCCTTGTTTCAATCCACGCCCCCGCGCAGGGGGCCACCTGGTCCAGCAGGTCGGGCGGCACGGTCCCGGTGTTTCAATCCACGCCCCCGCGCAGGGGGCGACCGGACGAGGCCGTGCGCGCGGTCCGCGGCGATGGTTTCAATCCACGCCCCCGCGCAGGGGGCGACCGGACGAGGCCGTGCGCGCGGTCCGCGGCGATGGTTTCAATCCACGCCCCCGCGCAGGGGGCGACTCTACCTCGACGACGTCCTCGTCCCGCTCGATCAGTTTCAATCCACGCCCCCGCGCAGGGGGCGACGGATGAGATTGACGAGCTGTCGCGCTACCACGCGGTTTCAATCCACGCCCCCGCGCAGGGGGCGACATGGTGTTGGACGGCCCGACCAAACAAATCCGGGTGTTTCAATCCACGCCCCCGCGCAGGGGGCGACGCGCTCAATTCGGTCGGGTGGGGCGACGTTAGCGGTTTCAATCCACGCCCCCGCGCAGGGGGCGACCTGATGACTTTCGGCCTGTAGTTCCTGGGAGTTACGTTTCAATCCACGCCCCCGCGCAGGGGGCGACTTGGCCGGTCTCATCTCGATCTCGCGCAAGGCAAGTTTCAATCCACGCCCCCGCGCAGGGGGCGACAGTATCGCCAGGACAGCGGCGACCTCTGCCGCGCTGTTTCAATCCACGCCCCCGCGCAGGGGGCGACCTGGGCCTGGGCCAGCTTCAGCTGGCTCTCGGCGTTTCAATCCACGCCCCCGCGCAGGGGGCGACACCTGGTGGGCTACAGCCCCAACCCGCTGGCAGAGTTTCAATCCACGCCCCCGCGCAGGGGGCGACTCGGGGCCAGGAAGTACAGTGCGCGCAACTGGGAGTTTCAATCCATGCCCCCGCGCAGGGGGCGACCCGGCCAGGCCGCGCTGGACGCCGAGGCCTCGGCGTTTCAATCCACGCCCCCGCGCAGGGGGCGACGCCGGAAATGCTTCGCAGTATGCTGGCATGAAAAAGTTTCAATCCACGCCCCCGCGCAGGGGGCGACGCGTGGCTCCAGCCGGTGCCATGAGTTGCACGGTGTTTCAATCCACGCCCCCGCGCAGGGGGCGACCGAATGCGATCGGCGGAGAGATGGTCGCTTCAGTGTTTCAATCCACGCCCCCGCGCAGGGGGCGACCGCGCGCGCGCGGATCAGGGCTGCGGCTGCGGCCGTTTCAATCCACGCCCCCGCGCAGGGGGCGACAGCCGCGCCGCCAAGTATGCGTACCGGTCCGCGTCGTTTCAATCCACGCCCCCGCGCAGGGGGCGACCTTCAACGCTTCCGGCGATGCGGTGATCGTCAAGTTTCAATCCACGCCCCCGCGCAGGGGGCGACGGCATCGCTCATGGTGCGGGTCTGCTCTGGCAGGGGTTTCAATCCACGCCCCCGCGCAGGGGGCGACCGGAGGCTCGACGTCCCGAGGGACGAACAGCGGGCGTTTCAATCCACGCCCCCGCGCAGGGGGCGACTGTAGTCGCGGACCATCGTCCAGTGCGGGTCGGCGTTTCAATCCACGCCCCCGCGCAGGGGGCGACACCGCCCCCGCGATCACCCTGGTCGGCGGCGGCGGTTTCAATCCACGCCCCCGCGCAGGGGGCGACCATACCGGGCTGATCCTGCGCACCATAGCCGCGCAGTTTCAATCCACGCCCCCGCGCAGGGGGCGACACTGTAGCGCAGTGATAGCGAACAATATTGGACTGTTTCAATCCACGCCCCCGCGCAGGGGGCGACGTTGATAAGCGTCGCCGGGCTGGCGGATCATGTGCTGTTTCAATCCACGCCCCCGCGCAGGGGGCGACGATGCGGTCGGAGTGACGCGGCGGACGCGGATGATGTTTCAATCCACGCCCCCGCGCAGGGGGCGACCGGGTAGCCCGCGCAATAGCGGTCAGTTTCTACGGTTTCAATCCACGCCCCCGCGCAGGGGGCGACCGTGGCAGTTCAGCGCCTGGAACGCGAACGATCCGTTTCAATCCACGCCCCCGCGCAGGGGGCGACCGGCGCGGTGATCGGCGTCGGCGCCTTGCAGCGCCTGTTTCAATCCACGCCCCCGCGCAGGGGGCGACCGCCGCCAACCCGTCATCCATCGCGGCCCCGCGCCAGTTTCAATCCACGCCCCCGCGCAGGGGGCGACCGTCGCCGGAGGGGCGGGAACATGGCTCTGAGGGGGTTTCAATCCACGCCCCCGCGCAGGGGGCGACCTATGTGCTCGGCGTCGCCGGCGCGAAGGACCGGGTTTCAATCCACGCCCCCGCGCAGGGGGCGACCAGCGCGCGCACCGCATTGCCGCCCTGTTCCGGGGGGTTTCAATCCACGCCCCCGCGCAGGGGGCGACGCGCAGGCCTTCAAGCACAAGGTGGGGTTCGTCGAGTTTCAATCCACGCCCCCGCGCAGGGGGCGACTTGGCTATCCAGTGCGGGTCCATGTCGGAGCCGATGTTTCAATCCACGCCCCCGCGCAGGGGGCGACACTCGGGGTCGGCCACCGCGGCGATCATGCCGGGTTTCAATCCACGCCCCCGCGCAGGGGGCGACGCGGCTGCCGTCCATGCTGGCAAAGCGGTTGCCGTGTTTCAATCCACGCCCCCGCGCAGGGGGCGACACTCCCTGGACGGCGTGTAGCCGTCGTCCAGGGAGTTTCAATCCACGCCCCCGCGCAGGGGGCGACATCAGCGCCGGCTCGGCGGCCAAGGAGCTGGAGCGGTTTCAATCCACGCCCCCGCGCAGGGGGCGACGGCCTTACGCTATGCATTTGTCAAAGAACGGTCTAGGGCCGATGCAGCGCGAACCTGTCCGTCCTGGCCCCGGACGGATGGCCTTTGGCTAGTAAGTGTTGGCATACCACATTGGAATCGTGTAGGAAATCCGCAGCGCGAACATGCCGGAGAAAACGTGCCCGCTTGGGGTTCGCGCGGGTCAAAAAATCAGAGGGCCATCCAGGTCCAGCACCGGCTTGGCGCCAATGTGCTCGATCCGGCGCTTGGCGTTAGCCCCCAAGTGATAGAAGCGGAGGCTGTCCATCGCCGGATCAATCTCGCCGATCAGGCGAGCCCGTAGGGCGGTCCACTGTGCGGGGTCCACCTCGCACTCGAACACCGACAACTGCACGCGCTGGCCGAAGTCCAGGCAAGCACGCGCGACGCGGCGAAGCCGCCGGCGGCCCGCCTTTTCCCCGGTGTTCACATCATAAGTGATCAGCATCAGCATCGGAACGTCCTTTAGAGTGGATCGCCATGACAGGATCACTTCCACAGGAAGGGCGGGTATCCGTCGAGGTCGCCGCGGAGATGCCGGGCGAGCAGCCGCGCCTGGATGTGCGGGACGAGGCCGAGCGTCAGTTTTTCGTCAAGAAACGCGTGGGTGATCTCGTCACGCTTGCGCTCTTGATACGCAGCCAGCACCGCTTTACGGGCATCGTCGCGCAGCAGCACTGCACCTCCTTCCATTCGCTGGAAGTCCGCCGCGGTGACCTGCTGACGGTTGATCAAGCTGAGCGCCACGCGGTCCGCCAGGATCGGGCGGACCTCCTCCATCAGGTCGAGCGCCAGCCCGGCCCGGCCGGGTCGGTCCCTGTGCAGGAATCCCACCTGTGGATCGAGGCCGACCGTTTCCAATGCCGACCGGCAGTCATGCCCGACCATGGCGTAGAGGAAGGAGAGCAGGGCGTTGCAGGCGTCCATCGGCGGCCGGCGTGAGCGCCCAGTGAAGCGGAGTGCAGGATCGGCGACGCGGATCATCAGGTCGAACACGCCAAAATATGCGCTGGCCCCGTCGCCTTCGTGCCCGCGTACCACATCCGTCTCCATGGCCTCTGCGGCAAGCCGCGCTACGTCGCCCAGACGGCGCTGGGCACCGTCGAGGCGCGCCCGCTCCGCCTCGCCCAGGGAATCCCCATGGTCGCGCAAGGCCCGACGCAAGACGGTGCGCTGATTGGCAGCCTTGCCGGCCACGAAGGACCGGGCGACCAGGGCACTGGCCGCGGCATCGTCGGCCGCCTGGTACTGGCGCCGCCGCAGCAGCACGTTGCCGCTCTGTGGTCCCTCCACTCGCGCGACGAACCGGCCGTGCTCACTCAGGAAGGAGACGGCGATGCCCTGCTCGGCGCAGAACCCCATCAGGGGCGGTGACATTCCAACCCGGCCGAAACAGACGACACTGCCCATCATGTGGGCCGGCACGCGCCCGACTTCGGTCCGCCCGACTTCAACGATGATGTTCGCGCCGTCCTTGCGCAGCCAAGCGCCTTCGGTGGTGACGAAGAGGGTGTTGAGATGCTGGCGCATGGTCCTTTAATCCCTCAACTGACATCGCAGCCAGTTGGCCACCTTGGGCGGCCGCGATAGGCGACGGGGTTGGCACAGATCGATCAGCGAACACTGGCTGCACTTGCGCGGTGAGTAGTCGGGCGGCGGTGTGATCTCTGACCGAACCATGGCATGGGCGGCTTCAGCGATACGCTCAGTTAGCGCCCGCAGTTCCGCATCGAACCGAATCACTGTGCGGCGGCGGTTCTCGCCGTAGAACAGGGCACCTTCCGGCACCTCGCCGCCGAACATCTCTTCCAGACACAGCGCCTGGGCACAGAGCTGGACTTCGTCCGCCCGGTGGGCTTTCGGCCTGCCCCGCTTGTATTCCACCGGATAGGGCCTCCGGTCCTTCCCCTTGCCATGGAGTTCCACCGCATCGGCGACGCCGGTCAGCCCCAGCCGGCGGCAGCGCAGCGGGACCGATCGGACGGTGCGGATGCCGTCGCGGGTGGATTTGCCACCCTGGTCCACCCGTTCGTGCAGCAGCAGCCCTTCCGCCGTGAAGCGGTTTTCCGCCCATTGCCGCTCGACATGGATCAGCGCGCACTGGCGCGGGCAGAACAGGTAGTGCTGGAGGGCCGACAGGGGCAGCGGCTCTTCGTCTTCGTCCATGTCAGCCTCTCACATACCGGCAACTCAGGCGTGGCGGGTCAGAGGCGCTCGATGATCTGGACGCCCGCCGGCAGGCCATCGCGGTCGATATCGACGGCATAGTCGGCGAAGCTGCGCGCCGGCGGCAGGTTGTGGGTGCCGGGGCTGTTCAGATCGTAAGTTTCTCCCTGGAACGCCCGGCGGACCTTGACGCGGTCGAACAGACCAGGCGCCGGCGCGTTGCCGAGCGCGCTGTCATGGCGAAACAGGATCAGCCTGCGGCTGCCCATCTCGCCGCGCGCAGCGGAGCGATCATGGTCGAACATCTGTTCCAGTGCGGCCCACAGCCGCTCCAGGTCCTCCTCGCCGAACCCGGTGCGCTCGGCCAGCTTGGCCGAGATGTAGCCGTGGCCGCGATAAAGCCCATAGGGGATGATGTGCTTGCGGCCCATGGTGCGGTTGTCGCGCCGGCCGTCCTCGCCGTCCTTGGCCTCCTTCACCTCGCCCTCGGTGGTCGCCGCCATCCGGGTGATCGAGATTTCCAGCGGGAGGACCGGTTCCACCGATTGGGCGAAGGCGAACTGCACGGGGCCACGGACCTGACCGCAGTTGATGCCGGTGCTCATCACGGCGCCGAAGCTGCGCACGTCGAAGAAGTTGTCGCACATGAAGCGGCGCACCGCCGCTTCCTCGTCGCCGGACTTGGGCGACAGCTTGGCCGAGGTCCTGACCTTCTCGTCGTCCGGGCGGACGGCTTCGAAGGCTTTCCGGTGCTTCTCGTTGAGGATGGCGCCTTCCTGGACATAGATGCCCAGGCCGGGTTCGCCGTTATGGAACATGCCGATGAAGTTGCGGACCTTGCGCTTCAGGCAGACATCGGTGACGAGGCCGTGGTTGGTTTCCGGGTCCAGGCGCGGCAGGTTGCCGGCATCGGGATCGCCGTTGGGATTGCCACGGGTGACGTCGAACAGGAAGACGAACTCATAACGGTTCTGGATGGCGGAGTTCTGGAGAGCGGTCATGGTTCAATCCTCGCGGGCGGCGGCGGGCTGGCCAGAATCGGGGTTGGGTTCGGCGGGCTGATCGCCGGCCTCGGCCTTGCGGGCGTTGCGCTGGTGGTAGTAGCCGACGACGAAGCGGCCCTGGTCCTCCAGCCGGAGATGTCGGGGCAGGCTCATCGGCAGCGCGTCCACGATCTCGCCCACTTCCCGCTCGAACCAGACGGCGAGGCCGCCGGTGTCGGTCTTCCGGCGCAGAACTGACAGGTGATGGTTGGCTCCGCGCAGCAGCAGCGGGAAGACGCTGGCCGGAGTGGCCGACGCCGCTCCGAAGTAACGGTCGCGGATGCTTGCGTTCAGCTTGCCGAGCGCCGATCGCTGAACGTTTTCCAGGACTGCGAATAGCCGGCCCAGCCGATAGGCCGGGTCGATTTCGGTGCGATCGAGACTCACGAGCTTGTCCTCCGGGATTTCGAGGGTGTCTTCGGATTGTTTTTCGAGGCGGCCGATGCGTTTGTCACGGGCCAAGCAAGCTTTGCAGATGGCGGCGCGCGGACCGTTGACCTCTTCACCCGCCCGGATGCGCAGGAGAGTGGCCGCCAATAGCGAGCGGGGATAGCGGGTACCGGTCAGGATGGAGCGCATTAATTCGCCTTCCAGCAGAGGCTGTATGTTCTCCGCCTTGCGCAGCACCGCCGTCTCTCTCAGCAACGCCCAGGCGGCGGGCTGGCCGCGCCATGCCCGCGGCTCGATCTGCATATCCTGCCAATGGTCGTGGATAGCCTCGACAAAGGAACCCAGAGTGGTTTCATGCCAGAACCGGACTGATAGCCGCGCCGCGTTGGGGGCGAGGCCCAGGACGTAGAAGCGGGTCGCCGGGTCCAGTTCGGGTGTGATGTCCTGGACAGGGCGACCGGCGGCGACCTGCTCCAGGGAATGGCGCAGCCGAGCCGCCTCTTCCCTGTCCTCCGGCGCTTCGTCCTCGTCCTCATCGTCGTAGCGGGGCGGGTCGATCAGACCGGCTGCCAGTTGCTCGATCCGCTTCGCCGCTGCCTCGCCGCACCGGCTGGCGTCCGCCCAGAAGACGACGGAGGAATCACCGATCTGCACGCGGTTGCGGCTGCCCCGCGCCAGAAGCGTGTTGAGCGCCGTGCCGTAGCCGAAGGCGGCGGCTTCCGACACCGGGGCGTTGTCGCCCTGCGACTTGCCGTAGGATTCGAAGGCGTCCAGGTTGAACGATACCAGCGACGCGCCGGAACTCTGAGCGCCCCAGACGCCCTTGATCGATGGGTGCAGGCGGGCGATGGGGGCCGTTTCGCCGGTAACGAGGCAGGTCTGACGGGCGCCGGCGGCAGCGGCCAGTTCCCGCTGCCAGATCAGGCGCGCGGCGGGGCGGTCGTGCAGAAAACGCGGCCCCTGCCCTTCCTCCCGCCGGTCACCGTCCAGCGCGAAGACGATGTTCTGATCGAGCATGGAAGCGGTGAACAGGTCGGGGACGAAGCGCTCATGCGTCCACCACGCCAGGAAGTTCAGCAGCGCCAGCAGTCCGGGATCGTCCGTCCCGTCCAGGCTCTTCTCATGCCGTTCCCGGAAGGCGGCGAAATGGGCATCGAACCGTGCCGCTTCCCCGGTCGCCTTGTCGCCGCCCAGGCCGAGAGTGAATTTGGTGTTGTCCCACAGGAAGAAGGAGCGTGGCGTGACCCCCGGCCGCTTGAACGACTGCGGCACGGCCATGGGGCGAGGCGGGCGCTTCTTGCTGGTCGGATCGCGCAGGTCGGTGGTGCCAGCAACCGTGCCGTCGGCATTCAGCGTGATAACGAAGCCGATGCCCTCGGTCGAATAGCCGAAGGGCGGCGCTTCGCCCTTGTCCGCCAGCCTGTCATAATGGAAGTTGAGGGCGGCCAGCATGGTCACGACCGTACCTCCGGCGCGTGCAGGGGCGGAACGGTCAGCACGCCGTCCTTCAGCGCCGCCCGGAAGAACAAGGGCGTACGGTCGTTGGCGTGGTCGATATCCAGCAGCATCCAGCCGAGGTCGCGGTCCCGCTGGTCATCGGGCAGGCCGGTCCGGGGCGGATCACCGCTCACCAGTTCGAAAGCCGCCGGGAACTCGCGGGTGCCCAGGCAGGGCTGGTGGAAGCACTGGCCGCCGGCGGCGCGGCGGGTGAACATCTCGTGATGCTTTGCCGGATTGTCCTGCGGCCCGGCCTGATCCGTCATGTCGAAATGCGCCTCGATGACATAATCAACGTCATACAGGATCGTGGCGGCGCGCTGCTGCCGCTCGTGCTCCGCAATCATGCGGAGGTCCTGGACTGCACCGGCCTTCATGGCCTTGCGGACATTGGCGACGGGAATGCGGGAGCCGACCTCATTTCGGCGGATCGACTGGAAACGAATAGGCTTCAGCACATGGATGCGGTCGATCACCCAGGTGATCGCCGGCTTCCAATGGATCGCCTCCAGGATGCCGCGCGCCGCCGATGGCGTCATGACATCGTAGGAGACCCGCTCGACCTTCATCTCGGCGCGGGCGAAGCAGGCATATTGCCCACTCACACGGAGCTTCACTCCAAAAGACATCACTCCTCCCTTCAGCGGCGGGTGCCACTGGTGTGTCGAATGCTTTTTCCGAGATGTATTTTTATACTTTAATAAGGCAGAAAGTTGATCGGATCGATCCTAGATGTCAATCCCTTGATCCTTCCCCTTGTGGACAATACCTACAGGGTTGAAGCCAATTAGTCGCTCCAAGCAAGGGGTGTGGATTGAAACTGCCTCACCAACGTATGGGAATATTGAGTTGGCACGATGGGCGGATTCGTAAGAATCCGCCCGGTGCCAGCGGTAGGAATAAGTAATAATTTAGAACATACTGCTCTCAACACTCTGATAAGTCGGATCATCCCAATTCAATCCATCTTGCTCTCCGTACAGGCCTGTATTGGTCAGCAGCACAAATTGATCGCCGAATTCTTCCCGTCGGATGAATTTTGCCGCCCCTGCATCAATCAGCCTTTGCCGTTCCCGGCGCGGTATCTGCACCACATAGGGCTGAAGCTTTCGGGCGATGGCGCCGGGGGTTTTCACGAATTGCAGATCGTTCACCAACTCCGCGATTTCCTTGGTGGCAGGGCCGTAGGGCACGATCACCGGGGCCTGCGCGTCCTCAATGATCCGGAAGGCGGCGGCGATGTCGGCGAAGCGGAAGTCCAGCGATTTACACGTATCATCCAGCGAGGGCAGGATGCCTCTTTGCGCATTGGTCCCTTTGCCGATCATCGCGCCGTCGAGCGTGCCGTGGCCGTCATGGAGCCAGTACAACTCGCCGAAGTAATCTTCGATGGCGTCCAGGCTCAGCGGGTCGGCGTGCCTGCCGAGGATGCCGCGTGCTGTCTCGGCAAACTGCTTCAGCTCTGCCGGCGGCTTGTGGCGTTCGGAGTCCTCCGGCTTGAAGACGAAGACCTGCCCTGCCCCGGCCCCCAACTCGCCGTCACGGTTGCAGCGTCCCGCCGCCTGGGCAATCGAGTCCAGGCCGGCTTCGGCACGGTAGACCACCGAGAAGCTGATATCGACGCCGGCCTCGATCAGGGAGGTGGCGACTAGCCGCACCGGACGCCGCTCCTTCAGGTTCTCCCTGATTTCCGCCAGTACCGCGCGGCGGTGGGCACCGCACAGGGAGGTCGTCAGCATCCGGGCGCCGGGTTGTTCGCGGATCGCCCGGTAGAGGTCGCGGGCATGCCGGCGGTTGTTGACGATGCACAGGCCCTGCGGAGCCTCCGTCAGCCGTTCGGCCAAGGCGGCGACGCCGAGCGGTTGCTCGACGCGGGTAACGGTGACGCGCTTCAGTTCCCGGTACAGGGCGATGGGATCGGGGGCAAGTTCCCGCACATCCTTCAGCCCATCGCGGAAGCCGCGCGGCTTTTGTTCGGTCGGCGCCAGCACGGCCGGCTGGGTAGCGGTGCAGAGCACCACTGAGCAGCGGTAATGCTGGGCAAGATCGCGCACCGCTTCCAGGCAGGGGCGCAGGAATTTGAGCGGAAGGGTCTGCGCCTCGTCCAGCACCACGACCGAGCCGGCGATGTTGTGCAGCTTGCGGCAGCGCCCCGTCCGGTTGGAAAACAGGCTTTCGAAGAACTGTACCGCCGTGGTGACCACGACGGGCCGGTCCCAGTTCTCCGCCGCCAGCCGAAGCTTGCGCCCGCCGTCGGCGCCTTCGTCATTGGGCTGGTCGCGCCAGTCCGTTTCCGGATCGTAATTGCTGTGGTGTTCGAGCACGGCATCGAACGACCCTAGGGCTTTCCGAAACGTATCGGCGGTCTGCTCGACGATGGAGGTGAAGGGGATGACATAGATCACTCGGCGCATGCCATGACCCTCGCCGTGAGCCGTCGCATGGTTCAGGGCGAAGGCCAGCGAGGCGAGCGTCTTGCCGCCGCCGGTCGGCACCGTCAGCGAGAACAGGCCCGGCGGCAGCGCCGCCCTGGTCACCACCGTATCCAGCACGCGGGCGCGTAGCGCGTTGACGGGACTGAGCGGCTGGTCGAGGCCGGCAGCCTTGTCCGCCATGTGAGCCGCCAGCCGGTCGCGCAGCGTCTTGAGGTCGAGTGGACAGCCGCGTTCGACCTGCTCATCCTTGGCGGCGGTGTAAAAGGCTTCCGTTGCAAGCCGGTCGGCGTCGATCAGGCACGAGAACAGCATCCGCGCCAGGAACGCGCGGCTGAAGCCGTTGCGGTCCTTGATGCTCCGCCGCACGGCGGACGGGTCCGGCAATTCGACGCCCGCCAGCAAGGGAGCTGGCGGGTGGGCCGACAGGCGCTCTCTCAGAGGCGTCAAATCCCCGCCCGCGTCGCGGCCATTGGCGAGGCCGGCATGGTGCCCAGCGATACCGAACGCCATCAGCCAGCCCCAAACGTCTCCGTAGTGCTGGAGAGCCGCTACCGCCCCGGCGGTGGAGTGGTCCGGGCTTGGGCCCCTGGCGCGGATGTACTTCTGAAAAGCGGGACTAGCCTTGCCGATATCATGCAGCGCACCCATGGCCGATCCCGCCGGTTCGCAGCCGAAGTGTTTCGCAAATAACCCAGCTAGGTGCGCAACGTCAGTGAGGTGCTTCGCCAGAGGCTCCCATTCGCGGATGTCACGGAGGGGAAGAGAGTGCGCGAACAGCTCTGGCGCTGTTTGCTCATCGCATGAGGAGGACATTCGACACCGTCAGGAAAGGCTGAATGGAAGGGTCGCGGCGGGGTGCGCCTGCCCCTCGCTAAAGCAATTCATCCATCTAAAGGCCTTTATCGCAATGCTTTTTTCGTGGCTTCCTTAACGTCCATTCGGTGGCCGGTATGGTGGACGGGGATGAAAGACGATGCCAATACCCTGCCGGTCTTTATGCCCCACGGTCGAGAATTTCATTCATCGTGATGCTGACCATGGGCGCATGGTGGTCAGCGCCTTGACAGCACAGCCCTGATTAGCAATTCGTGAAATGGGCGCATCAGCATCGATCAATGGCGCCCATTTCCGCTGGCAAGATAGTGTCTTCGCTCAGTCCCACTAGCTTTTCTCCGGCAACGTAGTCGGCGGTGTGCTCTCGTCCTCACACACGGACGAACCGTCACGAACTCATCTTGAGTCGCCGATGAAATCCGCAGGAGAGTCGCCCGATCAAGTACTTCGACCGCTCCAACTCGACCATGTCGTTAGTCGTCAGCAGCATGTGAACAGCATGGTCGCAGGTCACTGCGGTGTCTTTGTTGAGGTTTTCGAGCCTCAGCGTTGTCAAAATCTCGACAAGCCGCCAATTAGGATGCCGACCATAATGGTTACTGGCATGACACGCCACCAGAACACGGTATTGGTCATAGCTTGCCTCCGTCCGTGCATTTGATCGGGCTGCCCATCGCTGCGTCTCGTATCGAAGGTATGAACGCCGGCAGCCTCCAACCGATCGCACGCCGCCAGTGTGTCGAAGGTTGGCGCGGTCATGGTTTCGGCTCCAGGCCGCGCGCCGCCGTGGTCAAACGCATCCGGTAGACGCTCCAGCCGACATACCCGCCGCCCAGTGCGAGCAGCGACAGAAACTTGATGAACAGGCCCCATGGGCCGAACAGCCAGGTCATCACCTCGACCAGCAGTACGCCGAAGCCGGCCACCCCGAGCACCGCCGCGATGCCGGCCAAGGTGTACAAGGCGGACCTCATGATGCCGGCTCCAGCCGTCTCCGAACCGAGCAGGTCAGCTTTTCAATCAGGTATTTCGAGCGCTCCAGTTCGACCATGTTGTCGGTCGTCAGCAGCAGGTGAACGGCCCGGTCACAGGCCTCGACCGTCGCGGCCCAGCGAGCCGTCGGTGTCGTCTCCGGCCAATCCATCGCTACAAGCAGCAAGTATCCCAGCCCCCCGCCGATCACGGCGGCCGCGACCCACACAGGAACGATCCGCTTGATAAATTCAGCGTTGGTCACGGCTTAAGCTCGGGGAACGGAGGCAGCGGCGGCTCCAGCTTCCGCTCCAACTCCTCGACCCGCCGTTCCAGCCGGTCGATCCGCTGCTGAGTTCGCGCATAGGACTCGTAGAGCGAAGCGTAGTCGCGCCGGAGATCGAGCAGCGCCTGCTTGTCGGCAGATAGCTCCGGCGTCCGGCGCATGATGCTCCGGTTCAGCTCCATGAGCGTGATGCTCAGCTCTCGCCGATCCTTCACCAAGTCGCGTAGGTCCACCGCCATCATATCAAGCCGCTTGCTGATCCAAGTCAGGGTCGCAGGCTTGTCGTCGTCCTTCGGTCCGGTCGTGAGGTTGTCGTCCATTGCTTCCTCCCTCGCTCTCGCGAGACCACGCTACCTGACTTGGTCGGCATCTGGAGCCGTCGCCAGCGAGCTAGCTCGGACGTCTGGTTGTCGCAAAGGATATAGTGGTGATCCACGCGCGAGACGACACCGGTTCCACGCTGCCGCCTTGTGGCCCGCAGAGACGCCGCTGGATGCCTTCTGGCCATCCGGCCGCGAGGTGACCCAAATGCCAACACCCGCTCCTACGGCTCCGAAATCGGTGCGGCGCGGCGCCTTGTCGCTGGCACCGGCCGGCTTCCTGTGCATGACCGATATTATACGCCTGACCTACCCCGAGCTTGCCGAGCGCCTTGGCATCGAACCCGACAGCGCATTGAGGCGTCGAGGGACGTAAGCGGCCGCAAACTTTTAAGGAATTCAGGGTTGCAGCCTTACATTGTCATGAACGTGCGTGGTAGCGAATAGAACATCGGGCCTGGATGGAGATGAACAAATGGCGTGTATTGTCTGCGGAAAGCCAGTCAAGCCTGTCGTCGGGCGCGGTCGGCAGCCGCTTTACTGCGGGCCGAGGTGCCGAAGCCGCCAGGAGAAGGCCCGCGTGTATTGGGATCAGCGGGCGGCGATGGTAGCTGACCTCGGCTACTACGTCTCGAACCGGGACATGGAAGGCCGCACGCCCGAGCAGCGCGCCTTCTGGCAGCAGCAGCTTGACGCGGCCAGGGCGGCGCTCGGGAAGCGACCATGACAGCTTTGAACCATGTCTAGGGCGGCGCTGGTAATCTGGACGAGAGCGCCCTTCATGAGCTAGAAATTTGGTTGATCATTGGCAGTATGCTCCCGTTTTATCCCAGGCGAGATCACATTCGTGAGTCTCTTTGTGACATTCGGATAATGCGCTTAAAATAAAGAGAAAAACTACTATTGAAATCACCCAACTGTGCCAAGATTTTTCAGGCGGGGATGGCAGAGTAGAAGCATATTTACTTTTGGCTTCTTCTATAAAATGGCGGGCGTAATAAATACTAGAACATCTATAGACGGGTTTTCCATCCTCTAGCACGACGAAAATCACGTGCTTATCAGTAACTAATCCAATTCTCTCTATCCGGTAATCGGGTTCACGAGCCTGATCGTCGGGCAAACCATCCTCCATGTCCATGAAGGTCAATTCACCATAGTAATATTAAAATGCCCTTTATCAGCGTGCTGACTTTTCCTAATTGGGATGCATCTGCTGTTTCCCTCGCGCGTGCACGGAAGGGGCAGCGTTATATATGATTGGATACATCGCTCCCAGCCCCAGTAATTCTTCCCGCGTGCGCGTGCACGCGAGGGTGCCGCGCTGTATCTGGCTGTGCTAATAGGGCCGCTGGTAGCATTAGAAAGGGCTCCTAATGGACTCCCCACCACCGGATTTGCTGAGTTGGGCTTTCTGGTTCAAGGACAGCGCCAGCGTGCGGGATTTACTCGTTAGCCTTGGCGCGGTAATTGGTCTTCCTCTACTAATTTGGAGGGAAATAACTGGACATCGCACTGCCAACATAGCCGCCGAGCGGCACTTAAAGCAGATGGAAGCTGATCGTGAACGTCGAATCACAGATAGTTTCACTAAGGCAGTCGAACTGTTGGGAAAGCCGGAGTTAGAGGTTCGCTTAGGCGCGATCTATGCACTTGAACGCATCGCCCATGAAAGCCAGCGCGATCATTGGCCAATCATGGAAACGCTGACGGCATATGTACGCGAAAAGTCCCCAATATACGCGACTATTGATTCAAATCAGAGTCAGTCGTCTAGTGATGCAGCACCCACATACGGGATAGATTTGAGTGAGGGAACTGCAAACCTATCACGAGAATTGAAGCAAAATTCAGCTTTACGATCCAGAGCTGATATTGAAGGTATTCTAACCATTCTACTCAGGCGGATTGTGAAGTATGAAAAAGATGATCAACGTATCAATCTGACAAACACTCACTTAGTCGGCATTGGACTACGCGGCGCTAATCTGAGCGGCGCTAATTTGACCGGCGCCAACTTGGCCGGATCACACCTGTTCGGTATCAATTTGAGCGGAGCTTTTCTGTACAAAATCAATCTAAGCGGGGCCAGCTTGATTGAAGCCGATTTAAGCAAGGCTGCCTTGGACGGAGCTGACTTGAGCGAAGCTGATCTGGTAGGGGCTAACCTGCGTGAAGCCAGGCTGTACATGGCTAACTTAAGCGGAGCAGATTTGAGCGAGGCTGACCTGACTGGAGCCCGTCTCAGAGACGTTAACTTGGAAACCGTCACACTCTGCAACACCATCATGCCTGACGGCACCCTGAACAACCGGGATTGCGAAAAAAATTAGGTCTGCTAAAGCCAAGCGAGACGCCGCCGGTTCCAAATTAACCAATACCCGCCAGGAAGGCCAGGAGCGGTCCGTGGGCGCGTTCTGGCTGGCTGGCCACTCCCCCAAGTGGTCCAAACGCCAAACTCGCCCCAGCGGCCCGGAAATCGCTCTGGTGCACATGAGTTCTGACATGAGTTCTCTATGCCAGCTTTGCTGCTCCCCTCTGCGTCGCCCGCCGCCGCCCCCAACGGCATTCGGCACATCCCGTTCCTGACCATCGCCTGGACCCGATGGCGCTGACTGGCGACACCGGATTTCGCCAGGGCGGGCGACGCGATCACAAATTTTCCGTCAGGTACCCGTCGATCAAAGAAGAAAGGGCCGTTCTCTGGGCGAGGAATATCCGGCCGGTTCTGCCGGAAACGAAGGTGATCCGACCGTCTGAGGGTTTAGTCCACCACAAAGCGTGCGACGGCATCCTCGTCCCATGCCATGCCCAAGCCCGGTCCACGCGCCGTGACCATGCCGCCGACCGGGCGCACCGGCTCGGCCAGGATGGCGCCGGCCATGTCCAGGTATTCCAGGAAGTGGCAGGTCGGGCTGACGGCCAGCGCATGCGCGCTCGCCTCGATGAACAGGTGGCTGGAAAGCGGCAGGCTGGCCCCTCGGCCAAAGCCATGGCACGCAGCCACCCCGTGATGCCGCCGATCTTCATCAAGTCGGGCATCGCCAGGTCGCAGGCGCGCGCCGCCACCGCACGAGCCATGTCCGATGGGAACCACCAGTTCTCGCCGGTCTGGACGGGGACCGGTGACGCGGCGCGGACGCGCGCATGCCCTTCCAGGTCCTCGGCGGCGACCGGCTCCTCCACCCAGGCCAGATCATAGGCGGCCAGCCGTTCGATGCGGCGTATCGCCTCGGTGGCGCTCTGCGACTGGTTGAGGTCGACCATGAGCTGGACGTCGGGTCCGACGATGTCGCGGACCGCGCGGACCATCGCCGCGTCCTCGGCGGCGCTGCGCTCGCCGATTTTGATCTTGATGGCCCAGAAGCCGGCGCCAACGAATGCTTCCAGCATCGCCCGGTCGGCCACCGGATCGACCAGGCCGAAGCTGTCGTAGGCAGGCACCGGCCTAACGATCCCGCCGAGCAGTTCGGCGACACGGCCCAGTGCATCTCACAGCGCCATGTCCAGCCCGGACAGCGCCATGCCGACAAGACCCTGCCGCCCCAGAAGCCGGAAGGTCCCCGACAGGTCGAGGAACCGGTCAGCCGGCGCGACGGGCTTGCCGACGACCAGGTTGGCGATGTCGTTGAGGAATACGCAGAGCGGCTTCAGCACGAGGGGCGTGTAGCAGAAGATGTAGGCGCGCCCGATGACGTCCTGATCGGTCTGGACGTCGATCAGGACCAGCGGTGCAGCCGGGATGGCGCCCGAGGCCGTTCGCAGCGGCCGCGGCATCGGCGCGAGCACCGGCCTTACTTGCAGTGATTGGATGGTCGGCAGCGTGCTCATGTCGGGCCCCTCTGGATATAGAGCTTCAGGTCGTTCCGGCCTTGAGTAAGATCATCCTTGTTTCGAGAACGGTGATCGCAAGCACAATTTTTCTGCCCGGTATCCGTCGTTCAAAGAGGAAGGGGCCGTTTCCTGGAGGAATGTCCAGTCGGCTCTGCCGGAAAATGATCTAGTGGTCCCGCACAGTTTTTTTTGACGTTCGGCGGAGCGGAGTGCGGTAGGTCGGCCTTCGCCCGTCAGGGCGAACGCCTACACCCTGCGTCAACGCTCCGGCCACGCTGTCGGCGTCGGCCTTCGGCCGAGGCCGACCTACGGTAAATCAATCAAATCCACTGTGCCGAGCCACTAGTCTGGTTGCGCGACCGGTACGAGGAGTCCCGTCGCGCGATCCGTAAGGGGGGTGTGGGGGTGCGCGAACGCGGCAATCTTCGGACCGGCCTATGGGACCCGCCCCCGCCATCGCCTCGGCATAGCTCCGCGCGACCTCGGAGATAAGTCCCAGTTCGCCACCTGTCCAGGAGATAGGATTGCTTCCAATCGACAGTTCAGCTTCACTTTAGGTTGCTGCGCGATGACTGCGACCTGGGATGCGCCGCAATCCGCTCTCGGCTCCACGGTCTGAAAGTGAGATGGATGTCCCGCACGCGCCTCGTTACTACGATCATCATGTTGGTCGGGTTGATCTCGGTCCTGCTGTCAATTGCAACCAACATCGCAACCAGCGAGCTGCCGGAGAGCTGGCAGCCGCACACCTGGCTGGCTTGGCCAGCCGTCATCCTCCTGACGGTCACGATCATCGGATTGTCCGTTTGGCAATCCATGCTCGATCCGCAAATAAGCGAAATCGGCGCAACTGCGCCAACTGGACAGGCCGACTCCAACCGAAGCCGAATGCTGGAAATCGTTCGGCAGACCTGGATCGATGGCTACCTGAAGCATTCGCTGGAGAACCTTGCGCAGATTGAATGTAAGCGATGCGAGCGGACCCTTGGCCTTTGGCTGCGTGATCACCGCATGGATCGGTTGCGGCGGGCCTTGAAGTGTTCGCGCAACTCCAGGATGGCCTTGGCTACGGCCGGGACGTCGGCCTCGGCGATGGCCGCCGTGCCGAACAGCACGGGGCCCAGGGCCTGGAACGGAGCATGTTCCGGTTTGCCCGGGTTGGTCACGCTCTTCCAGGCGCGCGGCGCCAGCCGGGTGGCCACCAGGAACCCGAGGGACCAGAAGATCGGGTCCAGCCCTCCTGCGTGGTGCGGCGCCAGATGCGGCCGGTACAGGCCGGGGAACTGCGCCATCGTCTCCGACAGGCGGTTATGGTGGTCCGCCACGGCCTGGACGGCCCGGTGCTCCCGGCTGCTCTCCGCGGCGAGCAGGGCGTGGTCGCCCAGCAGGTCGCCGAGCCAGATCCGCGGATCGAGGAACTTCGGCCCGATCAGCACGGCGGTCAGGTAGCCGTCGAGGCCGTCCAGCCGCGACACCGGCGCCGCCCGGCCCCGCTGGTACGCTTCGAGCTCCTCCGCGTCCTGCATCGCCCTGGGCGCCGCCGGTCCGGTCTGCGCAGCGGGCTCGGCCGTCATGCCGCCCGGACCGTCCCGGCATCGGCGCCCCGCTCGGCTTTCCATGCCCACGGCAGCAGGCGGTCGAGATCGTTGGCCTTCACGGCACCCGACACGATGCGCTCCAGCACGTCGGCCAGGTAGGAGAACGGGTCGAGGCCGTTCAGCCTGGCGCTGTTGATCAGCGAGGCGAGGATCGCCCAGTCCCGGCCGCCCGCCGCGGAGCCGGCGAACAGGGCGTTCTTGCGGCCCAACCCGATCGGGCGCATCAGTCTCTCCACGGTGTTGGTATCCACCTCGATGCGGCCGTCCTCGAGGAAGGCGACCAGCCCGTCCCAGTGACCCAGGGTGTAGGAGATCGCCTTGGCCAGGCTCGACTGGCCGGAGATCTCCGCCCGCACCGCCATCAGCCGGACCTTCAGAGCTTCCAGGATCGGCCGGGACCGGTCCTGCCGGACCCGCAGGCGGGTCTCCGCCGTCGTGCCGCGGATGCGTGCCTCGATGGCGTAGACCTCACCGAGGCGCCCGATCACTTCCCGCGCCACCTCCGACCGGGTCGTCCTGAACACCGCCACGAACTTGCGGCGGGCATGGCTCAGGCAGAAGACGAGCCGGATCGTCGCCCGCCTCCGGCGGCGGACAAGCGCCTTGTAGGCCACATAGCCGTCCACCTGGAGAAGCCCGTCGAAGCCCGCCAGCTGGTCCTGGATCGCCGCCGTGTCCCGCCCCTCGGCGAACACGTAGCCGACCGCCGGTCGGGCCGGTCCCTGCCAGGGGCGGTCGTCCACCGCCTGGGCCCACAGCTGGCAGATCCTGGTGCGGCCCCGTCCGGGATCCAACCGGGGCAACGGCGTCTCGTCGCAGAACACCCGCTCCTGGGATCGGATGTAGAGCAGCAGCCGCTCGTACAGCGGCTTCAGCCACCACGCCGCCCGGCGAACCCAGAACACCAGCGTCGTCCGGTCCAGCGCGATGCCCTGGCCGGCGAACATCCGGGACTGCCGGTACAGCGGCAGGTGCCAGGCGAACTTCGCCACCACCACGTGGGCGACCAGCGCGGTGGTGGCCATGCCGCCGTCCACCACGCGCGGCCTGGCGGCGGCCTGGACCAGGGTGCCGCGGCAGCATCGGCAGGCATACTTCGGCCGGATGGTGCGCAGGACGCGCACAAGGGCCGGGATCACGTCCAGCGCCTCGGCGACGTCCTCGCCGATCCGGTGCATCGGCCCGGCGCAGCACGGGCACGCGGTGCTCTCCGGCTCGATAGTCGTCTCGACCCGCGGCAGATGCCGGGGCAGAGCGCCGACATTCCGGTTCGCCGGACGGCGCGGGTGCCGCCCCGGCTTCCCGGACGTGCGGTCCGCGTTGTCGTTGGCGGCCGGAGCCGCCTCGACGGCGAGGTCGCCGAGATCGAGGACGCCCTGCTCCGGGTCGATCATCGCGGCCCTCTCCGACTTCGCCCCGAAGATCATCGCCTTCAGGGTCTTCACCTGCGCCTGCAGATCCGCGTTCCTGGCCTCCAGATCACGGATGATCCGGACCAGTTCGGCGGGGTCTGCGGGGAGCGGGTCGGGAGGCTCGGCCATGCCCCGGAGCATACCGCAAAAGCCGGCAGCATCCCAGACGGATCAACGCCTTCAGCCCATCCACCGGGGCGTCTTCACGGGTGGCGGCGCGGCCGCGCGCCACTCCAGTCCGTCGAGCAGCAGCGCGAACTGGACCGCGCTCAGCCGGACCGCGCCGTCCCGGACCGGCGGCCAGGGGAATCCGCCGTCCTCCAGCCACTTCGTTGCGAGGATCAATCCGCTACCGTCCCAAACCAGGAGCTTGAGCCGGTCCTTGCGCTTGGAGCGGAAGACGAAGACGTCACCGCAGTAGGGATCCGCCTTCAGCGCCTCGGCCACCAGGGCGACCAGGCCGTGGACCCCTTTGCGGAAATCGATCGGCTGCGTGGCGAGCACGACCTTGAGGCCGGGACGCGGCGTGATCATCCCCGCCCTCGGGCGGCCGCGACGACCGCCGCGGCGAGGCCGGGATCGACGGCGCCGTGGAACACCAGCCGCCCGCTGCGCAGATCCATCTCGATCCGGCCCGGCGCCGTCTCCCGGGATGCTTGACGCCGGTCCCGCGGAGGAGCGGGCGCAGGCTCCTCGACCACCGTGACCGGAACGAACAGCGGCGTCTGCGCCGGGGTCGCTTCCGGGACCGCACCTGCCTCCCGGCGCCAGACCGTGAGCAGGCCGCGGTTCACCCCGTTCCGCCGCGCGACCTCGGAGATGTTGGCGCCCGGCACCGCGCTCTCCGCCACGATGCGCGCCTTCTCCTGTGCCGTCCACACGCGCCGTTGACACCGTCCCGTGATCACCTCGACCCGCCGATACGGCCCGTCTTCATCCATGGCTTCAAGCCTGGGATGAAGCCTGACGCCATCCTCCATCGCCCCCTCCGTGCTCCGTGAACCCGCGCGTAATCTCGCTCACAGACCCGGTTCCGGGAAGAAGGGTGCACTCGCATCGCTTACGATTGAATTCGGTTTAGAGACGAAGCCGGATGCGGTGAACCGGCCGTATGACTTAACCGTCCAGCCGATTGGCCAAGCACCCCGCCCGCTACCGACCGGCAGTCCGATCGGCGCGGTGTTCGACGAGATGGGCAAGGCGATGCTCATCCTGGGAGCTCCGGGAGCAGGCAAGACGACACTGCTGCTGGAGCTGACACGCGATCTGCTGGACCGGACAGAGCGCAACCCGGCTCACCTAATCCCGGTGGTCTTTCACTTATCATCGTGGGCGGTGCGGCGGCGCCCACTGGCGAACTGGCTGGTCGATGAGCTGGTCAGCCCACCTTACTACGTGCCGCGCAAGCTCGCCCAAGCCTGGATCGATGCCGAACAAGTCCTGCCTTTGCTAGACGGCTTGGATGAAGTCGCGCTGGAACATCGCGCGGAATGCGTTGAGGCGATCAATACATTCCGCCGTCGGCACGGGCTGGTTCCGCTGGCCGTGTGCTGCCGTGCGGCGGACTACCAAGCATTGCCGACGCGTGTGGAGTTGTCTGGAGCGGTTGTCATCCAACCGCTCTCGCGGACGCAAGTCAGCACCTACCTGAAACAAGGTGGAAAGTCGCTGGCTGGGGTACGGACGGCCTTGAGGGGCGACGAAACGCTCTGGGAATTACTGGACACGCCGTTGATGCTCAGCATCGTCGCATTGGCGTATCGAGCGCGGTCGGCGGCGGAAGTGCGGGCGACTGGATCACTGGACGAGCGGAGGGCGCATCTTTTCGCAAGTTACACCGAACGCATGTTCGAGCGCCGGACCAAAGTTGCCGATTATACTCGGGAGCAGACTATCCGCTGGCTAATCTGGCTGACTCGATCTCTTACGAACACCAACCAAAACATATTCTATTTAGAGTTGATGCAGCCCGATTGTCTATCGTCGCAAGCGCAACTCAGATTAGTGACTATGATACCGATTATCGTCTCAGGAATGTTAGGTGTGGCAATTATGATACTATTTGGGATGTTCTTTGAGCTGGTCGACGGAATGGTCGATGGGCAGGTGGACGAGTCCGACTTCTCCGAAGACGTCTTAGAGCTGATCATAGGGCTGATCATAGGGCTGGGCGGCGGGCTGGGCGGCGGGCTGGGCGGCGGACTAAGCCGTATAATGCCTGCTGAGGCGCTAAGATGGTCATGGAGAGAGGCGCTGAAATATTGGATTGGTGGGTTAGTTGGCAGGCCCGTTGCCGGGATAGTGGCGGGGATGGCCCTCGGGGTATTCTATGGGCTAATCGTTGGGGCCGTCCTCAGGCCGGGTGGAGAGACTTTCGCAGGGAGCTTAGGAATAGTCTTTGGGTTGATCTGCGGGGTAGTTTTTGGACCGGTCTCCGGGATGATCTTCGGGATGGTCTTCGGTGTAGTCGCAGTGGTCTCCCTTCAGAATGCCATAGTCGTCGGGCTGGATATCAGCACGGCCATGATAGGCCTGAGCTTTGTAATGATTCCTGGCTTGAGCAGCGGGTTGATTTCTGGTCTAGGCGGCGGGTTGACTACGAATCAGATTATGACGCGAACAGTTCCAAATGAAGGAATTCAACGGTCACTGCGAAATGCAGTTATTACTTTTCTAGTCGGAGCAATAGGCGGCGGTCTGATTGTCGGCCTGACTATCGGTTTGGTCAGCGGCCTGGGCGCTCAATTAGATGCCAATTTGGGATTCACTTCGGCCGAAGCACTAGAAGTACTGCTAGGCTCCGCTATCTTTTCGGGCTTGCTTACCGGACTGATTGTTGGTCTGCGGAAAGGTGGGATTGCTTATCTAAAGCATTACAGCCTACGCTTCTTGATGTGGCATAATGATTACGCACCACTGAACTACATAAGGTTTCTAGATTACACAACCGAGCGCATCCTCCTGCGAAAAGTTGGGGGTGGTTACATATTCACTCACCGACTTCTTATGGAGTATTTCGCCTCATCGAAGCCCATTGAGCAGGCAAGGGCCGACTGGCGGTAGTGGTCCGGGTCGCCAGTTGCGATTACAATTTTCCGTAGATACCTGTCGATCCAGCCATAAGGGGCAGCTTCCCGGCCGGTGATGTTGGACGGCTTTCTGCCGGAGACGAACTACAATCTGAGGGATTGACCTGATTATGGGCAATGGGATAAAGGAGTCCCATCCGCGCGCATCATACGGGAGTCTTCCCGGTTCTCTGGATGTAACCGGGGGACTATCGGGAATTTCGTGCTTGGCGGGGTTATCCTGAAACAGAAGGAGACCCTGAATGGCCCGACGCAAAGATCCTGTTATTCCCGACGCGATCCTTGACCAGCTGCTGGCTGGAGCCGATGCGAAGACGGCATTCGACCAGAACGGCCTGCTCGACCAGCTGAAAAAGGCGCTGACGGAGCGGGCGCTGAAGGCGGAGCTGGATCATCATCTGGCTGGAGATGAGAGCGGCAACCGTCGCAACGGCTACGGCCACAAGACGGTGCTGACCGATGGCGGCTCGATGGGTCTGTCCATTCCCCGCGATCGGTCGGGGACGTTCGATCCGGCGCTGATCGGCAAATACCAGCGGCGCTTCCCCGGCTTCGACGAGAAGATCATCTCAATGTACGCACGCGGCATGTCAACCCGGGAGATCACGGGACACCTGCGGGAGCTCTATGGCATCGAGGTGTCGGCCGACCTGATCTCCACGGTGACGGACGCGGTGATCGAGGAGGTGACGGCCTGGCAGAACCGGCCGCTGGAGGCGATCTACCCCCTGGTGTTCCTGGATGCCATCCGGGTCAAGATCCGCGACGAAGGTCTGGTCCGCAACAAGGCCATCCATGTCGCCATCGGCGTGCGGGCCGACGGCGCCAAGGAGGTGCTGGGCCTGTGGATCGAACAGAACGAGGGCGCCAAGTTCTGGCTGCGCGTCCTGAACGAGTTGAAGAACCGGGGTGTGGAGGACATCCTGCTGGCCGTTGTCGATGGGCTGAAAGGCTTTCCCGAGGCGATCGCGGCTGCCTATCCGGAGACGATTGTTCAGACTTGCGTCGTTCATCTGCTGCGCCACAGCATGGAGTTTGCGTCCTGGAAGGACCGCAAGGCTATCGCCGCCGCCCTGAAGACGGTCTACGACGCTGTCGACGACAAGGCCGCCGAGATGGCTCTGACCGCCTTTGAGACCGGGCCTTGGGGCGAAAAATACGCGGCCATCGGCAAGGCTTGGCGGCGGGCGTGGCCGGAGGTCATCCCCTTCTTTGCCTTCCCGCGCGAGGTCCGGCGTATCCTTTACACGACCAATGCCATTGAAGCATTGAACTCAAAGCTGCGCCGGGCGGTCCGGGCCAGGGGGCATTTCCCCAATGACGAGGCCGCGCTGAAGCTCCTGTTTCTCGTCTTGAACCGCGCGGAGAAAGACTGGAAGATGCCGCCCCGGGAATGGACGGCCGCCAAAGCCCAGATGGCTGTCATCTTCGGCGACCGGTTCGCAAAGGCGATGACCGCCTGATACTGAACCCGCCCCGCCAAGCACGAAATTCCCGATAGTCCCGTAACCGGCGCTGCCGGCCCATGGGACCCGCCCTGCCGCCAGCGCCAACGGCACGACGTGGTCCGCCGCCGGCGACGGCGCCGCTCATTGTCGGTACGCTGACCCGAGTCGTCGAGGTGCCGTCCGAGTTGCATCCGGCTGGTTGTAGCAACGGTCTTAAGTATTCCTTACCCGATATACAGCCCACATTACATTTTCTTCATCGAGCGAGCGTGCAGGAGAACGCAACAAGGGTTTGGATCACAGCAGTCGATTGGCTCATCGTTTACTACCGGGTCAGCACCGACAAGCAGGGCCGCTCCGGTCTGGGGCTGGAGGCTCAGCGAGAAGCGGCCCAGTCCTTTCTCAACGGCGGGAGCTAGACCCTGGCCGCCGAGGTGACCGAGGTCGAGAGCGGCAAGCGCAACGACTGGACCGGGCGCTCGGCCTGTGCCGCCTGTACGGCGCCACCCTGGTGGTCGCCAAGCTCGACCGCCTGGCGCGCAACGTCGCCTTCATCTCCAAGCTGATGGAAAGCAACATCGACCTCGTGGCGGCGGACTTTCCCCAGGCCAACCGCCTGACCATCCACATCCTGGCCATCGCGATGATCACCCAGCGTACCATTCCGCAAGGATGATGCCTGTCACAGATACCGGCAGGCATTACCCTAATGGCTCCGAGGCCTTTGTAACCCGAGTGTTACCCGATACTCGAAAGGGCTCACGCCAGACACCTAAAAATGATCGGCTATGTTTCTGAAAATAAATAGGAAAAGAGTGGCGCGCCCTGCTGGATTCGAACCAGCGACCGTCCGCTTAGAAGGCGGGTGCTCTATCCAGCTGAGCTAAGGGCGCTTGAGGGAAGCTGGCGCCCCGCGCGTCCTCAGCGGACGCGGTCGGGGCGGAAATTGTCGGCGTAGTTGCGCGGGCGGACCCGGCGCTGGTGGGCGTCCTGGACCATGTATTCCCAGCCCTTGCGCTCGGCGAAGGCGACGGCGTCGTCCTTGGTCGGGAACTTCAGGCGAACCTGGTTGAGGGTGTCGCCGGACGAGATCCAGCCCATCAGGGGCTCGGCGCGCCGCGGGGTCGCGATCTCGTATTCCAGCACCCAATCGCCCATCTTGCCGCGACCGGACTGCATGGTCGACTTGCTGGGCTGATAAATACGCACCTGCATGGTTCGCTTCTCCACGACTTCCCGCATATGGTCGGAGCGCCGAGATTCGAACTCGGGACCCTCTGCTCCCAAAGCAGATGCGCTACCAGACTGCGCTACGCTCCGCCAGAGCGTGACATACATCATCGAGGCAAACTCAGCAACCCACTGCCCCCGGCGGCCCTGGAAGAAAGTTCAGCAGCTTTGACATATGGACATATGCAGGGCGCCATGGCATTCGGCTGCCAGCCCCAGCCCCAAGACATCGACCCGAGACGAGGATCCCGAGTGACCCAGCAATCCATGTTCCTGCCGCCCGCGATCCACCGGTACATCCTGGACAATTCGCTGCGGGAGCCGCCGGTGCTGACCCGGCTGCGCGCCGAGACGGCCAGCCTGACCCAGGGCTATTACCAGATAGCGCCGGAGGAAGGGCAGATGCTGACCCTGGTGCTGGAACTGCTGCGGGCGCGGCGGACGCTCGATATCGGCGTGTTCACCGGCTACAGCGCCACGGTGGCGGCCCTGGCGCTGCCGCCCGAAGGCCGGGTGGTCGCCTGCGACGTCAGCGTGGAATGGACCGACGTGGCGCGGCGCTACTGGGCGGAGGCCGGGGTCGCCGACAAGATCGACCTGCGGCTGGCCCCGGCGACGGAGACGCTCGCGGCCCTGATCGGCGAGGGAGCGGCGGGCAGCTTCGACTTCGCGCTGATCGACGCGGACAAGGAACTTTACCCCACCTATTACGAGCAGGCGCTGACCCTCGTGCGGCCGGGCGGCGTGATCGCCATCGACAACACGCTGTGGCGCGGCACGGTCGCCGATCCGGAAGCGACCAAGCCCAAGACCGAGACGTTCCGGGCGTTCAACGCCTTCGTCCATGCCGACGAGCGGGTGACACAGGTGCTGCTGCCGCTGGGCGACGGGCTGACCTTGGCGCGCAAGCGCCCCTGAGGGTCAGCCCGGTCAGCCCTGTTGCTGGAAGGCCGGGTGGACCACCCGGTCGCCGGCACGGATGCCCAGCCGGGCGGCCATGCCGCCGTTGATCTCCAGCACGCCCTTGACCTGGCCCGCGGAACTGATGGTGTCCAGCGACTGGGGCACCGCGTTCTCGTGGATGTTGACGATCCGGCCGTCGGCGCCGATGAACACCATGTCGAGCGGGATGAAGGTGTTCTTCATCCACATGGACATGGTCTGGAGTTGCGGCAGGACGAACAGCATGCCGGCGTCGGGCGCCATGGTCTCGCGGAACATCAGCCCCTGCGCCATCTGGCGCGGAGTCTCGGCGACCTCGATCGCGAAGGGATACTTTCCGCCCGACGCGGTCTCGATGGTCAGGCGGTCGGTGCGGAACGTCTCCGCGGCGGACACGGGACCCAGACCGGCCGCAACCAGCAGCAGGACGAGGGTGAAGGTTCGGATGATCGCGGCAGCCATGGTCCAGTCGCTACAGGAGCCCGCCCCATATGTAAAGCATTTGGGCGAATCCTGTAGCGTCAGGACATGACGGCGTCCACGACCTGCCGGATCTCGTCGCGCACCGGGCCGGGCCTCGGGGCGTCGGCGATGGTGGTGAACCAGTGTTCCGGCGGGTTCTGGCCCTGGCGGCGGCTCCAGGTCAGGGCGCGCAGCACCTCCTCGGCGTCCTGGGTCACCGGGACGTCCGGGTCGATGCCGTTGAGGGTGGCCCAGACGCCGGTCCAGCAGCGGCCGACCGACCACGGATTGTAGCCGCCGCCGCCCAGCACCAGGACCCGAGGCGCCAGGGTCGCAAGCGATCGGACCGCGTTCCACAGGGCGCGGTTGGACAGTTCCAGCCGGCTCAGCGGGTCGTCGGCCAGGGCGTCGGCGCCGCACTGGATCACCACGGCGTCGGGGGTGAAGCCCCGGCCCAGCGGCATCAGGGCGTTCTCCAGGATGTAGTCCAGCTCGGAATCGTTGAATTCCACCGGGACCGGCAGGTTGCGGGCCATGCCGCCGGCCCGGTCCCCGACCTTGCCGGTGAAGGGCCAGCGGGTGCCCTCGTGGACCGACACGGTCAGCACCCGGTCGTCGTCGGCGAAGGCATATTCCACCCCGTCGCCGTGGTGGGCGTCCAGGTCCGCGTAATAGACCCGCCGCAACCCGCCGTCGAGCATGGTCAGGATCGCGAGCACAGGGTCGTTGAAGTAGCAGAAGCCGCTGGCCCGGTCGCGCAGGCCATGGTGGGTCCCGCCCGCGGGGTTGTAGATCACCCCCTCGTGCTCGGCGAGCAGCCGGCCGGCCAGGATCGATCCGCCCGACGCCGTGGCGGGGCGGCGGAAGACCTCGGGGAAGATCGGGTTCTCCAGCCGGCCGATATTGTAGCGGTCGCGCGCCTCCGGATCGAGCCGCTGCTCCGCCTCGGCCCGGCGGACCGTCTCTATATATGAGCGATCGTGGAAACGGGCGAGCTGGTCGGGCGTCGCCCTGGGGCTGTCCAGGTAGGCCCGGTGGTCCAGCCACCCCATGGCACGGGAAAGATCGATCGCGGTGGAGACCCGCGGGATCGCGAGCGGGTGCTTCTTGCCATAGGTGGAGGCCCGGTAGATCTCGCTTCCGATGAAGAGCGGACCGATGGGCTGGGACTGGGCGAACTGAGACTGGGCGGGCTGGGACTGGTTCAGCATGGAAGCTGACCTAGGCCGCTCCCCGGGTTTCGTCAACTCCGTGCGTTTATCTGCGTATTCGGTATGCAGGCGCCTTGCCAGGGCGTCATGGACTTGCAATAGTCCGTCCAACCTCACTGGGGGGAGCCGATGGTCGGCTGAGAGGTCCCAAGACGCGGGACGACCCCTGGAACCTGATCCGGTTGATACCGGCGTAGGGATCAGTGACCCATGCACGACCTCGTGCGGCCGACCGAGTCGGCCCGTCTTCCCAGCATCGGCGTAAGGATTGAGCGGGCCCGCCTGACCTATGGCGGCGTGCGGCTGTTCGACGGCCTGGATTTCGAGCTCGAAGGCGGTCGCTGCACCTGCCTGCTGGGGCCGAGCGGCGTCGGCAAGACCACGTTGCTTCGGCTGATCGCCGGGCTGGCCGATCCGGAGCCGCCCACGGTCCTGGCGGCGGAGGACGGGAAGCCGCTGGACGGCCGGGTCGCCTACATGGCGCAGCAGGACCTGCTGCTGCCCTGGCTGGGCGCGCTGGACAATGTATTGCTGGGGCCGAGGCTGCGCGGCGAGGCGGTGGGCGCCGCCCTGGTGGACCGGGCGCGCGGGCTGCTCGACGCGGTCGGGCTGGGCGACCGGCTGCAAGCCCGGCCGGCCGAGCTGTCGGGCGGCATGCGCCAGCGGGTGGCCCTGGCCCGCACCCTGATGGAGGACCGTCCCGTCGTGCTGATGGACGAGCCGTTTTCGGCCCTGGACGCGATCACCCGCCTGAGGCTCCAGGAACTGGCGGCCGGGCTGCTGGCGGGCAGGACGGTGCTTCTGGTCACCCACGACCCGCTGGAGGCGCTGCGCATCGGGCACCGGATCCATGTGATGGCGGGGCAGCCGGCGGAGATCGGTCCGGCGATCTCGCCCGAGGGTTCGCCGCCGCGGCCGGCCGACGATCCGGCGCTTCTGGTCCGCCAGGCCGAGCTGCTGCGGCGGCTGTCATCATGATGCGGGCAGTATGATGCGGGCGGTACGGCCCATGGTGCGCCCCCTGGTGACCGCGGCGGTCCTGATCGCCGCGTGGCAGGCGCTGGTCTGGGCGACCGGCGTGCCGCGCTTCATCCTGCCCGATCCGGCGCGGGTGGCGATGGCGCTGTGGGAGCGGGCCGGCCTGATCGGCTACCACGCCCTGTTCACGATCGGCGAGATCCTGGGCGGGCTGGCGCTCGGCGTCGTGCTGGGCGCCGCCACGGCGCTGACGCTCAGCTATTTCCGGCCGGCGCGGCGCTGGCTGATGCCGGTGCTGGTGTTCAGCCAGGCGATCCCGGTGTTCGCGCTGGCGCCGCTGCTGGTGCTGTGGCTGGGCTACGGCATGGCGTCCAAGGTCGCCATGGCGACCCTGATCATCTATTTCCCGGTCACTTCGGCCTTCTTCGACGGGCTGCGCCGGACCGAGCCGGGCTGGCTGGACCTGGCGCGGACCATGGGCGGGTCGCGCTGGAGCACGCTGGTGCGGATCCGCCTGCCGGCAGCATTGCCAGCCTTCGCCTCGGGCCTGCGGGTCGCCACGGCGGTCGCGCCGATCGGCGCCGTGGTGGGCGAGTGGGTCGGAGCCTCGGCCGGCCTCGGATACCTGATGCTGCACGCCAACGGGCGCATGCAGGTGGACCTGATGTTCGCCGCCCTGCTGACCTTGGCCGCCATCGCGGTGGCGCTCTATTTCGCGGTGGACGCCCTGCTGCGCCGCGCCCTGCCGTGGCAGCCCGACAATAATCCAGACGAAGAGAGGGACTGAACACCCATGCGTACCGAAGCATCGCGCCGATCCATCCTGAAGGCCGGGCTGGCGGGGCTGGTCCTGGCGGCCGGCCTCGCCGCCTCGGCGCCGGCATCGGCCCAGGACAAGCTCACGGTCCTGCTGGACTGGTTCGTGAACCCGGACCATGCGCCGCTGTACGTGGCTCGGGAGATGGGCTACTTCCGCGACGCCGGGCTGGAGGTCGAGATGATAGCGCCTGCCGACCCGAACGATCCGCCCAAGCTGGTCGCCGCCGGCCGGGCCGACCTCGCCATCTCGTACCAGCCGCAGCTCCAGATGCAGGCGGCCGAGGGCCTGCCGCTGACCCGGATCGGCACGCTGGTCGCGACGCCGCTGAACACGGTGGTCGTGCTGGCGGACGGGCCGGTCAAGTCGATCGCGGACCTGAAGGGGCGCAAGGTCGGATACTCCGTCGGCGGGCTGGAGGACGCGCTGCTCGGCGCGATGCTGGAGAACGCCGGGCTGAAGCTGTCCGACGTGGAACTGGTCAACGTCAATTTCAGCCTGTCGCCGGCGCTGCTGTCGGGACAGGTCGACGCGGTGGTCGGGGCCTACCGGAACTTCGAGCTGAACCAGCTCGACATCGAGGGCAAGGCCGGGCGCGCCTTCTATCCGGAGGAGCACGGCGTCCCGCCCTATGACGAGCTGGTCATCGTCGCCAACCGCGAGAAGGCCGCCGACCCCCGCCTGCCCCGCTTCCTGGACGCGGTCGAGCGCGGCACGCTGTACCTGATGAACCATCCGGACGAGTCGTGGAAGCTGTTCGTCAAGGCCAACCCCGAACTGGACGACGAGCTGAACCGGCGCGCCTGGCGCGACACCCTGCCCCGCTTCGCCCACAGCCCGGCGGCACTGGACGCGAGGCGATACGAGCGGTTCGCCCGGTTCCTGAAGGAACGTGAGCTGATCGGGGAGGTGCCGAGACTGGCGGACTACGCGGTCGAGCTTCGCTGAGGACCGTCTTTGCCATTTTGCCGCATGCGCGCGTGTGCGGCAGGCGTTGATCATGCCGCCGGCTGCGGTATCGTGCGGCATGACTCAACTGAGACGCGCACTCTCCGATGCCGAGCGGATCGACTGGCTGCGGCTGATCCGGACCGAGAATGTCGGCCCGGTCACCTTCGCCCGTCTGCTGGAACGCTACGACACCGCCACGCTGGCCCTGAAGGCGCTGCCCGACCTCGCCCGGCGGGGAGGCCGCACGGCGCCGCTGCGCATCTGCTCCAAGGCGGAGGCCGAGCGGGAGATCGCGGCGGCCCGGAAGGCGGAGGTGCGGCTTATCGCCTCGTGCGAGCCCGACTACCCCCTGCCGCTGTCCATGATCGAGGACGCGCCTCCGGTGATCGCGGTGAAGGGACATGCCCACCTGCTGGGCCGCCGCTGCATCGGCATGGTCGGCGCCCGCAACGCCTCGACCAACGGCAAGCGGTTCGCCGACACCATGGCGCGCGAACTGGGCGCGGCCGGGTTCGTCGTCGTCTCCGGCATGGCGCGCGGGATCGACACCAGCGCGCACCTGGGCTCGCTGGACAGCGGCACCGTCGCCGTCGTGGCCGGCGGCGTCGACGTGATCTACCCGGAGGAGAACGCCGCGCTCTACGCCCGGATCGCCGGGCAGGGCGCCGTGGTGGCCGAATGCCCGATGGGCACCCAGCCCATGGCGCGGCACTTCCCCCGGCGGAACCGCATCATCTCCGGCCTGTCCCTGGGCGTGGTCATCATCGAGGCGACGCCCAAGTCGGGATCGCTGATCACCGCGCGGACGGCGGGCGAACAGGGCCGCGAGGTCTTCGCGGTGCCGGGCTCGCCGCTCGATCCGCGCTCGCGCGGACCCAACGACCTGCTGCGCTCCGGTGCCAGTTTCGCCGAGAGCGCCGACGACATCATCCAGGCCTTCGCGGGAGTCGAGGCGCCGAAAATGCGGGAGCGGGAGCCGGACCTGTTCTCCGCCGCGAAGCCCATGCACCTGGATGATGCGAGCTTCGAGGAAATCCGCGACCGGCTGCTGGAATGCCTGGGTTATACGCCGGTCCCCGTTGACGAACTGGTCAGAGGGTGCCAATTGTCTGCGTCGGTAGTACGGAGCGTGCTGACTGAGCTCGACCTTGCGGGTCGGGTTCAGCATCTGCCCGGAAATCAGGTCGTCCTGATTCAGCAATAAAAACTGAAAAAGTGACCGAACGCAAACAAGAGGCGGATTTCGCTTGTCTGGCAGCAATCTAGTCATCGTCGAATCCCCGGCCAAAGCGAAGACGATCAACAAGTATCTTGGTCCGGACTTCACCGTTTTGGCCAGCTTCGGCCATATTCGGGATCTCCCGCCGAAGGACGGCTCCGTTCGTCCCGAGGAAGACTTCGCCATGTCCTGGGAACTGGGCGACCGATCCAAGCGCCATGTCGACGAAATCTCGCGCGCCATCCGCGGCGTGGACCATGTCTTCCTGGCGACCGACCCGGATCGCGAGGGGGAGGCGATCGCCTGGCACGTCCAGGAGGTGCTGCGCGAGGCGAAGCTGCTGGACAAGGTCGATGTCCGCCGGGTCACCTTCAACGAGATCACCAAGGGCGCCGTCCTGGACGCAATGAAGCGCCCGCGCGACCTGAACCGCGAGCTGATCGAGGCCTATCTGGCGCGCCGCGCGCTGGACTATCTGGTGGGCTTCACCCTCTCACCGGTCCTGTGGCGGAAGCTGCCGGGATCGCGGTCGGCCGGGCGCGTCCAATCCGTGGCGCTGCGGCTGATCTGCGAGCGCGAGGCGGAGATCGAGGTCTTCCGGCCGCAGGAATACTGGTCGATCGAGGTCGTCTTCCAGACCGCCGGCGGCGCCCAGGTCAAGGCGCGGCTGACCCAGCTCGACGGCAAGCGCCTGGACAAGTTCGCGCTGGGCGAGGCCGGCGCCGCGAACGCGGTGGTCGAGCGGCTGAAGCCGCTGAGCTACGCCGTCCATTCGGTCGAGCACAAGCAGGTCAAGCGGAACCCCTACCCGCCCTTCACGACCTCCACCCTCCAGCAGGAGGCGTCGCGCAAGCTGGGCATGGGCGCCACCCGGACCATGCGGGTCGCCCAGAAGCTCTACGAAGGCGTCGATATCGGCGGCGAGTCGGTCGGCCTGATCACCTATATGCGGACCGACGGCGTCCAGCTTTCCAACGACGCGATCGGACAGGTGCGCGAGCTGATCGACTCCCAGTACGGCGGCGACTACGTGCCGGACAGCCCCAGGATCTACAAGTCGGCCGCCAAGAACGCCCAGGAGGCGCACGAGGCGATCCGGCCGACCGACCTGCTGCGCCGGCCGGACGACGTCGCCCACCAGCTGGAGCGGGACGAGCTGCGTCTTTACGAGCTGATCTGGAAGCGGACCGTCGCCTCGCAGATGGAAAGCGCCGTGCTCGACCAGGTGGCGGTGGACATCGCGTCGTCGGACGGCAAGGCGGTGCTGCGGGCGACCGGCTCGGTCGTGCTGTTCGACGGCTTCCTCCGGGTCTACCAGGAGGAGCGCGACGACTCGGTGGACGAGAAGTCCGCCGCCGAGGACGAGGCCGAGGCGCGGCTGCCGCCGGTCAAGGAAGGCGACGCCATGAAGCGCGGCGCCGTCGATGCCGAGCAGCATTTCACCCAGCCGCCGCCCCGCTACACCGAGGCGAGCCTGGTGAAGAAGCTGGAGGAGCTGGGCATCGGCCGGCCCTCGACCTATGCGAGCATCATGCAGGTGCTCCAGGACCGCGACTATGTCGAGCTGGACAAGCGGCGCTTCGTCCCGCAGGACCGCGGCCGGCTGGTGACCGCGTTCCTGACCAGCTTCTTCGAGCGCTACGTCGAGTACAACTTCACCGCCGACCTGGAGACCAAGCTGGACGACGTGTCCGGCGGAAGGCTCGACTGGAAGACGGTGCTGCGGGACTTCTGGAAGGCTTTCTCCGCCGCGGTGGAGGGCACGAAGGACCTGACGATCACCCAGGTGATCGACGAGCTCGACAAGGAGCTGGGGCCGCACTTCTTCCCCAACACGACCAAGGACGGCACCGACCCTCGCGTCTGCCCGTCCTGCCACGCCGGCAGGCTCGGCCTGAAGCTGAGCCGGAACGGCGCCTTCATCGGCTGCTCCAACTATCCGGACTGCCGCTACACCCGTTCGCTGGCGGTCGCGACCGGCGACGAGGAGGCGGACGCCCTGGCCGACGGGCCGCGCGAGCTGGGCGACGACCCGGAGACCGGCTTGCCGGTCAGCGTGCGGCGCGGGCCGTACGGCGCCTATGTCCAGCTTGGGCCGCGCCGCGAGGCGGCTCCGCCGGTCGAGGCGCCGCCACCCGAGCCGGAACCCGAGGCCGGAGCCAAGAAGACCAAAGGCAAGGCCAAGGCGAAGCCCAAGGCCGAGGTGGAGAAACCCAAGCGGGTCTCCCTGCCCAAGGGCATGTCGCCGACCGAGATCGACCTGGAGACCGCGCTGAAGCTGCTGGCGCTGCCGCGCGACGTCGGGCCGCACCCGGAGACCAAGGACATGATCACGGCCGGCATCGGCCGGTTCGGTCCCTACCTGAAGCTGGGATCGACCTACAAGTCCCTGGCTCCGGACGACGACGTGCTGACCATCGGCCTGAACCGGGCGGTCGTGCTCCTGGCGGAAGCCAAGAAGGGACCGGCCCAGGTGCCCGGCCGCGCCCTTGGCGACCATCCGCGCGACGGCAAGCCGGTCAGCCTCAACAACGGCCGGTTCGGGCCCTATGTGAAGCATGGCAAGCTGATGGCGTCGCTGCCCAAGGCCATGGTCCCCAACGCCGAGGAGCTGACGCTGGCGCAGGCGATCGAGCTGCTAGACGCCAAGGCGGCCAAGGACTCCGGCAAGGTGCCTGCAGCGAAGGGCAAGGCCGCCAAGGCGGCTCCCGAGGAGAAAGCGAAGGACGCCGAGGCGGCCCCGGCGAAGAAGCCGGCGGCCAAGGCGGCACCGAAGAAGGCTCCGGCCAAGAAGCCGGCCGCCGCTTCTAAGGCAGCCGACCCGAAAGCCACCTCGGCGAAGCCGAAGGCCCGCGCCGTCGCGTCGGGCGATTGATCCGCCGGTAACCACGTCCCCTCCCTGACGGAGAAAACAGAACTCCCTTGGCTGAAGAGAACCAGAAGAAACCCGCCGCTTTCCCGTCACGGGATGAAATCCTCGCCTTCATCCGCAACAGCCCGGTTCCGGTCGGCAAGCGGGAGATCGCGCGGGAGTTCAGGCTGCGGGGCGACGACCGCATCGCCCTGAAAGAGCTGCTGAGGGACCTGGAGAGCGAGGGCGCGATCGAGCGCGACAGGGCGAGGCGGCTCGCCCCGCCGGCGGCGCTGCCGGCGGTCGGCGTGCTCGAAGTGGTGGAGATCGACACCGACGGCGAGGTCCTGGCACGCCCGGTGGCCTGGACCTCGGACGAGCCGCCGCCGAAGATCTACATGCAGCCGGAACGGCGCGGCCACCCTGCCCTGCTGCCCGGCGACCGGGTGCTGGCCCAGCTGAGCCGGCAGAAGGACCGGGTCTATGCCGGCCGGACCATCCGCAAGCTGGAGAAGCACGGCACCGCGCGGGTATTGGGCATCTACGAGATGACGCCCGACGGGGCCCGGCTGCGCCCGACCGACAAGCGCCAGCGGGCTGAGTTCCTGGTCACCCCGGCCCATTCGGGCGACGCGGAGAACGGCGAGCTGGTGGTGGCGGAGGTCCTGCCGTCCAGCCGGTTCGGCCTGAAGCAGGCCAAGGTGGTCGAGCGGCTGGGCGACATGGCGAACCCGCGCTCGATCAGCCTGATCGCGATCCATTCCCAGGACCTCCCCACCGTCTTCAGCGAGGCGGCGCTGGAGGAGGCCGGGCGCGCCGAGCCGCCGACCCTGGAGGGGCGCACCGACCTGCGCGACATCCCGCTGGTGACGATCGACGGCGCCGACGCGCGGGACTTCGACGACGCGGTCTGGGCCGAGCCCGATCCGGAGGTGCCCGGCGGCTGGCACGCGCTGGTCGCGATCGCCGACGTCGCCTTCTATGTCCGCCCCGGCCGGCCGCTCGACCGGGCGGCGTTCCAGCGCGGCAACTCGGCCTATTTCCCCGACCGGGTCGTGCCGATGCTGCCGGAGGCCCTGTCCAACGATCTCTGCTCGCTGCGGCCGGGGGAGGACCGCGCCTGCCTGGCGGTCCATCTGTGGATCGACGCGCGCGGCGAGCTGACGCGCCACCGCTTCGTCCGCGGCCTGATGCGCTCGGCGGCGCGGCTTACCTACGAGCAGGTCCAGGCGGCGCGCGACGGCGCTCCGGACGATGCCGCAGGGCCGCTCCTGGGACCGGTGATCGAGCCGCTGTACGGCGCCTTCCGGACCCTGAACGCGGCGCGGGAACGCCGCGGGACGCTGGAGCTGGACCTGCCGGAGCGGCAGGTCAGGCTGGACGAGCGGGGCGGCGTGGTCGCGATCACGCCGCGCAAGAGGCTCGACAGCCACCGGCTGATCGAGGAATTCATGATCTGCGCCAACGTCGCGGCGGCCGAGGCGCTGGAGGCCAGGGGAGCCCCCTGCCTCTACCGGATCCACGACCAGCCCTCCATGGACAAGCTGGAGTCGCTGCGCGAGTTCCTGCACGGCATGGGCCACAAGCTGGCCCAAGGCGCGCTGAAGCCGTCCGACTTCACCGGCATCCTGGACCGGGTGCGCGGCAGGCCGGAAGCGGCGGTGATCAGCGAGGTGATCCTGCGCTCGCAGGCCCAGGCCTCCTACGATCCCGAGAATATCGGCCATTTCGGCCTGGCGCTTCGGCGCTATGCCCATTTCACCTCGCCGATCCGCCGCTATGCCGACCTGGTGGTCCACCGCGCGCTGATCCGGGCCTACGGGCTCGGTCCCGGCGGCCTGGACGACGCCGAGGCGGCCCGGATGACGGAGATCGCGGAGCACATCTCCTCCACGGAACGCCGGGCGGCGCTGGCGGAGCGCGACGCCGTGGACCGCTTCACGGCGGCGTTCCTGGCCGAGCGGGTCGGCGCCACCTTCAGCGGACGGATCACCGGGGTGACCCGGTTCGGCCTGTTCGTCGAGCTGGACGAGACCGGCGCCGACGGGCTGGTGCCGGTCAGCTCGCTGCCGGACGACCAGTACGAGCACCAGGAGCGCAGCCACGCCCTGGTCGGCCGCCGGTCGGGCCGGAGCTATCGGCTGGGCGCCCCGGTCAAGGTCAAGCTGGTCGAAGCCGACCCGGTGCTGGGCAGCACGCTCTTCGTCCTGCTGGAGGACGACGGCACCGACCTGCCCTGGCTGCGCGGATCCCCCGGCAAGCCGAAAAGCCGCGGCAAACGGCGCGATCGGTAAAGCCGCCCGCGCCACTGGCAAAAACCGCGATTCGTGGTATTACTCTGTTCCATGGACGAACCGCCCCAGATGCAGCATTCCAGGGAACTCGAACCGCCGCCAGGCTCCTTCCTGACGGGGCTGCTGCGGGGCATCCGCCGCCGCTGCCCGGGATGTGGCCAAAGCCACCTGTTTTCCCGGTACGTTACGGTCGTTCCGAACTGTCCCGATTGCGGGCTGGAGACCAGCGCCTATCGCGCCGACGACGCGCCGCCCTACTTCACGATCTTCGTGGTGGGCCACGTGGTGATTCCCGGCATGCTGTTGCTGGAACAGAAATTCCATCCGGAGCCCTGGGTCCACATGGCGACCTGGGTGCCGATGACGCTGCTGCTGACCCTGGCCTTGCTTCCGCCGATCAAGGGAGCCGTAATCGGAGCGCAATGGGCACTTCGCATGAAAAGCTGAGGCCGCGCCGCGGTTTTTCCGGCGCGCTGATGGGTATCCTGCTGCTCACGGGATGCACGGCCGAACCGACCTCGCTGGCGGCCCAGCCTCCGCCACCGCAGATCGGCGAGCAGGTCTTCGCCGTAGGCTATGGCAGGATCGCGGAGATCTATCTGAACCCCGTCGACATGGGGCAACTGACCACCGACGGCCTGCGCGGGCTGTCCAAGATGGACTCGGCCATCGCCGTCGACCGCTCGCCCAGCACCGTCCGGGTCACCAGCAACGGCCATCCGGTCGGCGAGTTCACGGCGCCCCCGGCGAACGACGCGGGCGGCTGGGCCGCCGTCACGGCGCAGGCGATCGAGCGGGTGCGGCTCAGCTCCACTCCCCTGCGCCAGGCATCGCCGGAGGACATCTACCAGACCGTGTTCGACGCGATCATGGCCGACCTGGACAGCTATTCCCGTTACACCAGCGCCCAGCGGGCGGGCAACGAGCGGGCCCAGCGCGAGGGCTATGGCGGCGTCGGCGTCGGGGTGGAGGCGAAGGACGGCCGGTTCGTCATCAGCGAAGTGGTCGGGCACGCGCCGGCCGCCCGCGCCGGGCTGAAGTCGGGCGAGGCCATCGTCGCCATCGACGGCGACCTCACGGGCTATATGAGCCTCCAGGACGTCCGCGACCGCCTGCGCGGGCCGTCGGGCACCCTCGTGCTGGTCACGGTGGAGGCCGCCGCCGGCGGGCAAAGCCGCAGGGTTCCGCTCCGGCGCGAGCGGGTGATCCCCAATACGGTCGCCGTCTCGATCGACAACGGCGTGGCGGTGCTCTCCATCGAGCGGTTCAACGCCGCCACCTCCCTGAACGTGCGCGAGGCGATCGACGTCGCCCGGACCCAGATGGGACGCAAGGCGGTCGGGTTCGTGCTGGACCTGCGGGGCAACCCCGGCGGCCTGCTGGACCAAGCCGTCGCCGTCGCCGACCTGTTCATCCCCCAGGGGCGGATCATCACGACGGCCGGGCGGCATCCCGACAGCATCCAGCAGTTCGACGCCACCCATGACGACCAGACCGAGGGCCTGCCGCTGGTCGTCCTGATGGACGGCCGGTCCGCCTCCGCGTCGGAGATCGTCGCGGCCGCCTTGCAGGACAGCGGGCGCGCCGTGGTGGTCGGCGCCTCGTCCTTCGGCAAGGGCAGCGTCCAGACGGTCACGCGTCTGCCCAACGACGGCGAGCTGTTCCTGACCTGGTCGAGGATCTATGCCCCGTCGGGCTACACGCTGCACCGCCAGGGCGTGACGCCGACGATCTGCACCAGCAAGGACTCCAGCGACGCCGATGCCGTGATCAGCCAGCTCCAGGACGGCCGGCTCGGCATGCCCGGCACGCTGGCGAGCTGGCGCTCGGCGGCCCCGGACGACGAGACGGCGCTCCATCAGCTCCGCGACGCCTGCCCCTGGAAGACCCACGAGGCCGACCTGGACCTGCGGGTCGCGAAACGGCTGCTGGCTGACAAGGCGCTCTACCAGCGCGCGCTCCAGCTTTCGACGACGCTGCTGGCGGAGCGTTGAAGGCGGAAATCGTGAGGGTTTCCCGGCCCGGGACTTGACTCCGGCGGCCATCCTTGTATCTTCCGCGCTCACTTTGTCGTGCTACCGGGTCAACGCGATCCTGGGGCATCGCGGACGAACACGGGATCCAGAGTTATGGCGAAACAGAATACCGTTCTGATCCGGCTTGTCAGCTCGGCTGGCACCGGCTTCTTCTATGTGAAGAAGAAGAACCCCCGCAAGACCACGGAGAAGCTTGAGTTCCGGAAGTATGATCCGGTCGTGCGCCAGCACGTCGCTTTCAAGGAAGCGAAGATCAAGTAATCCGTTTCAAACGGAAGCGAAAAGGCCGCCCCTTGGGCGGCCTTTCGTGTTTCTACAGTTCCGGCGGGAGCCGGTATCCCTCGTCGGCGCCAACGCCCGCCCGCTGAACCTCAAGTTCACTATACCAACCGGTCAGGCCCGGATCGGGGTCTGGGCCTCGTCGTCGCCGGCGGCGACCGTCTTGTTGCGGCCGGAGCGCTTGGCGCGGTAGAGCGCGTCGTCGGCCCGCTTCAGCATCGCCTCGGCGGTGTCCGTGGCGCCGTCCACCACGGAGATGCCGATGCTGATGGTGACCGTGATCTCCCCCACCGGGGCGCTGACGGCGAAGACGTCCTCGCCGACGCGCCGGCGCAGCCGCTCGGCGACGGCAATGGCCGACTCGCGGTCGGTGTCGGGCATTACGACGATGAATTCCTCGCCGCCGTAGCGCGCCACCAAGTCGAAGTTGCGCAGGTTCCGGTTGGCGCGCCCCGCGACCTCCTTCAGGACCTCGTCGCCGACGCCGTGGCCATAGGTGTCGTTGACGGTCTTGAAGTGGTCTATGTCGAACATCAGGATGGCGACGGGCTTCTGGCTCTCCCAGCTCCGCTCCATCAGGCGCGGCAGGTGCGCGTTGACGTAGCGGCGGTTGAAAACCCCGGTCAGGCTGTCGGTCAGGGCCATGGACAGGCTCTGCTCGTAATTGTGCCGGAGCTTCTCGTGGTACCGCTTGCGCCGCACCTGGGTCCGGACGCGGGCCAGCAGTTCGTTGCGGTCGATCGGCTTGAGCAGGTAGTCGTTGGCCCCCAGCTCCAGCCCCTTGGCGACCCGGGCGAGGTCGCCCTCGTCGGCGACCAGCAGGATCGGCGCCTGCCGGGTACGCTCATGGCTGCGCAGCAGGGAGCAGAGCCGGAGCGCATCCTCGTTGAGCAGGGTGAGGCTGACGATGATCAGCTCGAAATCCTCGGCCAAGCCGAGTTCCAGCGCCTGGGCGGAGGTCTCCGCCGCGATCACGCTGTCGGTGTCCCGCCGCAAGGTATCGGCGATCTTCTCCAGGTCGATCGGGCTGTCCTCGACCACCAGCACCCGGGCTTCGGACGCGGTCTCGTTGCGGACGGTCATCGCCTGGTCGAGGATGCCGAACTGGCCGGAGGTCGATTCCCGCAGCCGCCACTCGTCCATCATCATCTTGAGCCGGACGAGCGACCGGACCCGGGCGAAAAGCGCGATGTCGTTGACCGGCTTGGTCAGGAAATCGTCGGCACCCGCCTCCAGTCCGCGCACCCGGTCGGAGGCGTCGGACAGCGCCGTGATCATCACCACCGGGATATGCATGGTGGTCGGATCGGATCGGATGCGTTCACACACCTCGAATCCGTCCATGCCCGGCATCATGACGTCCAGCAGGACGATGTCCGGAGATTCCTTCTTGATGCGTTCGAGCGCCTCCGGCCCGTTATAGGCCGTTATCACATCGAAATATTCGCGGGTGAGTTTCGCCGCCAGCAACTTTACGTTGGGCAGAACGTCGTCAACTACGAGAACGCGCGCCGACATGGCCCCTCAGTTTCCGGCCGCTTCCACGAGAGCCCCGTCAGCTCAGGAAGCGTTGAACGGTTTCGAGAAATTTAGCGACGGAGATCGGTTTGGCGATGTAATCCTCGCAACCTCCTTCGCGAATTTTCTCCTCATCGCCCTTCATGGCGAACGCGGTGACCGCGATGATGGGAATCGCCTTGAGGTCATCGTCTTCCTTGATCCATTTGGTCACTTCCAGCCCGGACACCTCCGGAAGCTGGATGTCCATCAGGATCAGGTCGGGCCGGTGGAGACGCGCCAGCTTCAGCGCTTCCATCCCGTCCTTGGTCTGCAAAGTCGCATAGCCGTGGGCCTCGAGCAGGTCATGAAACAGCTTCATGTTCAGTTCGTTGTCTTCCACGATCAGAACCCGCTTGGCACCCTCGGGGTCGGCGGACTTGACATCGTCCCAAGCTTGATCGGCAGACATTATAACTCTCCATGACCTCTTACAACCGGCACCGCCGTGGCTCACGGCCGGTGGCGCCGGGCGTGCCGGTGGCCGCACACCTCATCCACTTCTAGAAGGCGAAGGTTAAGGTGTGGTTACCGCGCTGTTGTTGCAGGAATGTTCGATGCACGAAACGCATATTCCGAATGGCAGGCCGACCGATCTATACGGACAGCAGCGGCACGGGCGTGGCATGATCCCGGCGCTGCAACCCGCGCCAACCTTACACGGCAACCCGGCACGCGTCCATGTACTGTGACTTCAGGGCGGCGGCGCCGCGGACGGGATCAGGAAGGACCGGTTCGAGACCATGCGATGGAATCCGACGCGATGGGCGCTGAACGCCTGATTCGGTCCGGGACGGCCGTTCCCGGCCTGTGCCGCGACTGCGGCGAGGAGGCGGCGCCGGGAGCGGTGAGATGCCCTGCCTGCGGCTCGCGGCGACTTACCCGCCACCCAGAGCTCCACGCGCTGTCGATCGCGCACATCGATTGCGACGCCTTCTATGCCAGCGTCGAGAAGCGGGACGATCCCAAGCTGGCCGACCTGCCGGTGATCGTCGGCGGCGGCCAGCGCGGCGTCGTCTCGGCCTGCTGCTACGTGGCCAGGCTCTACGGGGTACGGTCGGCGATGCCGATGTTCAAGGCCCTGTCGCTGTGTCCCCACGCGGTGGTGCTGCCGCCCGACATGAAGAAGTACCAGGCGGTCGGCCGCGAGGTCCGGGCCAGGATGCTGGAACTGACGCCGCTGGTCCAGCCGCTGTCGATCGACGAGGCCTTCCTTGACCTGACCGGCACGGAACGGCTGCACGGCGGAAGCCCGGCGCGGACGCTGATCCGGCTGGTGCGCCGGCTGGAGACGGAGGTCGGGATCACCGCCTCCATCGGGCTCAGCTACAACAAGTTCCTCGCCAAGGTGGCGAGCGACCTGGACAAGCCGCGCGGCTTCAAGGCGATCGGGCGGGCCGAGGCGCTGGACTTCCTGGCGCCCCAGCCGGTCGGCCTGATCTGGGGCGTCGGGGCCGCCCTGCAGCGCAAGCTGGAGCAGGACGGCATCCGGACCATCGCCGAACTGCGCGAGCGCGACGAGCACCACCTGATGAAGCGCTACGGCGTGATGGGCCGCCGCCTCTACCGGTTCGCCCGCGGCGAGGACCTGCGCACGGTCGATCCGGACGAGGAGACCAAGAGCATCTCGGCGGAGACCACCTTCAGCCAGGACATCGCCGACCTGGAAGACTTGAGCAACCGGCTATGGCCCCTGTGCGAGACGGTCGCCCGCCGGCTGAAGGCCCAGGACCTCGCCGGCGGGTCGGTGGTGCTGAAGTTGAAGACCGCCGATTTCCGCCAGGTGACGCGGAGCCGCAAGCTGGGCTCGCCGACCCGGATGGCGGACGCGATCTTCCAGGCGGCCCTGCCCTTGCTGGAACGCGAGGCGACCGGCACCCGGTACCGCCTGATCGGCATCGGCTGCGCCGACCTGGCCGAGGCCCGGCGCGCCGATCCGCCCGATCTGCTGGACCCCGACCGCATGCGCCGCAACGAGGTGGAGCGGGCGATGGACCAGGTCCGCGACCGGCTGGGCGACGGGGCCGTCGTCAAGGGGCGCGGATTCGTTCCGCGCTCCACCCCGCTGCTGCCCGGCCTGCCGATGCCGCCCCGCCGCAAACGGCGCTGAACGGGAAGGATCAGCAGCGCGGCCGCGGGATCGACTCGATCTGCTCCAGCACCGCGGCGACCGTGAAATCGCCGTAGTCGATCAGCATCGACTGGGCGACTCCGTTCTCGAGCAGCTTCAGGCTCATCTCGTACTCGGGAGCGGCATCGTCGCTGTCCACGGGGAAGAACGCCATGCGGACCGGCCAGACGGCGCCGTGGACAAGCTTGGCGTCGAATTTGCCGTCCGGCGCCGATTGCGTCCGCAGGCCCAGGGCGGCGCTGATCTCGGTCGCCCCGTCGGTGTCGGAGCCGTCGAAAACCGTGGTGCCGAACAGCTTGTCGCCGGCCGCCGCGTGCTTCAGCAGCTGGATCGTGTGCATGCTGGGGAACAGGGTTCCGCCGGGCAGCTCGATCTCCTGCTCCTCCGGCTTGACGTAGCGGGCGACGCCGGGACGGTCGCCATGGGCCTCGGCGGTGCCGCGCAGCTCCTCGTCCAGCTCGCCGTTGACCAGCTTGCGGACGTTGAAGCGATAGGACTCGCCGTCCTTCGACTCCCAGGTGGCGTAGTTGGTCGTCATGTCGACCTGCTCGCCCTCGGAATATTGGAAGCGCAGCTGGAAGCGCTGCTCGATGGTCCAGCCGTCGCAGGCATCCGCCCATTCGAACATCATCTGGCCGCGGACGTCGGACACGGTGCTGCTGTTGCGCGCCGAGGCCAGCGACATCTTGTAGATCGCCCGGTGCGGGGCGATCTCCACGGCGGCTCGGGCGGGAAGCGCCGACGGCACGATGGTCAGCAGGCCGAGCAACGCCGTGAAGGCGACGCGGGCAGCGGGGCGGAAATATTTCAAGGTGACGACCACAAATTGGTTTACAGCGGTTTACGGCGTGAAGCCCGGGGGTAAGCATAGTAGTTTCGCGCGCGGGAAAAAGCCGAAACATCCTTTTTCGGCATTTCCCCCGGAATAAGCGAGTTCAAGCGCCAGAGGACAGCCCGATGAACGCCCCGCATGGGACCACCCGCCCCGTTCTCCTCCTGACCCGCCGGTATCCCGATGCGGTCATGACCCGCGCCGGCCGCGACTATCGCATCCTGACCAACGAGGACGACCATCCCTATGGCGCGGAGGAGATGGCACGTCGGGCGGAAGGTGCCGACGCCCTGCTGGTCTGCGCGGTCGATCCGGTTCCCGCCGCCCTGATCCGGGCGCTCCCCGACTCGGTCCGGATGATCGCCACCTTCTCCGTCGGGACCGACCATATCGCCCTGGCCGCCGCGAAGGAGCGCGGCATCGTGGTCGCCAACACGCCGGGGGTGCTGACCGACGCCACGGCCGACATCGCCTTCCTGCTGCTGCTGGGCGCCGCCCGGCGCGCCGCCGAGGGCGAACGGATGATCCGGGAAGGCCGCTGGGACGGCTGGGCGCCCACCCAGCTGATCGGCACCCATGTCACCGGCAAGCGGCTGGCGATCCTGGGCATGGGACGGATCGGCCAGGCGATGGCGCGCCGCGCGTGCGGCTTCGACATGGAGATCCACTACCACAACCGCCGCCGGCTGCCGGCCGCCGAGGAAGCCGGCGCGATCTACCATGCCGATGCCGACGACATGCTGCCGGCGGCCGACTTCCTGTCGATCCACAGCCCCGCCACGCCGGAAACCCATCACTGGCTCAACGCGGAGCGGATCGCCCGGCTGCCCGACGGCGCCGTGGTGGTGAACACGGCGCGCGGCACGCTGGTGGACGACGAGGCGCTGATCGCGGCGCTGCGCTCCGGCAAGCTGGCGGCGGCCGGCCTGGACGTGTTCGAGAACGAGCCGAAGCTGCACCCCGGCTATGCGGGCCTGCCCAACACCTTCCTGCTGCCCCATATGGGCAGCGCCACCGACCGGACCCGCGACGCCATGGGCTTCACGGCGCTCGACAACCTGGACGCCTTCTTCGCGGGGAAGGAGCCGCCGAACCGGGTGGCGTAGCTTGCGTGCGGACGCCCGGTTTTGTACCACTTCGATCCGGTGCCGCGGCCCGGCGGGCGCGCGGAGGGACTGAACCCGACCGGGGCGGATGAACCATGCAGTCGATTCTAGGGCGGGCCGGCGAACAGATCTCCTCCTTCTGGAAGGACGTCTACGACACGGTCCTGAATGCGAAGCCCGATGCGCCGGCCGACACCCGCATCGCCGAGGAGGCGCGGGCCCGGGCGCCGGTGATCTGGCTGCTCGGCATGGTCGGCTCCGGCAAGAGCTCGATCATCCGCACGCTGACCGGCAGCAGCGACGCCGAGGTCGGGACCGGCTACCGGCCCTGCACGGCGACCGCCCGCATCTACGAATTTCCCGAGGAGGCGCCGGTCGTCCGGTTCCTCGACACCCGCGGCCTGGGCGAGGTCGCCTACGACCCGGCGGAAGACCTCGCCCTGTGCGAGAAGCAGGCGCATCTGGTGCTGGTGGTCGTCCGGGCGATGGGGCCGGTGCCGGCCCCGGTGCTCGACGCGCTGACCCGCGTGCGCCGCCGCCATCCCGATTGGCCCGTGGTGGTCGCCCAGACCACGCTGCACGACTTCTATGGAGGGCCGGGAGCCCCGGCGCATCCCCTGCCCTACCCGTTCGGCGACGGCACCCTGCCAAGCGGCATCGAGGCGCTGGACCGCAGCCTCGCGGCCCAGCGGGCAGCCTTCGCCAAGCTGCCCGGCAACGGCGCCGTCCGCTTCGCCCCGATCGACTTCACGCCCGAGGAGGACGGACTCGCCCCCGCCGACTACGGGGTGGACCGGCTGTGGACCGCGCTGGAAGCCGGTTCGGCCGACGGGGTCGTGTCGATGATGCGGCACAGCCTTCAGAACTCCGGCAGGCCGGGGGCCGGCCGTGCGGCGTCCCACATCTGGGGCTACGCGGCGGCGGCCGGGGCGATCGACATGCTCCCGGTGGCCGGGGTGATCGGGGTTCCCGTCGTCCAGGGCAAGATGCTGCACAGCCTCGCCGGCATGCTGGGCGTGACCTGGACACGGGCGACCCTGGCGGAGTTCTCCGGTTGCCTGGGCGCGGGGGCTTTGCTGCGCTTCGGCGCCCAGTTCGGCGTGCGGCAGCTGGTCAAGCTGGTGCCGGGCTACGGCACCGTGATCGGCGGCGCCGCCGCGGGGGCGGCCAGCTTCGCCACCACCTACGGGCTCGGCCACGCCGCCATCCTCTATCTGAGCAGCCGCCGGACCGGCGCGCGGTTCGACGCCGACGCCGTCGCGGAGGAATTCCGCCGCGCCATGGCCGAAGCCACCGGAGTGGCCCGGGCCAGCCGGATGTTCTCCCGCGACCCCGGCGGGAAGAGCGGGTCGTGAAGCGGATCCTCGGCCGGCAGGGGTCCTGGTGGCTGGGCGCGCTGGCCGCCGCCTGCCTGCCCTTCCTGGCGCTGGTCCCGCTGGGCGCCGTCTGGCTGTGGGAACGGCAGGGCTTCATCCACTGGTTCCTGGGAACGGCGCTGTGCTTCCTGGCGGCGGGACTGATGTTCCGCCGGGCGCGCCGGCCGGCCGGCCCGGTGACTTCCGGTGAAGGGAAGACCGCCGGCGGGGAGGAGACGCCGCCCGACCCAGGCTGGTCGCCGAGCGACAAGGTCGCCTGGCAGAAAGTCCAGGGCTTCGCGGCCCAGACCTCCGGCCGCCTGCTGGTGGACCAGCGGGCGCTGCTCGCCACCGGGCGCGCCGTCATCGAGGAGGTCGCCCGCCATTACCACCCGGAGCGGGCGGAGCCGCTGTGGCATTTCACCCTGCCGGAGGCGCTGCTGCTGGCCGAGCGGATCAGCCGCCGCACCCGGGCGCTGACCGTCCAGGCGGTGCCGGGATCGCGCTCGGTGAGGATCGGCGACGTGCTCCGGCTCTACCGGGTCAAGCGCACGGTGGCGAGCGTCGCGCACAGCGCGGACGGTCCCTGGCGTGCCATCCGGCTGGCGATCAACCCGGCGCAGGCGCTTGCGGCGGAGCTGAGCCGCCGGTTCCAGGGCTTCGCCGCCGAGGGTCTGTCGTCCCTGATGCTGGACCGGATCGCCCGCATCGTGGTGGAGGAGATCGGCCGCGAGGCGATCAACCTGTACAGCGGCCGGCTGCGCGCCGACATCGACGAGTTGGACCGGCTGGAGCCGCCCGCGGTCGCCGAGCCGGCGGCTCCGGCGATGCCCTTGCGCCTGCTGGTCGCGGGCAAGGTCAATGCCGGCAAGTCGAGCCTGGTCAACGCCCTGTGCGGCGAGGTGGTCGCGGCGGTCGACGTGCTGGCGGCGACCGGCCAGCCGACCAGCCACTCGGTGCGCGGCGCCGACGACCGGCCGGCGCTCGAACTGGTCGACTGCGCCGGACTGGAACGGGAGACGGCAATCCCCAAGCTGGTGGATCTGGCCGAGAACTGCGACCTGATCCTGTGGGTGGCTCCGGCCAACGACGGCGCCCGCGACCTGGATCGCCGCCTGCTCGACGCGCTACGCGGCCATTTCGCGGGAAAACCGCAGTTCCGGGCGCCGCCGGTCGTAGTGGTGATGTCCCACATCGACCGGCTGCGGCCGTTCAACGAGTGGCAGCCGCCCTACGACATAGCCGTCCCTTCTGGCCGGAAGGCGGAAACCATCCGGGCCGCCATGGAGTCGGCGGCGGAGGCTCTGGGAGTGGCCGCCACCGACGTGGTGCCGGCGCGGCTGGACGCCGGGGCTCTCTACAACGTCGACGCCGTCTGGACCGCCGTGCTGGCCCGCGTTCCGGAGGCCCGGCAGAGCCAACTCATCCGCCTGCTGCGGCTGGCCGGTTCGGCCGGCGGTGTCGCGGGCGTCGCCCGCCAGATCGTGACCGGAGGTCGCCTGCTGTCCGGTCTGGTCCTGGAGGGGATCGCCGGCGCGCGGACAAAGACTTGAAACTCTTACGTTATGCGGAGCTAGAGGATTATACGATCCACAGATGAACGCAGATGAACACAGATGAGAAAAATAGAATTAAAAATCCGTGTCCAATCGCGGTAGGGACGCCCGTTACCGGGCGCCCCCCGCACAGAACCGGACGTGCCCGATTAAGGCATCCGGCTCCCACCTTAGGTGTTTGACGCGAAAGCGGTTTCCGGGCCAGGGATGGATGATGCGCGGCCGTGGCAGCCAGTGATCGGCAAGGCGCGTGAGCTTTTCCCACGGTGTCTTGTCCTTCTGGCTGCGCCGGCGCAGCGCCCTCATCCACAGGACGCCGACATGGTAGCGCAGGTTGGCAAGGGCCCGGTAGTTGGTCGGGACGGCGAAGTAGGCGTAGAAGCCGCTCATCACCTGTCCCAGCCACCGGCCTTGCTCCGGGATGCCCTGGTGCCGGCGTCGCCGGAGTTCCTCCTTGATTTCCTTGAGCTTGGCCTGCTTGCGCTGGCGCCGGGTCTGGCGTTTCAGCAGGAAGCCGCCACGCCGGGACCGCCCACAGATGTGGGTGAAGCCCAGGAAGTCGAAGGTCTCCGGTTTGCCCGCGCCGCGCCTGGCCCGGTCGGCAGCTGCCTGCCGGCCGAACTCGATCAGGCGGGTCTTGTCGGCGTTCAGTTCCAGGGCGAACCGCGCCAGGCGCTCCCGCAGGTCCGCGAGGAACCGCTCGGCGTCCGACCGGTGCTCGAACCCGACGACGGTGTCGTCGGCGTAGCGCACCACGGCCATGGTCCCGGTCGCGTGGCGCTGGCGCCACTGCCGGACCCACAGGTCGTAGACGTAGTGGAGATAGACGTTGGCCAGCAGCGGCGATGCCACCGCCCCTTGCGGGCTGCCGGCCGTCGCCGGCTGCCGTTTCCCCGTCTCGTCCACCACGCCGACCGTCAGCCACTTGCGGATCAGCCGCAGGACGCGGGCATCGCCGATCCGGTGTTCCAGGAACCGCATCATCCACATGTGGTCGATGCTGTCGAAGAACGCCCGGATGTCTGCATCCAGGATCCAGTTCACCCGGCACTCGCCGATCGCCACCGCCAACGCGTCGAGCGCGTCGTGCTGCCCCCGTCCCGGCCGGAAGCCGTAGGAGAAGCCGAGGAAGTCTTCCTCGTAGATGGCGTTCAGCACCTCCACCAGCGCCCGCTGGACGATCTTGTCCTCCAGCGCCGCGATCCCGAGCGGCCGCATCCGGCCGTCCGGCTTGGGGATGAGATGCCGGCGTGACGGATGCGCCCGGTAGCGGCCGGAATGCACGCGGTCCTTCAGGTCCGCCAGCCGTTCCTCCAGCCCCTCCGCGTACTCCCGCCACGTCATTCCGTCCACACCCGGAGCCGCGTCCCGCTTCAATGCCCGATAGGCAAAGCGCAGCAGGTCGGTATCCACGTGCGTCAGAAGGGTGGTGAACCGCTCCTCCTTTCGCTCCCGTGCCGCTTGCCGTATGCGCTCCAGCCCCGAGAGCACGGGTGCCCGGTCCTGAGCCCGGCCCGTGTGCGGCGGAGACGCATTCCCCTCGGCCCCACCCCTTCCCTCCACCGGCTCCGCGTCCGCGTTCGCCGGCTTCGTCGGTACTATGGATGGGTCTGGAGCTTTAGCTAACGCCGAAGGCGATACCTCTTCGGCGCGTGCATCACCGGCTACGGCTCCTCGCCTTCCCGGTGCGGACCAGACGGCCATCGGCCCGTGGTCACGCCGAAGATCTCCCGGTTCCCGCGCAAGGAGCGTCCGCACATGCCAGGGTCTCTGACCACGCCGGACCGCCGGGGTGCTCGCATGACGCGCCCCGCCGTATCGCCTTCCAGGCACAGAACCCTGTCGGCATCCGGGATCGAGATTCTTACGCGGCTCAATGGCTGGCCTATGCGCTCCCCTGTCAACGCTTCGCCGGCGGCCTCACGACCGCCGCCGCATGACTCGGGGCCGGTGTGGATCGCTACTCCTTCACCGTACAGGACTTTCACCCGCTACTCCTTGCCGGTCTCCCGGCGCTCTCTGCGTCCATCTGTGGATGATTCAAAACCCGTCCCTCTCACTGCCAAGCCTTCAGCCGCTTCACGGCTTCGGTCATGTCGTCGGTCGAGCCGGCGAAGGAGAAGCGCATGAAATGGTGGCCGCGGTCGCGGTCGAAATCCACGCCCGGGGTCGCCGCGATGCCGGTCTCGGCCAACATGCGGCGGCAGAACGCCTCGCTGTCGTCGGTCATCGCCGAAATGTCGGCGTAGACGTAGAACGCGCCGTCCGCCGGGGCCAGCCGGTCGAATCCGGCCTTCGGCAATTCCTCCAGCAGAAGCGCGCGGTTGCGGGCGTAGCGGGCGACGTTGGCGTCCAGCTCTTCCGTGCAGCCGAACACCGCGCAGGCCGCGTGCTGCGACAGGCTGGGCGGGGAGATGAACAGATTCTGGCTCAGGCACTCGATCGAGCGGGCCAGGTCGTCGGGCACGACCATCCAGCCCAGCCGCCAGCCCGTCATGGAAAAGTACTTGGAGAAGCTGTTGATCACCAGTGCCTGGTCGGTCACCGCCAGCGCCGACGCGGCGGCCCCCTCGTAGCAGATGCCGTGATAGATCTCGTCCGAGACCAGCCGGATGCCCTTGTCGCGGCAGTAGGTCGCCAGCCGGCGCAGCTCGTCAGCCCCCAGCATGGTGCCCGCCGGGTTGGACGGGCTGGCGACGATCAGGCCTTCCACCGGGTACCCCAGCCCTTCCAGCAGTTCGACCGTCGGCTGGAACCGGGTTTCCGGCCCGGCGGGCATTTCGATCGGGACGATGCCCAGCGCCATCAGGATGTTGCGGTAGGCCGGATAGCTCGGGGCCGCCATGGCGACCCGGTCGCCCGGCTCGAACGCCGCCAGGAAGCCGAGCAGGAACCCGGCCGACGACCCAGTCGTGACGACCACGCGCCGCTCCGGCACCGGCAGGCCGTAGCGGTCGTGGTAGAACCGCGCGATGGCGGAGCGCAGCGGCGGGATGCCCAGCGCATCGGTGTATCCCAGCCTGTCGCCGTCGAGCGCTTTCTTGGCGGCTTCGATCACCGCCGCCGGCGCCCCGGTGGACGGCTGCCCGACCTCCAGGTGGAGCACGTCGCCGCCGGCGGCTTCCCGCTCGGCCGCGGCACGCATGACTTCCATGACGATGAACGGGGAGATGGCTCCCCGCTTTGCTATTTTCAGTGACATACCCTGACCATGAAACCCTGATTATGAAAAACGACGGAACCGTGGCTATTGGATGCTGGAAGCGAGGCCGAACCCGCGCGGGTCGGTCGCCGCGGAACAGGACCTGCTGCCGTCGTTTCGATTGACCTTGCAGCTCACCAGATTGACCCGGCCGAGCGCCTGGACGCCGTAGATCTCGCCCTGGACGCCTGACGTCTCGCGGCTGGCCGGCCGTTCGGCGGTCTCCTCGATCAGGGTCCCGCCGGCGGGATCGGGCGCCAGCCGGGGTGCCGTCACCGCGTCGAGCGCGTTCATATCCTGCTCCAGGGTCCGGAGCGCCACGTTGACCAGGGCGGCCGGAGCGGCGCCCGCCCCTTCCTCCCCGACGCCGACGCCGATCAGGCCGGCACTGCCGGCGAAGCGGGGCTGGTTCAGGTTGGGGTTGACCAGGATCGCCGGACCGCCGATCCCGCGCGCGCCGGTCGCCGCGGCCTGGAGGATGCCGGTACCCGGGATCATCTTCCCCGTCCCCATCGGGGCACCGACCGAGAAGGTGCAGGCGACCGCCTGACCGAACGGGTCGAACGTCACCAGGCCCGCCGTCGGCGGCCCCTCGGGCTCGACCTTCTCCAGCGCGCGGACCAGCCCGGCGTTGCGCCCGCCGGACGGGGCCTCCAGCGCCGCCCTCAGGGAGTCGGCGGCCGGCGCTCCTTCCGGCGGCGCCGCGAAATGCATCACCTCGTTGCCGTGCCTGACCTCGGCGGTGCCGCGCCACTGGGATTGGTAGGACGCCAGGGTGGCGGCGTCGAGCCCGACGCTCTCGGCGATCCGGGCGCCCAGCTGCCCGGTGTAGAAGACGCCGGCGCCGCGCTGGCGCACCTGGGCCAGCACGCCGGCGAGATCGGGCTGCTCCAGCTTCTGCCCCTCGCCGGGCGGCTGGGGACCGTTGGGCAGGTACAGGCGCCGGGCCTCGGCATCGTCGCCGGCGACGTCGCCGAACACCTGGAGGTCGCGGGCCAGCGCGCGGGATATCTGGGTCTCGAACCGGGCCTTCGCCTCCGCCGGCGCGACCAGCTGCTCCCAGCGCATCTTGCCGTGGGCCGCGTGCAGGGTCGCCAGCCCGCGCAGCATGGCCGGCACCGCGACCTGTCCGCCGTTCGGGGACCTGGGCAGGAAATCCAGGGTGCGGGTCTGCTTGGTGGCCGCGTCGTGGACGACGCAGATCCCGCCGCCGCCCAGCCCGACGCGGGTCGGCAGGGTCACCGCCATCGCGAGCCCCATGGCGGTCGCCGCATCGACCGCGTTGCCGCCCTGCGCCAGGATGTCACGGCCGATGACCGTGGCCCGCGGTTCGTCCGCCGCGACCCCCGCATTCACCTGGTGGGCACCGACGCGCATGGGCTGATTGGATGCGCAGCCCCCCACGGCGGCGGCGACCATGGTAATAATGCCCAAGCGTTGCCAGATTCGCGTATAAGCTGGACGCGGGATCGCCGTCCGGCCTCCAGATCCGGACTGGCATGTGGGAGAGGGCATGACTTTGCGTTTACCGCGGAAACTGGTGGTCAAGATTCGTATCCTCGCCGCGGCGTTTTCGGCCTTAGCATTGGTGGTGGTTTCGGCCGCGCCGGCGGAAGCGCAGCAGCGTCGCCTCCAGTTCATCCGCGACGCCGAGATCGAACATATCATCCGCACTTACGCGGGGCCAATCTTCGAAGCTTCCGGGATCAACGGGGACAGCGTCGAGATCGCGCTGGTCAAGGACAGCTCCCTGAACGCCTTCGTGGCGGGCGGCATGAACCTGTTCATCCATACCGGCCTGCTTCAGGAAAGCGAAAACCCGGACGAGCTGATCGGCGTGATCGCGCACGAGATCGGCCATATCGCCGGCGGCCATTTGATCCGGACGCAGGAGGCGATGGAGGGGGCCTCGGCCCAGGCCATCCTGTCGGCGCTGCTCGGCATCGGCGCCGCGCTGGCGACCGGCGAGGCGGGCGCTGGCGCCGCCATCCTCGGCGGTGGGCAGGAAATGGCCCGGCGCTCCTACCTGGCCTACAGCAGGGCACAGGAAAGCACGGCGGACCAGGCGGCGCTCGGCTACATGGACCAGGCGGGCGTCTCCGCCCGCGGACTGCTCAACTTCCTGGAAAAGCTGGCCGGACAGGACCTGCGGCCGACCGACCGCCAGGACGCCTTCGTCCGCACCCACCCGCTGACCCAGGACCGGATCGAGAGCGTCCGCTACCATGTCGAGCATTCCCGCGTGTCGGACCGAAAGGCCCCGGCCGAGTTCGTCGAGATGCACGCCCGGATGAAGGCCAAGCTGATGGGCTTCATCCAGCCCCAGATCGCCCTTCACCGCTACCGCGACTCCGACACCGAGGTGGCGCCCCGCTACGGCCGGGCGATCGCGCTGTACCAGCGCGGCGACATCAGGCAGGCGCTCCCCCTGATCGACCAGCTCATCAAGGAGGAGCCCGACAACCCGTTCTTCCACGAATTGAAGGGACAGGTGCTGCTGGAGAACAGCCGGGTGGCGGAATCGATCGCACCCTACCGGAAGGCGGTCGAGCTGCTGCCGGATTCGGCGCTGCTGCGCAGTTCCCTGGCCCATGCCCTGGTCGAGACCAACGACGACTCGCTGCTCGACGAGGCATTGAAGCACCTGAAGGCCGCGGCCGCGAAGGAGCCGCGCACCCCCTTCACCTGGCGCCTGATCGCCACCGTCTATGGCCGCGAGAACCAGCAAGGCATGCTGTCATACGCCCTGGCCGAAGAGGCCATGGCGCGCGGCGACCGGGCAGTCGCGCGGTTCCATGCGGAGAAGGCGGAGAACCAGCTCCCCGCCGGATCGCCCGGCTGGATCCGCGCCCAGGATATCCGGACCGCCACCGAGCGTCTGCCGACACGCTGATCCGCCCATCCCCGGCCGGAAAGCCGGTCCCCAGGTCGGAAAGCCGGCCGCGAGAGGGCTTGTCGCCGCGCTCCCGATTCGCCATCGTGCGGCAAGCCCCATTCGGAGAACACCTGATGCACCGCCCAGCATTCCTGCCCCGCCTGTTCGCCGCAGCCGCCCTGTCGGCCCTGGTCGGCCTCGCGCCACCGACAGGCGCGCAGGCCCAACAGCCGGCGCTCGATACGCCCGCGGGCAAGGCGGCGATCGAGCAGATCGTGCGCGACTACCTGCTCGCCCATCCCGAGGTTCTGGTCGAATCGCTGACGGCTTTCCAGGAGCGGCAGGAGGCCGCGCAGGCGGAGGCCCAGCGCGGCGCGCTGGTCAGCCGCCAGGAGGAGTTGTTCCGCAATCCGGCCTCGCCGGTCGCCGGCAACCCCCAGGGCGACGTGACGCTGGTGGAGTTCTTCGATTACCAGTGCGGCTACTGCAAGGCGGTCCATGCCGATGTCCGCCGTCTGCTGGAGTCCGACGGCAAGCTTCGGCTGGTCTACAAGGAGTTCCCGATCCTCGGCCCGGCATCGCTGACCGCTTCTCGGGCGGCGCTGGCGGCCCACCGCCAGGGCAAGTACGACGCCCTGCACGCGGCGCTGATGGAGAACCGCGGACAGCTCGACGACGACAAGATCTTCCGCATCGCCAATTCCGTCGGGCTGGACATGGAGCGCCTGAAGAAGGACATGGAGTCGCCGGAGATCCAGGAGACGCTCCAGCGGAACATGCGGCTCGCCAGCGAACTGAACATCCGCGGCACGCCGGCCTTCGTGGTCGGGGACCAGATCATCCCCGGGGCCGTGGGCCTCGACCGCTTGAAGGAACTGGTCGCCGCAGGGCGCGCCGGCTGACCGGCGCCGACCGCCCGGCGGGAAGCGCGTCGCCGCCGGCACCGAACCCTGGACGGGCCCGGCGCCGGTGGCCGGCGGTCACTCGGCGTCGGCCTGCTTGGCCGGATCGGCGTCCTGGAACGCGCGAAGCTCCCGGCAGGCGGACACGATCTTCATGATCCGCGGAAAGGGCGACAGGTCGATGTCGGCGCGCTCGGCATTGTAGACCTGGGGCACCAGGCATACGTCCGCCAAGGTCGGCTGGTCGCCGTGGCAGAAGGTGCCGGTCCCGGCGGCCGGCGTCAGGGTCCGCTCCAGGGCCGTCAGTCCCTCGACGACCCAGTGCCTGTACCACTCGTTCTTCGCCTCGTCGGAAGCCTTCATCGGCCCGACCAGGTAGCGCAGGACACGGAGGTTGTTCAGCGGGTGTATGTCGCACGCGATCGCCTGGGCGATGGCGCGTACGCGCGCCCGTTCGATCGGGTGCTTGGGCAGCAGGCTCGGCTCGGGATTGGTTTCTTCCAGGTACTCGATGATGGCGAGCGACTGGGTCAGGACGTGCGGGCCGTCGATCAGCAGGGGAACCATGCCCTGCGGGTTCAGCGCGCCATATTCGGGCGCGGACTGCTCCCCCTTGCGGAGGTGGACGAACCGATGGTCGACTTCAAGCCCTTTCAGATTAAGGGCGATTCGAACCCGGTAGGCCGCCGACGACCGGAAATAACCAAAAAGCTTCATTAACGATACTCCGCTCCTTCGCGGTTGCGGGATGCCGCCCGTCCGCGCATCTGTTAGTATACCGAGTCACCCAGCATCCGCATCTGGCCGCACGGTCGCACCCTTCAATATCACAAGGCCCGACTCCATGCCGAGATCTGCCGACCCCAGCATCGCCGTGTTCGACATCGGCGGTGTTCTCATCGACTGGAACCCCCGATACCTGTACCGCAAGCTGTTCGCGGAAGATACCGCCGCCATGGAGGAATTCCTCGCGACCGTCTGTACGCCCGACTGGAACCTTCAGCAGGACGCCGGGCGGCCTTGGAAGGAGGCGGTCGAGGAACTGAGCGCCCGCCATCCCGAAAAGGCGGAGCTGATCGCGGCTTACGACCTGGAGTGGGACGAGATGGTGCCGGGTCCCATCCCGGACACCGCCGACATCGTGTGGGACCTGAAGCGGCGCGGACAAAAGGTGTACTGCATCACCAACTTCTCGGTGGACAAGCTGGACCGGGCGCGCCGGCGCTTCGACGTGCTGAACGCCTTCGACGGCATCGTCGTTTCGGGCGAGGTGCGCCTGCTGAAGCCCGATCCCGCGATCTACCGCCGCCTGCTGGACGACCACGGCCTGTCGGCGGGTGACACGCTGTTCATCGACGACGTGGAAAAGAACGTCGAGGGCGCCCGGCACGTCGGCATGCACGCGGTCCGCTTCACCGATGCCGGATCCCTGCGCAGGGACCTGGCCCGGTATGGGATGCTCTGAACCGCTCCACGGCTGTCCGGCAAGATGGTTGCGTGTTTCTCAAAAGGCTTAATTATAGGCGGAAGCGCCCCCTTTTCGTCATACCCGGACTTGATCCGGGTATCTCCCTGCATGGCGGCGCTGATGAAGCCTGCAAGCGATGACCGGGTCAAGCCCAGTCATGACGATGAACGAAGGAACGCTCTACCAGAAGAGCAATCCTATGATTGACCCAGCAATCAGCGTGCCAGACGGCCGTGGAACGGTTCCGGCTACTCGCGCGTTCGGGCGATGACAATCCGCCGCATTCTTTGATGCCGACAAAAACATGTATTTCTCATGTATGTTTTTTCGATCAGTCGCGCATTCGAACGGAGGGAAGACCCATGCTGTCAGCGAAAACGGTCCAGGTGGTCAAGGCGACCGTCCCGGCGCTCAAGGACAAGGGGCTGGATATCACCCGCAGGATGTACCAGATCCTGTTCCGGAACGAGGAGATCAGGGATCTCTTCAACCAGTCCCACCATGGCGAGACCGGATCGCAGCCCAGGTCGCTGGCACTGGCCGTGCTGGCCTACGCCGAGAACATCGATCGGCTGGAGGCGCTTGGCCCGATGGTGGAGCGCATCGCCCAGAAGCATGTGGCCCTGAGCATCCTTCCCGAGCACTATCCCCATGTCGGGACGGCGCTGCTCCAGGCGATCCGCGACGTGCTCGGCCCCGCCGCCACCGACGAGATCATGGACGCCTGGGCGGAAGCCTACGGGTTCCTGGCCGACGTGCTGATCGGCCGCGAACGGGTGATCTACGGCGAACAGGTGGCCCAGCCGGGCGGCTGGACCGGCTACCGCGACTTCGTGATCGACCGCGTCACGACCGAAAGCGACATCATCAAGTCGTTCTACCTGAAGCCCGCCGACGGGGGCGCCCTGATGGCTTTCAAACCCGGTCAGTACCTGACCTTCCGCTTCGACCTGCCGGGCCACGGCTCCGTGGTCCGGAACTACAGCCTGTCCTGCGCTCCCGGGACCGACCATTACCGCATCAGCGTGAAGCGCGAGCCGGCGCCGGCCGGCAATCCCGCAGCCGGGCCGGGCCTGGTTTCCGGTTACCTGCACGACCACGGAGGCCCCGGCACCGTGCTGAAGGTCGCGGCCCCGGCCGGCGACTTCTTCCTGGACGACCCGGTGGCGGAACGCCCGGTGGTCCTGCTGAGCGGCGGCGTCGGCCTGACCCCCATGGTCAGCATGCTCGACAGCATCGTCGCCGCCGGCGCCGGGCGACCGACCCTGTTCGTCCACGGAACCCGATCAGGCGCCCACCATGCCATGAAGGACCATGTCAGGGCGGTCGCCGCCAGCCATCCCGGCGTCAAGGCCGTGACCTTCTATGAGCAGCCCGGCCCGCAGGACGTACCCGGCCGCGACTTCGACCATGCCGGCATGATCACCCCGGAATGGCTGGGCCGGATCGTGCCGCACACGGACGCAGATTTCTATTTCTGCGGTCCCAAGCCCTTCATGAGGCTGCTGGCCCGAACGCTGACCGATCTCGGCGTGGATCGGGACCGCCTGCACTACGAGTTCTTCGGTCCGGCGGACGAACTCTACGCCTGAGCCCGGCGCCGCCGTGCCGTGCCCGGATCCTGTGGCCGGTGCCGTCCCGCGGCACCGGCCTTTGTGCGAGGGATTCGCAACAAGATTACGCCTGGAGGACCTATCGCCTGCCAATTATGTTCATTTTCCGGACTCTTTAAGGCACAATCTTATCCACGACCAATGATTTCATTTGCACCCAGCCCCTCCACGGGGTTCATGATGACGAATGCCGGGATTTAGCGCAAAAGAAACCTGCAGCAGGTGAAACCTTGTCAAAGGAATTTCCCATGACCGCTCACCCTGCCGAGATGGAAGTCGCGACCGCGAACCGGTTGGACCCGAGAACCGATGCCAGGCAGCCCGACGAGGACCTGACCCGCGACCTGCCGGCCGCTCCGGCCCTGATCCTGGAGGATTACCTGCCCTACCGGCTATCGGTGCTGTCCAACACCGTCAGCCGGGCGCTCGCCCGCCTTTACGAGCAGCGATTCGGGCTCACCGTCGCGGAGTGGCGGATCATGGCCGTCCTGGCGCGGTTCGGCCCGCTGTCGGCCAACGCGGTCTGCGACCGCACCGCGATGGACAAGGTGCAGGTCAGCCGGGCCGTCGCCCGCGCCGTGGACGGCGGGCTGGTCGACCGCGGCATCGACTCGGTGGACCGGCGCCGGTCGGTGCTCACCCTGACCGCCAAGGGACGCGGAATCCACGACCAGATCGTGCCCCTGGCGGCGAACCTCCAGACCCATCTGCTGGCATCGCTGACAGCCGAGGAGAACGTCCAGCTCTACGACATGCTGGCCCGACTCCATGCCCGGGCGCGGGAGCTGCACGGCCCCCAGGACGAGGAGTAAGGGGAAGCCCCGGATGCAGCCGCATGCGGGGCGCTGAACGGCGCATGCGGGCGCGCGGCCGTCGTCGCGGCTTTTCCGCCACAGGTCGGCCGGGATACTTCGAAATCGTGGTGATTTCGCCGCAGGCCGGCCGCAGGCACCCCGCGGCCATTGCCGAAGGATCGACAAGTGCTATAAACGCGCCAACGCAACCGCAGCCGGAAAGCCGCTTCCCTTGGCGATCGAGCCCTCAGTCCTGATCCTCAACGGCCCAAACCTGAACATGCTCGGCGTCCGTGAGCCGGCCATCTACGGGACGGAGACCCTCGACGACATCGAGGCGCTGTGCCTGGAGCATGCCGAGTCGCTGAACATCGCGATCGATTTCCGGCAGTCCAACATCGAAGGCGAGTTGGTCTCCTGGATCCAGCAGGCCCGCGGCGAGCATGACGGCATCATCCTGAACGCGGCGGCCTACACGCACACCTCGGTCGCGATCATGGACGCCCTCTCGGTCACCGAGCTTCCGGTTGTCGAGGTGCATCTGAGCAATGTTTTCCGGCGCGAGGCCTTCCGCCACCACTCCTATGTGTCGCCTGTCGCGAAGGGTGTCATCTGCGGCTTCGGCGCGCATGGCTATCTCCTCGCGCTGGACGCGTTGGCGCGGCTGATCGATGCCGACATGAATGACGGGAACTGACATGGCGACTTTCGACATCGATGGTGAACTGGTCCGCAAGCTCGCGGGCCTGCTGGACGAAACGGGGCTGACCGAGATCGAGTTCGCCGAAGGCGAGAAGCGCATCCGGGTCACCAAGGGCGGCGGCACGCCGGCGTTCTTCTCCCATGCCCCGGCCGGCACCGCTCCCGCCCCCGCGGCGGCTGCGGCCCCGACATCGGCTCCGGCCGCCCTCGGCGTGTCGAGCCACCCCGGGGCGCTGACCTCGCCGATGGTCGGCACCGCCTATACCTCGCCGGAGCCGGGTGCCGCTCCGTTCGTGCGCGTCGGCGACACGGTCAAGGCCGGCCAGACCGTGCTGATCATCGAGGCGATGAAGGTGATGAACCCGATCAAGGCCCCGAAGGCCGGGACGATCGCCCAGGTTCTCGTCGAGGATGCCCAGCCGGTCGAGTTCGGCGAAGTCCTCCTGATCATCGAATAAGGGACCATCCCGTTGTTCGAAAAGGTTCTGATCGCCAACCGAGGCGAAATCGCGCTCCGCATCCACCGCGCCTGCCGCGAGATGGGGATCCAGACCGTCGCCGTCCATTCCACGGCCGACGCCGACGCCATGCATGTGCGGCTCGCCGACGAGGCGGTCTGCATCGGTCCGGCATCGGCCCGCGAGAGCTACCTGAACATCCCGGCGATCCTGACGGCCGCGACCATCACCGGCGCCGATGCCATCCATCCCGGCATCGGCTTCATGTCCGAGAACGCCCAGTTCGCCCGGATGGTGGAGGAGCACGGCTTCACCTTCATCGGCCCGACGCCCGAGCATATCCGCATCATGGGCGACAAGGTCACCGCCAAGAAGACGGTGCTGGAACTGGGGCTTCCGGTGGTGCCCGGCTCGTCCGGCCCGGTCGACACGCTGGAGGAGGCGGTCGAGGTCGCCGAGCGCACCGGCTATCCGGTGCTGATCAAGGCGGCGGCCGGCGGCGGCGGCAAGGGCATGAAGGTGGCCTATTCGGCCGACCAGCTGAGGGAGGCCTACCAGCTCGCCCGCGGCGAGGCGCGCGCCGCCTTCGGCAACGACCAGGTCTACATGGAGCGGTACCTGTCCCGGCCGCGCCATATCGAGATCCAGCTCCTGGGCGACATGCACGGCAACGCCGTCCATTTCGGCGAGCGTGACTGCTCGGTCCAGCGGCGGCACCAGAAGGTGATCGAGGAAGCGCCCTCGCCGGCGCTGAACGCGACCCAGCGGGCCTTCATCGGCGACCTCGCCGCCCGCACCACCGCGCAGCTCGGATACCGCGGCGTCGGCACCATGGAGTTCCTGTTCGAGGACGGCGAGTTCTACTTCATCGAGATGAACACCCGCCTGCAGGTCGAGCACACGATCACCGAGATGATCACCGGCATCGACCTGGTCCGCGAGCAGATCCGCATCGCGACCGGCGCGCCGCTGGGCTACGCCCAGGACGACATCCGCTTCCACGGCCACGCGATCGAATGCCGCGTGAACGCCGAGCACCCGGAGACCTTCGTCCCCTCCCCCGGCCGGATCGACGGCTACCATGCGCCGGGCGGGCTCGGCGTGCGGGTGGACAGCGCGCTCTACGACGGCTATCGCGTGCCGCCGCACTATGACAGCCTGATCGCCAAGCTCGTGGTCCACGGCACCACGCGCAACGAATGCATGATGCGCCTGCGCCGCGCGCTGGAGGAGTTCGTGATCGGCGGCGTCGACACCAGCCTGCCGCTGCACCGCCGGATCATCGCCGAGACCAACTTCATCAACGGCGACTACGACATCCACTGGCTGGAACAGCTGATGAAGCTGAAATAGGCGTCGGCCGGAGTGCTGCCCATGGGGAGGGTGCGCGTCGCGCGCGCCTCGGGCGGCGGGGCGCCGCCCCTCCGCACATCTACTCCGCGGCCTGGGCGGCCGGTTCGAACAGGACGCGGAGGCGGTCCATGGTGACCTTCTCCGGCGCGTATTCGGCCAGCGCGCCGGCCTCGACCTTCGCCTCGATCCCGTCCAGGGTCTCGTCGATCCGGTCGAACGGCAGGCCGAACAGGTCGAAGATCGAGTAGCGCCACCACTGCAGGCGGACCAGCCGCTCGACGGTCGCCTCGGGAAAACGCATGCGCTTCACCGTGGCCGGGGTTCCGGCCACGATGGAATAGGCCGGCACGTCCTTGACCACCACGGACCTGCCGGCGACGATCGCGCCGTCGCCGATGGTGACTCCCGCCTTGATGAACACCCCCTGCCCGATCCAGACGTCGTTGCCGATCGTGGTGATCTTGCAGGCGTCCTTGAACGGCACGCGCTGGCGCCGGATCTCGTCCACCCGGTCCGGGGCGCAGAAACGGGCCCAGTCGTGCAGGTCCGCGACATGGGTGACGCGCGAGCTGGTCAGCCAATCGACCGGATGCTCGTTCGACCCGATCATGACTTCCGGCGCGATCGAGCAGTATCGCCCGACCCGCACGTTGCCGATCTTGCCCCCGGCGATCGAGCAGAAGGCGCCGACCTGGACGACCGTCTTCGATGCGATGTGCGCCTGGACCATGGTCGGCGGCTCGAAGAACGAGGTCTGGTTGAGCGCCAGGACGCCGCGGGTCTGAGGCAGCTTCAATCCCAGAGTCGCCAGACGAGCGGCGGGGTTCGTCCCGAAGTCGACAGTCGCAAAACTCATGATATCGCCTCAAATCCAATGCATATGTGAATTACCTCCTCGATTATGGAAGTCTTCAGCTTTACAAAGAGTTTATGGGCGCATGCAGCCGAGTATACTCCCGGCTGCTCCGTTATGCCCGGGCCGTACTGACCGGCCGGGCGATGATTGCTGCCGGCAGCTCGATCGCGATGGTCGTTCCCTCTCCCACGACGCTTGCGATCCGCAATGTGCCGTCGTGCAGGTCCACGAGGGCCTGGACCAGCGGCATCCCCAGCCCGGTGCCGCCGTACCGGCGCGACAGGACCGGCTCGGCCTGCCAGAACGGCTCGCAAACGCGCGGCAGGTTGACCGGGTCGATCCCGATGCCGGTGTCCGCCACGGTGAGGACGACCCGGTCGCCGACGGGTGCCGCATCCACCGTCACGACGCCGCCCTCCGGCGTGAACTTCAGCGCGTTGGAAAGGACGTTCAGCAGGATCTGCCGGACGGCGCGCGGATCGGCCCTCAGGGCCGGGCAGCCGGCCTCGATGCCGACGGTCAGGGTCAGCTTGCGCTCGCGGGCCGTCGCGGACATCTGGCGGACGCAAGCCTCCAGCATGTGCCGGACGTCGAGGATCTCCGGGTAGATGGCGTGCCGTCCGGCGTCGATCTCGGTCAGGTGGAGCAGATCGTTGATGATCTGGAGCAGCTGGTTGCCGCTCCCGTGGATCTCGCGCGCGTAGTCGCCCAGCATCGCTCCCCTGGCCACCGACGCGGGATCGTCGCGGATCAGCTCGGAGAAGCCGATGATCGCGTTCAGCGGCGTGCGCAGTTCGTGGCTCATGGTCGACAGGAACTGGGACTTGGCCCGGCTCCCCTCCTCCGCGCGGATCAGGGCGCCGCGCAGTTCGTCGGCATAGCGCGCCCGCTCGCGCAGCGACGCGTCGAACGCCTTGAGGAACTGGTTGGTCCTGCCGACCAGCAGCCCGATCTCGTCGGCGTCGTGGCCGGGCGGAACCTCGACGAGGTGGCTGCCGGGCGACTGGGCGTCGATCCGGGTGAAGTCCTTGCTGATCGCCAGGATCGGCTTGGTCACCATGATATGGAACATGGCGGTCAGCAGCAGCCCCAGCAGCAGGTTGCGGAACAGGCCGCTGATCAGCGTGGAGCGCGCCCGCTCCAGGAAGGCCGTCGCGACGATGTGGCTGTCGACGGCGACGTAGAGCTTGCCGATCTCCAGCCGCGGCCGGTTCACCGGCTCGTAATAGAGCGGCACGGTGATGTCGAGCGACGTTCCGAACAGCCATTCCGAGAAGAGCCTAAGCCGGGACTCCACCAGGGGACGCTCGCGCACCGCGAGCTTGGCGCCGAACTCGTCCTGGATCCGCGCCTGGAAGATCGGCTGGTAGCTCAGCAGGCCCTTCAGGACATCGGAGGCCAGGGACGAGTCCAGATCGTAGGCGGCCTTCGCCGCGGCCTCCTCGATGATCCGGGTGACCTCCTCCAACGTGCGGCCCTGCACCTCCCGCTCTCGGTGGGCATCGTCCACCAGATCGAGCCCGCTGGCGACGATTCCCAGGAGGAGCGCGATGATGACCGTGTTGCGGGCCTGCCGGAAGGAAAGCCGGTCGAAGAGGCGAGCCATCATCCCCACATGTCCGCAGCCGGTCCGGATGAGCCGTCCGTCCCGGCGGGACTCCGGGACGCTGGCGCCGCCCGGGTCCTGCTGCCGGAAATCGACCCCAACGGTATCGGGCAGTTGATCCCAATTAAGTTAAGCTAAAGTTTATCATATTCACCCGACTGCCCGGGCGTTCAGGCGTCGAGGCTGCGGGATTCGTTCAGGAGCTGGTTCAGCCGTTCCTTCAGGTGCTTCACCTGGGTGGAGACCACCACGGCGCTGTTGTCGAGCACCAGCGCCAGCCCGCGCGTCTCGCTGGCATCCTCGGAAACCGCGGTGATCCGCTGGGATACCTCGCCGGTTCCGTTCGCGGCCGATGTCGCGTTGCGGCTGATCGTCTCGGTGGCGCTGCCTTGGTCGGTGACCGACCCGGCGATCCGTTCGGCGATCGCGTCGATCCGGCTGATCACCTCCTGGACTTCGTGGATATGGAAGATGACGGTCTCGGCGGCGCCCTGGACCGCGACGATCTGGCCGCTGATCCGATCGGTCGCCTGCCCCGTCTGCGTCGCCAGGACCTTCACCTCGCTGGCGACCACGGCGAATCCCTTGCCCGCCTCGCCGGCGCGCGCCGCCTCGATCGTGGCGTTCAGGGCCAGCAAATTGGTCTGGCTGGCGATGCCGGTGATCAGCTTGGCCGCATCCCCGATGTTGCGCGCGGCGTCGGCCAGCTTCGCCACGACCTGCCGTGTCTGCTCGCCCTGCCCGACCGCCCGCTTCACGATGTCCATGACCTCGGCGACCTGGGTTCCGATCGCCCGGGACGACGTCGCCAGTTCCTCGGTCGAGAGGGCGACGGTCTGCACGTTGGCCGTCGCGTCGCGTGCCGCCTCCGCCACGCCGGCCGACTGCTCGCCCGTGCGCCGCGCCGCGGCGCTCAGCCGCTCCGCGAGTTCGGCGATGCCGGCGGCCTGCTCGATCACCGCCGTGACGGTCGACTGGACCTCCGACTCCAATGCGCTCGCGAGGCTGGCGAGGCGGGCGGCGAACTCCTCCTTGCGGCGGCGCTCCTTGATCTCGTCCTCGGCCTTCAGCCGCTCCATTTCCTCCGCGTTGCTCCGGAACACCTCGATGGCCCGCGCCATGGCGCCGATCTCGTCGCGGCGCATCGCCCCCGGCACGATGGAGGACCGGTCGCCGGTCGCCAGACGCTGCATGGCGCATTCGATGGAGCGCAGGGGCCTGGTGATGCTGCGGACCAGCACGAGGCTGAGCAGGAGGAACAGCACGATGATGCCGGCCCCGGCGATCAGCCCCGTCCGGCCGGTCGCGTCGCGGACATGGTCCTTGTCGGTCCGGGCCGCCTCCATCCCGGCGCTCGCGAAGTCGAACAGGCCGGCGAACCGGCCGGGCATCGCGGCCAGGGCGGTGTTGAACGCCGCCACCTCCTGCACCAGCTTGCCCTGGTGCTCCACCAGGGCGGCGAGGTCGGCGCGATAGGCCGTCGCGAGGGTGACCAGCGCCTCCTGGGTCGGCGCGTCGAGGCCCGAGTCCATCATGCCGAACTCGAACTCCCGGAACGCCTTCTTGTGGGCGCCCATCACGCCGACGTCGCCGTACAGCAGGAAGTCCTTCTCGACCACCCGCATGGTCAGCATGCGCACGTAGGTCTGGGCCACCATGCCGATCGGCCATCTGCGCAGTTCGGTCTCGACCGCGCCGACCGAGGCGCGCAGCTTGCCCCGCAGGCCGCTCTCCTCGTCCAGCCCCATGACCTTCAGGGTCTCCTCCACGCCGGCGAACTGCTCCGCCGCGTGGCGCAGGGTCGAGCGCATGGCGTCGACCTGGCCGGCGGCGGTGCCGGTCGCGGGATGGGCGGCGACCCGGTCGAGCAGGCGGTCGACCTCGGCGGCGCGGGTCCGGAAGGCGGCGGCCGCGCGGGAATCACGGTTGGCGATGAAGTCCCGCGCCTGGATCTGGAGATCGGCCACCCGCCGCTCCGCCGAGGCGGCGAGCACCACCAGGTCGCCGAAGGACCCGAGCCTGCCGGTCGCCTGGTTCATGTGCCGGTCCGCCAGCAGGAACATCCCCACCATGACGATGACCGTGGCGAGGGCGACGATCACGAGCAATCCGACGCGCGTGCCGATCCCCAGGCGCGACAGGATGCCGGGCCTGTCGGCGGCATCGGCGGATCCGGACAGAAGAATAGATGCTTCGCACTCTGTCAAACTATCCAGGATGGCCGCATTCGACATGGTGTTCATGATCCCGAAACATGAATGTCACAAAACTGCCCAATTCACGACAGTCTTCAGGCCGGGCCTGCAAGGTGATTATTAGTCTATTACACTGGGACTTTCGGCCTCCGATTCTAAAAAAATCGTTTCGATTTCGGGCATGGCCGATATGTCGCGCCCTATATTGCCGGCCCGCGTGTTCGGGCGAACCGGTCCGCAAGGCGGCCCGCCTCCGGGACCGGCAGCGCCCTCCCCAAGCCCGGCGGCGCCCTATATAGTATCCCGGCGAGTTCGACCCGGAGCGGGAGACGACGACATCATAATGACTGGTTTGACGGCACAGCTTCTGCTGCGGGCCTATGCCGCCGGGATCTTCCCCATGGCGGAGAGCGCGGAATCCGACGAACTCTACTGGTTTGATCCCGAGCAGCGCGGCATCCTGCCGCTCGATGGAATGCATGTCCCGCGCCGCCTGCGCCGGACGGTCCGGAGCGGCCGGTTCGAGGTCCGGATCGACAGCGACTTCGACGGTGTCATCCAGGGCTGCGCGGAGGCGACGCGGGACCGGCCCAAGACCTGGATCAACGGCGAGATCATCCGGCTCTATTCGGTCCTGTACGACCTGGGCTTCGCCCATTCCGTCGAGGCCTGGCGCGACGGGCGGCTGGTCGGCGGGCTCTACGGCGTGGCGCTGGGCGGCGCCTTCTTCGGAGAGAGCATGTTCAGCCGGGAGACCGACGCCAGCAAGGTGGCGCTGGTCCACCTGGTCGCGCGCCTGCGCCGCAACGGCTTCACCCTGCTGGACACCCAGTTCGTGACCGAGCATCTCAGCCAGTTCGGCACGGTGGAGATCCCCCGCTCAAGCTACCGGGCGCAGCTCGCCCGCGCGCTCCAGGTCACGCCGGACTTCGCCGCCGGGACCGAGCGGGAGGTGATCGACGCCTATCTGCAGTCGATCACCCAGACATCGTAGACCGGATGCTCCAGGGCGGAGAGCGCCGGGCTCGACGCGAACATCCAGCCGCTGAACACCGCCTCGGTGGCCTCGTCGGGCCGTTCCTCCAGGATCTCCAGGAACGCGGCCGACTCCGGCGGCTCGACCGGCGACGCCTTGCGGCAGGTCTGCGCGGTGATGCGCAGCGAGCCGAACTCGACCGGCTGGCCGACCGGCACCTCGATCGTCACGACCCGGGCGGTCACCTTGTCCAGCCCCTGGAGCACGGCATGGGGCATGCTCTCCATCCCTTCCGAGGCGCCGGTCTGCGCCGAGGCCGGCATGGGCCGAACCACCGTCGCCAGTGCCGCCGATGCCAGGGCCGCGAAGGCAAGACCGGCGATGCCGGCCGGGAAATTCCGTCTGTCCATCAACTCTCCCGTTCGCCGGACCGTCGGCCGTCCGGCCTGTCCGCGGCGAACCGCAGGCGGACATAGTCGGCGTACCAGGTCCCGTCGGATTTCAGCAGGTCCGGGGCGATGGCCGCCATCACCTCGTCCAACACGGCGTTCCGCTCCCCCTCCGGCACGGCGGCAAGGAAGCTTCCCGCGAAGGTCGCGAGCCATCCGGCCATCCCGGTCGGCAGGGGCGTCGGCCGCTCGATCAGCTCGCACGAGCGCACCCGGAAGCCGGCCGCCGCCAGCCTGGCGGCATAATCGTCCGACGTGGGGAAGAACCAGGGATTGGCGGCCTTGCCGTCGATGCCGCGCCGGCCCAGGGCCGCCTCCAGCGCATGGACGATCCGGGCGACGTTGCCGGCCCCGCCGAACTCGCCGACGAACCGTCCGCCGGGCCGCAGCGCGTTCCACACCCCGGCGATCACGTCGTCCGGCCGGAGCATCCAGTGCAGCGCCGCGTTGGAGAAGACGGCGTCGAAGCCGCCGCCCACGGCCAGCGCATGCCCGTCCATCAGATGGACATCGATCCCGCGCGCCCGCGCCGCGGCGGTCAGCTCCGGGCTGGCATCCACGCCGACAACCCGGCAGCCGGCGGCCGCCAGCTTTTCCGTCAGGACGCCGTCGCCGCAGCCGAGGTCGAGGATGCGCTCGCCGGGCCGGGGGGCCAGCAGGTCGACGACCGGCAGGCCGAGATCCGCGACGAACCGGGCGTTTTCCGCGTAGCCGCAGGCATTCCAGCTCTGCGAAGGTCCGGTCCGGTCGGTCATACCCGAATCTCCCTGTTCAGCCAAATCCCCTTGTTCGGCGGGCATCCGGCCGGTCCGGCGGTCAGTTGCCGAGCAGCCCGCCGCCCTGGGCGCCGCCCGCCGCGGGAGGTGCCGGCGGGGCTCCTTCGCCCTGGCCCTGCTCCTGCCCTTGCGGGCCGCCGCCCTGCATGCTGAAGATGACCTGGCCCAGCAGCTGTTCCAGGCCCGGCGTGGACTGGGTGAAGTCGATCCGGCCCCCGGGCTGGATCATGTCCGGATCGCCGCCCGGCTCCAGCGCCATGTATTTGCCGCCCAGCAGGCTCTCGCTCGCGATCAGGGCGACGGTGTCCTTCGGCAGCTTGATGCTGGGATCGATCGTCATGCGGACGACCGCGAGATACGTGGACGGGTCCAGGGTCTGGCTGGTCACCGTGCCGACCTTGACGCCGCTGATCCGGACGTCGCTGCCGTTCTGCAGGCCGCCGACGCTGGAGAAGTTGGCCGAGACCTCGTAGCCCTCGACCCGCCGCAGGTCGGCGCTGGTGTAGGCAAAGACCAAAAAGAAACCCGCCACGGCGATGACGACACCGCCGAGCACGGTTTCAATGGTATTCCTGCGCATTCATGATTCCTCGGTGGATGGGCCCGCCGCGGCCGTCGCGTCCGGGATCGGACCGTCGGCCGGACGGGCGGGCGACCGGGGAGCAGGCCGGGCGGTCAGCCCGGAGTCCACGGTTCGTAGTCGCCGGTGGCGCGTCCGCGCTGGCCGCCCTCCAGCGTGTGGCCCGGCGGCCGGTAGGCGCCGAGGCTGCCGGTGGCGTTGGGCACGTGCGGCTTCTGCCAGGGCTTGTGGAACGCGCTGTTCTCCTTCAGCGGCTCGTTGACCGTGAAGTGCAGCCATCCGTGCCATTCCGGCGGAACCTTGGTCGCCTCCGGCTCGCCGTTGTAGATGACCCAGCGGCGCTCGCGTCGGCCCTTGGCCTTCTTTTCCCGGTAGTAGGCGTTGCCGAATTGGTCGGTCCCGACCAGCTCGCCGCGGCGCCACGTGAACAGGCGGATCTGCAGGTTGGACAGAAACGTGTTGAAGGATATGCGTTCTTTCATGGCCGCTCGCTGACGGGTTCGAACCCGCGTTCCGCTCTTTTCGTCGCCGCGGAATATGGCATCTGGGCCTGCCCGCGTCCAGCCGGACGCAAGAGGGGGAGTCCGATAATCGCCGGACGGCGACTCCGATGCGGCCCGGCGACTGAATCGGCGCACCCCTGTCAACGGCTTTACGCGGCGGCCGGACAAGGCTACGGTCACCGTCTCCCCGAACCTCTCCCTGAGACACCGTGTCGCGCCGAACACAGACACCCACGACATTTTGTGGGTGACGGAACATCGACGCCAAAATGTGGTTGCCTACACCAGAACTTGTGGCACACTCCGATCCAAGCACAGGATATCGTGGCCGGCCCGGACGGGCGAAGGCCGCGGTGCCACGGGGCAGCAAGAGTTTTTCAGCCGGCGCCGGCCAGGGATGGCGCCCGCCAGAGCCAAGGGATCACTGCGATGCGGATTGAGCGACGTTTCACGACCGAAGGAAAGGACGCCTACGACGGAATCGAGTTCCGCCGTACCACCAGCGAGATCCGCAATCCCGACGGCTCGGTCGTGTTCCAGCTCGCCGACATCGACGTCCCGGCCGACTGGAGCCAGGTCGCCTGCGACATCCTTGCGCAGAAGTATTTCCGCAAGGCCGGCATCCCCGCGGCCCTCAAGGCGGTCGAGGAGAACACCGTCCCCAGTTGGCTGTGGCGCAAGGTCGCCGACGAGGAGGCGCTGAAGCGCGTCTCCAAGGAGAACCGGCTGGTCGGCGAGACCTCGGCCCGGCAGGTGTTCGACCGGCTGGCCGGCACCTGGACCTACTGGGGCTGGCAGGGCGGCTATTTCGACGCCGAGTCGGATGCCCGCGCCTTCTTCGACGAGATGCGCTACATGCTGTGCCGCCAGATGGCGGCGCCCAACAGCCCGCAATGGTTCAACACCGGCCTGCACTGGGCCTACGGGATCGACGGCCCGGCCCAGGGCCACTACTACGTCGATTTCCGCACCGGCGAGCTCACCGCGTCCGAGTCGGCCTACGAGCACCCGCAGCCGCATGCCTGCTTCATCCAGGGCGTGCGCGACGACCTGGTCGGCGACGGCGGCATCATGGACCTGTGGGTGCGCGAGGCGCGCCTGTTCAAGTACGGATCGGGCACCGGCTCCAACTTCTCCAAGGTCCGCGGCGACGGCGAGAAGCTGTCGGGCGGCGGCCGGTCCTCCGGCCTGATGAGCTTCCTGAAGATCGGCGACCGCGCCGCCGGCGCGATCAAGTCCGGCGGCACCACCCGGCGCGCCGCCAAGATGGTCACGGTCGACCTCGACCACCCGGACATCGAGGCCTACATCGACTGGAAGGTGACGGAGGAGCAGAAGGTCGCGGCGCTGGTCGCCGGCTCCAAGCTCGCCTCCAAGCACATGAACGCGGTCATGGCCGCCGCCACCGAGGGCTTCTCCCCGACCGACCCGAAGCGCCTGGACCCCAAGGAGAACAAGGCGCTGAAGAAGGCCGTGATCGCCGCCCGCAAGGCGATGATCCCGGAGAACTACGTCCAGCGCGTGATCCAGTTCGCCGGCCAGGGCTACACCTCGATCCAGTTCAAGACCTACGACACCGACTGGGATTCGGAAGCCTACCTGACCGTCTCCGGCCAGAACTCGAACAACTCGGTCCGGATCTCCAACGACTTCATCGAGGCCGTGCTGGACGACGCCGACTGGCAGCTGATCCGCCGCACCGACGGCAAGGTCGCCAAGACCCTGAAGGCGCGCGACCTGTGGGAAAAGATCGGCGAAGCGGCCTGGGCCTGCGCCGATCCGGGAGTCCAGTTCGACACCACCATCAACGAGTGGCACACCTGCCCGGCGTCCGGCCGGATCAACGCGTCGAACCCGTGCTCGGAATACATGTTCCTGGACGATACGGCGTGCAATCTGGCGTCGCTGAACCTCATGACCTTCCGCCGTCCCGACGGCGAGTTCGACATCGAGTCGTTCGAGCATGCCTGCCGGCTGTGGACCGTCGTGCTGGAAATCTCGGTCCTGATGGCCCAGTTCCCGTCGAAGGAGATCGCCCAGCTCAGCTACGAATTCCGCACGCTCGGCCTCGGCTACGCCAACCTGGGCGGCCTGCTGATGGCGGCCGGCATCTCCTACGACAGCGACGCGGGCCGCGCGCTGTGCGGCGCCATCACCGCCGTCATGACCGGCGTGTCCTACGCGACCTCGGCCGAGATGGCGCAGGAACTGGGGACCTTCCCCGGCTACGAGATCAACCGCGACCACATGCTTCGGGTGATCCGCAACCACCGCCGCGCCGCCTACGGCGACGCGTCCGGCAACGGGCCGGAGTACGAGGGCCTGTCGGTCCTGCCGGTCGCGATCCGGGAAGACGAGTGCCCGAACCGGGACCTGGTCGCGGCGGCCCGGCGCGCCTGGGACGGCGCGCTGGAGCTCGGCGAGCTGTACGGGTTCCGCAACGCGCAGGCGACGGTGATCGCCCCCACGGGCACCATCGGCCTGGTGATGGACTGCGACACCACCGGCATCGAGCCGGACTTCGCCCTGGTGAAGTTCAAGAAGCTGGCCGGCGGCGGCTACTTCAAGATCATCAACCGGGTCGTGCCCGAGGCGCTGCGCAAGCTGGGCTACACGCCCGAGCAGATCGAGGCGATCGAGCGCTACGCCGTCGGCCACGGCACGCTGAAGGCAGCACCCGGCGTCAACCACGCCGCCCTGAAGGCGAAGGGCTTCACCGACGAGACGCTGAAGGCGCTGGAGCAGGGACTCGGCAACGCCTTCGACATCAAGTTCGCCTTCAACAAGTGGTCGCTGGGCGCGGAATTCTGCACCGAGGTGCTGGGCATCCCCGCCGCCGCGCTGGATGATTTCGGCTTCGACATGCTGGCCCACCTGGGCTTCTCGCGGGCCGAGATCGACGCGGCGAACACCTATTGCTGCGGCGCCATGACTCTGGAAGGCGCCCCGCACCTCCGCGAGGAGCATCTGCCGGTGTTCGACTGCGCCAACCCGTGCGGCCGGATCGGCAAGCGCTACCTCTCGACCGAGAGCCACATCCGCATGATGGCGGCGGCCCAGCCCTTCATCTCGGGCGCCATCTCCAAGACCATCAACATGCCGAACTCGGCCACGGTCGAGCAGTGCAAGGACGCCTACATGCTGTCCTGGCGCCTGGGCACCAAGGCCAACGCGCTGTACCGCGACGGCTCCAAGCTCAGCCAGCCCCTGTCCAGCAGCATCCTGGAAGGCGAGGACGAGTCGGAGGACGAGGATACCGTCCAGGCCATCATCGACGCCCCGCCGGCCGAGCGGGCGCCGATGGTCGCGGAGCGGATCGTCGAGAAGGTGGTCGAGCGCATGCGCGAGCGGGCCGACCGCGAGAAGCTGCCGCACCGGCGCAAGGGCTACACCCAGAAGGCCGTCGTCGGCGGCCACAAGGTCTATCTGCGCACCGGCGAGTACGAGGACGGCCGGCTGGGCGAGATCTTCATCGACATGCACAAGGAAGGCGCCGCCTTCCGGTCGCTGATGAACAACTTCGCCATCGCGATCTCCATCGGCCTTCAGTACGGCGTGCCGCTGGAGGAGTTCGTGGAGGCCTTCACCTTCGTCCGCTTCGAGCCGTCGGGCCCGGTCCAGGGCAACGACGCGATCAAGATGGCGACCTCGGTGATCGACTACATCTTCCGCGAACTGGCGATCAGCTACCTGCAGCGCACCGACCTGTCCCACGCCACCCCGGACGACCTGTTCCCCGACAGCCTGGGTACCGGCGACGGCGAAGGCAACCTGCCCCCGGCGGCGGAGCGATTCACCAAGGACACGCTCGACGCCGTGCAGAAGGTCGCCAGCAAGGGCTATGTCCGGTCCAACCTGCGCGTCCTGCCGGGCGGCCAGTCCACCCGCGCCGTCGCCGCCATGGCGGTGGCCACGGGTGCCCAGGCCACTGCGCTGAGCAGCGGCGGGGCCGCGCTGGGGAACGAGGCGACCGCCCGCGCCCTGTCCCCCGACCAGTCCCAGCCCGCCGTCGCCGTGGCGGTCGCGACCGCGCCGGCGGCCGACCAGCGGATGGAACGCATCCGCGAGGCCCGCGCCAAGGGATACGAGGGCGATCCCTGCGGCGAGTGCGGGAACATGACGCTGGTGCGCAACGGCACCTGCATGAAGTGCGACACCTGCGGGTCCACGACCGGCTGCTCCTGAGCCGGGCCGACGGCAGCCCCCTCCCGGGGGCGCCGTCCGCCGCGCCCGCATCGACTGTTTCCATTTGCCCGCCGCGACCATCCGGTCGCGGCGGGCAAATGCGTTCCGGCCTCCCGGAGCGTACACCGGAGGAAAGTCGTTTTCCGCCTTGTTTCCTGTTTTCTGAAGTGACTCGGTCCAGAGAGGTGTTTTGCCTGCAAATCCAGCCAGAGCAGTCCTCAGGGAACGACTGTTCCACGATCTAATCGCCGGATCGATCAGAGGCATCGGTGGGGAAACCGGCCCAACTAATCTCACGGGGCACGACGGGTGATCACTTTTCCTTGCGAAGTTGCCTGGATATACCCGGAAGGCCGGAATCCTGATGTTTTACCCCTGCCTTCGTTACTTGATTGGCTCAAAGCCAAGAGATAACGTTCGAGGATGTCACCCCATGTCCGGGATGCGCCCCGAACATCTTCATGATGCGGCGCATGGCGCCCTGAGGTCTCAGCTTGAACGATAATCAAACCGGACGCGGACCGAGACGAACCCAATCTACCGGTGCTGTTGGCGAGTGGCATCGATGATCGCTGCCCCGCCGGCTGGAGTAGCCCCTCATATGAAAGTCGTTTATCAGATTACCCTTTACCATAAAAAGGATCAGTTCCGATGGTTGATGGCCGCGCTGTACAACGATCTCGATTATTTTCTGATTCATATCGACAAGAACTCTCCTGACAGCTATGTTCGCGAAATAGTTGAGATTTGCGGCAATCGTCCCAACATCCATTTCCAGTATCCCCTTCCGATCTATTGGGGCGGCTGGAGCATCGTCGAATCGCAGTTGCAAGGCTTGCAAGAGGCCGTCGAACGCTGGCCCGACTGGCAGTATTTTTTGAACATAAGTGGTCAGGATTATCCGCTCCGCCGCCGTGAAGGCATCATCGAATATCTGACTGGATTGAACGGATCGAGCGGCATAGCATGTATGTCTTTGCCGGACCTCGGCATAAGCATCCGTCGTCGAACTTGGTTCCAATGCATCGAATATGGGCATCGAGTCCATCGGCTTCCCTTGCCCAGGGCCGATCTGCTTGTCCGCAGGATAAAATGGAAAGGATCCGGATGGCACATTCTCTCGCGCGGATTCGGCGAGTGGGTCGTATCGAGCCCGACGGCGGTCAAATGGCGCAAGCTTTGCAGGCGCGTGATGTTCCCGGATGAGTTCTACTTCCAGAACCTCATCATGGACGGCCCTTTCCAGTCGTTGCGCTCCAACGACAACGGCCGGTTCGTGCTGTGGGAGCAGGCCTCGTCCCGGCCCACCGTGCTTCGCAGGAACGACTTCGAACGCATGATGGAAAGCGGAAAGATATTCGCCCGCAAGTTCGACAACGACCAGGACATCGACATCATCCGAGCCATCGCGGAAAAGGTCGGCCATCCGACGCCCGAATAAACGAGGAGACCTTTGGTCCATCGCTTACAGGAAAGTTGCCCCCGGTATCCCGTAGCGGCCAGGGTCTAGAGAGACCGAAATGAAGATCGCATACATCATACTCGCTCACAAGAATCCGCGGCAGTTGGCGAGAATGCTGCAGGCCCTCGACCATGACGGAGCATCCTTCTTCGTCCACATCGACCGGAAGGTGGCGATCGCCCCCTTCGCCGAAGCCGTCCGCGAAAGCCGTTCGGACACGCATTTCGTCGCCGACAGGCAGGACGTCCTGTGGGGCGGCTACAGCATGGTCCAGGCGACGATCGACACCGTTTCCGCGGCGCTGGCGGCCGGCACGCACGACTATTACATCCTGTTGAGCGGTTCCGATTATCCCATACGCTCGTCCGCCGATCTCCTGGCGGAACTCGGCGCGGCCCGTTACGAGTACATCAACCGCCACAGGATGCCGGCGGACCATGCAGGCAAACCGATCAGCCGCCTCCAGCATCCCTACCGGGCGACCCGTGATCCGCGGAAGCCGCAGGCCCGCATCATCAACGGCCTCCTGAGACTGCTTCCCAAGCAGGACTACAGGAAGGTGCTCGGCGAACTGGAACCGCACGGGGGGTCCCAGTGGTGGTGCCTTTCCGAACCCTGCATCCGGTACATCCTGCAATTCATAGAGAGCCGCCCGGAATTCGTCTCGTTCTTCAGGAGGGTGAAGATCCCGGACGAGATCATGTTCCACACCATCCTGTCCAGGTCGCCCTTCGAGGACCGGGTCAAGCCGGCCCTGATGTTCACGACCTGGGAGCAGAAAGGGATGAGCCCGCGGACCCTCACCGCGGCCCAGATTCCCCAACTGCGGGAAAGCGGGAAATTCTTCGCCCGGAAGTTCGATCTGGATGCCGATCCCGGGATCTTCGACCTGATCGACACCCAGTTGAGGCGGTAAGGGCCCGAAGCCCCTCCTCAGAACGATCCTCTCCGCTTCACGGCCTCGGGAAGATCGCGCGTTTCGAGGATTCGCAGGTCGGACGGGCTGACATTCTCGACGTCGACGCTCCCTCCCCCGACCTTTCCCAGATCGACCCGCGTGCCGGTCTTCGTCGGGTACGCCGCCCCGGGGCTCCCCCGGCCTTTTCCCGCGTAGGTCCCGGCGGCCCCCGCCTGGCCGGAGGCGAGCTTTGCCACGGCGAGGCCGGTCTCGCCCGACTAGCCTTCCGGCCGGCCGCCGTCGCAGACGGCGAGGATATCCGTTCGCGGATCGAAGCCGACGATGGTGTCGTGGCTGCCGTCGGCGCAGATGACGAAGGTGTCGGCACCGGAGCCGCTCACCAGGACATCGTCGCCGGGACCGGCCACCAGGATGTTGTTTCCTGATTTTCCCTCCAGCCGGGCACCGCCCGCCGCCGCGATCAGCAGATCGTCCTTGTTGCGTCCGCCGACGGCGCTCCCGAACGTCACGCGGTTGGTGAGCCGGTCGGACGGGGGGCCCCAGCGCTCGCCGTCCATGTTCCAGTAGACCGCCGGAATCCACATGCCGTGTCCGTCGTAAACATCCGACCTCTTCACCAGCACCTGGTTGTGATGGCTCCTTCCCCCGTGGAAATTGACGTCACGGTCGGTGAAGTCGATCGAGATGTCGTTGTAGGCGCTGGCCGCCCAGCTGTGGAAGGTCACGCTGTGCCGCATTCCCCGGTCCGAAAGGCCGCGGAGGTGGCTGGCGAAGACCGTCCCGAGATGGACGGCGTAGCCTTGCCCGCCCTTCTTGTTGTGCGCGCCGTCGGACGAAAGACGATCGCCCTCCAGACCGTAGATCCGGTAGAAGCCGAACGCGCCGCTGGCGGCATCCTGGACCCGGATGTCGCTCAGGTGCGGATCCCTCAGCCCCTCCAGCCGCAGCGCGTAGGTATGCATCTTGAAGTCCGGGAGAGTTTCCTTGCCCCATTTCAGCGGGTCCGCCCGCCCATAGGCATAGGTTATCGTCAAGTCGGACATGGACACGCCCGTCAGCAGGTCCACCCGCCTCGCCACCGCCGAGCCCGCCGAATAGTCGAAGCCCAGGGGAAGGCTCAGGCGGATCTCGTTTCCATCGACCCTTTCCACGATTGCCAGAGTTTCCCTCAGGGGAAATTTGAACATCCAGGGCCTGACAGCATCCCGTCGGAAGCCGATCGCGTCGAAGTAGGCCTGGTCGTTGGGCTCGGACAGATGGATCGCGTCGCCGGCCCGGACGGCATCCTTGTCCCGGATCCTGATGGTCCGGTCCGACGCCTTGGCATCCGATGCCAGTTCGAAGGCAGGCCCCTCGGTTCCGCCGCGCCACTCGATGGCGTTGCCGCCTGTCCCCGGCGGGAAATTCCACACGAGCGTCGTCCTGCCGACCCCCGCGCCCGCCAGGGCGATATCGCCCCGCCTGATCTCCAACTTGGAGGAGAACTCATATCGTCCGGCCTGGAACCGGATCGTCGATCCGGCCGGGGCGTCCTCGATCATCCCCTGGAGCTCCGATACGGATATTCCGAAAGGCACGACCCTGTCCGGCATTCCGGATTGCGATCGCCCGGCCCAGGCACGACCACCTGCCAACGCAAGCACCATCGCAATCATCGTGACGAACGTACAGACAAAGAGAGTAATTCCCGTGCCCCTTCTGTCCGCGCGCGCCCGGGATAGGCAGCTTTCAAACTTCATACCGCTTTGGTCATCAGCCGCCGTCACGACACCCGTTTTCCCGAACTGAATGATTGTCAAAGACTAAACTCCCCTCATATCGGCGATAAATCTGCATCGCAAAGCGGACAAAAAAGAGGCAAAAACACTCTTCATTGCTGTTTATTCAATAAATTACGCTAAAAAACATAATTCGGAAGGCATCTGAGCACCGTTTTGCTATGGTTTAAGCTGAAATATCTCGTAAGATTAGCACTCCGAAGCCTTGAAAGTGTTACCCCTATCCTGTAACACCCTAGGCCAGCAGCTGACAGGCAACCAGCTGGCCTTTCCTGGCCCCATTTTTTTGCTTTGCCCTTTGCCCATAGAGATACAATAGTGATGCTGCAGCGCATAACCAAGCCGAATTGCGTTATTTTTAAGGAATGTTGTCGGTGACAAATTTATACCAATGCTATTCTTCAGATCAGACAGTATTGAACCGACTTTCGCAAACGGTTTTGATGGGCGTTTCGCCTATTGAAAGCATCACGCAACGTCAGAAGTTCCCGCCCCGGAAGCCTCGCCACGACCGATGAGTCCACAGATCCTTGTTTACAGTCCGATCGCCGGACATGCTGAAAGCCCCTCTGCGCACGATCCCGAACCGGAGCCCGCCAGGACGACCCGGCGGCGACAAGCCGGATCGGCAAGCCCCGCGGGCCGGCATCGCCGTACGGGCCGCCCGGTGGCGATCCGTTATTCCTATGCAGTCCGGGACATTCCGGTGACCGGGGGTCCCCGGTCATCCACTCCCGTTTCCCGAATCCTTCACGGCACCCGCGATCTCGAACCGATCGTTCAGGGTACCGGCCCGACGGCCATCACTCTTTGAAGCCGAGGCCGGCCGAACCCACATCGAAAGGACCTGATGCATGTGGACCCCTCGCCCCGTTGCCAGCAACGCCACGGATTTCATCTCGATCGAGGGCGGCGCGCGTCTGACCGGGCAGGTCCGCGTTCCCGGCGCCAAGAACGCCACGCTGCCGGCCCTCGTCGCGGCGTGCCTGTCCAGGGAGCCGACCACGCTGACCAACGTGCCGCTCGATCTCGCCGATGTCAGGCTGATGATCACGACCCTGGGCGCCCATGGCGTGCGGATCGCCTTCGATGGTCCCAGCACGCTCACCCTGGACGGCAGCGGCTGGCATGGCGGGGCCTTCTCGCCCGAACTGTCGACGCGGTTCCGTCACGTCCTGCTCCTCATGGGCCTGTCGGCGTTCTACCGGGTTCCCGCCGACCTGACCGGCGTCGGCGGCTGCTCGCTGGGGAGCCGCAAGCATGACCTGCACGCGCAGCTGTTTTCCGACTTCGGCTACTTCGTCTTCGACAACGAGCGGTCGTTCAGCATCTGCGGCGGCCCCAAGGCGGAAACCGTCACGACGTCGTTCCATTATCCGTCGTTCGGGGCCACCCTGAACTTCCTGTTCGCGGCCGTGGGGCGGGTGGGGCAGCAGTCGATCCTGCATAACGCCGCCCTGAACCCCGAGGTCATCGACACGATCACGCTCCTGCAGTCCATGGGAGCCGAGATCGCCTGGGACGCCAACCGCACCCTTTCGGTCACCGGGCCGCGGAAACTGCAGGGCGTTTCTCACCAGATCCTGGGCGACCGCGTCTTCGCGGCGACGCTGGCCGCGGCGGTGGCCTGCACCCGCGGCGAGGCCCTGGTCACCGGCGTCGGCGCGGAATACCTCGCCAACGAGTTCGAGGTCTGGCAGGCCGCGGGCCTCCGGGTCCAGCCGACGGCGACCGGGTTCGGCGTCGCCTGCCCCGACAGGCTGACCGCCCGGGACGTCTCCACCCGCCCCTATCCCGGCTTCCACACCGACATCCAGCCGCTCCATACCGTCATGATGTCCCTCGCCCAGGGCACTTCGCGGGTGACCGAGACCATCCTGGACGACCGTTTCCGGTACTGCCCCGAACTGGTGCGGATGGGTGCCCGCATCGACGTGGTCGACGGGGGATTCACCTGCGTCAACGGACAGGAAGGCAAGATCGCCGTGGTCGAAGGCGTGGAACGGCTTCACGCCTCCGACGTTCAGGCAACGGACATCCGCGGAGGTGCCGCGGTCGTCGTCGCCGCCCTCGCGGCCGAGGGCAGGACGTCGATCGGAAACGTCTACCAACTGGACCGCGGCTATGCCGACCTGGCGACCGTGCTGTCGTCGCTCGGGGCCAGGATCCAGCGGGTCAACGCAACCTACTCTCCCGCGTCGTCCGCGGAACAGAATACTCCCCTCAACAAGCGAGGCGCAGCATGCCTGACCCCTTTGCCGGGCTGACTACGCAGCGGCCGATCCGGTGCGACGAACCGCTCCACCCCTACACGACCTGGAAGGTCGGCGGGACGGCGCGGTGGTTCTGGGAACCCGACGGCGATGCCCTGCCCGACGTCCTGCGGCGGTGCCGGGAAACCGGCATTTCCGTCCGGGTGCTCGGCCGCGGCTCCAACGTCCTGATCGACAGCCGCGGCTTCGACGGCCTGGTGATCTGCATGCGGAACAGCTTCACCGACATCGAGGTCGAGGGATCGACGGTGCGTGCCGGCGCCGGCGTCCAGTTGCCCAAGCTGGCGCGGACCGCGTCCCGCGCCGGGATCGCCGGCTTCGGGTTCCTGGTCGGCATCCCGGGCTCGGTCGGCGGCGGGACCGCCATGAACGCGGGCCTGACCGCCAAGGGACGCCGGGAGATCTCGACGATTCTCGAGGCCGCCACGGTCGTCGACCTCACCTCGGGCGAGACCGCCACCGTCCCCGCCGCCGAACTCGGCCTCGACTACCGGCAGAGCAACCTGGCGGAGAAGCGATGGATGGTCACGGAAGTCGTCTTCCGCGGCCCCTCCCTGGGGGACCCGAAGGAACTCATGTCCGAGATCCGGTCCCACATGGCGGACCGCCATGCTAAGCAGCCGCTGGACCGCCGCACCGCCGGAAGCACCTTCAAGCAGCCGGCGGGCGGCGCCGCGGCCGGCTGGTACATCGAGAATGCCGGCCTGAAGGGCTGCCGGATCGGCAGCGCCGTGATCAGCCACAAGCATGCGAACTGGATCGAGAACACGGGTGCCGCCACGTCCGACGACATCCGGAACCTGGTCGAGCATGTCCAGGAGTCCGTCGCATCGCGTTTCGATGTCGCCCTGGACCCCGAAGTCACTTTCCTGATCTGAGAACGGGTGATGCGGCTCAAACCCCTCGGCCAGGCGGCGCTGCTGTTCTCGTCGCGCCTGCTTGTCCGTTTCACGGCCCTGCTGACCCTGCTCGTCGTGGCGCGGGCGCTGGACTCTCACGAGTTCGGCTTCTACGCCTACTCGGCACTGGTGGCGCTGTTCCTGTCCTCGGTCGGACATCTGGGAATGCGCCAGGCAGGCGCCCGGAGCCTGGGCCAGAAGGCGGCGAGCCGCGCGCAGGTCGAGCAGGCGAGCCTGATCAGCTGGCTGCTGAGTTCGCTGGCGTCCGTCGCCGTCGCGACCCTGCTCCTGTGGCACTACGGGGATATCTCGACCGTCTCCAAGGCATTGGCGATCGGCACCACCCTGCCGATGCTGTTCGTCAACATCTACCAGGGAATGAACCTGGGAGAGGGAAAGGTCGAGCAGCTCGCCTGGGCCGACCTGATCGGGCGCATCATTCCGCTGGCCCTGATCGCTCCCATGGCCCTGCTGGGCGACGCGACCCTGGAGTTCGCGCTTGGGGCGACGCTCGGCGGCCAGGTCGCGGCGGCTCTCTACGTGGGGTGGACGCTGCGGCTCGGGGCCGCGGGCAGGGTCCCGCTGGAGCTGGGGGGGTTCTGGCGGCTGCAGCGGACGGGGATGAGCTACATCCTCCCCTACTCGCTCTACATGGGCAACGGCCTCCTGGTCGCCCATCTGGTCAACACGCTTTCCTCGCTGGCCGACGCGGGCCGGTATTTCGGCGTGTCGAAGCTGTGCGAGATCTTCTCCGAGATCGCCGTCGCGGTGGGCACGACCCTGTTCTCCCAGGGCGTGCGGGAGTCGGGGCGGGCGGAGGACCTGGCTTCGGCGCTGGGCATGATCCGGTTCTCCGTCTTCCTGTTCATCTGCATCTCCGTCGTCCTCGCGGTCGGGGCCGAACCGGTCGTCCACCTGATGCTCGGAAGCGACTTCCTGCCGGCCGTGGACGCCCTGCGGATCCTGATGATCGGCGCCCCCTTCGGGGCGCTGCTGCGCATGCTGCAGATGTATCTGGCGTCGCAGGGCCAGCCCCTTGCCGGCACCGCGGTCCTCGGGCCGTCGATCGTCGTCCAGGGGCTTCTGTGCTGGCTGCTGATCCCGGAATACGGCCTGATGGGCGCGGCGGCGGCCACCGTCGTCGTCCAGGCCGCCGGGGCGGTCGGAATCCTGATCCTGTTCTGCAAACGGTTCAAGGCGTCCCCGATCGATGTTCTGCTGGTTCGCCCCCGGGAGCTGTGGAGCATCGTCCGCAACCTGTCCCTGAAGATCCTGCGCCGCCAAAGGAAGCTCCATGTCGCCTGAACGAAACCGGATCCCCGTGCGCTCCTCCGCACCCATGGTTTCCGTGGTTACCGGCTATTACAACCGCGGCCCACTGGTCCGCCGGACCGTCGACGCGATCCTCGGCCAGAGCTTCTCCGACTTCGAGCTGATCGCGTTCAACGACTGCTCGAAGGACGATACCGGAAGGCAGCTGGACGCCTATGACGATCCCCGCCTGACCGTGATCCACCACGAGCGGAACACCGGGTTCACCCGGGGCATCATGAACGCCATTGCCCGGTCCCGAGGGCGTTACGTCGCGGTCCAGGGATCGGGCGACGCGTCGGCTCCCGACCGGCTGGCCCGGCAGGTCGAGATGTTCGAGAGGAACCCCGACGTGGTCGCGGTCGGCTGCCATTACCGCAACATCGTGGAAGGCAGCGGCATGGTCCGGGTGCGGACACCGTCGGCCGAGGGACTCACCGTCGAAAAGCTCAGGAAGAGCAACATCTTCTCGCACGGCGAGGTGATGTTCCGCCGCGATGCCTATGAGCGGGCCGGCGGCTACAGGAGCGAGTTCACCTTCTCCCAGGACTACGACCTGTGGCTCAGGCTGATCGGGCAAGGCAGGTTCGCGGTCGTGCCGGAGGTCCTGTACGACCGCTATGTCCAGTTCGACGGCGTCTCGTTCGAGCCCGCGAAGCTGAGCCGGCAGGTCCGCTTCACGCAGCTGGCGGTCCAGCTCTCGCACCTGAGCCCGGCCCTCCAGGAGGAGCGGCTGGCCGAGCTGCGGGCGCACGGCATCGACAGCATCGTGACGCTCCGCGAGCAGTCGATCCAGGCCCAGATCTTCAAGGCCGCGTCCAAGCTGATGCTCTTCGGGAACGCCGCGCAGGCACACCAGCTGGCGGCCAAGCACCTGTCCTCGCGGCGCTTCAAGGCGGCTTACCTCATCCTGAGTAGCCTGGCAGGAAAGCCGATGGACCGGGTCACGCGCCCGCTTCTTGATCGTATACTGACGATCGAGCGCCGCGCACCCAAGGCAGTTCCATGAGCCGTTTCCTCCTGTTCCTGGCGTTCGTCGCCTTCACCCTGACGGAGGTGCAGTCGCCGCGCTTCGGCGACGAGGAACGACGCCTGTTCGCCCCTTTCGTGCCGCTGATCCTCGGCGGCGCGGTGCTCTTGCTGAGCCCGCGCCTGATGCGGATGCCCCACGCCGTGGTGGCGTCGCCTCCTGTGGTCTGGCTGCTCGCGTATCTGGGTTGGGTCGCCGCGACGACGGTCTGGTCCGGCAACGTCGCGGAATCCGCTTTCGCCCTGACCATCCTCGTCCTGGCGCTGCTGGTCGGCATCGGCCTGTCGGGCCTGCCCACCGACCTGTCGATGCGCGCCTACGTGGCCTCGGCCGTCGTGGTCAGCCTGATGGGCTGGCTGGCGCTGGGCGCCGGGCAGAGCGCCATGCTGTCGGACAATCCCTTCATCTGGCGGTTCAAGAGCATCCTGACCCACGAGCAGCGCCTGGCGCTCATGACGGGATTGGCGGCGACCTTCGTCATGATGTGGCTGACCGACCGCGAGCACGGGCTGAGCCGGCGGGTCCTTGTCCTGTGCTCCGTGCTCGCCGTCTGCCTGGCATCCCTGGCCGCGACGCAGGCGCGTTTCTTCACGGCGGTGTCCATGCTCATGATCCTCGGGGTGATGATCTACCGCCTCCGCCGGGACATGGGCAGCACGTTCCTGCTGCTGACCCTCAGCGGGGTCGCCGGAGCCTGCCTGATGATCATCGCCGCGACCCTGCTGTCCCGGGGCGATGCCGACGGCACGCTCACCAACCGGATCCCGATCTGGCTGATGACGCTCGACGCCATCCGCGACCATCCGATCGTCGGCCACGGGCTGGCGACCTTCCGTTTCGGCGCGGTCGACAAGTGGAACTGGGTTCCCGCCCATGCCCACAACATGTGGCTCAACGCGGCGTTCGAGAACGGCTGGCCGGCGGCCCTGCTGCTGACCATCTTCTTCATCTCCACCATCAGGAGCGGTATCGCCTACACCCGCGCCTTCGGCGTGCTGTCTCCTGCGCTGGTCACCTCGATCTACTGCATGATCACCGGCACGATGGGGATCACCGCGGGCAGCAACAAGCTCAGCCCGATCTACGGCCTCATAATCCTGCTGATCTGCCAGGAAGCGCGGGAGATGGCGCTGCTCCGCCGCATCACGCCGAACCCCCGGTCGAGCGCCGGGGAAGCTTACCCTGTCTCCATCGTGACTACGCGAGAGGCAATCCGATCGTAGGGTCGTGAACCTTCCGAAAGACCGCCGGTATCCGGATAGCCCCAGGTATCCGGACATTCGAACAAGTCGCGCCTTTGCAGATGCAAAGAATCGATGCTAAAGCTAGCGCCCTGGAATACCGGGCGAGAGTACACGTCATTTGAAGTGAAATAGTATGTTGAGGAACATGCAGAGTTACATGATAGCCGGTCAGGAACAAGATCAATATGTATTGCGATCTTCTTCTCTCGCATTTGTGGTGACCGACCCGAAAGGTTGCGTTGGAGGAACTTGCCGTGGCACGTAACCAACTTTCCGCCCCATCCAGGGAGCTGCCTCCAGCGCGCGAGGGCGGCTCCGTCGTCCTCCAGATACGGCCACCCGAGGAAGACCGGATCATCGACCTGTCGAGGTTCTTCTCGCTGCTGTACCGGGAGCGATGGCTGATCCTTGCCGTGGCGCTTTTGACAGCCGCCTTGGCGGGCACGGTCCTGACGCAGATGGCTCCCCAATACTCGTCGTCGGTCCTCCTCAAGGCCGAGAGCGGGGCCGCCAAGGGGAGCGGCCTGGAAGCCCTGCTGCCTGCGCTTTCCGGCGAGGACGCCGGCCTGCGCTCCGAGATCGACGTGATGAGGTCCCGCACGATCGTCGGGCGGGTGGTCGACCGGCTCGGCCTGGTCGAGGACCCGGAGTTCAATCCCGTGCTCGACGATCCCAACCAGGGCGCGCTTGCCCGGATCTGGGATAAGGCCTATTCCACGGCCATGGGCTTCATCCGCGGCGGCGGCCCGCCTCCCACCGAGGAGGGCATCCGCTACATGACCGTGGACTCGACTGTAAGGAACCTGAGCGTCTCCAACGATGCCGGGTCCCTGTCGATCCTCGTCAGCTTCCATTCCTCCGATCCGTCCAAGTCGGCCCGCATCGCGAACACGCTGGTCGATGAGTATCTGGCCTACCGGAGCGCCGAAAAGCTGAACCTGGCCCGTTCGGCCACCGGCTGGCTGGGCGAATCCCTCAACCAGCTGCGCGAGCAGGTCCGCGACGCGGAGCAGAAGGTCCAGGCCTTCCGCGCCGAGAACAACCTGGTCGATACGGAAAGCGGCTCCGTGCTCGTCCAGCGCATGTCGGAGATGAACGCCCAGCTCGTCCAGCTCAGGGCCGAGCGGCAGACGGCGGAAGCCAAGCTGCAGTCGGCGCGGGACGCGATGAGCAATGGCGGCGCGGTGGCGGAGATGCTGGACTCCCCGGTGATCCAGCGGCTGCGCGACCAGGAAGGCGAGTTGTCGCGGCAGTTGACCGAGCAGTCCCAGCTGGGCCGGCGCCATCCCGTGATCATCGAGCTGCGCTCCAGGCTTGCGGCCGTGCAGAACGACATCCAGGCGGAGATGCGCCGGATCGTTTCCGGCCTGGCCTCCAACGTGGTCGCGTTCAAGGCGCGCGAGGTCAGCCTGGAACGGGCCTACAACACCCTGTCCGAGGAGATCGGCGGCCAGGGTCCGGCCCGTGCCCAGCTGGACCAGCTCCAGAGCGAGGCCAGGACGCTCAGGGCGACCTTCGAGCAGACGCTCGCGCAGTACAAGGCGATCGACAACCCGGATCGCCTGTCGGCTCCCGACCTGTCGGTCGTGTCGGCCGCCGCGGCGCCGATCTTCCCCTCCTTCCCGCAGAAGGTCCCGATGCTGGCGGGCGCCGCCATCCTGGGCATCCTGCTGGGGGCCGTCGCCGCCATCCTGCGCGACCTGCTCGACCGCAGCATGCGCAGCCTGGAAAGCGTCGAGGCGTCGCTGAACATCCCCGTCCTCGGCCTGGTTCCCCGCCTGACCCGGTCCAGGGCCAAGAACCCCGGCGCCTATCTCCGCGACCGGCCGGGCTCGACCTTCGCGCAGGGGATGCGCGACATCGCCCACGCCACCCAGGCGGGAACGGCGACCACCGGCCGGAACGTGATCCTCGTGACGTCGACGGCGCCGGGCGAAGGCAAGACCACGTTCTGCGAGGCGTTCGCCGTCCAGATGGCCCGGATGGGCCGCAAGGTCCTGATCATCGACGGCGACCTGCGCCGGCGCGCGACCAGCCGGCGCCAGCGGGAAGGCGGCGTCGATCTCAGCACCATGCTTCAGCGGGGCCTGCCCTACGAATCCGTTCCCCGGCACGACCCTCGCCTGGGCGTGGACGTCGCCCCGTCCTTCACGGCCACTCCGGAGCCGGACTTCCTGCTGAACTCCGAGCGGATGCAGCAGTTCGTCACCATGGCGTCGCACGATTACGACCTGGTCATCATCGACAGCCCGCCGATCGGCGCGGTCCATGACGCGGCGATCCTGGCGTCCATGGCCGCCCAGTGCATCTATCTGGTCCAATGGGGCAAGACGCCCAAGTCGGCGGCCCTGGCCGGCCTGCGCAAGCTTCGCCGGTTCGCCGACGACATCCACGTGACATCGGTGCTGACCCAGGTCCACATGCGGCGCTATGCCAGCTACGACAAGGGGATCTACAGCCCCTACGGCGCCAAGTACGAAAGCTACTTCCGGAACTGATCCGGAAGGGGCCCTGACGCAAAGGAGCCGCCCGGCACGGCCGCCGGGCGGCTCCTTCCGCTTTGCGCGACCGGCTCAGAGAAGGAAGAACGACTTCTCGATCGACGTGGTGCCGGTGATCTGGAGTTCGAAGTCGGATACCCCGTCCCCGTTCACGTCGCCCTGGGCGATCCGGAAATCGTTCGCCTCGTACCACCGGAGCTGGCCGGCGACCTTGCCGAAGGCGGACCCGCCGATGAAGGTGAAGGCCTGGTCGCCCGCCAGCGTGGTGTCGGCATCGATCGCCCTCAGGTCGATGATGTCGATCCCGGGCTGGAAATCCAGGATGTTGTCCCGCTGTCCCCATCCCGGCCCGCTGTCGTCGACCGAGTTGAAGACGAACCGGTCCGCCCCCGCTCCGCCGGACAGCCGGTCGCGCCCGGCGCCGCCGATCAGGATGTCGTTCCCGGCCCCGCCCTCCAGGCCGTCGTTGCCGTCCCCGCCTTCGAGCCGGTCGTTGCCGTCCCAGCCCTGGAGCCAGTCGTCGCCGGCGCCCCCTCGCAGCAGGTTCGCGCCGCCGTTGCCCTGGATCTTGTTGCCGAGGGCGTTGCCGGTGCCGTCGAGGTTGCCCGTCCCGACCAGGATCAGGTTCTCGACCTCGTTGGCCATGACCATCGAGACCGAGGACCATACGAGGTCGATGCCGCCGCCGGGCAGCTCGAAGATCTCGTCGCCCGCATCGTCCACGTAGTAGGTATCGTCGCCCGACCCGCCGATCATCCGGTCCGCGCCCGTTCCGCCGTCGAGGCGGTCGTTGCCGGCGCCGCCTTCCAGCAGGTCGTCGCCCTCGCCCCCGTACAGCATGTCGTTGCCGTCGCCGCCGTCCAGCCAGTCGTCGCCCGCGTTGCCGTGAAGGGTGTCGTCGCCCCCCATTCCCCTCAGGATATTGTCCGCGGCGTTGCCCCGGATCACGTTGGCGGACGCGTTGCCGGTCCCGGACAGGGCGGAGTTCCCTTCCAGCGTGAGGTTCTCGACCTCGGCGGCGAGGACGTAGGATACCGTCGCCCTCGCGGTGTCGGTGCCCTCCCCGGGACGCTCGATCAGGATATCGGTCACGTCGTTGACGATATAGGTATCGTTCCCCGCGCCGCCGATCATGGTATCGGCGCCCGCCCCGCCCTCGAGCCAGTCGTTGCCGGCACCGCCGAGGAGAATGTCGTTGCCGGCGCCGCCTTTCAGGGTGTCGTTGCCGTCGCCGCCGTCCAGCGTGTCGTTGCCGTCGCCGCCATACAGGAAATCCCCGCCCGCGCCGCCGTAGAGCTTGTCGTCGCCGCCGAGGCCGTGGAGCGTATCCGACCCGTTGCCGCCCCTCATGACGTTCGCCAGCCCGTTGCCGCGCCCGGTCAGGCTCGCATAGCCGGTGAAGGTCAGGTTCTCGACATTGGCGCCCAGGGTCCAGGAGATGGTGGAGTAGACGGTGTCGACGCCCTCGCCCGCGTTCTCCTCGACCGTGTCGCCGGCATTGTCGACATAGTAGGTGTCGTCGCCGGCGCCGCCCAGCATCCTGTCGGCGCCGGTCCCGCCGTCCAGGATGTCGTTGCCGGCCCCGCCCGACAGCCAGTCGTCGCCGCCGCCGCCCCGCAGCACGTCGTTCCCGGCGTTGCCCGCCAGGTAATTGACGGCCCAGTTGCCGATCAGGGTATCGTCGAAGGCCGATCCCGCCACCGCCTCGATGGAGACCAGCGTGTCCGTCCCGTCGCCCCCCGTCGCGGTCCCGGCATTGAGGTCGACCGCCACTGCGCCCGGGGCGGCCGAATAGTCGACGGTGTCGAAACCGGAACCGCCGTCCAGGACGTCGTCGCCCTGACCACCTTCGAGCCAGTCGTCGCCCGCATCCCCGCGGAGGGTGTCCCTGCCCGTCCCGCCGATCAGACGGTCGTTGCCGCCCCCGCCGGACAGGCTGTCGTCGCCGGCCCCGCCCGCCAGCACGTTGCTTCCGGAGTTGCCGACGATCCGGTCCGCATGGGCGGAGCCCTTGACGTTGTCGATGCCGCTGAACCGGTCGTTGCCGCCCCCGCCGCTCGACTTGCCGAGCACCAGGTCGACCACGACCGCGGACGTGGCCCAGCCGTAGTCGAGGGTATCGGTCCCCGAGCCGCCCTGGAACACGTCGTCGCCGGCGGTTCCGCGGAAGGCGCCGGAAGCCGGAAGGCCGCTCGCCTCATAGCCCAGGCCGACCTTGTCCGCCGAGACGAACCCCGCGGTTCCGACCTTCATGGACCCGGAATAGGGAAGGTTGGGAAAGGTGATCATGTCCCCGGTGCGGACCGCGCCGCCCAGCCCGATCGGAGGATAGACCGAATTGTACTCGGCGCGCTGCCCCGGCTGCTCGGTGACGTAGACGTTCCTGAGCGAGACCGGGTACAGGTGGTCGCCGGGCTGGGAGAAATAATACAACCATGACTTCGCATCGCCGCCCGGGAGCTTCCGGATCTCCACGTTCTCCAGCTCGACCGACTTGATCGGATCCCTGGGCTGCAGGAACAGGCCCTGGTAAGTCGTGGACGCCGTGACATTGTAGAACTTGACGTCGCCGATCGGTCCCTGGGGCTGGAAGACGTCGCCGTGGATGCCGTAGTAGCTGCCCTTGACGTTCTCGATCAGCGAGTTCTGCAGGGTGAAGTTGGCCTGCTTGCCTTCCGCGCTGTAGACGGAGATGGCGTCCTTCTCGCCGGCATACTGGTGGTCGATATGGACGCCCTCCACATAGACCGATCCGGAAACATGGGTGAAGTTCAGGGTGGCGACCGCCGTCGAGTGGTCGTTCGGCTCGAACTTGCCGCCGATCACGACGATGTTGTTTCCACCTTTCGTCTGAAGCCGATCGAGCGTTCTGACTTCATCCGACGCTATGAACAGGACGTCTTCATCACTCGAGAACTCCCACGAGGTTCTCGTTCCGGTCTTGCTCAAATCGATGACCGTGTGATTCAACTTAAGGATTGGGGCAGACCAAAGAACGGGAGCGCTGGACATGGGGGCACCTCAAAAGTAGACCCCCGAAAGATACCCGTGACCAGTTAATTACATCTTTAAGCCAAATTTGACAATGCTTCGACTTTGCGCGAATATTCCTCTTAGAACATACACGATAGTCGTTCTATTTGACGTTGCTCCCACCGTTTCATCGAAGATGCTTGGTTAACCGACCGAAAGTTCATCGAAATCCATACTATCCCAACGTCCGCTTGAGCAGCTGAGGCGCGCCGGCCGTCACTCCTCCTCGTCCGATCCGCGGCGACGCGGCGGTTTGCCGTACCGGCGCAGGCTCCTGTCCAGGTCGCCTTCCGCTTTGTCCAGCTCCGACATGACATGGGCGCGCTCGCGCAGGGCCTGCCGCAGCCGTCCGATCAAATCCCGCAACTTGTTCATCATGGCTGTACCGTCCGGTCGTTCCCGAGATGACTCCAACCGTATGGGTCTTCCGATCGGCGGGAATGACATGGAAATTTCATGCGGCCGATCGCCACGTCCGCCCCACCTGATGTTCCTGGGCATCGCGGCCCTCCCCGCCGGCGACCGACGGCGGTCCCGCGATCAGCGGCTTGGTCCTCGTCAGCGACGAAGATTCCAGCGGGACCCGGACCATGCGGTTCCCGGGCTTCGCCCTCGACCTTCCCGGCGAACCCCGGAGCAGCGCGGCCCGGCGGAACAGGCCATATCAGCCCTGCGCGAACCTTCCCCCTCCTGACGCATTTACGGGTGGTCATACCGGCTCGGTGCTGCCAGCATGGCAGCCAACGATCGGCGCCGCGAGCAACGCGGCGGCCAAGGGCGAGAGGGGAACTCGGCAGACATGACGATCAACAGGAATCTCATCGCGGGTAGCTGGGTCGAAAGCACCGACGTCATCCGCAACATCAATCCGTCCAACACCGACGACGTGGTCGGGGAATACGCCTCCGCGACGGCGGAGCAGGTCGAACAGGCGGTCGCGGCGGCCCGGGCCGCCTTCCCGGCCTGGTCCCGCTCCCCGATCCAGAACCGTGCCGACATGCTGGAGAAGATCGGCAACGAGATCCTGGAGCGGCGCGACGAGCTGGGCCGCCTGCTGGCCCGCGAGGAAGGCAAGCCGCTGGCCGACGGCGTCGGCGAGGCGACCCGCGCCGGCCACATCTTCAAGTTCTTCGGCGGCGAGGTGCTGCGCCTCCAGGGCGAGAAGCTGGCCTCGACCCGCCCCGGCGTCGAGATCGAGATCACCCGCGAGCCGATCGGCGTGGTCGGGCTGATCACGCCCTGGAACTTCCCGATCGCGATCCCCGCCTGGAAGATCGCCCCGGCCCTGGCCTACGGCAACTGCGTTGTCCTGAAGCCGGCCGAGCTGACCCCCGGCTGCGCCTGGGCGCTCGCCGACATCATCTCGCGGGCCGGCATCCCGGAAGGCGTCTTCAACCTGGTCATGGGCTCGGGATCGAAGATCGGCTCGGCGCTGATCGGCGGCGTGGACGCGCTGAGCTTCACCGGGTCGGTGCCGACCGGCCGCAAGGTGGCGGCCCAGGCGGTCGAGCGCATGATCAAGTTCCAGCTGGAGATGGGCGGCAAGAACCCGCTGGTCGTGCTCGACGACGCCGACCTAGAGACGGCCGTCTCCATCGCGGTCAACGGCGCCTATTTCCAGACCGGCCAGCGCTGCACGGCATCGTCCCGCATGGTCGTCACCCAGGGCATCCACGACCGCTTCGTCGACGCCGTCGCCGACCGGATCTCCAAGCTGGTGGTCGGCGACGCGCTGAAGCCGGAGACCCAGATGGGTCCGGCGGTCGATCAGCGCCAGCTCGACCAGAACTTGAAATATGTCGCGATCGGCCAGGAGGAAGGTGCCCGCAAGGTGTTCGGCGGCGACCGCCTCAACCGCGACACGCCGGGCTTCTACATGTCGCCCTGCCTGTTCGCCGAGACCACCAACGACATGCGCGTCAATCGGGAGGAGATCTTCGGCCCAGTCGGCACGGTGATCCGGGTGAAGGACTACGAGGAGGCGCTGCACGTCGCCAACGATACCCAGTTCGGCCTGTCCGCCGGCATCGCCACCACGTCGCTGAAGCACGCCAACCATTTCCGCGCCAACTCCCAGGCCGGCATGGTGATGGTCAACCTGCCGACCGCCGGCGTCGACTACCACGTGCCGTTCGGCGGCCGGAAGGCGTCCAGCTACGGCCCCCGCGAGCAGGGCCGCTACGCGGCGGAGTTCTACACCACGGTGAAGACCTCCTACACCCTGCCCTGAGGACCAGGCCGGACCCGCAGGGACCAACAGGAAGAAGATTGATCGGGAGACATGGTGATGGCTGGAATTCTCGTCGTGACCGGCGGCAGCCGCGGCATCGGCGCCGCGACGGTGCGCCTGGCCGCCCAGGCGGGCTGGGACGTCTGCGTCAACTACCTGCGCGACCAGGCGAAGGCCGAGGCCGCCGCCGCCGGGGCCCGTGAACACGGCGTCCGGGCCATCGCCGTGCAGGGCGACATGGCGCGCGAGCAGGACGTGATGCGCCTGTTCGCCGCCGTCGACGACCAGCTCGGCCCGGTGACCGGGCTGGTCAACAATGCCGGCACCACCGGCCCGGCGGGCAAGCTGCTCGACCTGACCGCGGAGACCGTCGAGAGCGTGATGGCGATCAACGTCGTCGGCCCCTTCCTGTGCTCCCGCGAGGCGGCCCGGCGCATGGCCAGGAGCCGCGGCGGCCAGGGCGGCGTGATCGTCAACGTGTCGTCGCGCGCGGCGGCGCTGGGCTCCCCCAACGAGTTCGTCCACTACGCCGCCAGCAAGGGCGCCGTGGACAGCCTGACCATCGGCCTGTCGAAGGAGCTGGCGCCGGAAGGCATCCGGGTGAACGCCGTCAATCCCGGCCTGATCGATACCGAGATCCACGACGCCAGCGGCATCCCCGGCCGGCTCGACCGGCTGGTCGGCGGCGTCCCGGAGGGGCGCGTCGGCGCCGCCGAGGAGGTGGCCCAGGCCGTCGTCTGGCTGCTGTCGGAGCGGTCGTCCTATGTCTGCGGCGCGCTGGTGCCGGTGTCGGGCGGCCGCTAGAACCGTGCCCGATCAGGTCGATCCGCCCGAGACAGCCGATCAGATGCGTTGCGCCATAGGCATAACCTACGATCGTCGGTCCGCATCACCTCCACCCTGCATCGAGCCGTAGGTTGCGCCCATGGCGCAACACATTCCCGCGAGTGGAGGGGCCGGCTGCGAGCACCGAAGCGGTTCAACCTGATCAGGATCCGCTTTAAGGATGGAAGGAGCGGCGGAGCCGGTCAGGCCACCCGCTTCACCCCGCGCTCCCGGGCGACCTGGTCGATCCGCTCGCTGATGTGCGGGTTGGCCTTCAGGAATTTCCTGAAGTCGCCGGAGCGCAGTTCCAGCAGCGTGCAGTAGGTCAGGGCGACCACATCGGCCCGGCGCGGCCCGCCGTCCAGCAGGGCCATCTCGCCGAAGAAATCGCCGCGTCCCAGCCGGATGCGGCGGTCCGGCAGCACCACCTCGACCGCGCCCGAGGAGATGAAGTACATGGCGTTGCCGCGGTCCCCGGTACGGATGAAGGTCTGGTCGGGCAGCGCCAGCCGGGACCGCAGGATCTTGGCCAGCCTTGCCAGGTCCTTCGGCTCCAGGCCGTTGAACAGCGGCACCTGGGCGATCAGGGCGACCTTGTCGAGCCGCAGGTCCAGCTTGGGCCGCCGGTCGGCCTCGCGCCGCCGCACCTCGACGCCGCGGCGAAGATCCTCGAACAGTTCCTGGCCGATCAGCCCGTCATGGAACAGGCTCTCGTATCGGGCGATCTCCCGCCGCAGCGCGAACTTGCGCAGGAACCGCTGGCTCAGCGCCTCGGCATACTCGGGATATTGCAGCTCCAGCGCGTCGAGCGCCTTGGAGGAGGCTTCCATCCGTCCGCCCAGCACCTCCCCCAGCAGTTCGGCGACGCGGTCCCCCAGCAGCGGCTTCAGGCTGCGGCTGTTGAAACGGATCAGCTCCTCCAGCACCAGCCGGCGCACCAGGAACTTGTCGAACCGCTTCGACACCTGCCGGGCCAGGGGGCGCTCCACCCCGGTCCAGCGGTGCAGCGAGTATGCGAACCGGAACGCCCGCGGCAGGCGCAGGATCTTGCGCGCCGCACGGTTGTAGCCGATCCGGCCGCCGGTGCGGGCTCCGTCATAGATTTCCCCGGCGTTGCGCAGCAGCGCCTCGATGATGTCGCCCGGAACGGTCTGGAGGCCGTGGTGCTCCAGCACCAGCTGGCGTTCGCGGTTGGCGAGCGAGATCAGGCCCAGCGTGATCCGGTCGCGGTCGGAGATCCGCTCTTCCAGGCTGCCGGCCGAGGTGACCTCCGCGATCCGGGCGTCGTAGGGCTTCTGGATCGCGCGGGCGACGGTCGGGGGGAACTCGTATTCCTGGGCGGTCTCCTGGACCGAGTCGCGGACTTCGGCGAGCGATAGGGCCAGGACCTGGGTGCGAAGCGCCTGGTTGAGCGGCGACAGCCGGTTCAGCCCGAGCAGCTTGATCACGGTGCGCAGCGTCGTGCCGTTGACGAACAGGGTGAACAGCACGAAGCCGGTCGCCAGCACCGTCACCAGCCGCTGCTCCTCGCCCTCGATGCCGCGCGCCTCGGTCACCGACAGGGCCAGCGCCAGGGTCACGGCCCCGCGCAGCCCGCCCCAGGTCAGCACCAGCTTGTAGGAATTGCTGATCCTGGCGCTGAGCTTCAGCAGGGTGAGCGGCGGCAGCAGCAGGAACAGGACCAGCGCGCGCGCGACCAGCGCCGCCACGACCATCACCAGCAGCAGGAAGCCGTCATGCGCGCTGACCCCCACCAGAAGCTTCGGCACCATCAGCGCCGCCAGGATGAACACCAGCGACCCCGCCAGGAAGGCCACCTGCTCCCAGACCGCGTCCAGGTACGCCCACCCCGACGGCGACAGCCGGGAGCGGCTGCCCGCGCCGAACACCAGCCCGGCCACGGCCACCGCGACGACGCCGGAGACCCCCAGGAAATGGTCACCGGTGACATAGATCAGGTAGGGCAACGCCAGGGTCAGGGTCACCTCCGCCGTGCGCCTGCCGCGCAGCAGCGGGATCACCGCCACCGCCAGCCGCGCCCCGACGATTCCCAGCACGGTGCCGCCGCCCAGGTCCAGCGCCAAGTCCCAAACGCCCATCAGCAGGTCGGGCTCGTCGCCCGAGACGATCATCTCCAGCAGCACGTAGAAGATCGCGATGGCGGCGGCGTCGTTCAGCAGGCTCTCGCCCTCGACCAGCCGGACCAGCCGCGCCGGCGCCCCGATGTCGCAGAAGATCGCGATGACCGCCGCCGGATCGGTGGTCGCCACGATCGATCCCAGCATCAGGCAGACCACCAGGGGCACCCCCGCCAGCGGCCACAGCGCCAGCCCGATCACCGCGGTGGCGACGAACACGGCGACCACCGCCAGCAGAAGGATCGGGGCCGCGTCCTCCATCATCCGCCGGACGTCGATCGTCAGCGCCGCCTGGAACAGCAGCGCCGGCAGGAATACCAGGATGTATGTGGAGGAGCTGAACGACATCTCGGCGATGGCCGACGCCGCCTCCCCGACCATCCGCGGCTCCCCGGTCGGGACGAGCGTCACCGCGGCGGCGGCGATCGCGACTCCGACCGCGGCGAGCAGCACGGAATGGGGCAGCCGCAGCCGGTCGGCCAGGGGTTGAAGGACGCTGGCGACCACGAGCAGGGCGCTGATGACCAGGATGAAGAGGATGAGGTCGTTCAAGTCTGAAACCCGGTATGCGTCGATCAGGAAAACGGAAGACGGTGCGCACGGCCACGGTCAAGATGCACCAACGAGTCCCCTTGGGTCCGGAACAATCTGCGGATCGATCATGACGGACTTGTGGCCGGGAACCGGATGGTGCATCAAAGGTGGCATGGCCGATACCATCGAGGTAACGCCGGCTTCAGGATAGCGCATCCATGGTTCGAATTACCGCTTTACTTTGCCTGCTCATTAATCTGTGCGGCTGCGGCATAGTGGGCACGACGGTCGGGGCCGTCACCACCGTCGGCTCCGCCGCCGTGACGGTGACCGGCGCCGCCGTGGACATCGTGACATACCCGATTTCCGACTGAGGCTGCCGCGGCCTATTCGTGGCCCCAACGAGGGATATCGGGGTCAGACCACCATTTCCCTCGAAGGTTGTCGGCTCGAAGAGCTTTCGGGAAATGGTGGTCTGACCCCGATATCCCGGCTCCGGACAGCCGTGAGTTACGCCAGCTTGCCGATCAGGTGGTCCGCCAGGCGAACGGCCAGGGTCACGATGTTCATCGTCAGCATCGTGGCTCCCGACGTCGGGAACACCGACCCGCCGGCGACGTACAGGTTCCGGATGCCGTGGACCCGGCAGTTCTCGTCCACGACTCCGTGACGCGGATCCTTGTGCATCCGGGTCGTGCCCATGAAGTGCGCCGACGAGTCGATGGATGCCGGCCAGGGATCCTCTTCGTTCTCGAACTGGACCCGAAGGCGGCCGACTCCGAGCTTGCCGAACTCGCGGGCGACCAGATCCTGGGTCCGCAGGATCGTGTGCTTGTCGATCTGCTGAAGCCGCCAGTCGAGCACCAGCCGGTTCTGCCCGAGCGAGTCACGCTCGGGGCCGAGCATGACGCGGCTGTCACGGTTGGGCGCCTGCTCCGCGAAATAGCGCATTTCCACGGCCCGGTAGTCGCTGTTGCCGCTGGCCCGCGCATAGAGCGCCTTGGCGACCGAATCCAGGTCGCCGATCACCTTGCCGAGATTCTCGCCGAGCCGGTCGGGTACGCGGCCCTGGATGATCTGCTTGACGATCTTGCGCAGCGCCACGAAACCCGGAGCGTGCTCCCCTTCGTAGGACTCGTCGAGGAAGACCACGCTGTTCAGCATGCCCTCGCGCTCCTGGACCGGGTAGGTCGGTTGCAGGGCGTTCATGAAGGGCGCGCCGCCGCTCTCGAACCGGGTGGCCCAGGTGTCGAGGCCGTAGAACCGCACCGTCTCCTTCGGCACCTCCAGCATCGCCCGGCCGGTGCGGATGGTGGTGTGGGCCATGAAATAGCGGCCGACCACGTCATGGTCGTTGCCCAGCCCATTGGGACGGACCTTGTTGGACAGCAGCAGGAGGCGCGCGTTCTCGATGCCGCTCGCCAGGATGAAGATCCTGGCGGTGAACCGGCAGCCGCGCCCGCTCACGTCGCGTGTCCGGAGGCCCACGACTTCGGAAGCGTCCTCGCCGGTCTCGATCTCGACGACGTTGGCGTGAAGATAGACCGTGCATTGGCTGCCCGGTTTGGCCAGATCGGCGCGGTAGGCGTCGCCGAAACGGGTCGGCGGGCTTTTCAGGAAAAGCTTCTCGCCGATCTCCTCGCCGGTGACCGGAATCCGGCTTCTGCGGAACTTCTCGGATATCTCGGCCCAGTGATCGACCGAATAGTCGTCGGACGGCAGCTCGCAGTAGCGGTAAGCCCGCGGGTAGAACCGTTCGAGGTCCTTCCTGGAAATCGGCCAGCCGCTGTCGGGCACCCAGGAACGGGTCTCGAAATCGCGCTCGTCGAGCGGAGCGCAGTTGCCGCCCCAATGGCCGGTGGTGCCGCCGAAATACCGCAGCCGGGTCCACATCAGGTCGACCTTGTGCTGGCTGACGCAGTCGCCGTCGTTCAGAGCCTGGACATCGTCCTCGAAGTCGAGTCCACCGCTTTCCAGCAGGTTGACCGAGAAATCATGCCCGATCAGTTCCATCGCCAGCGTGATCCCGGCCGCCCCGGCACCCACGATGCAAATGTCGGAGTCGATCACCGTCCCTTCGGACAAGTTGCGCACATCTGTGATCATACTTGGACGTAACCGGATACTGGTTGGCAGGAGAACCTTTGGGGTTCATGAACTAAGTAGTATCGGACCTGCAATGTCCACTCTCTCTTTCGGGGTGTGGCAGTGGTGCGACTCTATCCAGCAAGAAATCGGCGTACCTCTGCGGCAATGCGCTCCAACATGCGATCGCGCAGCCCCAATTCCGCCAAATGCTCAACCGTATTGAACAAGTAGTCCGAGCAGCGGCCGAACCGCCCTTCTGCCATCGCTATAGCTTTGATTGTCTCCGCGTGGGTCCAGTCGCCTACATAGCGGGAGTAATTGCGGTTTATCGTCATGGCGATGGCGTTGACCGGCCCCTCTTCGGTTACGGTCTTCAGCCATCGGGGAACATAGGCTCCGGTTATCATTTCCCGTCGCCACAGCAGGGTCAGTTCATGCGGGGCCTGCTGTTCCGCTATGCGGAAAACCACGCCGGCGCACTGGCCGCCGCGGTCCAGGCCCAGGAACAGGCCTGGACGCTCCAGCGATCCCCGCCCCATGTCGGCACGCAGGCAGAAGCGCCGGTGATAGCCGCGGATCCGGGCCGTGCGCCGCTCGACGAAGGCGAAGGTCGGGTTCCAGATCAGGCTGCCATAGGCGAAGACCCAGACATCCCCGCTTCCCGCGGCGTCAGCCGGACGCGACTTCAGGGTCTGTTCCAGCGAGCGGTCCAGTTCCTCATCGGTCCAGGTCTTCATCCATGGATACGCCTCCATCATCCTGCGGCGGCGATCCTGGTCGAGAAGTTCCTCGCGGGTCAGCGGGACGGGCATCGGCTGGTCTGGAAAAGGCATGAAGGCAGCAATCGTACCGGAAGCGGAAAGGCGGCGATGCCGAACGTCGTCAAGCATCGCGGCTTTTTCAACGCCTGTACAGCCGGCAGGCCCCTTCAGTGGGCGGCGCGGACGGGATGGAACGGCATTCCCGCCCGCTCCATCGCCCGCTCGATCACCTCTTCCGACTTCTGGTCGAAAAGCTGGAGCAGCAGGTCGTCGACCATGCGCTCCTCGATCGCGCAGCACTCCTGGAAGACCCGGGCCAGGACGGCGACCTGGTAATCCTCCCGTCCGGCGTCGTGCCCGTCATAGCCCATCCGCTTGGCCACCTCGATCGCGACGCGGAAGGGCGGCAGCAGCGCCTGCGGAAACCCGGCTTTCTCGAAGACCGCCCGGAGGCCCAGCGGGCCGTCGTCCCAGACCAGAAGGCGCGCCGTCTCCACCGGGACGCCGGCCCGCACGCCGAGACCGATGGTGAAGAGATCCAGTTCGCCGGCGCACAGCGCCCGCAGCATCAGGGAGGGGCTGAGACGTCCGTCGCGGTCGAGATGGCGCACCATCGCTTCCAGGTCGGCCGTGCTGTCGGCCAGGGGCTTCAGCAGCAGCATGGTCGCGGCTTCCCGGCCGCGCCCGACGATCCCCGCGACCAGAACCGGCGACAAGCGGTGCCGTTCCACCAGGCGGCTGCGGATCTCCTCGGACACATAGGCGATCAGCCTCTCGATCACCGCCAGGGACAGGCCGGAGCGCCCGGCCATGGCCTCGTTGACCGCGCCCAGGGTGCCGTAACGGTCCAGGGTCCTTTGAAGCGTCGCGTCGCGGATCGTCGCGCCGTCGTTGCGCAGAAGGCGGACGATCACCGTGACGTTGTCGGTGTCCACGATGGCGTCGGCGACCCGCGGCGACACCTCCGGGCGCCCGGCGATGGCCAGCTGCTTCTCGGCATCCCGGTCGGCGATGACCTGGAGCAGGAGCTCGTCGGTCAGGTGGGGAGCGTTGCGCAGGACCGGGAACGCCACCCGTCCGATGTCGCGCGCCAGCCGGGCGGCCAGCGAGCCGGTCAGCAGAGGGCTGTTGTGGATCTGCCAGGCCACCGCCTCGCGGACCGCGGCTTCGGCATCCATCGCCAGACGGTGCAGGATGTCGGTCGCGATGGCCTTCTCGGGCCCGGCGAGCCCGCCTCCCTCGAGATCGGCGACAAGCTTCGACACGGTGGCGATCCGGGCCTCGGACGACGGGTCGGCCAGCAGCCGCTGGACGTCGGCATAACTCAGCGCGCAATTGACGGAAGTGGCGGTCATGTCCTTCGTTTCCGCTTCGTGAAACCGGGGTCAGACCACCATTTCCCCCAAGCGTTCCATCGCAACAACATTCCAAGGAAATGGTGGTCTGACCCCGGTTTCCCGGTCCACTAGTCGAAATCGCGCTCGTCGTAGCGGATGATGTCGCTCCAGGCACGCTCCAGCCGGCGGAGGGTACGGTACGTGGTGTCGAAATCGGCGTTGTCGTCGTCGGTGCGGATCAGCGCGTCGGCCTGGGTCGCCTCCAGCCGGCGCAGTTCGCCGCACAGGTTCATGCCCTTCTCGGACAGCCGCAGGCGGGCCGACCGGCGGTCGCGCAGCGACGGGGCCCGGTCGACATAGCCCGTCTCGACCAGTTGCTTCAGATTGTAGGACGCGTTCGAACCGAGATAGTACCCGCGCTCCATCAGGTCGCGGACCGACAGTTCCTCGGTCCCGATATTCATCAGCATGAGCACCTGGACGGGGCTGATGTCGTCGATGCCGACCCGCCCCAGTTCGACGCGGACGACGTCGAGGAAGCGGCGGTGCATGCGTTCGACGATGCGGGCGATATCGTGGTAGATCGCGGTCGCGGGGGTCCGTCCCGGCCGCTGCTCGTCGGCACCGTCGGAAACCTGATTGGTGGCCGCGGTTTCGGATCGGGAAAAGCCGTTCATGCCCCCTTCCCCTCGTCCGATGCGTGCAGCTTCGAACCCGTCGGGCCTGGGAAGCACGCCATTGGACAGCTTTTCCGTCTCAGCCGGCTGAACGCTGTGTTTGAAGGCCAGTCCGTTGGTAGGCACGTTGTTTTCCTCGTCGAGGTAATAAAGCTGCGCTTCTGTGTTTGGTACCGGGTCCGGCAGTCGGCCGTCTCCTCCCAGCGGTATTCCGAGCGGGAATTTGTCGCCAAATTCGAATTATTCTTATATGCGATTTTCCCGCTCATTCTTCCCATCCCCGACAGGGTAAAACCCGTACTTACATTCGTCTCTTACCCTTGCCCAGAGTTGTAAAAGAACCGTAAATCCGCTGTATTTATCTTGCTACCCCACAGCGACCAATTCGCGAACTGGTCCGGACTCGTATCCGCCGGGGTTGCGGCAGCGCCAGTCCCAGGCATGTCGGATAATCGTTTCCAGATCAGGGAAACGCGGATCCCAGCCGAGATCCCTGCGGATCCGCTCGCTCGATGCGATCAGGACCGGCGGATCGCCGGGGCGCCGCGCGCCGACCTTCACCGCGATGTCGCGCCCGGTCACCCTGCGGGCCGTCTCGATGACCTCGCGCACCGTGTAGCCCCTGCCGTTGCCGAGGTTGTACCGGCAGCTCCGGTGATCCAGCGCCGAGAGGACCCGGATATGCGCATCCGCGAGATCGGAGACGTGGATGTAGTCCCGGATGCAGGTGCCGTCATGGGTCGGGTAGTCGTCGCCGAAGATCTCGATGTGCGGCCGCTTTCCCGCCGCGACGTCGAGCACCAGCGGAATCAGGTGCGTCTCGGGATCGTGGTCCTCGCCCAGGTGTCCGTCGGGATGGGCTCCCGCTGCGTTGAAATAGCGCAGGCAGGCCGAGTGCATGCCATGCACCTTGTCGGCCCAGTGCAGGATCCTTTCGATCATGAACTTGGATTCGCCGTAGGGGCTGCCGGGATCGATCTCGGTGTTCTCGTCGATCGGCATCCGATCCGGCATGCCGAACAGGTTGGCGGTGGACGACAGCACGAAGCGCCGGACGCCGTTGTCGGCAGCGAACTGCACCAGGTTCAGGGCGTTCACCACGTTGTCGTGCAGGTAAAGGTGCGGGTTGCGCATCGACTCCCCCACCAGGGAGTTCGAGGCGAAGTGCAGGATGGCATCGAAGCGGAAGGCGCTGAACAGGCGGGTCAGCGTCGCCGGACTGGCGAGATCGCCCTCCACCAGCTCGGCCTCGGCCGGGACGGCGGCACGGTGTCCCTGCTGCAGATTGTCGAAAACGACCACCGAATAGCCGCGGGCGACCAGTTCGGCGACGCAGTGGCTGCCGACGAATCCGGCGCCGCCGGTGACCAGAACCGTTTCCTGATGAGGCATGTAAAGCTCCTTTATTGAGCCGCGCCAAGCCCCGGAGGGCACAGGAGGACTTCCGATCCTTCCTGCCGCGGTTTCGGCGACTCTTGATGCGGGAAACTCTGAAGGCCGGCTGGTTCCGGCCTCATTGAGCACAAGAATTATCACGCGATTATTACTGGCAAGTTAATGCATCATCAGTACATACTTGAATATTAACCAATTTTATTTGGCAAAAAGCATTGCGGACATTCAAACAAACCAGTCGGAATTTCGTTTGAATCCAGTTGCAATCCCGTCGCGCCGGCGTACCGCCCGGATCCGGGCCGGCTCTTCATATCCGGCCGATCAGTACGCCATTTTGTTTCGAATTTGTCCCATTATTCAAAGAAAACCGAAGGCTTCGACCGGCTCGATTGTGCGGGAAACGGCCGTTTAACGCCCGTTTAACAATTTGCCCCAATATTGCATTGCACCCAGCGCCCGCTTTGGAGCTCGCCCCCTGCATGAATGACCACGCACTACTCCGCGGCACGCTGCGGCATCTCGGCAGGGGCATGGTCTTTGCTGCCGTGCTCAGCTGTTTCGTGAATATTCTGATGCTCATCGTGCCGCTCTATACGATGCAGGTCTACGACCGCGTGATGACCAGCCGCAGCACCGACACCCTGGTGATGCTGGCGATCGTCGCGGTCGGCGGACTGATGCTCTACGCGGTGCTGGATTTCATCCGCACCCGGATCTTCCTGATCATGGGCGACCTGATCTCCCGGCGGCTGAACGTCCCGACCCTGCAGGCCGCCGTCATCGATACCCTGCACGGCAGCCAGCGCAACTCGACCCAGGCGATCCGCGACCTCAACGACCTCCGCTCCTTCATCACCGGAAGCGCCATCACGGTTCCGCTGGAAGTGATGTGGGTGCCGATGTTCCTGGTCGTCCTGTTCCTGCTGCACCCCATCTACGGCTGGCTGGCGCTGGGCGCCGCCGCGCTGCTGTTCCTGATGAGCGTGCTGACCGACGTGCTGACCCGGCGCCCGCTGGCCCAGGCCAACGAGGCCGCGGCGCGGTCCTTCAGCGACATCGCCTCGACCGTGCGGAACGCGGAGGTGATCGAAGCGATGGGCATGCTGCCGGCCGTGGCGAAGCGGTGGGAGCGCAGCCAGTACCGCATGATCGACCTGCTGAACCGGGGCAACAGCTCGGCCAAGGCGCTGACCGCGGCCTCTCGCTCGCTGCGGCTGATCCTCCAGATCGCCATGATCTCGACCGCCTGCGTGCTGGTGATCGACCGCGAGGCGTCCCCCGGCAGCGCCATGGCCGCCGGGATCCTGATGGGCCGCATGCTCCAGCCGTTCGAGCAGTTGATCGACGGCTGGCGCCAATGGGTGTTCGCCTGGTCGGCCTTCGGCCGGGTGCGCGGCCTGCTGAACGGCACCCAGGGCCGCCGCCAGAGCATGCCCCTGCCCCGGCCCGAGGGCCGGCTGAGCGTGGACCGCCTCGTCTATATCCCGCCGGGGGTCGACAAGGCGGTGCTGAAGGGCATCTCCTTCTCGCTGGAACCGGGCGAGACGCTGGGGATCATCGGCCCCTCCGCCGCCGGCAAATCGACCCTGGCTCGGCTGCTGGTCGGCATCTGGGAACCCACCTCCGGCGGCATCTACCTGGACGGCCACAGCACCTTCCTGTGGGAACGGGAGAGCTTCGGCCTCAGCGTCGGCTATCTGCCCCAGAACGTTTCCCTGCTCGACGGCACGATCCGGGAGAACATCTCGCGCATGACCGAGGCGAGCCCGCTGGACGTGGTGAACGCGGCCAAGATGGCCGACGTCCATGAGATGATCGGCCGGCTGCCGTTCGGCTACGACACCACGGTCGGCGACAGCGCCTACAGCCTGAGCGGCGGCCAGCGCCAGCGGATCGGCCTGGCCCGCGCGCTGTTCGGCAATCCGCGCCTGCTGGTCCTGGACGAACCCAACTCCAACCTGGACAATGCCGGGGAGCAGGCCCTGCTCCAGGCGATCGCCAAGGCCAAGGCGGCCGGGACGACCGTCGTCCTGATCGCCCACCGGCCCTCGGTCGTCGCCGCGGTGGACAAGCTGCTGGTCCTCAAGGACGGCATGGTCGACCAGTTCGGCGCCCGCGCCGACGTGCTGAAGGCGATCTCCGCCCCGCCCGGCACGCGCCAGGTCGCGACGGCGCCCAACGTGGCGCGCCTGGTCAAGGCCGGCAAGACCCTGGCGGACGGCGTGCAGGCGGGGCAGGCATCATGACGCTCCCGACGAACACCCCCGTCTGGACCGTGACCCTCGAAGCGGAACCGCCCGAGCCGTCGCTGCGCAACACCATGATCGCGGGCACCGTCGCGGTTCTGGTCGGGTTCGGCGGCTTCGTCGGCTGGGGCATGACCGCCGACCTCAGCAGTGCCGCCATCGCCCAGGGCACCGTCATCGCCAACAGCCACCGCAAGACCATCTCCCACCTGGAAGGCGGCATCCTGCACGAGCTGCTGGTCAAGGAGGGAGACCAGGTCAAGGCGGGCCAGGTCCTGCTGCGCATGGACGGGACCCAGGCCCAGGCCCTGCTCGGCCAGGTGGAGAACCAGCTCTGGACCGCCCAGGCCCGAGTCGCCCGCCTGCGGGCCGAGCAGGCCGACCAGCGCTCGCTGGTCTTCCCCGAGGATCTGGTCGAGGCCGGCAGGCGCAGCACGGTCGCGGCGGACGCCATGGCGACCGAGCTGCGGCTGTTCGCGGCGCGCTGGGACAGCTACGACGGGTCGCTGGCGATCAACCGGCGCAAGATCGACCAGCTCCGGGAGCAGATCGCGGCCCTGAAGGCCCAGTCCAGCGCCACCGCCGACCGCCTGCGCTACACCGACGAGGAGCTGGCGACCGTCAAGGCCCTGCTCGAGAAGGGCTACGAGCGCCGCCCCCGGCTGCTGGAGATGCAGCGCCTGTCGGCCGAGCTGAAGGGCCGGGTCGGCGAACTGGCGGCCAACGAGGCCCAGGCCGAGCAGGCGATCGCCGCCGCCGAGCTGGAGATCCTGTCCCTGAAGCACGACCGCCGGACGGAGATCGCCGATTCCCTCCAGCAGACCCAGGGCACGCTGGCCGACATGACCGAGCGGTCCCGCGGCGCCACCGACATTGTCCAGCGCAAGGAAGTCGTCGCTCCCCAGGACGGCAAGGTCACGGACATCCGCTTCTTCACGCCGGGCGGCGTGATCGGCGCGGGCGCCCCGATCCTGGACCTGGTCCCGGTCGACGACGAGCTGGTGGTGGAGGCCCAGGTCAGCCCGGCCGACATCGACAGCATCCGGGTCGGCCAGGTCGCCAACGTCCGGCTCAGCGCCTACAAGCAGCGCAAGGTCCCGACGATCGACGCCCACGTGATGTATGTCGCGGCCGACCAGGTGCTCGACCAGCGGACGGGCCAGTCCTACTTCACCGCGCGGGTCAAGCTCGACCCCGAGTCGCTGGCCTCGCTCCACCATGTGGAGCTGGTCCCCGGCATGCCCGCGGAAGTCATCATGATCAACGCCAAGCGGCGGGCGATCGACTACTTCCTCAGCCCCATCACCGACAGCATGAGGCGGGCGTTCCGAGAGGAATGACCGGACGGCGAGCCATGCGCATCCTGTTCGTGCACAACCACTTCCCCGGCCACTACCAGCACCTGGCCGCGGCATTGGCCGCCGACCCGGCCAACCAGGTCGTCTTCATCACCAAGGACCGGACCGGGTCGATCCCGGGGGTGGACAAGCGGGTATTCTCGCCGTCCCGGCCGCCGGGACCCCAGACCCACCACTATGTCCGCCCGTTCGAGGACGCCGTGCTGCACGGCCAGGCGGTCTACCGGCTGTGCGAGCGGCTGAAGCGCGACGGCTTCGTGCCCGACCTGGTCTGCGCCCACGCCGGGTTCGGCCCGGGGCTCTTCATCAAGGACGCCTTCCCCGACACGCCCCTGCTGGGATACTTCGAGTGGTTCTACCACGCCAAGGGAAGCGACGCCGACTACCTCGATGGTCCCGTCAACGCCGACGAGGCCTGCCGGATCCGCAGCCGCAACGCGGCGATCCAGATGGAGCTGGCCAATTGCGACTGGGGCGTCTGCCCGACCGTGTTCCAGCGCGGCCAGTTCCCGGCGGCGTTCCAGAACAAGCTGACCCTGATGCATGACGGCATCGACACCGGCTTCTTCTCGCCGGAGCCGGGCGCGCCCATGGTGCTGCCCGGGCTCGACCTCTCCTCCGCCCGGGAGGTCGTGACCTACGCGACCCGCGGGATGGAGCCGTACCGCGGCTTTCCCCAATTCATGCGCGCCGCCGACATCCTGCTGAGGGAGCGTCCCGGCCTGCATATCGTGGTCGGCGGCGACGACGGCGTATCCTACAGCAGGCTGCCGCCGCCGGGCCGGACCTACAAGCAGATGATGCTGGACGAGCTGCCCGGGATCGACCGCTCGCGGCTGCACTTCGTCGGCCCGCTGGAATATCCGGTCTACCGCGACATGCTGCGGGCGACCGACGTCCATGTCTACCTGACGGTGCCGTTCGTGCTGTCCTGGTCCCTGCTCGAATCGCTCTCGACCGGCTGCCTGGTGGTGGCCGCCGACAACGCCGCGGTGAGGGAGGTGGTCGAACACGGCGTCAACGGCCTGCTGGCCGACTTCTTCTCGCCCGACGACATCGCGGCCAGGATCGCCGACGCGCTGGACCGGCGCGTCGCGACCGACGCGATCCGCGCCGCCGCGCGCCGGGGCGTGGTGGAACGCTACGCGCTGGCCGATCTGCTTCCCCGGCATCTGCAGCTGATCCGGCATCTCGCGGGCAGCGCGGAGACGTGCGGGGAGCCGCACCTGGAGCTGGAGACGGCGTGAGCGCTCCACCAACGAGAAACAATTAATCGCGACTTATTGCTTCGATTTTCAAACCAATTTGGTCACTGTTGCGCGTCCATTTGAAAGTAAAGGATCGTTAATTTGTGTATTTGCGCTTGAGTATTTCCAGTCGTTATTTTATGATCGGTGCAAAATTGCGGCAGCGCACTAAATTTAACCTTCGATTAACATTTGAAGCGGTAGTTTCCTCTTATCGAAAGCACGGAAACAATGCTTCGCTGATCCCTTTACTGGAGGCTTGAAATGGCAACCCTTCCCGGTGGCTCCTACGACGATTACCTGACCGGCACGGCGCAGGCCGACGTGATCTTCGGCGGCGGCGGCAACGACATCCTCATGGGCGAGGGCGGCGACGACCAGCTCTTCGGCGGAGCCGGCAGCGACATGCTGTTCGGCGGCGAGGGCAACGACCTGCTCGACGGCGGCGCCGGCAACGACGTCCTGTTCGGCGGCGCCGGCAACGACACCCTGCTGGGCGGGGCCGGCAACGACGTGCTCCAGGGCGGGGCCGGCGACGACATCATCAGCGGGGGCGCCGGCAACGACATCATCGACGGCGGCACCGGCAACGACGTCATCGACGGCGGTGCGGGCGACGACGTGATCACCGGCGGCGACGGCAACGACATCATCAACGGCGGAGCGGGCCACGACGTGATCGACGGCGGCGCCGGCAACGACACCCTGTCCGGCGGCGCCGGCAACGACATCATCATGGGCGGCGACGGCAACGACATCATCCGCGGCGACAGCGGCAGCGACGTGCTGTTCGGCGGGGCCGGCGACGACGTCATCTTCGGCGGTGCCGGCAAGGACATCATCCACGGCGGCGCCGGCAACGACACCCTGACCGGCGGCTCCGAGAGCGACACCTTCGTCTTCACCGGCGGCGGCGGCCAGGACGTCGTGATGGACTTCAAGGCCGGCGAGGACATCCTCCAGATCGCCCGCAACATCAACGGCCTGGACGTTTCCAGCGCGGCCGACATGGCGGCGCGGGTGCTCGATGCCGGCGGCAACGCGGTCATCGACCTGGGCAACGGCGACACCATCACCCTGATGAACGTCAACGCCGAGGACGTCCAGAACAACCCGAACGCCTTCTTCGTGATCAGCTAAGGGCTTGCGGCGGCGGCTCCCGGGCCGCCGCCGCTTCCCCCGGCGCCATCGCGACCCCAACCCTCCCGACACCCCACGGATGCCGATGCTCCCGACCGTCCTGGCCCCTCATCCCGACGCCGCCGTTCCCACCGCCCGCCTGCACGGCGTCGGCGGCGACTTCGTCATGGCGGTCTGGGAAACCGCTTCGCCGGGCCGGCCGGGCCGCATCGCTCCCGCGATCGACGGGGCGGAGTCGCCGCGCCCCTATACCCTGCTGACCGTGCCGACCGCCTGGGGCGGGGAGCGGACCATCGCGGTGCTGCGCTGCCCGCCCGGCACGGAGACCATCGCCTTCCGGACCGAGGCCGACTGCCCGGTCTCGAGCGCCCATCCCGCCGACCGGACCGAATTCGACGCGGCCCTGCTGATGAGCGGCCTGGACGGCCCCGCCCGCCTGCGCGTGGTCCGCCTGCTGCTGGATTTCTGCCGCAGCGCCTTCAGCCTCCAGAACGACGGGCGGTTCGCCCTCCTGTGCCGCCGGCTTATCCTGGAGCTGTCGCCCAACCCCTCCTCCCTGGCGGTCCGCTGCGCCCCGACCCGGCAGCTCGCCCTGTGCGACGGCAGCGTCTCGGCCGGGTTCGGCGAGATCACCGCGACCGTCGTGATCACCCCGGGCGGCATGCGCCGGCTGGAAGTGGCGCCGGCTGTCGGCACCGTGCCGGACAAGCGCGCCCGCCTGCCTCTCCACCTGGTCATGGACAGGGCGCTGTGCGGAGCGGAGACGCTGGTCGTCCTGCTCGGCCGCACCGGCCTCGCCTGCCGCACGGTCGCCGCGGCGCCGGCGGAGCTTCCGACCCTGCTCGAATGGCTGGAACGCCGGCAGCCCTGCCCGCAGCATCTCCGCGACCATATCCTCCGGGCGCTGGCGCTCCGCGCCGCCGACGAGCCCCAGGCGGCGGCGGCCGTGCGCGAGCTCCAGGTGCTGATGCCCCTGCCCCGCCGCCACGTGGCGGCGGCGGACCGGCCGGTCGGCGGCGACATCGACGTCGCCCTGTCGACCGGCGACGGCGGGCTGTTCCTGGCCGGCTGGCTGCACGATCCCCACGGCATGGTCGAGCAGCTGCGGATCACCTCGCCCTTCGGCGACCGGCGCACCCTCGCAGCATTGCCCCACCGCTTCCCGCGCGAGGACGTGGCGGCGATGTACAAGTCCGCCTCTCCCGCGGGGTTCGCCGCCTGGATCCCCGGCACGCCCGACCCCGCCCCGGCGCTCCAGTACCGGTGCGAGCTGCTGCTGCGCTCGGGCGGCCGGATCGAGATCGTGCCGCCGCCCCGCCCGCTGAACCCGGCCGACGTGCGCGCCGCCGTGCTGGGCAGCATGCCCCCGCCCTTCGTGACCCAGGCGGCGCTGGAGACCTGCATCGCTCCGGCCGTGGCGCCGATCCATGCCGCCATGACGGCGGAGGTTCCGGCCCCCGAGGTCTTCCGCTATGGCGCGCCGGCCGCCGATCCGGCGGTGTCGATCGTGATCCCGCTCTACCGCAACCTGGAATTCCTGCGCTTCCAGCTCGCCGCCTTCGCGATCGACCCGGCCATGGCGGACGGGGCCGAGATCATCCTGGTGCTCGACAGCCCGGAGCAGCGCGACGAGCTGCGCCACTACCTGCACGGCCTGCACGGCCTCTACGCCTTGCCGCTGACCCTGGTGGTGAACGCCGCCAACCACGGCTACTCCACCTCCAACAACGCGGGCGCCGCGGTCGCGCGCGGCCGGCACCTGCTGTTCCTGAATTCCGACGTGATCCCCGACCGGCCCGGCTGGCTGCCGCGGCTCGTCGCGGCGCTGGAGGCGTCGCCGGAGACCGGCGCGGTCGGCCCCAAGCTGCTGTTCGAGGACGATTCGCTCCAGCATGCCGGGCTGTTCTTCGGCCGCGACTACCGCGGACGCTGGATCAACCAGCACTATCACAAAGGCATGCCGCGCGACTTCGCCCCGGCCTGCCTGCCCCGCGCGGTCCCCGGCGTCACCGGCGCCTGCCTGCTGATGCCGGCGGCCGTCTTCCGCGAGGTCGGCGGCTTCACCACCGACTACGTCATCGGCGACTACGAGGACTCGGACCTGTGCCTCAAGGTCCGGGCCTCGGGCCGGGAGATCCGCTACGAGCCGGCGGTCGAGCTCTACCACCTGGAGCGCCAGTCGATCAGCCGCCACGCCGGCTACACCCGCGGCGTCGCCTCCGAATACAACGCCTGGCTCCATGCCGGCCGCTGGTCCGCCCTGATGGAGGACCTGATGGGCCGGGACTGGCCGGCCGAAGGCTACTCCCGATCCCTTGGCCGATCCCTTGGCCGTTCCCCGGCCCGCCGCCGCAACCGCAGCAGAAAGACTTCGGAAGCATGAGCACGCCCCAACCCCTCCTTTCGGCGTCCGTTCCCGCCCAGCCCTCCCCCGTTCCCGCCAATCAGCGCGTGATCAAGCTGCTGGTCCGCCAGGACGCGCGGGACGCCCAGCGGATCGACTGGCTGTGCGAGCAGATCGTCCGCAACCGCTTCATGCCGGTTCCCCCGCCGGAGAACGTCTTCGTCGGCGACGGCGATTTCCGCGCCATCGGGGCCGAGTTCCTGAAGCATTTCGTCAAGCTGGGCGACCTGCGCCCGGCCGACCGCGTGCTGGAGATCGGCTGCGGCATCGGCCGCATGGCGCTGCCGCTGACCCAGTACCTGACCGGCGGCACCTATGACGGCATGGACGTGGTGCCGGACGGCATCGACTGGTGCTCGCGGACCATCACGCCGGCCTATCCGGCGTTCCGGTTCCACCACCTGGACGTGGCGAACGACCTGTACAATCCGCAGGGCCGGATCGATCCGACCGCCGTCACCCTGCCGTTCCGCGACCAGGGCTTCGACTTCGTGCTGCTGACCTCCGTGCTGACCCATCTCCAGGCGGCCGAGGCCCTGGCCTACGCCTGGGAGATCAGCCGGCTGCTGCGCCCCGGCGGCCGCTGCTTCATCAGCCTCTTCCTGATGAACGACGTCGCCCGCGAGGGCCTGCGCGGCGGCGACCGGCGCCTGGCCTTCGACCCGGACGCGGAAGGCCCGACCTGGCTGGCCGACCCGGCGGTCCCGTCGGCCGCGGTCGCCCACGACGAGGCGTTCCTGCTCGACGTCTTCGCCTCCGTCGGGCTGAAGCCGGCCAAGCCGGCCGTCTACGGCACCTGGTGCGGCCGGACCAACGCGGTCAGCTACCAGGACCTGCTGGTGCTGGAGAAGGCCGCCCTGCCATGACGTCGCCCCGCTCCCGCCCCGCCCCGCGCGTCCTGTTCGTCTGCCACAACCATCCGAGCTTCCATCCCGGCGGGACGGAGATCTTCGCCCACGACCTGTTCCGCCACATGAAGGACGTGGACGGGGTCGAGGCCATGTTCCTAGCCTGCACCAACAAGGTCCACCGCGACCAGAAGCCGGGCACCAACTTCCAGACGGTCGGCCGCAGCTCGGACGAGCTGGTCCTGTGGGCCGGGCATTTCGACCGCTTCTACCAGAGCCAGATCGACCTGCACGGCATCGTCCCCGACCTCTCGACGCTGCTCCAGTCGTTCCGGCCCGACATCGTGCATATCCACCACACCCTGCTGCTGGGCGTGGAGATGCTGTTCCTGATCCGCCGGGTGCTGCCCCGGGCGCGGATCGTCTATACCCTGCACGACTATTATCCGATCTGCGCCAACGACGGCCAGATGGTGACGACCGACGGCCACCGGCTGTGCTCCGGCGCCTCCCCCGACGCCTGCCACCGCTGCTTCCCGGAGCGCACCCCGGACAAGTTCGTGCTGCGGGAAAAGCACCTGAAAGGCATGCTCTCGCTGGTCGACCGCTTCGTCTCGCCCAGCCATTTCCTGCGCGACCGCTACGTCGCCTGGGGCCTCCCGGCCGACCGGATCACGGTGCTGCGCAACGGCCGCCCGCCCGTGCCGGCGGAATCGGCGCCCGCCGCCGGCCAGTCCCCCGCGCGGCGCAACGTCTTCGGCTATTTCGGCAACCTCAGCCCCTACAAGGGCATCCGGGTGGCGCTCGACGCGGCGCGCATGCTGGCCGACAAGGACGAGGACTTCGTCCTCCACGTCCATGGCGGCATGCCGTTCCAGTCCGACGCCTTCAAGGCGGAGATCGACGAGGCGGCCAAGTCCTGCGGCGGCCGGGTGATCCGCCACGGGGCCTACCGGCGGGACGAGATGGCGCGGCTGCTGAACGCCGTGGACTGGGTGATCACGCCATCGATCTGGTGGGAGAACGCCCCCCTGGTGATCCAGGAGGCTTTCCAGCAGGGCCGACCGGTGATCTGCAGCGACATCGGCGGCATGGCCGAGGCGGTGACCGACGACCATGACGGGCTGCATTTCCGGACCGGCGACGCGGCCGACCTGGCGCGCGCGATGCGCAGGGCGATGACCCTGCCGGGCCTGTGGCAGCGCCTCGCCTCCAACATTTCGCCGGTGCAGACGGTGGCCGAGAGCGCCGCCGAGCACCGCAGCCTCTATGCCGGCCTGACGACAGCCGCGACGTTGCGGAGTTCACGACGATGAAAGAGATCACCCCCAAAGCCGACATCCAGATCGCCGTCCTGGTGGACGAGAAGACGCTGCTGCTGTTCGGCTGGATCGACCGGGCGCTGCCGACCTCGGGAACCGCTAGCTTCTCCGAAGGCAGCGCCGCCGGCAGCTATGACGGGCATTTCTGGCACCGGGACGAGGTCTCGCAGTGGTTCGTGGCCCTGCTGCGGTTCGACAACATCGCGCAGATCCGGCCCCAGCGCCTCTCCATCACCGGGGCCGACCGGGACACCCGATACGCGATCCCGGCGATCCAGAACATCAAGATCAATCCCTGGACGCTGCTGTCCACCCTGAAGGAGGACATGCCGGAGGCGATGCCGGTGGTGTTCGACTTCCTGCACGAGAAGCTCGGGGAGGCCGGGCCGTCCGAGCGGGTGACCCGGCTGATGCTGGCCTTTCTCCAGGCGATGGCCCAGCCCGACGGCTTCGCCGAGATCTTCGGCTGCATGACCGGCCTGGGCGCCCTGGTGCAGGGCTGGTCGTTCAGCCTCGCCGCCGGCGAGCGCGACCTGATCGTGGAAACCGACGGCTGCCTCACCTTCCCGAGCACGGTCGGCAGCTTCGAGCGGTCCGATCTGCCGTCCACCGCGCGCGGCGTGCTGGGCGTCCTGCACGGTGCCGACACCCTGGACCTGCCGGCGATCCGCCGGATCTACCACAAGGCCGCCAAGGGCTGGTGCTACCTGGAGATCTTCGAGAACCGCACTCTCCTGACCGACCGGAGCGCGGTTCCGCACCTGCGCGCGATGCTGCCGACGCTGACCGGCGAACCGGCCGTGCTGCGCGCGCTGAAGCGCCTGTCCAACGCCCAGTACGAGGGCTTCGAGACGATCAGCCGGCTGGAACTGCCGGTCCGCGTCGGCCTTGACACCGCCGTCCGGGTTCCGGGCGCCGGGACCCTGGTGACCGGTTGGGTGCTCGACCCCGACCGCCATGTCTCCGCGATCACCCTGAAGGGCATCGGGCTGTCGGCGCGGATCGACCAGGACTGGTGCCGCACCAACCGCCGCGACGTCAGCGAGGCCTTCGCCGCCGACGCCCTGTTCGCCGGCAAGATCGTGCCCGGCCAGGACGCCCACGGCTTCCTCGCCTTCGTGCCGGAACCCGCCGCCTGCGCCGACCAGCCCGAGCGCTACCTGGAACTGTCGCTCAGCGACGATTCCTGCGCCTTCGTGCCCGTGCCGACATCCCGCGCCGGCACCCCGGCGCTGCGCCGCCTGCTGTCCGCCGTCAACCTGAACGATCCCGCCGCGGAGACCATCATCTCCCGGCACATCGGCCCGCTGGTCCAAGCGGCCGGCCGCGCGCCGGTCGCCTCGGAGATCACCGTCCCGGCCTACGCCATGGGCGTCCTCCAGGCGGCTCCCCGGCTGTCCGTCGTCATCCCGGTCGCCGACGGGCGCGACGACATCGACGTCGTCCTGGCGAAGCTGGCGGTGGACCGGGACTTCGACGGGACCGAGATCGTCATCGCGGCCGGCGCCGCCGCCCACGAGCGGCTGTCCCCCTCGCTCCGGCGCTACGCCGACTTCTACGGCCTCTCGATCCGGCTGATCCCCTGCCCCCATGCCCACGACGCCTACCAGGCGATGGACGAGGGGGTCCGGCATGCCGCCTCCGACATGCTGCTGCTGCTCTCGCCCTCCGTGCTGCCGACCGCCGCCGGCTGGCTGTCGAAGCTGGAGCGGGCCTGCAAGGCCTTCGGCAGGACCGCCATGCTCAGCCCGACGCTGCTCTACGAGGACTACTCGATCCGGTTCGCCGGCATCCAGCGGATCAGCGCCGACTCGGCCGTGTCGCAGTATGCCGGCTATTCGCGCGACTGGCTGAAGGGCCGCGAGATCGCCACGGTGCAGGCCGCCTCGACCGACTGCGCGCTGCTTCCCCGCGCCGCCTTCCTGGAAGCCGGCGGGTTCAGCCGGGACTTCGTCGGGTCCGACTACAAGGGCGTGGATTTCTGCCTGAAGCTGCGCGCGGCCGGCCATGCCTGCCTGTGGCTGCCGACGGTCGAGCTGATCGCGCTGGACGAGGGCCCGCGCGACCAGGCCCAGGAATACTGGCTCCAGACCGGCAGCCTCGTCGACCGCTGGGGGTTCGAGCGCAAATGGCCCCGCCTCCACTCCACCCACACGCTCGGGAGCGTTGACCGATGACCGTCACCGACAGCGTCAAGAGGGACAAGCGAGTCCTCATCATCAGCCACGGCCACCCGACCTTCTCGCTCGGCGGCGGCGAGGTGGCGTCCTACAACCTGTTCAACGGCATCCACGACCTGCCGGGCTGGGAAAGCTTCTATCTCGCCCGCGTCGGCCCGCCGGTCAACCGTCACAGGGACAGCGCCCTGATGAGCCTTCGCCAGAAGGAGCGCGAGATCCTCTACTACGCCAACGACTACGACCATTTCCGCTGCTCGAACCGGAACCTGCCCGGCCTGCGCCAGGACTTCGTCCGCTACGTGGTGGACCTCCAGCCCGACGTGATCAATTTCCACCACTTCCTGGGCCTGGGCGTGGAGACGATCTTCGCGATCAAGCAGGCGCTGCCCCGGATCCCGGTCGTGGTGACCTTCCACGAATACCTGTCGATCTGCCACCATCACGGCCAGATGGTGAAGACCAGCCGCAACGCCCTGTGCTACCGCTCCTCGCCGGCGGAATGCACCGGCTGCTTCCCCCACATCCCGGAAAGCCAGTTCTTCAAGCGAGAGGCCTTCCTCAAGACCTTCCTGGAGATGGCGGACTTCTATGTCAGCCCGAGCGAGTTCCTGATCGACCGCTATGTCGATTGGGGACTGCCGCGCGAGAAGTTCCGGATGATCGAGAACGGCCTGACGGTCGAGGACATCGTCCCGCCCCGTCCCCTGCCCAAGGGCGGCCGGCGCAACCGCTTCGGCTTCTTCGGCCAGGTCTCCGAGTTCAAGGGCCTGCACGTGCTGGTCGAGGCGGTATCCCGGGTCTCCGACAAGGACTGGGGCGACGACAGCGCGCTGATGATCTTCGGCGGCAATCTGGAACGCCAGCCCGAGGCCTTCCAGAAGAAGTTCAACGAATTGACGGAGAAGGCCGGCAACCGCGTCCGCTTCTACGGCAGCTACCGCTCGGCGGAACTGCCCAGCCTGATGAAGGACGTGGACTGGCTGATCATCCCGTCGATCTGGTGGGAGAACTCGCCGGTCGTGATCCAGGAAGCCTTCCTGCATGGCCGCCCGATCATCGCCAGCAACATCGGCGGCATGGCGGAGAAGGTCACCCACAACGTGGACGGCCTGCATTTCCGCAATGCCAGCGTGGAGGATCTGGTCGACCGCCTGACCGACGTGCTCCGCACCCCGGACCTGTGGGACCGGCTGCGCGCCCGGATCAAGCGGCCGATCGACCGGCAGGAATGCGCCCGCCGGCACACCGAAATCTTCAACGCCCTGCTCGGCGCCTCCGCCGGCCAGGACACTCCGGCCAAACCCGCCGCGGCGCAGGGCACCCAGGTCCTGGACCGCGCCGTGGCCCAACCCCTCTAGACCTTCCGAACCGCCGCTTCCAACCTGTCAAAAAGTCACCAGGAGAAATCCCTTGGCCAAGATCCTCGTCATGATCCCGTCGGGCGAAGTCTATAACCACGACTGCGTCCGCTGGTACGAGTACCAGCAGGTCCAGAAGCACATCGACCACTATCACAACATCGGCGACGCCTTCGTCTTCGACTCCTCGCTGAAGCTGCTGAACTACGACAAGCTCGACGTCCTGGCGATCCGCAACGTCAAGCCGGGCGACGTCGAGCGCTACAACGCCGAATACGACTATGTCTTCCTGCGCGGCTCGAACTACATCCACAGCCATATGGACTGGGAGAACGCCGAGCAGGTCCTGCCCAAGCTGAAGATCCCGATCCTCGCCTTCGGCGTCGGCGCGCAGGCCCCCGTGGAAGGCAAGCTCCAGCTGTCCGACCAGAGCAAGCGGATCTGGAGCATCATCGCCGACAAGTCGGCGTCGCTCGGCGTGCGCGGCACCTACACCGCCGAGGTGCTGTGGGACCTGGGCATCAAGAACGTCCGGATCGTCGGCTGCCCGACCGCCTTCCGCAACAACGACCCCGACCTGCGCATCGACCTGCCGCCGCTCGACGAGGTGAAGAAGGTCGGCTTCACCATGCGACGCGAGGTCTCGGCCGCCTACGCCCAGAACATCGAGACCTATCTGACGCGCCACCGCGACGTGGTCAAGGAGATGGCGCGCCGGTTCGACATCGTCATGATGATGCAGGGCGAGGTCGAGGAGAAGAAGCTGCTCTGGGGCACCGACGATCAGAAGGCCCATGCCCTGGCCGAGCTGAAGAACAATGGCTGGATCGGCAAGTGGTTCCTCGATGCCGAGATGGAGGAGCTCTACAAGACCAAGCTGTGGTACTCGGACGTCGTCTCCGACTACGAGGACCTGGTGCGGTCCAAGGACCTCGTGCTGGGCTACCGCCTGCACGGCAACCTGATGGCGCTCGCCAACCGCACCCCGTCGATCTATTTCAGCTACGACAGCCGGACCGTGGAGTTCGCCGAGACCTTCGCGATCCCCTGCTACGACGTTTTCTCGCAGAAGCCCTTCGTGCTGGAGGAATACTGGGACCAGGCGCGGTTCGAACGCTTCAACCGCACCTATTACCAGCGCTTCCGCGACATGCGCGCCTTCCTCGACGAGAACTTCATCGACCACAAGATGCACCACGGCGTCGCGCGCCCCCGCCGGCTCCAGGTGGCGTGACGTCGTCGTCATGCGCGGGTCAAGCCCGCGCATGACGAGGAAAGGACGCGACGTAGGCCGGCTGGAGATATGCCCGATCAGGTTGGACCGCTCCGGTCCTCGCAGCCGGCCGTTCCCCTCGCCGCACCGTGTTGCGCCATGGGCGCAACCTACGGCCCGATGCAGGGCGGAGGTGATGCGGGCCGCCGATCGTAGGTTGCGCCCATGGCGCAACGCGTCGGATCAGCCGTCTCGGGCGGATCGATCTGACCGGGTGCCGCTTCGCTTTACCCGACCTACAGGCTCCAGACGCTGCCGCCACGCACTTGTCCCCAGTACGGGAATTCCGAATGTCCGCAGTGCTACAAACGCTCGCCCCCCAGCCACTCGTCCCGCAGCCGGCCGACATCGACGGCCGCATCGACGCCATCGCCGCGGGCCGGCTCTATGGCTGGGCCTGGGACCGCGCCCGGCCGGCCGACCACCTGGAGGTGGAGATCCGGGTCGGCGACCGGCTGGTCGCCAAGGTCTTCGCCAACCAGCCGCGCGACGACCTCAAGGCCAACGGCGTCGGCGACGGTTGCCACGCTTTCGAAACGGTGCTCGACCTTGCCGAAGGCGAAGTGCCAACCGCGCTCGCCCGCTCTCCCGTCACCGGCGAGACGGTTCCGCTGAGGCTGCCGTCCGACGTCGAAGCCGTGACCGAGAGCGTCCTCGGCCCCACGCTGCTCCGCATGTCCGCCCTGATGGACGCGACCCAGCGCAACCAGCAGACGGTCCTGCGCGGCCTTCGCGAACTGCTCAAGCAGGGGCAGGCCGCTCCGGGTGCGGACCAGCGCCTCGATGCGCTGGCGGAGGCCCAGGAGGCCCTTCGGCAGCAGGTCGGCGGGATCGAGGTGTTCCTGCTGCGGATCGACGAAAGCCTGCACGAGCTGAACAACAGCCTCAAGCAGCGCCCCGCCGCCAGCCCGCACAAGGGAGTATGGATCGCAATGGGCGTACTTGCCGCCTGCACCATGGCACTGGGCGCCGCTGTCGTCTTCATGAAGATCTGACAACCTGCACGACGCCGGGACTCGATCCATCGCACGCCAAAGGGATATTGCTTTTTATCTAACCCGATAGGACTATGCGATTAGCCAATTCGGTTGGATTTATGCAACTCAATACTATGGTGTGCGATGACAGGAACCACCGGCGGCCCCAATGCCGACAAGCGCGTCTCTCCCAACGGCCTGACCTTCCTCTACAATCGGGAAGCGCAGAAGAACGTCAGCAACAAGCCCCATTGGCCCGGCGGCAGCAGCGGCGTGACGCTCGGGCCGGGCTATGATCTCGGCCACCGGACCGCGGCCCAGATCGTCGCCGACCTGACCAACATCGGCGTCTCCGCCGCCGCGGCGCAGACCCTGTCCCTGGCGGCGGGCAAGACCGGCGAGGACGCCAAGGCCTTCGTCCAGGCCAACTCCGGCGCCGTGACCCTGACCCAGGCGCAGGAGGAGGCGCTGCTCAACATCGCCCTTCCGCCCTACGAGAAGGACGTCAAGACCTACGTCAAGGTCGCGGTGAACCAGAACCAGTTCGACGCGATGGTGTCGCTCGACTACAATATCGGCGGCGGCAACTTCAAGAACAGCTCCGTCGTCGCCAACATCAACAAGGGCGACTTCGCCGCCGCGGCGGAAAGCTTCAAGCTCTGGAACAAGTCGGGCGGCCAGGTGGTCCAGGGCCTCGTCAACCGGCGCAACCTTGAAGTGGAACTGTTCAACACGCCCGTGTAAGGTCCCGGTCTCTGCATCGATGCGTGACGGGAGCCTTCGGCGATGATCATCGGGAACGCGGCAAGAGCATGGGCGCCCCTGGCCGCCGCGTTCCTGCTGGCGGGCTGCGCGGCCGATGCCGCGCCCGCGGGCTCCGGTCAGGTGCCGCCGGCCCTCGCCGGCACCTGGTCGGCATCGTCGGCCAAGGTCGATACGGTGGGCGTGGCCGCCTATCTGCCGGACGATCCCGCCCTGCTGGGCCTGCGCCTCCACGTCGCCGGCGACAGCCTCGCCATGGATGGCCACACCTGCAAGTCGCCGGCCGTCGCGACGGAAACCCTGACCCTGCGGACCCTGATCGAGGAAACCTACGAAACCTCGCCCGACGCCATGGGCGTCGCGTCCGCGGACGTTCCGCAGCCGACCCATTTCATCACCTGCGGAAGCGGCGATATCGGTCCCTCCTACGACCGGGGCTCCTGGATCGCCCAGCTGTCGCCCGACCTCATCGCCATGAGCTGGTTCGACGGCGTCCTGCTCATCCTGAAACGCTGACAGCCCTCCGGCATCCTCCGACCCCTCACTCGTCCGCTTCCATGATGTTGGCCATCTTCAGGGCGTCCGTGATCCTGACGCCCTTGCGCAGGATGGTATCGACCATGCGCCCCTGGACCAGGTGGATGCCGTGCCTCTGGGCGAACAGCAGGCCGGTCACGGTGCTGCACCGGCCCAGGATGAAGCGGCAATTCTCCTGGCTGCGGATCCTAGCGCTGAAATTCTCCAGCGCGGCCTCGCCCATGTCCAGAACGTCGTTGCTCCAGAACATCTTGGCGTAGTCGCAGGCCATGTATTCCAGGTCCATGTGCTCGACCCACATCGGGGTGATGCCGTCGATGCAGATCGAATAGCCGCGGTTGTTCGCGAACTCGACGACATCCTTGTAGGTGTCGATGTTCTCGACCAGATCGGCCTTGTTGATCTCCAGCACGATGTTGCCGCGCAGTTCCATGGTCAGCCGCTCGTCGAACTTCACGAACGCCGACGACATGATCGTGCTCAGATTGAGGTTGAGCCCGATCTTGTGCCCGCGGATGAAGTCGACGCCGTGGTTCAGCGATTTCAGGACCGCATGGTCCAGGCTGGACGTGAAATAGTTGAACAGCCACCGGTTGGCCGTCAGGTCGAACTCCGGGCTGAGGCGATCCTCCAGGGTCTTGACCGCGATGTAGACCTCGAAATACTCGCGCCGGTTCTCCTCCTGGGCCTGGATATCGACGATCGGCTGGTTGAGCATGAAGGGCGACAGGTCGAAATTTCCGATCTGGCGCTCGATCTTGGCCAGTTCCTCCAGGCTGATCGGCTCCTTCGTGGCCGCCTTGGAGGCATCCCCGCCGCCGCCGTCCTTGTCCAGTCCTTCGATGAACCGGATGACGTTCACGAAGTTGAGCGACAGCTCCATGATCGAGTAGAGCGAATTCTCGCGGTAGGCGTTGGGCCCGGTCATCTTCGTCCGGGACAGCATCAGCTTCTCGATCTTCTGGCAGGCTTCCGTGATCGTCGAGAACTTGATGCCCTTGTACAGGATCAGCACGTCGTCGTTGGACAGGGTGAACATCTGGAGATAAGCCGAATTGTCGGCGATCGCCTGGACCGCCCGCTTGATCTCGTGGATATCGCCGTAGTTCTTGTCCTGAAGGAGCGACAGGTGAAGGTGGATCAGCCGAAGCCCCTGCAGCTCCCGCTTGGCCGATTGCAGCAGCTTGAGCAGGCGTTCGTCGTCGTATTGCGGCTTTTCCGGAACCGCCGCAGCCTTTTCCCCCGGCTTGACGCGCACCCAGTCGCGAGGCGGGCGATCCTGCCTCGGGCGATTCATCATGGCCACATCACTCCGGTTGGACCGTTGGGCGCGCTCATCTTTCTTCCCGCATAGGCCTCGCGACTGGCGGATGAGTCGAATACCATCGGGAGAGGCAACAAATCGTTAATTTTAGCCAATTCCAGCGGTGCGCCGAGGGCTGATTTCGTCGCGCCGTTCACCCCGCGCCCGCAGATTTATTGCCTCCGCCCTATTGTTCCGGACTGCCATACCAGCCAAACTGGCGGTCACAAGAACGGAGGGAGGGGAGAACCATGACCTCAGAGACATCCGCGAAGAACGCCTCGGGCAGACTGCGCAGCCAAGCCTGGTTCGACGACCCGTCGAACCCCGACATGACCGCCCTCTACATCGAGCGCTACCTGAACTACGGCCTGACCCGGCAGGAGATCCAGTCCGGCCGCCCGATCATCGGCATCGCCCAGACCGGCAGCGACCTGGCGCCCTGCAATCGCCACCACATCGAGCTGGCGACGCGGGTCAAGGACGGCATCCGCGAAGCCGGCGGCATCCCGCTGGAATTTCCGGTCCACCCGATCCAGGAAACCGGCAAGCGGCCGACCGCGGCGCTCGACCGGACCCTGTCCTATCTCGGCCTGGTCGAGGTCCTGTACGGCTATCCGCTCGACGGAGTCGTGCTGACCACCGGCTGCGACAAGACAACGCCGGCCATGCTGGCCGGTGCCGCGACCGTCAACATCCCGGCCATCGTCCTGTCGGGCGGCCCGATGCTGGACGGCCACTACAAGGGCAAGCTCGCCGGCTCCGGCACGGTCGTGTGGGAGGCGCGCCGCCTGCTCGCCGCCGACAAGATCGGCTATGACGAGTTCATGGACATGGTCAGCTCGTCGGCGCCCAGCGTCGGTCACTGCAACACCATGGGCACCGCCCTGTCGATGAACTCCATCGCCGAGGCGTTGGGCATGTCCCTGCCCGGATGCGCCGCGATCCCCGGCCCCTACCGCGAGCGCGGCCAGATCGCCTACCTGACCGGCAAGCGGATCGTGGACATGGTCCGCGAGGACCTGACCCCGCGCAAGGTGATGACCCGGGAAGCGTTCGAGAACGCCATCGTGGTCGCCTCGGCGATCGGCGCCTCGACCAACACCCCGCCGCACCTGATCTCGATCGCGCGCCATGTCGGCGTGGACCTGACGCTGGAGGATTGGCAGAAGTTCGGGCACGACGTCCCGCTGCTGGTCAACTGCCAGCCGGCCGGCTTCTACCTGGGCGAGGCGTTCCACCGCGCCGGCGGCGTCCCGACGGTCATGAAGGAACTGATCAAGGCCGGCCGCATCCACACCGGCGCGCCGACCGTCACCGGCAGGCCGATGGGCGAGAACGTCGAGCGGGCGCCCGATCCGGACGACGACGTGATCCGCCCCTACGGCAAGCCGCTGATGAATGATGCCGGCATGCTGGTCATGGGCGGCAACCTGTTCGACTCGGCGGTGATGAAGACCAGCGTCATCAGCCCCGAGTTCCGCAAGCAGTACCTGTCCAACCCCGACGATCCCGACGCCTTCGTCGGCCGGGCGATCGTGTTCGACGGGCCGGAGGAATACCACTCGCGGATCAACGACCCGTCGCTCGACATCGACGAGAACTGCATCCTGTTCATCCGCGGCTGCGGCACCGTGGGATATCCCGGCTCCGCCGAGGTCGTGAACATGCAGCCGCCCGACCACCTGATCAAGCGGGGCATCGTCTCCCTGCCGACCATCGGCGACGGGCGGCAGAGCGGCACCTCGGCCAGCCCGTCGATCCTGAACGCCTCGCCCGAGGCGGCGGTCGGCGGCGGTCTGGCCCTGCTGAAGACCGGCGACAAGGTGCGGGTTGATCTGCGCAAGCGCCGCGTCGACCTGCTCGCCTCCGACGAGGAGATCGCGGCCCGCCGCGCCGCCCTCAAGCTGCCGGAGCTGAAGCACCAGACGCCCTGGCAGGAACTCTACCGCGGCCTGGTCGGCCAGCTCTCGGACGGCGGATGCCTGGAGATGGCGGTCAAGTACCAGGACATCGTCCACACCAGCGGCATGCCGCGTCACTCGCACTGAGGTAGCGCGGCCGAGCCGGATCCGCGTCTTTTCGAAGAACAGCGGACAGGCGAGGCCGCCTCCCCGCACTGTGTTGCGCCATGGGCGCAACCTACGGCTCGATGCAGTGCGGAGGTGATGCAGGCAGACGATCGTAGGTTGCGCCCATGGCGCAACGCTTCGGATCAGCTGCCTCGGGCGGATCGACCTGATCGGGTAAAGCTCTAGTCGGGCGTCGCGAAGGTACGGACGCACCCGCCGTTTCAATCCACGCCCCCGCACGGGGGCAACCGGGTCCTTCTATCCACTTATCAAAGAACGGCGCAGACCACTTTCCGCGCGAATATCCCGGGGAAAAACCCGTCAGCTTGGGGGGCGCGCGGGCCGCGGGCGCCGGGCCGGTGCGATTTCCCCTTGTCATCAGCCGCTTGGCGGCAAGCTTATAGGGGGTTCGAACCGCCGCCGGGGATTTCTCCATGATACGAGCCGCTCGATGACCGTGGCCCGCCAGATCGTCATCGTCCTGGTCCTGATCGCCCTCGCCGCCGGAGCCTGGTGGTACCTGGACCCATCGGGTGGCGACGCCGCCCAGCAGGCCCGGGGGGGTCCCTCCGCCGTCCCGGTCGAAGTCGCCGAAGCCCGCCGGGGCGAGGTTTCCGAGGTGATCGAGGCGGTCGGCACGACCCGGCCGCGCCAGTCGATCGAGGTGATCGCCGACGACAGCGGCCGGGTCGACGAGATCCTGTTCGAGACCGGCCAGCGCGTCGAGCGGGGCCAGCCGCTCGTCCGGCTCGACCGCGGCATCCAGGAGGCCAACCTGGCCGAAGCCGAGGCCGTCCTGGCCGACGCCAGGGCGCAGCTGGAGCGCGCCCGGCAGCTCGTCTCCAACAACGCCGTCTCGGAAGCGCGGGTGGACGAGTTGCGGGCGGCCTTCCTGACGGCCGAGGCCCGCGTCGCGGCGGAACGGCAGCGGCTGCGCGACCGTACGGTCAACGCGCCCTTCGACGGCGTCGTCGGGCTGCGGGAGGTCGACGTGGGGGCCCGCGTCACCGACAGCACGGTGCTGACCCGGCTGGACGACCTGTCCGTCATCGAGCTCGAATTCGCGGTGCCGGAGCGATTCTTCGGCGCGATCCGCCAAGGGCAGCCCGTGAGCGCCGCCAGCACCGCGTTCCCGGGCACGGACTTCACCGGCGCCGTCGCCGCCATCGACACCCGGATCGACGCGGTATCGCGGTCGTTCCGGGTCCGTGCCGAACTTCCCAACCCCGACGCACGCCTGCCCGGCGGCCTGTTCATGCTGGCCCGGGTCACCCTGTCCACCCGTCCCGACTCCATCCTGGTCCCGGAGGAGGCCGTGGTGGCCGAAGGGCGCTCCAACTTCGTCTACCGCATCGTCGGGACGCCGGCCGAGCCGCGGGCGGAGCGGGTCGAGGTAAGGCTCGGCCAGCGTCGCGTCGGCGAGGTCGAGGTGGTCGAGGGCATCGCGATCGGCGACCGCGTCGTCACCGCGGGCCTCCAGCGGCTGCGCCCCGGCGCGGCCGTCCGGCTGCCGTCGGAGCCGGCGCCCTCGTCCGAGGACGGCGCCGACAAGGTGGCGGAGCGGGCGGGATGATCTCCGACCTCAGCATCAAGCGCCCGGTCCTCGCGATCGTGCTCAGCGCGCTGATCGTGGTCATCGGCATCGCGGCGCTGCTGCGGCTTCCGGTACGGGAACTGCCGGACGTCGACACCGCCGTCGTCACCATCACCACGACCTATCCGGGCGCGGCACCGGAGATCATCGATACTGAGATCATCGAGGTGATCGAGGGCGGCATCAGCGGCGTGGACGGCATCCGCAGCATCCGCTCGTCCAGCCGCCTGGGCCGCGGCCGCATCGTGGTCGAGTTCGTCACCACCCGCGACATCGACCAAGCCGCCAACGACGTGCGCGACGCGGTCGGCCGCGTTTCCATCGACCTGCCCGAGGAAGCCGACGCGCCGGAGATCGTCAAGACCGACAGCGACGCCCAGCCGATCATGCGCATCGCCATCACCAGCGACCGCATGACTCCGGCCGACATCAACGATTATGCCAGCCGCTTCATCGTGGACCGGCTGTCGGTGCTGAACGGGGTGGCGCAGGTCGAGATCTTCGGCGAACGGCGCTACGCCATCCGCATCTGGCTGAACCGCGAGGCCCTCGCGGCCCGCAACCTGACGGTAGCCGACGTGGAGTCGGCGCTGCGGCGGAACAATGTGGAGCTGCCGGCGGGGGAGCTGGAATCGGTGTCCCGCCAGTTCACCATCCGCACCGACACCCGGCTGCGCTCGGAGGAGGAGTTCCGCGAGATCGTCGTGGCGCAGGTCGGCGGCTTCCCGATCCGGCTCGGCGACCTGGCCCAGGTCGAGCTGGGCGTCGAGGACGACAATTCGATCGTCCGGTCCAACGGCCAGGCCGCCGTCGGGCTGGGCGTGCTGCGGCAGTCCCAGGCCAACACGATCGAGGTCAGCAACCAGGTCCGCGCCGAACTGGAGGCGCTGCGCCCCACCCTGCCCGAGGGCATGTCGGTGATGGTCAGCTCCGACGACGCCATCTTCATCTCCCAGTCGATCGAGGAGGTGGTGATAGCGCTCGGCCTCTCCGTGATGCTGGTGATCGCGGTCATCTTCCTGTTCCTTCATTCCGCCCGCGCAACGATTGTCCCGGCCGTCACCATCCCGGTCGCCGTGATCGGCACGCTGGCCTTCATCTATGCCTTCGGCTTCTCGATCAACGTCCTGACCCTGCTGGCGCTGCTGCTCGCCATCGGCCTGGTGGTGGACGACGCGATCGTCGTGCTGGAGAACATCCAGCGGCGGGTGGAGGAAGGCGAGCATCCGCTGGCCGCCGCCTTCCTCGGCACCCGGCAGGTCACCTTCGCGGTGATCGCGACGTCGCTGACGCTGGTCTCTGTGTTCCTGCCGATCTCGACGCTGGAGGGGCAGGTCGGACGCCTGTTCGCGGAATTCGGCATCGTCATGGCCGCGGCCGTCGCGATCTCCAGCTTCGTGGCGCTGTCCCTGTGCGCCATGCTGTGCTCCAAGCTGCTGCGCGCCGAGGACAAGCCCGGGCGGATCGGCCGCGGGCTGGAGCGTGCCTTCGACGCCATGGCGGACGGCTACCGGCGTCTTCTCTGCCGCGCGCTCCGGATGCCCCTGCTGGTGCTCGCCGCGGCGGGCGCCGTCTCCGCCGGGACGGTCCTGCTCTACGACACCCTGCCGCGCGAGCTGACACCGACGGAGGACCGCGGCGTCTTCTTCATCCCGGTCACAGCCCCCGAGGGGTCGACGGCCGGCTACACCGACGCCAACATCCGCCGGATCGAGGAGGTCATCTCTCCCCTGCGGGAGTCGGGAGAGGCCGACCGCGTCTTCGCCATCGTGGGATTCCGCAACCAGCCCGGCCGCGGCTTCGTGGTGGTGGGCCTGACCGACTGGGCCGACCGCGACCGGAGCCAGCGCGAGATCGTGAACTCGATCATCCCCGAGATCGGCGGCATTCCCGGCGTCCGCGCCTTCCCGGTCAACCCCGCCGGCCTCGGCCAGCGCGGCAGCAGCGCGCCCCTCCAGGTGGTGATCGGCGGGCAGGATTACGGCGTCATCCAGGAGTGGTCGGACCGCATCATCGCCCGGGCCCTGGAGAATCCCGGCCTCCAGAACGTGGAGACCGACTTCGAGGCGACCCGGCCGCAGTTCAACGTCCTGATCGACCGGCGCAAGGCCGACGACCTGGAGATCGGGATCGAGCAGATCGGCAGCACGCTCCAGACCATGCTGGCCTCCCGGGAGGTCACGGACTACGTCAACCGCGGCCGGGTCTATCCCGTGATCATCCAGGCGCGCGACAGCGACCGCCGGACGCCCGCCGACCTCAAGAACATCTTCGTCCGGTCCGGCACCGGCGGTTCGCTGGTCCCGCTCAACGCCCTGGTGACGCTGGAGGAACTGGCGGCGGCGCCCGAGCTGCTGCGCTACGACCGCTTGCCGTCGATCACCATCTCCGCCTCGCTCGCGGACGGGTACGACCTGGGCTCGGCCATCGATTACATGGACGCGATCGCGGCGGAGGAGCTGCCGCCCGAGGGCCGCCTGAGCTATACCGGGCAGAGCCAGCAGTTCCTGGAGACCTCAGGCGGGATCGCCGTCACCTTCGGGATCGCGCTGCTGATCGTCTTCCTGGTGCTGGCCGCCCAGTTCGAAAGCTTCGTCCATCCGCTGATCATCATGCTGACGGTGCCGCTCGGGCTCGCCGGCGCTCTCGCAGCGCTGGCCCTGGGCGGTTTGTCGCTCAACATCTACAGCCAGGTCGGAATGGTGCTGCTGATCGGCCTGATGGCGAAGAACGGCATCCTGATCGTGGAGTTCGCCAACCAGCTCCGCGCCGAGGGAAAGGATGTCCGGCAGGCGATCACCGAAGGATCGGCGCTCCGCTTCCGCCCGATCCTCATGACGGTGCTGTCCACCGTGCTGGGGGCGGTGCCCCTGCTGCTCGCCACCGGGGCCGGCGCCGAGAGCCGGGTCGCGATCGGCACGGTGATCATCGGCGGGCTGTCCGTGGCGTCCGTGCTGACGCTGTTCGTCACGCCGGTGCTCTACGACCTGCTGGCCCGCTTCACCCGGCCCGCCAATTCCGTCGCGGAGGAGCTGAACCGCCATCTCCAGGGCCTCCGCAACCGCCAGCCCGCCGAGTGACGACGGCATACGGAAACGCCGAGCCCCCCTCTACAAACCGTAAAGCTCGGCCAGCAGCTTCCGCATGTTGTCCTGGATCGCGCGCTCGGTCGCCACGCGCGTCCGCTCGGTCGGGCTGAAATAGTCCGACGAGGACGCGGTCCCGGTCGAGACGATCGGCCGGGAGAGGACGACGGCACCGGTCGCGGCGTCGGTGACCAAGTAACGGATCTCGACCTCCGCCGTCACGTTGAGCCCCAGCAGGATCTCCTGAAGGCCCCGGGTGGTGCGGACCAACTCGGCATCGACGCGGTGGCGCGGCTGGCTCGCCGCCAGGGCGCCGCGCACGGCCAGGGAATTGATCATGGCCTCCCGCAGGTCCAGGTCGGAGACCTCGATCTGGTTCAGGACGTTCAGGGAGCTTCCCCCGCCCACGCTGCCGACCTGGACCGCCAGCGCGCGGCCGGTCTGCCCGGCGATTTCCTCGGTGCCGGGGACGATCATGTTGGACATGCGGACGGGCGCTTGGCAGCCCGCCAGCAGGGCGGCCAGCAGCAGGCCGGGGACGACGCGTTTCAAGGGGACCTCGCGGGACGGAAATCTCCTGGACAACACGCCGCCCGGCCCCAGGGTTTCACTCCGGGCGCCGGCTCACGGCGCCGTGACCAGACCCAGTCCGCGGTCCGCCGGGTCCGCGTCCGACAGGAAGACCTCGGTGCGGGCCGACGCCAGGATCTTCGCCGTGACGGCCGACGCGGCGATCCGGGCCGGGGCGCCGCCCATCGCTTCCCACCAGAGCGCCGCGACGCCCGCGACATGGGGGGTCGCCATGCTGGTGCCGTTCAGGGCGACCAGCCCGCCGCCCGCGCGGGCCGACAGCACGTTGACGCCGGGGGCGCTGACCTGCGGGAAGCTGTTGGAGAAGGGCGCCACGCCCAGGGAGGCCCCGGTCTGGCCCCCGATCTGGCCCAGCGCGCCGACCGAGATGATGCCCTGCGCCGCCGCCGGGATCGACACGGCGACCTCGAAGTCCCGGTTCTGGTCGCGCCGGCTCTCGTTGCCCGCCGCGGCCACCAGCACGGTCCCGGTCGAGAAGGCGGCCCGCGCCTCGACCATCTCCATCAGCGCGTCGAACATGCGGAGATTGCCGCGGTATCCCTCCAGCGCCACGGAGGTCGCCAGTTCCGGCGGCCAGCCGTCCGTTACCAGCCGGGCGACCAGCCCGGGAAAGTCGAAGCCCAGCGACATGGAGATCACCTGGGCGCCCTCCTGGACCGCCCACTGGATGCCCCGGAAGATCATGTCGCTGTTGCCGCTGCCGTCGTCGCCCAGCACCTTGCCGATCAGGGCCCGATCGACGCCGCGGGCGACGCCGATCCGCGTGCCGTCCACGTCGCGTCCGAAGATCGTGCCGGCGCAGTGGGTGCCGTGCCCCTGCCTGTCGCCGTTGCCCGACCCGGAGAAATCCTCCTGGACCACTTCCATCCCCTCGAAGGCCGGATGGGCGGCGTCGATTCCGGTGTCCAGCACCGCCACCGTGACACCGGCCCCGCTGAAGGCCGAGACGTCGGCCCGGACCGCGCCGATGCCCCAGGCCTGGGTCGCGGCCTCCGCCTCCGGGACCTCGAACGGCCGGACCAGCGCGATCGGCATGATCGGGGCGATGCCGCGCACTCCCGGATCGCGGGCGACCTCCCGCACCTGGCGCGAGGTCAGCCGGGCCACGTCGATCATCGGCTCGGGCGGGATGGCGGCGGCCCCCCGGCCGAGGCTCCGGGCGCGGCGCTCGAACGGCTCCGCGGTTGCCAGGGGAGATAGATTTCGCAGGATCGCATAATTTCGCATGGGTATGCTTCCTCCTACCACGACTCTACCGACCGGCACCCAGAGTCCCACGACTCCGGGCCGGGTTGTCCATTGGTCAAACGGACTTGGCAGAAAGAGAGGCCCTCGCCGGCCGGTCAGCCGCCGCGGGCGTATCCCAGCACGGTCCGCCAGGCGCAGATGCCGGTGAACCAGGCGGAGGCGACGATCCAGGGCACCATCAGCACCAGCGGGTCGTCCGGCTGGCCCAGCACGAGCAGCAGGCTGCTGACCATCCAGACCGCCGTCATCGCGATGTTGACCGGCATCAGGTGCGGCACCCGGAAGGGATGGACGAACTTGGCCGTGGTGAAGGTCATCAGGGCGAAGAAGGTGATCAGGGCGAAGGTGACCGCCGGGTCCAGGTCCAGGATGAAGAGGTACAGGGCCACGACGTTCCAGACCGCCGGGAATCCCACGAAGTAGTTGTCGTTGCTCTTCATGTTGACGTTGCAGAAGCAGTAGAGCGCCGACAGCAGGATGAAGGCGACCGCCACCAGTTCCAGCGGCCCCGGAAGGGGGATGAACTTGTAGATGAAGATCGCGGGGATGAACACATATGTCAGATAGTCGATCACCAGGTCCAGGATCGCCCCGTCGAAATTGGGCAGGACCCGCTTGACCGAGAATTTCCGGGCCAGCGTCCCGTCCACCCCGTCGACCAGGAGCGCCGCGCCGAGCCAGAGCAGGCAGCCCTTGGCATTGTTGTCCACCAGCGCCAGCAGGGCCATCAGCCCGAGCACCACCCCGCTCGCCGTGACGGCGTGGACCACCCAGGCGGCGGCCTTCTGGACGTGGGAATAAGGCTCGGTCACTTCGGTCATCCTGGAAGTCATTTCCACCTGCAAATCTCCGCACCGGCCTCACGCCAAGCGCTTGCTACTTCTTCAGCCTGGTCTCTTCGGGGCCGCATCGGTTTCATGATCGGCTTCTGGGCCAGGTTCGCGGGCTCATGGCCTTTCAGGGACGGCGACAAGATCCTTCTGGAACATACGGCGGCGGCTGAATGTTCAATCGCCGTGCCGTAAACCGGATTCGCCATAGTAACGTCACGCGGCAGCGGAGTGAAGGGATGATCCGGTCCCTGCCCTTCTGCCCGGGCGAATCGCTCCGGCGGCACGCCCGAAAGCGTACGCCTAGCCGCCCGGGCGGCGAAACTCAATTGCCGGAAAGGGGGAGAGGTCACTTCTTTCCGAACAGGCGCCTCAGCAGTCCGGACTGCTCCTGGCGTTCGGCGTCCTTGATCTCGAGCCACTCGTCGACCAGCTCGGCGGCCTGCCAGTTGCCGAAATAGCGTACGCAGTCGACCCCGGACATCAGCCGGACCTTCTGCTCGCCCAGCCGTTCCAGCCGGTCGCGAAGCCGCCGCCGGTCGTCCTCGGTCAGGACGGCATGGCCAAATCGTGGTTGCATCGTCACTCCCCGTCGATAACCGGAGAATGCCACCGGCCGGCGCTCACGGCGTCATCGCAAAAGAGGTAGCAAGCCTCAGATCGGTGACGAAACGATCGTACTCCGCCGCCTTGGCAGCGGGATCGGGCAGCCGGAGCAGGAAGGAGGGGTGGACGGTCAGCAGCATCGACCGGCCCTCCTCCAGCCGCAGGACCGCGCCGCGCTCGCGCTGGACCGCGACCTCGCGGCGCAGCAGCGCCCGGCCGGCCGTGGCGCCCAGGGCCACGATCAGGCGCGGGCGTACCGCGGCGACTTCCTCCTCCAGCCACCAGCGGCAATGCTCGACCTCGCCGGCGTCGGGCTTCTGATGGATGCGGCGCTTGCCCCGCGGCGTGAACTTGAAATGCTTGACCGCGTTGGTGACGTAGCAGTCCGACCTCACGATGCCGGCCTCGGCCAGCGCCCGGTCCAGCACCTGCCCGGCCGGCCCGACGAACGCCCGCCCGGCCAGGTCCTCCTGGTCCCCGGGCTGCTCGCCCACCAGCATCAGCCGCGCCCCCATCGGCCCCTCGCCCGGGACCGCCTGGGTCGCGTCCCGCCAAAGCGTACAGCGCCGGCAGGCCTGGAGACCGCCCTCGCGCTCCGGCGCCCGGACGGACGGCACCGCCTCGGCCCAGCGCCCGGACTTCGGCGCCGGCAGGGTCACGCCGCTCTCGACCATGGCGGCGGCCCTGCGGCCGGCATCGCGGATCAGCGGCGCGATCAGCCGCGCCTCGGGCAGGTTGTGCCAGTATTTCCGCGGCATCTCCGACTGCATGGCCGCGATCTTCAACCGGGCCGGGTTGAAGATGCTGGCGTAGTAGCTGCGCCAGTAGTCCTCCAGCGCGTCCTCGTCTGGCACCTCGGCCCGGCTGGCGCCGGGGGTGAAATGCAGCGTCTCCCCGTCCCAATGGACGCTGCGGTCCGGCGTCAGGATCGACCAGGCCATGTTGGCGAACCGGCGGGCGAAGAACGGCGCCGCGCGCTCCACGATGAAGTGGTCCGGCTCGAACCAGGCGAGGTAGTGCCCTTCCCGCTCGCGGAACCGGACGAAGGCGTGCATCTTGTGGATGTCGCGCCGGATCGCCCGCGCCATCGTCTCCGCCCGGTGGACCTCCCGGTCCGACACGATCTCCAGCAGCTTCGGCTCCCCATGGGTCAGCCGCCAGAGCAGACTGTAGAGCAGCGCGAAGCGCGCCGGGTCGCGGTGGCAGACGACCGTCTCCGCCAGCTCCAGGAAGTCCTTCGGCACGGTGAACGCCCGGTTCCGTACCGCATCCGGAACGACCGGCGCCGCCGCGTCGCCGAACAGTCCCGCCTGCGCGCCCACGCGCCAGTCCACCGCCTCCGGCCGGGCGTCGGCCAGCACCATCCGCCGCGCCGCCGCGCGCCAGCCTTCGAAATCCACGGGATGGGCCAGGTCGACCGCGTGCATGGCGGCCTCAGGCGAACAGCGGCAGCGCCAGCTGTGCCGGCCGGGGCGCCAGCCTCTGCCGCAGGTCCAGCCGATCCAGCAGCGAGCGCCCGACCTGCGGGTCCGCCGTGGTGACGAAGGGCGCCACCTTGGCGACCTGCACCCGCAGCCGCCCCAGGTCCTCCAGGCGTACGGCCTTATGCTTCCTGATCGACAGCAGCCGGTCCACCGTACGTACGCCCATGCCGGGCACCCGCAGCAGGCTTTCCCGGTCCGCCTTGTTGACATCGACCGGGAAGCGATGGCGGTTGACCAGCGCCCAGGCCAGCTTCGGGTCGATCTCCAGGTCGAGCAGCCCGCCGTCCGGCACGATCTCCCCCGCGTCGAAGCCGTAGAACCGCATCAGCCAGTCGGCCTGGTACAGCCGGTGCTCCCTGACCAGCGGCGGCGCTCCCGGCGGCAGGCTGGAGCTGCCGTCCGGGATCGGGCTGAAGGCGGAGTAATAGACCCGGCGCAGCCGGTACCCGGTATAAAGCCGGTCGCTGGTCGCCAGGATGCCCCGGTCGTCGGTCCCGTCGGCCCCGACGATCATCTGGGTGCTCTGGCCGCCGGGCGCGAAGCGCGGCTCGCGCGGGCTCGACTTCGCCTCCTCGATCCGAAGCCGCAGCCGGCCCATGGAACGCCGGATCGCGCCCGCGTCCTTCTCCGGCGCCAGCCGGTCCAGCGAGGGCTCCGACGGCAGCTCGATGTTGATGCTGAGCCGGTCGGCATACAGTCCCGCCTCGGCCAGCAGCTCGGGCGAGGCGTCGGGGATCGTCTTCAGGTGGATGTAGCCGCGGAACCCATGATCCTCCCGAAGCATCTTCGCCACCCGGACCAGCTGCTCCATGGTGTAATCGGGGCTCTGGATGATGCCGGAGCTGAGGAAGAGCCCTTCGATATAGTTGCGCCGGTAGAAGCCCAGGGTCAGCCTGACCACCTCCTCCGGCGTGAAGCGGGCCCGGCGGACATTGCTGGACCGCCGGTTGACGCAGTACAGGCAGTCATAGACGCAGAAATTGGTCAGCAGGATCTTCAGCAGCGAGATGCAGCGCCCGTCCGGCGCATAGGCGTGGCAGATGCCCATGCCCTCGGTCGAGCCGATCCCGTCCTTGGTCCCGGCGGAGGTCTTGCGGTCCGACCCGCTCGACGCGCAGGACGCGTCGTACTTCGCCGCATCCGCCAGGATCTCCAGCTTCTCTCGCAGTTCCATTTTCCCGCCCGCACTCGTTCACATAATGTTCTAGTGCGAGCGGGTCTCCGGTCAAGGGGAAGCGGGGTCTTCTCCGATCAGCCCCGGATCTTCTCCAGCCCCTTCCAGTCGAACTCGATCCCATGCCCCGGCCGCTCAGGTGCTACCGCAACGCCGTCCTCGATCCGCAGCGGCTCCGCGATGTAGCGGTCCAGCCCGAAGCCGTGGGCCTCCAGGAAGGACCGGTTCGGGCAGGCTGCCAGCAGATGGACCGTCACGTCATGGGCGCCGTGGCTGGTCACCGGCAGGTTGAAGGCTTCCGCCAGGTGCGCGATCTTCATGAAGGGCGTGATGCCGCCGCAATTGGTGACGTCCGGCTCCGGATAGGTCACGCCGCCGCCGGCGATATAGAGCTTGAACTCCCACAAGCTCCGCAGGTTCTCGCCGGCCGCGATCGGCAGCCCGCCCTCGCGGACGATGCGGGCATGGCCCGCCGGGTCGTCCGGGATGGTCGGCTCCTCCAGCCAGGTCAGGTCGAAAGGCTGGAGCGCCCGGGCGGCGCGGATCGCCTCGTCCACGCCCCACTTCATGTTGGCGTCCACCATCAACGGGAAGCCCCGGCCCAGATGCTCCCGCATCGCCGCGACCCGCTCGACGTCCTCGAACAGATCCCGCCGCCCGACCTTCATCTTGATCGCCCGGAACCCCTTGGCGAGGTTGTCGTCGGTCTGGCGGAGCAGCGCGTCCAGCGGAAGCTCCAGGTCGATGCCCCCGGCATAGCACGGCACTTTGGCATCGTAGCCGCCCAGCAGCCGCCACAGCGGCAGCCCGGCCCGCCGCGCCTTCAGGTCCCACAGGGCCATGTCGAAGGCCGACAGCGCCAGCACCGTGGGGCCGCCGCGCCCGCCATAGTGGAGCGCCCACCAGGCCTTCTGCCACAGCCGCTCGATCGCGTCGGCCTCCTCCCCCTGCATCAGCTCGGGGATCTCGCGGGTTAGCACGGAATCGACGGCACCGCCGTTCCGGCCCACGGTGAAGGTGTATCCCGTGCCCTCCGCCCCGTCGGCATCGCGCAGCCGGACGGTGTTCAGCTCGAAGGCCTTCATCTCGCCATGGGTGCTGTCGGTCAGCACCACCGGCAGCGGGATACGGTAGAAGCCGGGTTCGATCGATGTCAGCCTAGCCATTGGTCCTCAACCCTGCGCCGCCAGCCGGCGGCCCGTTTCGGTATCGAAAAGATGCACGTGCGCGGTGTCCGGCCGGATGCGCAGCGTCTCGCCGGGGGCCGGCAGGATGCGGCTGCGGAACAGGCAGTCCAGCTCGGTCTTCCCGCCCTTGACCACGATCAGGGTCTCCGACCCGGTCGGTTCCACCACGACCACCTCCACCGGCACGCCGGCCTCGTCCAGGGCGATATGCTCCGGCCGGAGCCCGTAGGTGACCGGCCGGTCGGCCGAGCCGGACCAGCCCGCCGGCAGCGGCAGCCGCAGCCCGCCCTGGCTGACGAAGCCACCCCCCTCGATTCGTCCCTCGATCAGGTTCATGGCCGGCGACCCGATGAAGCCGGCGACGAACAGGTTGTCAGGCCTGTCGTAGAGGTCCAGCGGCGCCCCGACCTGCTCGACGATGCCGTCGCGCATCACGACGATCTTGTCGGCCATGGTCATGGCCTCGATCTGGTCGTGGGTGACATAGACCGTCGTGGTCCGAAGCCGCTGGTGCAGCTCCTTGATCTCGGCGCGCATCGCCACCCGCAGCTTGGCGTCCAGGTTGGACAAGGGCTCGTCGAACAGGAACACCTTGGGGTCCCGCACGATCGCCCGCCCCATGGCGACCCGCTGGCGCTGCCCGCCGGACAGCTCCTTGGGATAGCGGGCCAGCAGCTTGGTCAGGCCCAGGATCTCGGCGGCCCGGTTGACCCGAACCTCGATCTCCGACTTCTTCGCCCGCCGAAGCCGCATGGAGAAGGCCATGTTCTCCGCCACCGTCATGTGCGGATAGAGCGCGTAGTTCTGGAACACCATCGCGATGTCCCGCTCCTTGGGCGGCACGTCGTTGACCACCCGCGGGCCGATGCGGATCTCGCCGCCGGTGATGCTCTCCAACCCGGCGAGCATGCGCAGCAGCGTCGATTTCCCGCAGCCCGAGGGCCCCACCAGGATGACGAACTCGCCGTCCCGGATATCGACCGATACGCCGTGGAGCACCTGCGCCGTGCCGTAGGACTTGCGGACGTCCCTGATCTCAACCGAGGCCATGATTGCTCCCCCGAATGTCGGTCACGCTCAGCTCTTCACCGCGCCCGCGGTCAGGCCGGAGACCATGTAGCGCTTGAAGGCGTAGTAGATCGCCGCCGGCGGCAGCGCATAGATCAGCCCGGTGGTCATCAGCAGCTCCCACGGCGAATCGTCCGCCGCCAGGAAATTGCCGAGCGCCACCGGCAGGGTGATGTCGGTGTCGCGGGACAGCAGCAGGAAGGCGTAGAGATACTCGTTCCAGGCCAGCAGCAGCGCATAGGTCCCGACCGCCACTAGCGACGGCGTCATCAGCGGCAGATAGACCAGCCGGAACAGCTGCATCGGCGACGCCCCGTCCACCACCGCCGCCTCGTCCAGCTCGTAGGGCAGCTTGTCCGACGCCTGCTTCAGCACCCAGATCGCGTAGGGCGAGGCCACCGTGACCATCGCCAGGATCAGCGCCCACTTGCTGTTGAGCAGCCCGTAGATCCCCATGGTCCGGTACATCGGCACCGCCAGGAAGGCCGCCGGGATGAAATAGGTGAACAGCGCCAGGTTCATCACCGTGCGCCCGCCCTCCACCTTCAGCCTGCTGATCGCGAAGGCCGCGAAGGTCGCCACCAGCAGGGTCAGCACCCCGGTCGCGATCGCGACGATCAGCGAATTGGCCAGCTGCTGCCAGAAGTGGATCAGGAAATAATGGTCCTGGTTCAGCACGATCTCGAAATTCCTCAGCGTCGGCTCCTCCGGCCAGATATTGCCGGAGAAGGCGGCGTCCCGCGGCGAGATCGCGAACAGGAACAGGTGGTAGATGGGCAGCAGGGTCCAGATCAGGACCGGGATGCCGATCAGCAGAAGCTTCGCCTCGCCCGCGATCCCCGCCAGGGAAAATCTCGTCATTTGGCCAGCCTCATCATTTGGAAAGCCGCCTCATCATGAAGTAGACCAGCGGAAGCACCAGCGGCAGAGCCGTGACGATCGCCGCCATGGACAGGTTCACCTGGTCCAGCCGCAGGTACCGGATGCCCAGCGTCGCCAGCACATGGGTCAGGTCGGCCGGCCCGCCGCCGGTCAGCAGGTAGACGCTGTTGAAGTCGCCCAGCGTCCAGATCATCGACAGCACCGTGCAGGTCACGTACAGCGTCTTCATCGACGGCCAGGTGACGAACCGGAACTGCTGGACCGAGCTCGCCCCGTCCACCGACGCCGCCTCGTACAGGTCCTTGGAGATCGCGAGCCGGCCGGACAGCAGGATCAGCGTCCAGAACGGCAGGCTCTTCCAGATATGGACCAGGATGGAGAAGGTCAGGCCCAGCGTCGGGTCGTTCAGCCAGTTCGGCCCGTCCTCGGCCGTGAACCGGAAGATCAGCTGGTTGATCACGCCCCATTCCGGGTTCAGCATGAAGCGCACGGACAGGATCGTCGGGATCGACGGCACCGCCCAGGGCAGGATGAAGATCAGGGACAGCCAGCGGATCCAGATCCGGTCGTGCAGGAAGAACCCCGACAGCAGCAGCGCCACCATCATCTTCAGGTTCACGCCGATCAGCAGGAAGACCAGCGTGTTGAAGATCGATCGGACGAAGATCGGGTCCTCGAACAGCTGGACGTAGCTCTGGGGGTCCCGCGCCAGCCAGAACCCGTAGCAGACGGGATAGACCACGAAGAACAGGAAGACCAGGACGTAGGGCACCAGCAGGATGGTGCCCCAGACCCGCGTGGACGACCAGCCCCGCCGCTTCGGCGGGGCCCCGGCATCCGTTTCGGAAACCGCAATCGTGTTCATCGCGTCCGCCGTGATGGTGGGATAAGAAATGAAAGCCCGTTCCGGATGCGGCACCGGCACCTGCGAGGGAAACCGGGGTCAGACCACCATTTCCCTCGAACTTTCCTGGACTTCGACGCTTCGGGGAAATGGTGGTCTGACCCCCGATTTCCCGGTCCCTGGCAGCTAGCCCGCGACGGCCTTGATGCGGGCGATCATCTCGTCAACGGCCTTGTCCACCGGCACCTTCTCGTTGATGACCCGGTTGGCCGCCTTGGCCCAGACATTCTCGTTGTTCAGGATGGTGAACTTATAGTTCCTGGTGAACTCGAAGGTCACGGTGCCGTCCTTGAACTGGTTGTAGACCGACTGGCGGTGCGGATCGGCCTTCCAGAACGGACGCTCCTGCCCCTCCTTGGTGACCGGGAACCAGCGGCCGAGCGAGCCCTCGACATAGGGGGTCAGGTTCTCCTCCTCGAGCAGGAACTTCACGAATTCCTTGCCGCGCTCCTTGTTGCGGGCGTTGGAGAAGATCACGCCGGTCTTGACCGCGGCGCGGTAGACCATCTTGCTGCCGTCGGGCTTCTGCGGGAAACCCGCCGTGCGGATCAGTTCGTAATAGTTCTTCTTGGCCTGGTCCCGCTGCTCCTGGGTCAGGGTCGCGTTGTTCATGTCGTCCAGCCACTTGGCCGCGATGGAGATCGTCGCGTTGTGGGTCAGGACCGTCGTCTTGTTGTGGAAGGCGACGTTGTTGTCCGGGTCCTTCCAGCTCGTGGCCGACGGCGGCGCGCAGCCCTTGGCATAGGGTTCGGTATAGTCGGTCAGCGCGCCGACCAGCCCTTCTTTCACCTTGGGATCGTCGACCAGCAGCTTGCCGTCGTCATCGACCATCTTGACGTTGTAGGCGTCGGCGAAGGTCAGGAACGAATAGAAGGAGTCGCTGCTGTCCACGCCCAGCGGCTGCCCGATGCCATAGGCCCGCTGGCCCGACGCCTTGCGGTAGGCCGGCTGCACCTCGCTGCACCAGAAGGCCCAGTATTCCTTCCAGGTCTTGGGAATGTCCGACTCCTGGAAGCCGGCCTGGGTCAGCATGTCGGTCCAGTACTCGATATGCATGGTCTGCTGCTTGATCGGAAAGCCGTAATAGGCGCGCTCGCCCGTGCTTTCGTTCAGCAGCCAGGTCGTCTCCACCGTGTTCGGCGCGAACCGGTCCTTCATCGGCTCCAGGACGTCGGAGATGTCCTCCAGCCGGCCCTCGAAGGCCCACTTTCCGGTGACCTGGAAATCATAGACGTCGGCATAGGCCACGTCCGGCGGCGTGCCGGAATCCAGCGCCGCGACCGTCTTCGGGATCATGTCCTGCACGGGATACTGCGACAGCTCGACCTTGACCCCGGTCTTCTGCTCGAACTTCCGGATCGCCTCGAACAGCGCGTCGTCCTCGGACTTGTAGAAGCCCTTGACCCAGAAGACGTTCAGCTTCTCCTGCGCCATCGCCTGGCCCGCCGTGGCGGCCATGCAGACGGCCAGAACCGCACCCAACAGTGACTTCATCGCTTCTTCTCCCCATTCTCGTTTTCTTGATTGTTCGATCAGGCGGCACCCGTGCCGGCTCGCACCGCGAGGCCGCTACATGATGCCGGTCTTGCCGAAGATGTCCTCGGTGCGCTCGCCCCGCTCGATCATCTGCCGGACGCTCTCCTCGCCCTCGACCTTCTCCAGCGCCAGTGCGACGATGTCGGCGGCATGGTCGGCCGGAACGACCACCACCCCGTCGATGTCGGCCACGACCACGTCGCCTGGATCGATCCGGACGCCGTTGCCGAACTCGATCGGGCAGCGGAAATCGATGACCCGCCCCCGCATGCGCTGGTCCTGGGCGTATGACCCGTGGGAATAGACCGGGAAACCGAGCTTCCTGATCCCCAGCGTGTCGCGGTGGAACCCGTCCACCACCGCCCCCGCCGCTCCCAGCGCACGGGCGCGCGTGCTCATCAGCTCGCCCCACAGCGCATAGCGCGGCGAGCCGCCGGTGCAGACATAGACCTCGTCCCGCTGCAGCTCGTCGAGCGCGCGGAGCATCAACCCGAACGGAAAAGGATTGCCTCCCCCCTGCCCGCTCCCAGGACCACCCCCGGGCCCGGCCCCCCGCCACTCCACGTCGCCGCAGCAGTCGGCCTCCAGCACGGGCATGGCGCGGCCGGCCATCACCCTTGCGGGAGCGGTGTCGGGATCGATCGGGCGGATCGCCGGCGGCAGGAACTGGCGGGTCAGCCCGCGCGTGTCCATGACGTCGCCCAGCACGGCCGTGAAAAGCCGCGTGCGTATGGTATCGAGAATGTCCGTGCCAGTCGCCACGGGCTCATCTCCCCCCTGATTGCGCCTCTCTGGTCCGGAGGCTTTCGAGAACTGTAACGCGGCTTTATGCCACGACAAAGCTTGTTTTCTTTGGAACGAAACTTGCCTGGAGTTGACAGACGCGCCATGGTGTGTAGCCGCCGGATACAAGGCGGAGGGAAGAGACAACAAAGGTGCTGATACAAGCCATGGCCCGCCCGGAAATCCTTCAGATCGCCCCGATGATGCCTGTGGTCGCCGACCAGATCGACCGGCTGTTCACCGTTCACCGTCTGTGGGAGGTCGCCGACCGGGACGCCTTCCTGGCCGAGCACGGCCCCCGGATCCGCGGCATCGCCGCCGGCGGGCACGCCCCGTTGAACGAGCAGCTGATGGGCAGGCTCCCCGCGCTGGAGATCGTCTCCGCCTTCGGCGTCGGCTATGACCAGATCGACGCCAAGTGGGCCGGCGGCAACGGCATCGTCGTGACCAACACGCCCGACGTGCTGACCGACGAGGTCGCGGACCTTACCATCGGCCTGCTGATCTCGACGGTGCGCCGCATCCCGGAGGCAGAGCGCCACCTGCGCGACGGCAAATGGCCTTCGGGAGCCTTCCCGCTCACCGCGTCGCTGCGCGGCCGCAAGGTCGGCATCCTCGGCCTGGGCCGGATCGGCAAGGCAATCGCCAAGCGACTCGAAGCCTTCGGCCTGCCGATCTCCTATCATGGCCGGACCCGGCAGGACGGCGTCGACTACGCCTATGTCGCCGACGCGGTCGATCTGGCCCGGCAGGTGGATGTGCTGATCTCCGTCATTCCCGGCGGCGCCTCGACCGAGCGGATGGTCGGCCGCGAGATCTTCGAAGCCCTCGGCCCCGACGGCATCTTCGTCAATGTCGGCCGCGGCACCGTGGTGGACGAGGCCGCCCTGATCGAGGCGCTCCGCTCCCGGACGATCCTGGCCGCCGGCCTGGACGTCTATGCCGACGAACCCAACGTCCCGGCCGAGCTGATCGCGATGGAGAACACCGTGCTTCTGCCCCACGTGGCTTCCGGAACGGTCCACACCCGCAACGCCATGGGCCAGCTCGTGGTGGACAATCTCGTCTCCTGGTTCGACGGCCGCGGCGCGCTGACTCCGGTGGCCGAGACGCGCGAAGTAGCCGCGAAGAAGTCCGGCAAGGCCTGAAGCGGTACCGCCGCCATACCTCCCTCGCCCCCGGGAATGAATCACCGGCTTGTCTGTTAAATGCTCAGAAGGAGATCAAATCATGAGCAAGAAGCAGCTTATCGGTGTTGTATTCGCCCTGCTGGCGCTGGGAGCATGCTCGACGGAACAGATGGTGGGTACCGGCGTCGGCGCCGCCGGCGGCTACGCGATCGACGGCAAGCGCGGAGCCCTGATCGGCGGCGCGGGCGGCGGCCTGCTCGGCACGATCATCGACTGACGGCCAAGGCCGTACAGGCCACGCCAAGAGACTGAAACACTGCCCTTTCATCATGGCCGGACTTGATCCACGGCTGTCCGGCGCGGTACTTGCCCATCAACCATTGTGAACGTTACTAACGATCGTTTTCTCTTCCGGTTCGTCATCCGCGGGCTTGACTCGCGGATCTCAAGGCACGGAGGCTCCGATGCTTCCCGTGAAAGATGGCCGGATCAAGTCCGGCCATGACGAAAATGGAGTAATTTTACCTGAGGTTAACCCTTTCGTAGCGCAAGGCAATCACCGTGCCGGACAGCCGTGGACTTGATCCGGCTATCCGCGTACGAACTTGATCAAGCCCGCTCGCACGCGGATGCGCGAGGTCAACCCCGCGCATGACGAAAGGGACCCCTCTCCCGATCCGCGGCCCCCCGGCATTCATCCATAATCCCTGAACTTCCGGCTCCCCAGCGGGTTGATTGCCCGAAAACACCTGACCCGGCACCGCACGCCGGCATGGGATCAACAAGGGGGAGACGCCAATGCTGGGCGCAGCAACCAACTGGTCCACGAACCTGGTCGAGCGCTACCTGCCCGACCCCTATGTCCTCGTGCTGCTGCTGACCCTGCTCGTCTATGCCGCCGGCATCCTGTTCGAAGGCGCCTCTCCGCTCGCCATGGCCCGCTACTGGGGCGACGGGTTCTGGCAGCTGCTGGAATTCAGCATGCAAATGGTGCTGGTGCTGGTGACCGGCTTCGTTCTGGCCAGCACGCCCTTCTTCCGGCGCATACTCTCCGCTATCGCCCGGCTGGCGAAGACGCCGGGACAGGCCATCGTCATGGTCACGCTGGTGTCCCTTGCGGCGAGCTGGATCAACTGGGGCTTCGGCCTCGTCATCGGCGCCCTGTTCGCCCGCCAGCTCGCCCGAGTCGTCCCGACGGTGGACTACCGTCTGCTGATCGCCAGCGCCTATTCCGGGTTCGTGATCTGGCACGGCGGCCTGTCGGGCTCGGTCCCCCTGACCATCGCGACCCCCGGGCATTTCTCCGAGAACCTGATCGGCATCGTGCCGACCAGCCAGACGCTTTTCAGCAGCTACAACCTGATCATCGTCGCCGCCCTGGTCGTCCTGATCCCGCTGACCAACCGCCTGATGCTGGGCCACGGCGGCCAACCCGTCCACGTGGACCCGGCCAAGCTGGTGGACATCGACCCGGAGGACGCCGGCCGCATCGACCGACCGGCCGACCGGCTGGAGCAGAGCCGCGCGATCTCCTGGATCGTCGGCGGCCTCGGCCTGCTGTTCATCGCGCTCTATGTGATCGACAAGGGCTTGGCGTTGAACCTGAACATCGTCAACTTCATCTTCCTGTTCCTCGGCATCCTGCTGCACGGCACGCCCTACCGCTTCCTCCACAGCCTCCAGGAAGCCGTGAAGGGTGCCGCGGGCATCATCATACAGTTCCCGTTCTACGCCGGCATCATGGGGATGATGGTGCAGTCCGGCCTGGCCCGCAGCCTGTCCGAATGGTTCGTCTCCTTCTCAACCGCCGACACCCTGCCCCTCTTCACCTTCTGGAGCGCCGGCCTGCTCAACGCCCTGATCCCCTCGGGCGGCGGCCAGTGGGCGGTGCAGTCCCAGGTGATGCTGCCGGCCGCCACGGCGCTGAACGCCGACCTCTCCAAGGTCGCCATGGCGGTCGCCTGGGGCGACGCCTGGACCAACCTGATCCAACCCTTCTGGGCCTTGCCGGCGCTGGCCATCGCGGGGCTGAAGGCGAAGGACGTGATGGGCTTCTGCCTGATCGTGCTGGTCGTGTCGGGGGTGGTGATTTCGGCGGGGTTGCTTTGGGGGTGAAGCCCCGTGCCGACAATAAACGGTGCGGAGTGGAAATCTTCCGCGGCAGCCTTCCAATCCGAGTTGCCGGCCAAGTCCAAGGATGTCCGGTACGATAGTTGCTCCTCACCCAAAGGTGCCGGATGGTGACAGCAACACTCCCCATTCGTCATGACCGGACTTGATCCGGTCATCTCCCAGCGGGCTTCATCAAGCCTTCGCTGATTGAGCCCCGCAGGGCAAGCCCGATCAGGATGAAGAACGAGTTTCGACATCCAAACAAACATACCGCGGGTCACGCAAGGGCCGTGCGCCAAGCCCTGGGATAACACGCCCTTGATCGTATCTCAATTGAGACACATGATAGGGGCATACAACAGGAGAACCGGCAATGGCTGCCCAGACATCGATGCTGCACATCCGCGTGGACGACAAGCTCAAGGCTGACGCAACGGAAAAACTCGCCAATGTCGGCCTCACTGTCTCGGATGCCGTACGTATCCTGCTTACGCGCATCGCCAAAGAAGGCGCTCTGCCGGCCGGATTGACCGCGACACCCGAAGCGTATGATGCATGGTTTCGGGCCAAGGTCCACGAGGCGTTGGCCGACACAAGCCCGACGGCACCTCATCAGCAAGTCATGGGCGAAGCTCAAGCCTTGATCGACAGGAAACGTCGTGGTGGTGCTTGAGTGGCGGGAGACGGCCCGTGCCGATCTTTTGTCTATCATTGACTACATATCCGACGATAACTTGGAGGCTGCCCAGCGTTTGAAAAACGACATCGAGGCGAAGACTTCGAAACTGCCTGAGCATCCGAAGCTCTACCGGACCGGTCGAGTCGCTGGCACGCGGGAAATGGTTGTCCGATCTAACTACGTGGTCGTCTACACAGAAGACACGCGCGCAGTAACGATACTTCGCGTACTACATGCCGCCCAACAATGGCCGCCTGTGCACGAGTAGAAAATTATGTAGGATAGGGCATATACAGGGCGAGCGATGTCCAGTTCCCAACTGATATTGGAACAAAGAAGACTTTCAACGTTCAGGACATTTTGAAAAAAGCGGTTGTATTTGCCAGATACGATCCAGGAATCACCTCTCTCCTGGAAAAATAACGCGCTAAGCTGAAGCGTGAGTAAGATGCATCCTCATCAAGACAGCGCCGCAATCCGACATGACCGACCGCCGGACAACATACCCGGGAACTTACCTGGACTCACGCCTGATTATGGATCTCCCGCTATGCGGGCAAGACTGCGATACAGTCATCAAGCAAAACCCGCAACAGGGCCTGATGCGCACTAAGTTTCTGTTTTGACTGGTGCCCCCGGCCAGACTCGAACTGGCACGCCATCACTGGCAACGGATTTTGAGTCCGCCGCGTCTACCGATTCCGCCACAGGGGCTACCTGGGGAAAGTGCCGGGATAATACTCGCCGGCACCCACGGGTCAATCAAATTCACCGCGCCGGCCGGCCGCAATACTCCGCGGTCGTGTACCGCCCCGTGATCGTATAGGGCGTTCCCGGCCTCAGGATGAACTCGCTGGCGCCCTTGGGCTTGTTCGGGTTCGCCTTGTCGTCGGCGGGCGCCCAGTCATAGGTGTATCCCAGCCGGGTCCACGGAAAACCGGAGGCGTTGTAGGACTTCGCATAGTTGCCGGTGAACCAGGTCCGATAATCGTCCACGTCGCTCGCCGTATCCACCTCGCAGCGGCTGTCGTCCACTTCGCGGTCAGGACAGGGGCGCAGCATGTCCTTGGGCGACACCCACATCTCCACGAAGCGCGCGTTCTGACCGGTCGGCGGCAGCCCGAAAAGCTGAAGGAGGCGATTAGTGATCGCGACCGTGTCGCGGGTGCCCAGCGAGCGGCAGAAATCCCGCACCTGCGGAACGGCCGTCACCCACATCACCGTGCCCCAGTTGGGCGGGGCCGACTTGTCCGCCGGCAGTTCCTCCGGCTGGGAATAGAAACGCTGGAACGCGCTTTCCGACATCCAGGACACGACCTTGACCCGGGAATCGGCGGCCTCGGTCTCCCAGCGCAGGGCCGCGTTGTCGCGACGGATGGGCACCAGGCGATCGTCGATCTCGGCCGGGGTCGGAACGGCCGCGTCGGAGATCGCCTCGATATATTGCTTCAGCGGGTCCGCCCCGTCGGAGGATGCCGCGACGGCGACACCCGCTCCGCCGCCGGCCCAGGCCACCATGAACATCCCCGCCAGCGCGGCGACCAGATCCCTCCTGCCCTTTTCCAAGTCCGTGCCCCCGATTGCCTGTGGATCGACCGGCACGGAATCGGGCCAGCGCCTTGATATCCGCACTACCCTGCGGACGTACTGAGGCCTTCTTTATCTCCTGTTTGTATAAGAATGGTTGAAGCACTCGCGCAACAGCCTCATTCGTGTTGCCAGGAAGCTATTCCTTCATCAATTCGCGCTAGGCTCGCCGCCGCACTCCGGTGCCGGATCTTTGCAGCGTGAATATCAGGACCCACGGTACCCGCCTGCCCCCACGCGCGGATGAATACGTTTGCTGACGTGATCCGGGGGAGTGATGTCAGCAATCGGCGTAATGAAGGTTCGCACGTGGATGCACGGGGCAATTCCACGGTTGTCCAGCACGGCTGCTGCTTACCGGTCAGAAGGCTGGAGCATGGGCAGAAGGCCCTTTTTCGTCATACCCGGACTTGATCCGGGTATCTCCCCGCATGGCGGCGCTGACGGAGCCTGCAAGCGATGACCGGGTCAAGCCCGGTCATGACGATGAGGGGAGAAGCACTCTACAAGAAAAGCATCCTCCGATTGAGTTTGCAATCGTCGCGCTGGACTATCGCGGGTCAAGCCCGCGCGTGACGAGAAGGAGTAATGCAGGATCCACGACGCCGCTCTACCCTGCCGCACGGATGACTACGTTTGCTGACATTTTCCGGGGGGATGATGTCAGCATTCTTCGCCGTGATGGTTCGCACGTGGAAACGCGGGTCAAGCCCGCGCATGATGGAAGGAGATCATAGAAGATCGAAAGGAGACGAAAGGAAGGAACGCCACCGTCCGATCATGACAAAAGCGCACATATCGCCTCCCATCTGTGGACATCGCCGTAATCTGTGGCCCCCTCGGCACTTCCGGAACAGCAGCGGCCGCAGCCATGATCACGTTTGTTGACATCCGCGGCCATCCCCCCGGGGGTCACCGCCCCGTCACAGTAGCTTCGGCTGCCTCGGCGCCGGCGCCGCCACCCCGGCCCCCTCGACCGGATCGACGCAGGACGGGTCGTCGTTCCGCACGCTGTTCACCCGCGTGCTGACCGGATAGGCCTCCAGCCAATCCTCCGGGCAGGGCCGAAGCAGCGCCCCGGCGGCCTCCCCGGATGTCTCCGGGTCCAGCCACGCGGCATAGTCGTCCTCGGCCAGGATCACCGGCATCCGCTCGTGCAGCGGCTTCAGCACGCCGTTGGCCGTGGTCGTCACGATGGTGACCGTCTCCAGCGGGCGGTCCAGCGCCGGGCCGCCCTTCGGACCCTTCCAGGTCTCCCACAATCCGGCGAAGGCGAAGGGTTGCCGGTCGCGGCGGCGGATGCGGAAAGGCTGCTTCTTCTCCCCCTTGGGCACATGCTGCTGCCATTCATAGAACCCGTCGGCCGGGACCAGGCAGCGGCGGCGGGCGAAGGCGCTGCGGAAGGACGGTTTGTCGGCCACCGATTCGGACCGCGCGTTGATCATCCGGCTGCCGATCGACGGATCGTCGGCCCAGTGGGGCACCAGCCCCCAGCGTACCAGGGACAACGCGCGCCGCTTCTCGTCGTCCAGCCAGCGCACCACCGCGACATCCTGCGTCGGCGCGATGTTGAACCGGGCCGGCAGGTTCGGCAGCTCGGGAAAGCCGAACATCCGGCTCATTTCGGCGACCGGAGTCGCGAGGGTATAGCGTCCGCACATGGCTTTCCGGTGCTTTCCAAGCTCGGCTGATCCTTGAAACATCAAGGAACATAAGGACCCCGCGCCGCCCGCCAAGCATCTTTTCGGGACATGTCAGGTAAGACCACTTCGGGGGTTTGTCATCCGGCGGGACGCGCATAAACTCTCTGGCACACGGAGACAACGGGACAACCAGGCAGCACAATCTGCCGGCGCACTTCAGCGGCGCAATCCTTCAGGGGGGTTCAGATCACATGGCCAAGTTTGGAATCGGACAAGCGGTGCCGCGCACCGAGGACGCCCGCCTGCTGACCGGGCGCGGACGCTATACCGACGACATCTCCCTGCCGGGGCAGACCCACGGGTATGTCCTGCGCTCGCCCCACGCCCATGCGGAGATCGTCTCCATCGACCTGGAAGACGCCCGCAACGCCCCCGGCGTGCTCGGCGTCTACACGGTGGAGGACCTGGAGGCGGCCAGCATCGCCCCCCTTCCCTGCAACGTCCCGCTGGTCCAGCGCAACGGCCAGCCGCTGGTGATGCCGCCGCGCCCGGCCCTCGCCAAGGGCCGCGTCCGCCACGTGGGCGACCCCGTCGTCTTCATCGTCGCGGAGTCGCTGGACGCGGCGCGCGACGCCTCCGAGCTGGTCATGATCGACTATTCGGAGCTGCCGGCCATCGCCGACACCGTGGGCGCCCTGGCGTCCAACGCCCCCCAGGTGTGGGAGCAGGCGCCCGGCAACCTCAGCTTCGAGTGGGAGAAGGGCGACGAGGCGGCGACCGAGGCCGGATTCGCCAAGGCCGCCAAGGTGGTCAGCATCGACCTGGTGAACAACCGGATCGTGCCGAACTCGATGGAGGGCCGGGCCTGCCTCGCCTCGATCGACGACACCGACCGCTATGTCCTCTACGTCTCCAGCCAGGGCGTCCACGGGCTGCGCACCCAGCTGGCGACCCAGATCTTCAACGAGCCGGAAGAGAAGTTCCACGTGCTGACCACCGACGTGGGCGGCGGCTTCGGCATGAAGATCTTCATGTATCCCGAATATGTCCTGTCGCTGTTCGCCGCGCGCAAGCTGAACCGTCCGGTCAAGTGGACGTCGGAGCGGGGCGAGGCGTTCCTCAGCGACGACCACGGGCGCGACAACGTCTCCCACGCCGACCTGGCGCTGGACGCCGACGGCAGGTTCCTGGCGCTGCGGGTCTCCACGGTCGCCAACCTGGGCGCCTACCTGTCGAACTTCGGCCCCTACATCCCGACCGACGCCGGCACGGCCATGCTGGCCGGGGTCTACACCACCCCGGCGATCCACGTGCTGGTCAAGGGCGTCTTCACCAACACCAACCCGGTGGACGCCTACCGGGGCGCCGGCCGGCCGGAGGCGGCCTACCTGCTGGAGCGGCTGGTGGACGCGGCGGCACGCGAGCTGGGAATGCATCCGGGCGAGCTGCGCCGGCGCAACTTCATCCCGCCGGAGGCGATGCCCTTCAACACCTCGCTGGGCCTCACCTACGACACCGGCGAGTTCGCCCGCAACATGGACGACGCGCTTGAGCTGTCGGGCTGGACCGGCTTCGAGCAGCGCCGGGCGGAGGCGCGGGCGCGCGGCAAGCTGCGCGGCATCGGTCTCGCCACTTATATCGAGGCCTGCTCGGGCGGCGGGCCGGAGCAGGCGACGATCCAGATGTCCGGCGCCGGCAAGGTGACGGTGCTGATCGGCTCCCAGTCCAACGGCCAGGGGCACGAGACGGCCTACACCCAGATCGTCTCCGACCGGCTGGGCATCCCGGCGGAGGACATCGAGATCGTCCAGGGCGACAGCGCGCGGATCAGCTTCGGCTCCGGCACGGGCGGCTCCCGCTCCATCCCGGTCGGCGGCGCCGCCCTGTCCGACACGGCGGAACGGGTGATCGAGAAGGCCCGGGCCAAGGCGGCGGAGCTGCTGGAGGCGGCGGCCGTGGACATCGGGTTCGAGGACGGGACCTTCACCATCGTCGGCACCGACCGCAAGGTGACGATCCAGGATGTCGCCAAGGCCAGCGCGCCGGCCGACGGCGGCTTCGCCTTCGACGAGGAGGCCCGCTGGACGCCGCCGGCCGCGACCTTCCCCAACGGCTGCCACATCTGCGAGCTGGAGATCGACGAGGACACCGGCGGGATCGAGTTCGTGCGCTACACCGTGGTCGATGATTTCGGCAAGGTGCTCAACCCGCTGATGCTGGCCGGCCAGGTCCATGGCGGCGTCGGCCAGGGCATCGGGCAGGCCGTGTACGAGGAATGCGTCTACGACCCCGATTCGGGCCAGCTCCTGACCGGGTCCTTCATGGACTATTGCATGCCGCGGGCGAACAACATCCCGTTCGTCCAGTTCAAGCTGAACGAGGTGCCCAGCACGACCAACGCGCTCGGCATGAAGGGCGCCGGGGAGGCCGGGGCGATCGGGGCGCCGCCCGCGGTGATCAACGCCGTGGTCGACGCGCTGTCGGTCTACGGGGTGCGGCATGTGGACATGCCTGCAACACCGCAGAAGATTTGGCGCCTGATCCAGGAGCATCGCCCCGCGATCGCCGCCGAATAACGCCGGCGGGGGTTCCCCAAGGGTCGCGCGGGGGCGTATGCTCCCCATCTTGTGACCTTTGGGGGACCCATGTCAGATCGTAGGGCGGATCAAAGCCTGGATCACGGCTTTGCCAAGTTGCTTCCGGCCGTGCGCACCATCGCGCGGGAGGCCGGTCAGGTCATACTCCGGTATTACACAGACACGGTGACCGCCCACGTCAAGTCCGACGGCAGTCCGGTGACCGCCGCCGACCACGCCGCCGAAGCCGTCATCCTGCCGGCCCTGCACCACCTGACCCCGGACATCCCCGTCATCTCGGAGGAGCAGCACGCCGCCGGCAAGTCCCCGCCGGGCGACCATGGCATCTACTGGCTGGTCGATCCGCTGGACGGCACGCGCAGCTTCGTCGAGCACACCGGCGAGTTCACCGTGAATATCGGGCTGGTGAAGGACGGCGTCCCGGTCCTGGGCGTCATGTACCTGCCGGTGGACGGCGACCTCTACGCCGCGGCCGGCCCCGGCACCGCCGTTCACTGCGTCCAGGGCCGCGGCGACGTGCCGATCTCCGCCCGCATGGTCCCGCCCGACGGGCTGGTGGTGCTGTCCAGCCGCCGCCACGGCGACCGCGAACGGCTCGACAGGTTCCTGGAGGGCAAGCTGGTGAAGGAGCACCGCCACTCCAGCAGCGCGCTCAAGTTCTGCCTGATCGCCCGCGGCGAGGTGGACGTCTATCCCCGCTTCGGCCCGACCTGCGAGTGGGACACGGCGGCCGGCCACGCCATCCTGCTGGCCGCCGGGGGCTCCATCGAGACGCCCGACGGCAAGCCGCTGGGCTACGGCAAGCCGGACTTCCTGAACGGGGAGTTCATCGCCTACGGCCGCCGCTGAACACCGCCAGATGAGTATCCGGTCTGCCGCCGTCACCGTCCTGACCACCGCCGACCCGGCGGAGAAGGTCCGCCTCTCCCGCCGCTTCGCCGAGGCGTGGCGGACCGGCGCGCTGGCCGGGATCGAGCCGCCCGGCCCGCCGGTCCCGCCCGACCGGCCGGCGCGTCCGGACTATCCGGAGCTTCGCCAGCCGCGCGACATGCCGCCGCGCCGCAAGGCCGGCAGCGTCGCCGGGCGGACCGCGCTGATCCACGCGCTCGCCCATATCGAGCTGAACGCCATCGACCTGTCCTGGGACATCGTCGCCCGCTTCGGCGCCGGCATGCCCAAGGGTTTCACCGACGACTGGGTTCAGGTCGCCGACGACGAGGCGCGGCATTTCGACATGCTGTGCCGCCGCCTGGCCGACCTGGGCAGCCATTACGGCGCCCTGCCCGCCCATGACGGGTTGTGGCAGGCCAGCCGGGACACCGCCCACGACCTCGCCGCCCGCCTCGCCATCGTGCCGCTGGTGCTGGAGGCGCGCGGGCTGGACGTGACGCCCGCCATGATCCGGAACCTCCGCGCCGTCGGCGACGACGCCGGCGCCGACGCGCTCCAGATCATCCACGACGACGAGATCACCCATGTGGCCGCCGGCCGGCGCTGGTTCGAGCATGTCTGCGACAAACTGGACGTCCCGCCGGTTCCCACTTGGCAGAATCTCGTCCGCACCCATTTCAAGGGTGGATTGAAGCGCCCCTTCAACGAGGAGAGCCGCGACAAGGCGGGTTTCTCCGCCGCCTTCTACGACCCGATCGCCGAAGGCTGACGAAGGCTTACGCGCGGCGGGTCAGCACCAGGGCGGTGACGTCGTCGTCGAAATTTCCCAGCGCGGTGAGGGAGCCGAGCAGGCCGGCCAGGAAGCCGGCATCCTCCTCCTGGTGCATGTGGCAGCGCACGAGGTCGAGCAGCCCGTCTTCGCCCAGTACGGTATCGTCGGCGGTCCACAGCTCGCTGGCGCCGTCGCTGTAGAGGAACAGCCTTCCGCCGACCGGCAGGGCAAGGTCGCGGTTCTGGTAGCGGGCCGAGGCCAGGATTCCGACCGGCAGGCCGCTGCTGTCGCCGAACTCCGGCGCGGCATCGCCGGCTTGCCATACCATCGGGGCCGGCGCCCCGGCGGAAGCATAGTGGAACGTGTTCTCCACCGGATCGACCACGCCGACCAGCATGGTCGCGAACTGGCCGCTGCGCAGAAGCGGACAGACCCTTTCATTGACCTCGCGCAGATGGTCGGCGGGGTCGAAATCGTTCAGGTCCATCTGCCGCAGGATCGCGTGCAATCTGAAAGTGTTGAGCGCCGCGCCGACGCCATGGCCGGAGAAATCCACCAGCCAGACGATCAGCCTGCCGCGCCCGTCGCGCCGCAGGTCCCAGAAATCGCCGCCCAGTTCCGAGGACGGCTCGAAATGGGCCGACAGGCTCAGGCCAAGGTCGCTCTCGGTCTCCCGCAGCCGCGAGGGCGCCGGCAGCAGCCGTTCCTGCATGCTCCGCGCCAGCGCCAGTTCGCCCTGGCGGCGCCGTCGATAGCCTTGCAGGTCGCGCAGCAGCGCCTGGTTCTCCAGGTGGATGCGGACGCGGGACAGCAGTTCGGTCGCGTTGATCGGCTTGCTGACGAAATCGGTAGCCCCGACCGAGAAGGCGCGGGTCCGGTCCTCCGAGCCCGACAGGCTGCTCTGGACCAGAATCGGCAGGTCGCGGCGGTTGGGATCGGTTCGCAGCCGGCGGCACACCTCGAAGCCGTCCAGCTTCGGCATCATGAGGTCCAGCAGGATCAGGTCGGGCGCGTTCGCCTCGATCTTGGCCAGGGCGTCGATCCCGTCTTCGGCCATCTCCACATGGGGAAAGCCGCCGCGCTGGAGCACGGCCACCAGCAGGTGACGGTTCACGCGGTTGTCGTCGACCACCAGGATCCGGGCATTCCGGATATTGACCGGCACGGAGGCTGAACTGCTCATCTACCGCTCCGCCCAGGGGAAAGTACAGGCATCCTTGGCCAGCAAGACCAGGGTCATGTCCTGCCCCGGCCGGTCGCCGACGGCGCGGGCGAGCGCTTCGACCATGCGGTCGCAGGCCTCGTCCGGACCGGGAGCCTGCAAGGCCGGAACCGCGAGGTCGGCGAGCGTCCGCTCCGCCGCGCGGCCGCCGTCGCCCGGCAGGGCGGCCAGCACGGCATTGTTGTAGAGAAGCAGCATGGTGCCCGGCCCGAACGTCAGGGTGCGCGTCCGGTAGACGCTCTCGGCGGCATGGCCGACCGGCGCGCCGTCGGCCTCGCCCAGGATGGCCGTAGCGGCGCCGCGCCGGACCAGGATCGGCCGGCGGGCGGAGGCGGTGGTATAGGAGAAGGTCCCGGCGGTCGGATCGACCACGCCATAGATCATCGCCGCCCGCTCGTCCGACTCGAACAGCCCGACCGCCCGCGCATTGGCCTCGGTGAGAAAGCGGGAAGGATATGACGCCAGCGGCGCCAATTCGTGGAGCACGGTATGCATGCGGAAAGCGTTCAAGGCCGCCGACACGCCGGTCCCGGTCATGTCGAGCAGGTAGAGCCCGAAGCGTCCCCCCGGCAGGGGGATGACGCCCCAGATGTCGCCGCCCAGCTCGGACGAGACGGCCCGGTGATGACGGATTCGCACGCCGCTGTCGCGGCCGATCTGGTCGAAGATCGCCGCGGTCGGCAGCAGGTGGCCGTACATCTCGCGCGCCATCGCCAGCTCGTTCTCCAGCCGGGTGCGGTAGAGCTGGAGGTCCTGGATCAGCATCCGGTTCTCCAGGTGGATGCGGACCCGGGCCAGCAGCTCGTTGCGGTCGATCGGCTTGGTGATCAGGTCGGTGGTGCCGAGCTGGAACGCCTTGTTGCGGTCCTCGGTGTTGGACAGAGCGGTCTGCACAAGGACGGGGAGATCGGCGTATCGTTCCTCGGCGCGCAGGCGCCGGCACACCTCGAAACCATCCAGGCCGGGCATCACGATGTCCAGGATGACCAGATCCGGCATTTCATGGTCGATCTTGCGCAGCGCGTCGATGCCGTCGACCGCATGCTCGATCCGACGGAATCCCGCCTGCCGGAGCATCGCGGTTATCAAGGTGCGGTTGAAGTCGGTGTCGTCCACCACCAGGATCAGGCAGTCGAGGATCCCGACCTGCCGGAGCTCGGTCAGGGCCGCGGCGGAGGCCGTCTCCATCCCGCCGTTCATCGGGCGAACCTCATCCGGACCCGGCGGCCGTCGTCGAGCAGTTCCCACGCGGCCGCCAGGGATTCGATCAGGCCGATGCCCCGCCCGCTTGCCGTCGTCGGCGCGCGGGGCTTCGGCACGAAACCGGGACCCTGGTCGATCACGTCGATGGCGATCTCCGCATCGTCGATCGACACGGCGATCCCGACCCGCAGGTTCGCCAGCGTCGGGTCGGCCAACCTTTCGTTGAGATCGCAGGAGAAGGCGTCCAGCGCAGCCAGCGTCGGGCCGCGCAGACTCGATACCGCCAGGTTGCCATGGATCACCGCATTGCTGACGGCCTCCTGGAGCGCCAGTTCGACGTCATCCCGCCTCTCCTGACCGAGCGACGCGATCCCGTCGATCACGGTCACCACCGCCTGGGCCACGGGCAGCCGATAGGCGCTCGCCGTGGTCAGGGACAGGAACAGCGTACAGCCCGCCGCTCGCCGCACGCACTCCGCCGCCGTCGGGGCGTCGAGCGAGCCGACCTCGATGCAGGCGCCCGCTCCCCGGTCCAGGACCTCGCTGAGGCAGGCCTGGTCGAGACCCGCCGCGAGCACGGCGGCGCCGTCGATCCGGGCGCAGGCGTCCGCCGGCAGGCCGCAGACGACGGAATGGCCGCCGCGGCCGACCAGCGTCGCGATCTCCTGGAGGCGCTCGGCCGTCAGTCCGACACCGTAGAGCGTGCTCGCCCGCATGGCCGGCTCGTCCGTAATCGGCTTCAGTCCTGGATGTCCACGATCTTGTCCAGCTGGGCGACCGAAAGGACCCGCTTGACCTGCCCCTGCGCCCCGCGGAGGAACAGCTTCTTGTCGACCTGTGCCACCTCCTCGCGGGCGACCAGGATCATGCCGAGGCCGGAGCTGTCCACGAACTCCAGTCCGCCGATCATCATGACCTGACGCTTGGGATGGCTCTGCACCATTTCCTGGATCATGCTCCGGACCTTGCCGTGGTCGTTGAAGGTCAGGCGGCCCGTGACGAAGATGCGGGCTTCCAGGTCGTCCAGCTCGATACGATAGTCCATTTCCACACACCGCTCCCTGAATGGCAGAATGCGCTGCCGCCGCCGGGCAATCTCACGCGCGATCAGAAAAGTTCGACATTGTCGTCGTCCGTGCCGTCCGACAGGCCCGGATCCACGCCGTCGGCCCCCCGGTATTCCGTTTCGTGGTCCAGCGCGCCGTGGGCATCCAGCGCGGATCCCGCCAGCAGCATGCGGCGGACGAAGCGCTGGCGAAGCTCGCTCAAGGTCATGCCGGACAGCAGCTGGTCCACCCATTCCTGCGGGAAGTCCGCCTGGGCGCCGGCCGGCAGCGCGAGGCGCGTCCTCGCGCCCAGTTCGCCAAGGCCGTTCGACATTACGGTCATGCCGTCGATCACATGGTCCAGGCGCTGCTTGGCCAGGTCCTGGAACTGCATCCGGGTGATGACCTGGCTGATATGGGCGGAAATCTCCGTTGAGACCCGCGCCGCGTCCTGGAGCACGCTTTGGAAATGCTGGCTCTGCGCGACCAGGCTCATCATCGTCATGTCGATGCGGTCCTTGGCGAGCATCTGGGGCGACAGGTCGGTGTTGGCGATGTCGCGCAGGATCTCGTGGCCGCGCCGCACGCCGACGACGACCGCGCCGACCTTGTCGCGCATGCGGCCGGCAAGGTCGCCGGTCGCCTTGGACAGGTGACGCACCTCGTTGGCGACCACCGCGAAGGTCCTGCCGGCCTCGCCCGCGCGGCTGGCCTCGATGGTCGCGTTCAGCGCCAGGAAATTGGTCTGGCGGTTGATGGTGTCGATGTCGGCGATGCTCTTCTCGACCTCGCCGACATCCCGGACCACGTCGTCCAGCACATAGACCATCGTCATGGCCTGCTTCGACAGGTTGACGATGTTATTGACCATCTCAACCAGGATTTGCTGCATGGTCGCGACGACGCGGTCGAGCGGAATGGCTTCCCCGTCGATCGTGACGGAGTTGGCGACCGCGATGATGTCCTCCACCCTCTTGGTCTGCTCCCGCGCCGAGGTGGCGAGGTCGCGGAACCGCGAGCTGATCTCCAGCGTGCTGGACTCGACCAGGTCGCTGGTCCGCCTCACCTCGATCGCCAGAGCGTCCAGGCAGTGGTTCTGAAGCTCGGAAAAGCCGAGCCAACGGCCCAGCAACTCGTCATGCCGGGCATCGGCCGGCAATTCAGCCGCCGGCGTCGGAGCCGAAACCGGGCGGATCGCCGCCGGAAGCGCGTCTGAACGGCTGCCGGCGATGCTCTTCAACAATCCGAACGACATCGGTCAGTCTCCCCCGTCCGTCATCAGGTCGACCGTGCGGCAGGGGCCGCCGCGGCGCGCAGCATCTCGGCCGGGATCTGCCCGAGCGGCATCTCGACGGCGACGCCGCCGGCCAGCTTGGCCATGCGCGGCATGCCGTAGACGACGCAGCTCTGCTCGTTCTCCCCGATCGTCCAGGCTCCCGCGGCATGCATCGCCGCCATCCCGGAGGCGCCGTCGCGCCCCATCCCCGACAGGATCACGCCGACCGCGTTTGCGCCCGCCACCTCGGCGACCGAATTGAACAGGACGTCGACCGACGGCCTGTGACCGCTGACCGGCGGTCCGTCGACGATCTCGCATAGATAGCCGAAGCCGTCCCGGCGCAGCGCCATATGCCGGTCGCCGGGGGCGATCAGCACCTCGCCGGCCGTGACGCGCATGCCCGCCTCGGCCATCCTGACGGTCAGCGCGGACTGGCGGTCCAGCCGGGCGGCGAAGCTGGGCACGTAGAAGGCGCCCATGTGCTGGACGATCAGGATCGGCGGCGACCCTTCCGGCAGCACCTCCAGGATGTCGCGGATCCGCTCGACGCCGCCCGTGGAGGCACCCAGCGCGATCAGCCGGCCGCTGCCGCCGCGGACGCCCGCCTTGGCCCGGGCGGGCTTCGTCCGGGGAGGTCCCAGGCGGACATGGGCCGCCACCTTCAACTTGCCGACCAGTTCGTCGCGGAAGTCGGCGAATCGCTCCCCCTCGGCACCGTTGGGCTTGGCGATGCAGTCGATCGCCCCCAGTTCCAGCGCCCGGACGGTGGCGTCGGCCCCCTCGCGGGTCAGGGTCGAGACCATGACCACCGGCATCGGCCGAAGCGTCATGATCTTTTCCAGGAAAGTCAGCCCGTCCATGCGCGGCATCTCCACGTCCAGCGTCAGGACGTCCGGATTGGCCGACTTGATCATCTCCCGTGCCTCGTAGGGATCGGCGGCATGGCCGACCACCTCGAACCCCGGCTCTGCGGCCAGCGCCTCGGTGAGCATCCGGCGCATCAGCGCGCTGTCGTCCACGATCGCGACCCGGATCGGCTTGCCCATCATCAGTCCCCGAACAGCTCGATATCGCCTTCGACCGGCCTGGCGCCCAGGTCGGACATGAACCGCATTTCGCTGCGGATGGTGTCCTCCACCGCGTCCTGCCGGATCAGGCGACGCATAACCTTCCCGGTGCTCGGGAAATAATGGACCCGCCGCGCGAGGGTGCCGCCCAGATCCTGCGCGGCCAGGGTCAATCCCTCGGCGGCGATGAAGCCCAGCACGAACTCCGCGTTGCGACGCCCGACGGGATTGCTGCTGGCGATCACCTTGGCGCCGCCGAACACCTTCACCTCCAGCCGGTCGCGCCGGCCGCCCCGCCGAAGGATCTCGTTGATCAGCCGTTCCATGGCGACGCCGCCGTACCGTGCGGCGGCGTTGGCTCCGCCGTCGTTCCCGGCGGGCGCTTCGGGCAGCAGGAAATGGTTCATGCCGCCCAGGCCCAGCACGGGATCGCGGACGCAGGCGGCGATGCAGGAGCCGAGGGTGGTGACCAGCATCTCGTCGGGCCGCTGGGTGATCTTGTGCTCGCCGAGCAGAACCTTGACGGCATGGGCCCGGAAGCCCGGATGGAAATAGCCTTCGTTGGGCTCGTCGGGGTCCGGGACATCCCCTCTGCGGTCGTCGAGTGCGCGAGCGGCGTGCTTCATGGCATGGCCTGATAGCTGGTCGGCCCCACTTGGCGAAACTGTTCGGAAACGCCGTAGAGACTCTCTGAATGGCCGAGATAGAGATGCCCGTCGCCATCAAGCAGTTGATGGAACTTCCCTATCACTTCCGTTCTACCATGCCTGTCGAAATAGATAAGCACGTTGCGGCAGAAGATCGCATCGAAGGGGCCGCGCATCGGCCAGTCTTCGAGCAGGTTCAGCGGCTTTAAGGTAATCATGCTGCGCAGACTCTCCCCCATCGAGAGCACCCGCCGGTTTGCCTGCTGCTGCTCCGACGTGTGGCGCGAGCGGACTGCCGCGGGTATGGCGCTTGCGGCTTCCACGGCGTAGACGCCCCGCCGCGCCGTCTCGACCATGTGTGTGTCGATGTCGGTCGCCAGGATCCTGACGTCCCAGCGGTGGAGGTCGGGCACCGTGGACGCTACGGTCATCGCGATCGTGTAGGGCTCCTCGCCCGAGGAACAGCCTGCCGACCAGATCCGCAGGCGCGGCTTGGCTGCGCCGGCCTCCCGTTCCTGGACCCGGGGCAGCACCACCGTGGCCAGATGCTCGAAATGGTGCGGCTCCCGATAGAAGCGGGTCAGGTTGGTGGTCAGGGCATTGACCAGCAGGCCGATCTCGCTTTCCCCCGACCCGGACGACAGGAAGGCGCAATAGGCGTCGAAGTCCGCCATGCCCAGGTCCCGCAGCCGGCGGGCAAGGCGGGAATAGACCATTTCCACCTTGTGGGGAGCGAGATGGATGCCCGTGAGTTGCTGGAGCAGCGCCGCGATCTGGTCGAAATGCCCGCGGGTGAAATGGAACTCGCGCTCGCCGGTGGACCGGGACAGGCTTCTTTCCCGATCCCGGCCGGCCGGCGCGCTCCGGTGCGCCGCTTCAGTCATTCGATCCCTCCCGCGCGGGGGCATGTCGCCAGATGTCATGAAAGGTAATGAAACGTCACGAGCCGGAGCTGCCGCGCCCGCTCAGAACTCCTTCCAATCGGGGTCGTCGTTGGTCTCCACCCGGCGCAGGGTGGTCGGGTGCGGGACGACCCGCTTGCCTTCGGAGGCGGCGGGGCGGGCCGCCGGACGGGGAGCGGAACGCCCGCCGCCCACGGTCTTGCGCATCGGGACCGGCGCGGGCCGCGACGGGAGCTCTTCGGCAGCGGCCAGGCCGCCGGAGACGCTGAAGAACGAGATCAGCGAGCCGAGATCATGGGCCTGCCCCTCCATCGAACGCGCCGCGGCCGAACTCTGCTCGACCAGCGCCGCGTTCTTCTGGGTCATCTCGTCCATCTGGGCGACGGCGCCGTTGATCTCGTCCAGGCCGTTGGCCTGCTCGGCGGTCGCGCGGGCGATCTCCGCGACCAAATCGGCCACCCTGCTGACACCCGCCACGATGTCCGACAGCGCGCCGCCGGCGTTCCCGACCAGGTCGACGCCGTCGCGCACCTGGGTGTTGCTGTCGATGATCAGCGCCTTGATCTCCTTCGACGCCTGGGCCGAGCGCTGGGCCAGCGTCCGGACCTCCTGCGCCACCACCGCGAAGCCGCGTCCGGCGTCGCCCGCCCGGGCGGCCTCGACCGCCGCGTTCAGCGCCAGGAGATTGGTCTGGAAGGCGATCTCGTCGATCACGCCGATGATGTCGCTGATCTTCTGGCTGGAGCTCTCGATCCTGCGCATGGCATCCACCGCATCGCCGGCGACCTTGCCGCCGCGATCGGCGGCGGTACGGGCGGTCGAGGCGACTTCGTTGACCTGCTTGGCATTGTCGGCGTTGCTGCGCACCGTCGCGGCGAGTTGCTCCATGCTGGCCGCCGTCTCCTCCAGGCTGGAAGCCTGCTGCTCGGTCCGTTCGGACAGGTCGAGGCTTCCCGCCGAAACCTCGCGCGCCGCTTCGGAGATCGCGGCCGTGGACTGGCTGATCCGGCCCACGATGTCCGAGAGCTTTTCGGCCGTGGAGTTGAAGTCGCTCTTGAGGCGCTGGAAGACGCCTTCGTAGTCCTTCTCGATCCGGCGGGTCAGGTCGCCGTGGGACAGGGACTGGAGGACGGAGGCCAGATCCTCGGCGACGGCGCAGACATTCTCCGCCAGATCATTGATGCCCTCGCTGACAGTCAGGAAGAACCCGCTCTTGCCCGCCAGTTCGATCCGGGCGGAGAAGTCGCCCCGCACCGCGCCGGCGACGATGCCGCCGATCTCCTCCTCGACCTGGAGCTCCTCTGTCAGGTCGCGCCATTCGATGATGGTGCCGAGGCGTTCCCCGCGCTGGCCGGACACCGGATGGGCGATGACCTGGAAGGTATGGCCGCCGGCCTTGGCGATGCCCTTGTGACTGCCGGTCAACCCGTCGAGCAGCCGGCGCTGGTGCGACGGATCGCGATGGAAGATGTCGATGTTCGTCCCGATCAGGGTCTTCGAGTCGAAGGCCGGCAGGCTCTTGCGCAGATCGGCCTCGCACGCGCCGAACATGCCCATGATCGCCCGGTTGCAATAGACGATCTTGCCGTCCGCGTCGGACATCATGATGTTGGCGCTGACGTTGTCGAGGCCGATCCGGGTCCGCACCGCCGCCACGGCGACGGTCTTGAACGCATCCACGGCGCGCGCCATGTCGCCCAGTTCGTCACGGTCGGCGGTGCCGGGAACCGTGACGGCGAGGTCGCCGTCGGTCAGGTCGGCCATCACCTTGCGGAGCGCGTTGACCGGGTTGATGATGCTGCGCGAGATCAGGTTGGCGGCGATGATCCCGAGCAGGATGGAGATCACGCCGATGATCATGGTGATCGTCAGGGCGGTCCGGGCCTGCGCCGCCGCCGCGGCCTCGATTTCCGTCTGGCTCGCTTCCGCCGAGCTGACGATCTCGACCGCCTTCTTCGAGGTGGCCGTGCCCACGTTGAGCAGGACGTCGTCGCGCAGCCGGAGGATCTCCACGTTGCTCGACAGGATCTCGTTGAAACCGGCGGTGAACTGCTTGACCCCCTCGGCGAGGGCGGCCCTGACCTCCTGCAGCTTCGGATCCTTCAGTTCCGCGTCGAATTGTTCGAGATGCAGGCGCAGTTCGGCGATGTTGTCATCGAACTTCTGCCGGGCCGACTGGTCCCCGCTGGTCAGGAACCGTTCGGCCGCCAGCCGCGCGACAAGCCAGTGCCCCTCCGCCTCCGCGGCGGCGAACGACGCGGCGATCGCGCCCGCGGCCGCGGACTTGTCCTTCAGTTCGGCGAAGTGCCCGAAGACCCTGTCGGCCAAGGGCTCCATCCGTTCGCGCAGCAGGGTGTCCTGCCGGGTCCGCAGGTCCACCAGCTTCTCGAAGTTGACCAGGTAGTCGGCGGCGAGCGCTTCGATGTCGGCCACCAGCCTCAGGCGCATCGGGTCTTCGACCGCCTTCTTCGTGGTGCCGATGTGGCCCATCAGCGTGGCGTGCAGGTCTCTGACGATCGGCGGCAGCTTCTGGTCTCCGCTGTACGCGAAGTTGCGCGCGGTGATGCGGAGACCGACCATCTCGGACTCCAGGTCCTTGGCGAGCCTCGCCTCCTCCCCGATGTCGCTCAAGTGATGGATAACGGCCGCGGTGTCCAGCAGGCTGTATCCGCCATAGCCGAAGCCGGCGACCAGCAGGCCGACCATCAGGCCGAACGCGAGCCACAGGCGCTTTTTGATGCCGAGCCGAGCCGGGGCGGAGGTTCGATCGGTGACGGACATGGTGGAATCCCCTTGCGGCTCCGCTCAGGCCTGCGCCTGATGCGGGATCTGGATAGGATGGGAAGCGAGCACCTCGACGGCGTCCCCGGCGAACAGGCGGGTCACGTCCAGCAAGGTCACCATGCGGTTCTCCGCCGTGACCAGCCCGCTCAGGTATTGTTGGTCGATCAGCCCGCTGTCGATATCCGGCGGCGGCTTCACCGCGTCGTGGGCGACGGTCAGGATGTCGGATATGGCGTCCACCAGGATGCCCCGGGTACGTTCACCGACCTGCAGGACCACCACCACGTGGCGTTTGGTCACCTCGGTCTGGCCACCGCCGAAGCGGGCGCGCAGGTCGAAGATCGGGATGATGATGCCGCGCAGGTTGACCACGCCGCGCACGTAGTCGGGCATGTTGGGAAGCTTGGTCTCCGGCGTCCAGCCGCGGATCTCGCGCACGGACAGGATGTTGACGCCGTACTCCTCCGTCCCGACGGTAAAGGTGACGTATTGTTCCTCGGCCGAAGCCGGTCCGGCCTGATCTCGCGGAACGGCCGGCAGGGCGGCCGAAGGGACTGTTGCCATCTGTCTTATCCTAGGCGGCGGGCAGTGCGGCGGCGGGGACCGCGCGCGCAGGGGTGTTGCGGCTCATGCTCTGCAGGCCGGCGACGTCGAGGATCAGGGCGACGCGACCATCGCCCAGGATGGTCGCGGCGGAGACGCCGTCGAGACGCTGGAAGTTGCTTTCCAGGCTCTTGATGACGACCTGCTGCTGGCCGAGCACCTCGTCCACCACGAGACCGAGGCGCCCGCCCTCCTCCGTCTCGACCAGGACGACCAGGCCCCGCGTCGGATCGCCGATCGCGCCGTCGATCCGGAACAGGCGGTCGACATAGACCAGACGCACGTACTCGCCGCGCGCCATGATGACGTCGCACTGGTTCGCGACGCTCTGCAGGTCGGCCTTGCGGGGCCGCAGGCTTTCTATGATGTTGGTCAGCGGCAGCACGAAACGCTGCTCGCCGACCGAGATGACCATGCCGTCCAGCACGGCCAGGGTGAGCGGAAGCGACAGCACGAAGCGCGTGCCCACGCCCGGCGTCGAATGGACGCCGATCCGCCCGCCCAGGCTGGCGATGTTGCGCCGGACGACGTCCATGCCCACGCCGCGGCCCGAGATCGCCGAGACGGCGTCGGCCGTGGAGAAGCCGGGCAGGAAGATGAGGTTGTCGATCTCCTCCTCCGACAGGCCGGCGCCGGCGGGGACGAGCCCCTGCTCGACCGCCTTCTGGAGCACCCGCTGCCGGTTGATTCCCCGCCCGTCGTCGGCCACCTCGATCACGATCCGGCCGGACCGGTGCTGCGCGGAGAGATGGACCGTCCCGCTGCGCGGCTTGCCGACCGTCTCCCGCTCGTCAGGCGTTTCCAGGCCGTGGTCGATCGAATTGCGGATCATGTGGGTCAGCGGGTCGACCAGGTTCTCGACCACGGTCTTGTCCACCTCCGTGGTCTCCCCCGAGGTGGCGAGCATGACTTCCTTGCCGGTCTGGGCGGCGACCTCGCGGACCAGCCGGGGCATGCGGGAGAACACCGACCGGACCTGCTGCGCCCGGATCGCCATCACGCTCTCCTGGAGTTCGCGGGTGTGGCGGCTCAGCTCCTCCAGCCCCTCGACCAGCTGCTGGAGCGTGCCGGGCGGCACGTCGCGGAGCTGTTCGCTGATCATCGCCTGGGTGATGACCATCTCGCCGACAAGGTTGACCAGCCGGTCCACCTTGTCCAGATCGACCCGGATCGTGTGACCGCCCAGCCCGCCGCCGGCCGCGGCACCGGAACCCGGACCCGGGCCGCCTTCCGGCCGGACCGGGGCTGCCTGGGCGCCGTCGACCGCGCCGGCTTCGTAGACGGTCAGCTGGCCGGGCGGGACATAGGGCAGGTTCTCCTCGAACACGCCGAACGCCTCCTCCTCCCCGCCGTCGGCGGAGCCGGTGGTCTCGACGATGTCCACCTGGCAGTCGTCCACGACGAATTCGAAGACGTCGCGGATCGCCGCCTCGTCGGTGGCGCCGGTCAGGGCGATCTGCCAGAACAGGTGAAGGCTTTCGCCATCCAGTTCGAAGAGCGGCGGAACCCGCCCCATGTCGCAGACCACCTCGGCCTGGCCGAGCCGCTTCAGGGCCCGGAGCAGGAAGGCCGGCTCGTTGCCGCTGAGCAGGAGGTCGCTCTTGGGCATGAAGTATATGACGAAGCTGCGGGCCGCCGGCACCGGCGCCTTCCGCGCCGCGGTCGGCTGCGGCGCCGGAGCGCCGGGACCGGACGCTTCCTTGTGGAGGAAGCGCCTGAGGTCCGAGGCGGACGCGTCGGCGAGACCGGCCGGAACCGCCAGCCCGTCGCGGGCGCAGGTCAGGAGCCGGGCCATGACGTCGTTGGCCTGGATCAGGACATCCACCAATTCGGTCGTGACACCGATCTGCTGCGACCGCAGGCGGTCCATGACCGCCTCGAACTCGTGGGTGAAGGCCACCAGCTGGGAAAAGCCGAAGGTGCCGCCGCCGCCTTTGATCGAGTGGACGGCCCGGAACACGGCGTTGATCTCGTCCAGGTCGATGTTCTGCGGCGACAGGCGCAGCAGCCCCGCTTCGGCGACGGCGAGGAGTTCGGCGCATTCGTCGAAATATGTGGCCTTGAAGCGGTCGAGGTCGTCGAGGTAGGCGCCCGTCATGGCCGGCTCAGCCCATGACCTTTTGCACGACCTGTATCAGCTTCTCGGGGTTGAACGGCTTGACGATCCATCCCGTAGCCCCGGCGGCCCGCCCCTCCTGCTTCTTGGCGTCATCCGATTCGGTCGTCAGCATGAGGATCGGCACGGTGCGGTGGCCGCCGCTGGCCCTGACCTTCCGGATCAGGCTGATGCCGTCCATGTTGGGCATGTTCAGGTCGGCCAGGATCAGGTCGACCTTGTGGCTGGCCAGGACCACCAGCGCCTGCTGTCCGTCGATGGCTTCGACGACGTCGAACCCGGCACCGCGCAGGGTGAAGGAGACCATCTCGCGCATGGTCCGCGAGTCGTCGACGGTCAGCACCTTCTTCTTCATTTCAGGCTCCACTCCTTAAGCCAGCCGGCCAGGCCGAGGTCCGCGCACACGTCCGTCAGGACATCCGACGGCGCGGCGATGGCGAAACGCTGGCCGGTCCCCTCGGCGTGCCGGGTCGCCGCCACCAGCGCCTGCACGGCGGCCGTGCTTGCCCGCTCCACCGTCGCGGCGATCACGACGATGTCCGAATATTCGCTGAAGGCGGCCCGCAGGCTCTCCACCAGGGATGCGGCCATCGGCAGGTCGAGATCGTCCGGAAGGCTCAAGGTGGCCTTGCCTGCCTCGTTCTCCGAATGAATCAGGGGCAACAACTCGGCCACGTCCCATCTATCCCCACGGCCCGGTCGGACCGACGGTCCCGCTGACTCCCAGCGCACCGTCCCGCCCGCCGACCAGCCAATGCTTTTTTTCTCTAATTGAATAAAACTTCCGGGTGTGAAGGATTGCCCCGTTGCCTGTCTGTTACCAGAACCGCGGGCACAGGTCTATCGCCAATTACGACTAAAGAGGTAATGCGCCCGCCATAGCGACGCCCCGTCGCGGCTGCTCGAGGTCAGGGCCGGCGGGCGGCGCGGCGCCGGGCCACGAACTCGCCCAGTTCCTGCCACGGCGCCGTGTCCCAATGGCTGCGGGCGCGCCCCGAGGGCGACGGCACGATGAAGATCGCGGCGCCGAACAGGGTCTCCTCCTGGAGGCCGTATTGGACCGCCGCGCGCCGGAAGAAGGTCTTGCCGGCGTTCTTGCTGTCGAAGGCGACCGCGGCCGGCCGGTAACGGTCCATCTTCGCGACGAAGCCCGAGACATCGAAGCAGTGTTTCGTCAGTTCCTGGTCGCTGCCCCATTCCGTCTTGCACAGGTCGGTCAATCCCAGCCCGTACCCGATCACCTCTGGGTATTCATGGGGCTTCAGCAGGCGGGGCGTCAGGCCGACGAGGTGCAGCGTCGGCCAGAACCGGTTTCCCGGCTTGGCGTAGTAGGCGGCGGCCTCCTTGGAGGCGCGGCTGGGCGCGGTCCCGCAGAGCACGAGATCCAGGCCAGGGGCGAGGACGTCCGGAAGGATCATGGTAACCGTCGCGGCCCTTTCGGCGGCAAGGGGGCCAACTCAAACTTTCGTATAGGTATCCGGGGGCTCAAGTAAGGTTTGAATAACTTTTTATGATATAGCTGAAGCAACTCGTACCTCGGGATTGCTTAGCATGCGTATTCTGCTCGCCGACGACCACAACATGGTTCGGGATGCGCTGAAAAGCTATATCGAACGATTGGAGCCCGATGCCGAGATCGTATCGGCCGACAGCTTCACCACGGCCTACAAGGCGGTTGAGGAAGCCGGCGACTTCGCCTTGGTCATCCTGGACCTGAGGATGCCCGGCATGGACGGGCTGGACGGGTTGCGCCGGATGCGCGAGCGGCTTCCCGACGTGCCGGTGGTGATCATGTCCGGCGGCGCCAGCCACGAGGACGTCCGCACCGCCATAGATCTCGGCGCGCAGGGCTTCCTGCCCAAGACGCTCACCGGCCCGGCCCTGGTCTCGGCGATCCGCCTGATCATGGCGGGGGAGAAATTCGTTCCCTTCGGTGCCGTGGACGCCCCGGCCGTGGAAAGCGCCGAGGCGGACGGCCACGCCCTGCTGACCCAGCGCGAGCGGGAGGTCCTGCAGTATCTCGAGAAGGGTTGGTCCAACAAGGAGATCGCGCGGGCCCTGGAGCTTCAGGAAGTCACCATCAAGCTGCATATCCGCGGCATCTGCCGCAAGCTGGGCGCCAAGAACCGGACCCAGGCCGCGCTGCGGGCGCAGGAGGCGCGCCGCCTCCAGTGACGACCGAGCGCGTGGATAACCCCCACGGGGGACCGGGACAGATCCGGACGCTACGGCCGTCGCTGGCCATGGGCACGGCCCTCGCCTCGGCGACCGCGGGCCTGATACTGACCGCGATAGCCGGTTGGCCGACGGCGGAAGACCTTCGGATCGGCCTGGGAATCGGCCTGGGAATCGGGGTCGCGGCGGCGCTCCCCCTCTGGCTCAGGGCACGCAAGGCCGAGCGCCGCGGCGAAGCCGCCCGCCGGGCCGAGGCGTCCGCCGTCGCCTCCCTGGTGCGGCTCAGGGAAGCGATCGAATCGGCGCCGGGCGGCTTCATGCTGCTGGACGCCCATGGCGGGGTGGTATTCGGCAACGCGGAGCATCTTCGCGTGCACGGCGAGCTTGCCACGGCCCCGGCGTCGGAAGCCGCACCCGCCGGCGTGCCGTGGGAGGCGACCCTGGGCGACGGCCGGGTGCTCCTGATCGATCGCCGCCGCACGGCCGGCGGAGACACGATCTGCGTCCATACCGACATCACGGCGCAGAAACAGGCCGAACATCTGCTGCGGCACCGGCTGACGGCGCTGGAAGCGTCGGCCGACGGCGTCGCGATCCTCGACCAGGCAGGCACCTTCACCTACCTGAACGACAGCCACGCCCGCATGCACGGCTTCGACGACACCCGCGACCTGCTGGGACGAAGCTGGCTGTCGCTCTACGCCGCGGCGGAGCGGGTCCACCTGCAGTCCGACGCGCTGCCCCGCCTGATCGAGGAGGGGCGCTGGCGCGGGGAAGTGACCGGTCGCCGCCGCGACGGCAGCACCTTCGCCCAGGACCTGACGCTGACCGGGCTCGACGACGGCGGCATGGTCTATATCGTGCGCGACATCAGCGAACGCCGGCGGGCCGAGGACGAGCGCGCCCGCCTGACCGAGCAGTTCCACCAGGCCCAGAAACTCGAGGCGATCGGCCGGCTGGCCGGCGGCATCGCCCACGACTTCAACAATGTCCTGGCCGCCATGATGGGCTACGCCTCGTTCCTGGTCGAGGACCTCGACCCCGCCGCGCCGGAGCACGAATTCGCTGTGCAGCTCATGGTCGCGGGGGAGCGCGCCAAGCGGCTGGTCCAGCAGATCCTGGCCTTCAGCCGGTCCGAGGGCGTGGAGCGCGAGACCGTCAACATGATCGCGGTGCTGGACGAGACGGTCGCCCTGCTGCGCGCGACCCTGCCCAAGTCGATCAACCTGACCTGCCGCGTCGACGCGGTTTCGGCGCTGGTCCACGCCAACCCGACCCAGATGAGCCAGGTCCTGATGAACCTGTGCGTCAACGCGGCCGACGCGATCGGCACCGGGCCGGGGGAACTGGCGCTGGAGATCGACATGCCGACCCTGGACGGCGGCTGCGCGGAGGGGCTGCGCGAGGCGCTGGACCTGCGGGGCGACCTGATACCGGCCCGCATGGGCCCCGGCGAGCGTCCCGGCTCGACCCGCATGTGGATCGGCGTGCTGCCGATCAACCGGGATCATCCGGTCCGCTACGTGCGGCTGACCGTGTCCGACAGCGGGTCCGGGATGCCGGTCGAGGTGATGGGGCGCATGCTGGAACCGTTCTTCACCACCAAGGGGATCGGCAAGGGTACCGGGCTGGGGCTGGCCGCCGTGCACGGCATCGTCAGCGCCCATCGCGGCGCGATGATGGTCGAGAGCAAGCCCGGCGACGGGACCCGTTTCCAGGTCTACCTGCCGACTCTGGAGGGCGCCGTGGTCGAGCAGGCCCACTGGGCGGCCAGCGCGCCGCGCGGCAGCGAGCGCATCCTGATCGTCGACGACGAGGACATGGTGTCCAGCGTGATCGCCCAGGGCCTGGAGCGGCTGGGCTACGAGGTCGGCTGCTGCATCAGCGCGGAGGAGGCTCTGTCCGTGATCCGGGAGGAGCCGGACGCCTGGGACTTGGTGATCTCCGACCAGATGATGCCGGGCATGTCGGGCCAGGATCTGGCGGCGCGGCTGGCGCAGGATTGCCCCCGGCTGCCCGTGATCCTGTGCAGCGGCTATGGCGACCCGGTCTCCGAACTGGGCCTCGACCCGGAGGTCGGGCAGATCCTGATCAAGCCGGTCGAAGCCGGCCTGCTGGCGGAAACGGTGCGCCGCATGCTGGACCAGCGCTGACCGGAAGCTTGCCATCGGCGAGCACATCCCCGACTTTTCCGTCCGTGGCCTGTTGCACCGGGATCGATCTTCGAGCCGGCACGGCGAACCAGGGAAGAAGCGCGACCATGACCCAGAACACCCGGGAGGCGGACGTCACCGCCGCCCTGCTTATCATCGGCAACGAGATCCTGTCGGGGCGGACCAAGGACGCCAACCTGCCCTTCCTGGCGGAGAAGCTGAACGAAGTCGGCATCCGCCTGCGCGAGGCCCGGGTCGTCCCCGACCTGGAGGGCGAGATCATCGACGCGGTCAACGCGCTGCGCGCCCGCTACACCTATGTCTTCACCACGGGCGGCATCGGCCCGACGCACGACGACATCACGGCGGAATGCATCGCGAAGGCGTTCGGCGTGGCGCTGGAACGGAACGCCGAGGCGGTCGCGCGGCTGCAAGCCCATTACAAGACCGACCAGATCAACGAGGCACGCCTGCGCATGGCCAACATTCCGGCCGGGGGCATCCTGATCGACAACCCGGTGAGCAAGGCTCCCGGCTTCCAGATCGGCAACGTGTTCGTGCTGGCCGGCGTGCCGATGATCATGCAGGGCATGGTGGAGAACCTGCTTCCCCGGTTGCGCGGCGGCGCCCGCATGCTGGCCCGGACGGTAAGCTGCGGCCTGCCGGAGGGCACGCTGGCAGAAGGGCTGGAAGCGGTTCAGAAGCGTTTCCCCGAGATCGAGATCGGCAGCTACCCCTATCTGCGGAACAAGGAATACGGCGTCAGCCTGGTGCTGCACGGCACCGACGAAGCCATGCTGGAGCAAGCGACCGAAGCTGTCGCATCCCTGGTCCGGGACCTGGGCGGCGAGCCGTCGGTAACGGTCGGGTATTCCTGAAGGGGTATCCCTGACGGACAGTTCCGGCGAATAATGGCAGCGACAGTTTGCCGCAGGGTTTCGGAATCCCACCTACCTCCGCATGAGGTCGTTCGAAAAAACCCTGGTGATGTTCCTCCTGAAGCACCTGACGAGCGGTGCGGCGGGCGGCGGTGTGCTGGGAACCGGCCTTCTGCTGCTGGACATCGCCAGCCTGCGCACCCTGATGGGACAGAGCGACGGCGGCGTCCTGGCGATCCTGCTGCTGTTCTTCGGGCTGATGGCGACCTTCGGCACCGTCGCCATCGCCATCGGCGTCATGACGATGAACGGCATGTTCGACCACGACTGACGGGATGCTTCGGGTCAGAACGGCCCGAAGGTCTGGTACACGAACATCAGCCCGACCAGGATCGCGAGCCAGACCGCCACCTTGGGCAGCCACTGGCCGCCGCGGTTCATGCGGAAGGCCGCCGGTCCCACGAGGAGGGCGACCAGCAGCAGGGATATCAGGCCGAGCCAATTGATGGTTTCCATTCCCCGCTAGATGGCCTTGCGGCCGGCTTCGGCAAGATGCTTGCGGGGCGTCCATGCGCGGATTAGGGTGTGTGGCTTCTCCCCCCGTGCCCGCTTGGCGGAATTGGTAGACGCAAGGGACTTAAAATCCCTCGACCTTCGGTCGTGCCGGTTCGATCCCGGCAGCGGGCACCACCTTGACGACCGGCGACGGACAAGCCCGGACCTGCACGGACAGGGTTCGAACTCCCGGGAACGGATCGCCGCATCGCTCAAACCGACGCCAGGGCATACAGGCGGGCCTCCGTCCGGGACAGCACCCAGCCGTCGAGCTTGACCGTCCGGCCGGCGGCGAAATCGGCCCGCTGGCGTTCGGCGACGTGACGCAAGAGGTCGCCATCCGACATCCCGCCGCCACCGACGATCAGCGCGGCCAGCTTGGCCGGGTCCGCCTCATCCCTCGCCGTTTCGAGGTATGCCCGGCCGATCCGGCGCGCCGCCGCCGGGGAGCGCAGCAGGGCGAGCAGGCGCTGCGCTTCGGGCGGGGCGGCCGCCGCGGCCTGGGCCGGCCCCGGCGACCCGTACAGCAGGCCCGCCGCGGCGGCGGTGGCGAGAAGCTCGCGTCGGTTCATGGTCGGTCTCCGCTCAGGAAAATTCCCGGTTCAACTGAGCCGGGTCCGCAGGTGCCCCGCGAGGCGCACGGCCAGGGCCACGATATTGACGGTCACCATGGTCGCCCCGGACGTCGGCATCACCGACCCGCCGGCCACGTAGAGATTGTCGATGCCATGGACCCGGCAGTCGCCGTCGACCACGCCGCGGCGGGGATCGGTGCTCATCCGGGTCGTGCCCATGAAATGGGCCGACGAGTCGACGCCGCGGGGCCATGGATCGGTTTCCGAGTCGAACTCCACCTGGAGCCGCCCGATCCCGAGCGCGCCGAACTGCTCCGCCAGCAGTTTCTGGGTCCGGATGACGGTACGCTTGTCCAGGTCGTTCAGCCGCCAGTCGAGCACCAGCTTCCGTTGCCCGAGGGCATCGACATCGTCCCCCAATCTGACACGGCTGTCGCGGTCCGGCGCCTGCTCGCAGAAGAAGCGGGTCTGCAGGATCCTGTAGCTGCGATCGCCGACGCTTCGCGCATAGAGGGCCTTCACCACCTCGTCCAGGTCGCCGACCACGATGCCCAGATCTCGCACCAGGTTGGATGGCATGCGCCCGTGGACGATCTGCTTGGCGATCCGCCGCATGGCGACGAAGCCGGGAGTCTTTTCGCCCTCGTAGCTTTCCTCGAAGAACACGACGCTGTTCAGGATGCCCTCGCGCTCCTGCGCGGCGCGGCTGGGCTGGAGCGCGTCGATGAAGGGACTTGTCTCGGTCAGGAAGCGCTGCTCCCACCCGAGGGTCGCGTAGTAGCTGGCGGTCCCCTCGGGCAGCGACAGCATCGCCCGGCCGGTGCGAAGAGTGGTGTGTGCCATGAAGTAACGGCCGACCACGTCGTGATCGTTGCCCAGTCCCCGGGGGCGCACGCGGTCCGACAGCAACAGCAGACGAGCGTTCTCGATGCCCGACGCCAGGATGAAGACGCCTGCGCGGAAACGGCAGGTCTGCCCGTCGAGGCCCCTGGTCCTCAGGGCGGTGACCCGGTTGGCCTCCTCGGTGGTTTCGATCTCGACGACATTGGCGTGGAGATAGACATCGCATCGGTTGCCGGTCTGGGCGAGCGCGTTCCGGTAAACCTCGCCGAAACGGGTCGGTGGGCTCTTCAGCATGATCTTCTCGCCGATCGGATCGCCCGCCAGGGAGATCCGCCGCTCCCGGAAAGACGCGGACTGCGCCGCCCAGTAATCGGCCGAGAAATTGGCCGACGGCAGTTCGCAATACTCGTACGCCTTGGGGTAGATGGCATCCAACTCGGATTTGGGGAACGGCCAGCCGCTGTCCGGCACCCAGGCGCGCTCCTCGAAATCCTGCTCGTCGAGCGGCGCGCAATTACCGCCCCAGTGCCCGGTGGTTCCGCCGAAATACCGCAGCCGGCTCCACAGCAGATCGACCCGATGTTCGCCGATACAGTCGGCATCGTTCAAGGCCTGGATATCGTCCTCGAAATCCAGGCCGCCGCTTTCAAGCACACATACATGGAAATCATGCCCCAGCAGTTCCATCGCCAAGGTAATACCGGCGGCGCCGGCGCCCACGATACAGACATCGGTTTCAATCGATGTTCCGTCGGGCAAGCTTTGAAGATCTGTAATCATGTGATTACTTGCCAAGCTCACCGAATTTCGGGTTCCGCAAGAGATGATTTATATAGCGCTTCGCGAGTGTGAAATGTCCATACACCCTTTTGGATAAGTCTTTGAGAGTTCTCCCTAATCGGAATCGCCATGAACGGGAAATCACAATAGAGGTTAATGTTGTATAGGTAATTCTTGATTTTCTATTAGTAAAATACCGGTCCCGGCCCATCCGCAAGAAGCGGATCCGGCACCGCGGGGTGTCGGGACCAGTAGCATTTCAGATCAAGGAGGTGTTTGCGGCGATAGCCCGGTGGAGGTGTGCCGATCGCGGCTCGCGTTGACGTTAGCTTGAAACTCAGGGACAGGGTTCAATGGCATTCTTGCAGAGTTCCGGCAATCAAGTTGTCGGCCAAGGGAGCGATCCGGAACGCGAGACCTGCGGTCGGCCCAGCCTCGACCTTCCGCAGGAAGCGGCACGACGAATCCGTTATTCCATCCCATCAGAATACAAGCCCGTATCAGACAAGCTTAATTGTCCAAACTCTACAGTAACAAGCCGTGAACAACTTTGGATGACATACTGTTGGCGACGCTCTACTTACCATCCCATGAGATACTTTGACTTCTTCCGGCTAAGCCCCGATCTTTCGAGCACTCGATCGGTCTAAAACAGTTTAGCATTTGACCCAAGTCGGTGGCTCATCGGTAGTGAATCGTGGGACAAGGGTGTCCTCTGGCAGATCAGGCTGAGGCCGATCCGACAAAAGGCCTTGAATGCCCATGTATCAGGAGAATGAACCCTCGCGGTTTCCTGCCAGTGATTTCCCGGAGCTTTCTGATGGCATGGCAAGGCCGAGCCTTACCCTGGCTGCCAACCGAATCTTGACAAGATTGATCTTGACAAGATTGCTTGACGCTTCCGCTCCGTAACCGGTCGTTCGCGGGACGATGGAATTGCCGCCGGAAACCGGCGACCGGCCGGTCCGCTGAGGACCGGGCCGGATCTCCCGGGAGTTTCGCGGGAAAGGGGGTCAGGTCAGAACGTCTGGACCATCAGCATGAAGGCGAGACACAGCAGGGCGATGCCGGCCGAATAGAGCGAAAGGTTCCTGACCAGTTCACCGATATCGGACATATGCTGCTCCTCAACTCGGAATGGGTCGCCGGCGCTGAAGCACGTCCCGGGCCGCCTGTTCCGCGTGGGCGGGGCTGCGGAAGGACTTGCGGTCGAGGGTCCCGAAGACCCAGTCGGCGGCGAAGAAGATGAAGCGGTTGGCGTCGGCGACGACGACGCCGGCTTGGTTTCCTTGTACTTCGATGGCGTATGCACGCGCAGGGGTCATGGCACGGCTCCGATGCCTATGCGGGGGCCGGCACTCCTGTGCCGCCTCCGGTCTGATTCGGGATGGGGACGAACGTCGTCGCTGTCAGCGACAACAGATCGGCATCTTCCCGAAGCCGCGCGCGGATGGTCTTGGGGGATGGGCTGTGGACATGATCGGTCTCCTCGAACTCGAGCCACGATCCTGTTCGTGGCGCTTTAGCGTTTGGTGACGCGGCGCAAGCTGAATCCATCAAATGCCCGCGGACCCCGAGGGGTCACCGTCATATTTGCGCCCAAATCCCACCAAGTCAATAGGGTATCGGGAATAATATGTGGATCTTTTATTTCAACAGAAATCGTACGTCAAATATCGGCGCGCAGATGCCCGGCCGGGCACCCAGACCGCCGGGATCGCGGCGCCTCAACGGCCGCCGCCCCTCCCGTCTTCCCGCGCGAGCTTGCCGACAGCTCCGTCGACCAGCGCGCCCAGGCGGTCGATCTCGGCCTGCAGTTCGGCGATCCGGGCGCGGACCGCCGCGATATCGGTCTCGCCGGCCGGCGCGTCGGACGGCGGCATCGGCGTCTCGGGCGGCGAGCTGCCCGCCGTCCCCGGCTGCCATGCCGAGATGCCGCTGTCCCGTGCTTCCGGCACGGCGGGGGGCACCGCCTCCGTCCTCGGCGGTGCCCCGCCGCCTTTCGAGCTTTCGTCGGCCATGGTCGATCCCTTTGCGCTGGCGCTGTTCAGCCGTTTTTCTGCCGCCGCACGCGAGCGCGCGGCGGCACCGGATACAACAGATCCTACCCGCGGAGGTGCCGTCCGGCGATTCCATCCGGCGTCGCCGCGCCGCCGCCGAACTGAAAATTGCCGCTTGATTTCCGATGCTCCGCGTGCAGCCACGGCGGGTTCTGCACGATTTCCACCCCGAAAGAGGGGTTCTGGTGATGCAGCGTTGTGACAACTCCGCCCCAAGAGGCAGGAGCTGCGGGAAAGCGCTGGACAGACGCCATTCTTCATTACCTCTTAGTGTTCGTGGCTTATAGACGCCCGACGTTTGCAAGATCCGAAACCAGTGACTATCGAGGAGCACCATGAATCGAGCCGAACTCGTGGCCGCCGTGGCCGACCAGACGGGGCAGACGAAAGCGGATGCCGGCAAGGCGGTCGACGCCGCGTTCACTGTCATCGCCCAGGCTTTGGCGTCCGGCGACGAGGTCAAGGTTCCGAACTTCGGCAGCTTCAGCGTGGCTGAACGGGCCGCTCGCGAAGGGCGCAATCCCCAGAGCGGCGAGAAGATCACCATCGCTGCGTCGAAGCAGGCGAAGTTTTCGGCGGCCAAGGGCCTGAAGGACGCCCTGAACGGCTGACCCGACGGAAAGGCCGGCGGATTATCCATTCGCGTTCCGGGACCGGTATTCCGGAACGCAGGCGTCGGAACGGTGCCGAACCCGGCATCCGTCCTTGATTTCTCCGCCGCCCGGTACCGGACCGCCCATCCAGGGCGACCCCGGAAGTACGGAACGGCGGACCAGAAAGCCGCAGTGCAACGCCCCGGAAGCTCCCGCTTCCGGGGCGTTCGCTTTTCCGGAGGAAGGCTTGGCGTCGTCCGCCCCGGACGGACGCCGATTCCTGCCCACCTCACCTTTTGGAACAAACAAGGCGCAAATTAGTCCGCGCGATCAATGCCGCCCGTCGCTGTTGGGGGTGCACATCAGGATCGACAATCATGAGAGGTTCGTATCCCATGACGAACACGGACGATACATCGGCACGCGGCGCAAATCCCGACAAGATAGGCGTCTATTCGACCGGCAGCGACACCGCCTCGAGCACGGGATCGGCAGGCACCGGATCCCACGGCACCGGAACGGCAAGCACCAGTTCCATGGGAACCGCTTCGACGGCGCACGGATCGACCGCCACGGCGGGCGACGCGAACCGCAGGGCCAGCGCCGCGACCGCGGCCTCGCCCGCCAAGTGGATCATTCCCGCCGTCGTGGTGGTCCTGATCATCCTCGCCCTGCTCTACCTGTTCTGATAGGTCCCCAAGACATGTCGGATCGACCGGACGACCAGACACGGCCGCAGACCATTCCGGTTGTCGAGGAAGAGTTGAGGGTCGGCACGCGCGAGGTCGAAACCGGCCGTGTCCGGGTACGGACAGTGACGCGCGAGCACGAACAGGCGATAGACCAGGCACTGGCGTCCGTCGACGTCGACGTGGAAAGGATCGCGATCGACCGGGAGATCCACGAGACGCCGGAAGTCTACGACGACGGCGAAACGCTGGTGATACCGGTCGTCGAGGAACGTCTCGTCGTCGAGAAGCGGCTGTTCCTGCGCGAGGAGATCCACATCCGTCGCCGCAGGACCGAAAGCCGCCATCAGGAAAACATAACGCTCCGGTCACAGGACGTCATCGTCGAGCGGGAGACCGCCGACGGCGACCCGGCCGGATCATCCATAGCAGAAGGAAACGCGAAACAATGACCAAGACCGTCGTTGCCCTTTACGACAGCGCAGCCGAATCCGAGGGCGTGACCCGCGATCTCTCGGCCGCCGGCTTCAGCGATACCGAGATCATCGACAGCTCGGCGATCGGCTCCGGCCCCGCCGGGTGGTCCGATGCCGGTACCGCCGACCCGGCGGTCGGCTCGGGGTCCATGGCCGCCGGCGTTCCCGGCATCACCAGCGGAGCCGGGATGACCACCGGGACCGGAACGACCGCGGCCTCCGATGCCGCGTCCGGCGGCATCCTCAGCCGGCTTCGCCGCGCCGGCGTTCCCGAGGACGATTCCCACGTCTATGCCGAGGGCGTCCGCCGCGGCGGCTCCCTGGTGATCGCGCGCCTGGCCGACGACAATGTCGAGCGCGGCCTGGAGATCATGAGCAACCATGGCGCGGTGGACATCGACGAGCGCGGCTCGCTCTGGCGCTCCGAAGGCTGGAGCCGCTACGACGAGGATGCCGGCCCCTACACCGGCACCGGCCTGACCGAGGCCGCGTCGTCCATGCGGACCACCAACACCACCTCCGACACGACCGCCGGCCTGGGCGACCGGACGGCGACTGGCACCGGCGAGGAGACCGTCATCCCGATCGCCGAGGAGCAGATCGCCGTCGGCAAGCGGCAGGTCCAGGGCGGCGGCGTGCGGGTCCGCAGCTACGTGGTCGAAACTCCGGTCGAGGAGAGCGTCCGGCTGCGCGAGGAATCGGTCCATGTGGAGCGCCGTGCGGTCGACCGCCCGGTGGATGCCGGGGCCGACGCCTTCCGGGAGCGGACCGTCAACCTGACCGAAACCTCCGAGGAGGCCGTCGTTTCCAAGACCGCGCGCGTCACCGAGGAGGTCGTGGTCGGCAAGGACGTGACCGAACGGACCGAGCATGTCTCGGACACGGTTCGCCGGACCGAGGTGGATGTCGACCGGGCCGCCGATACCGACCGCACGATGACGGACCGGACCGCGACCGACCGCGCGGTCGATCGCGACCGCGACATCTAGGGGCGGATTCCGGGAGCCTCGGGCTCCCGGCGGCGTCCGGAAACACCGATCCCCGACGGCGCTCCCGGCGCCGCCGGGGATTTCCCATGAAAGGGTTGGGTCACGTGCCGTTCGGAAAAGCCTGGCATGTTCTGGTTACCGCCTTCAACGGGTGGCTCGAGGATCGGGCGGCCAGCATGGGTGCTGCGATCGCGTTCTACACCCTGTTCTCGATGGCTCCGATGCTGCTTCTGATCATCGCGATCACCGGACTGGTGTTCGGTCCGGAAGCGGCGCAGGGAGCCCTGATGGGACAGCTCCAGGGCATGATGGGACGCGAGGGTGCCGCGGCGCTCCAGGCCATGATCGCCAGCGCCGGGAAGCCGGTCTCCGGGACGATCGCGACCGTCGTCGCCATCGTCACGCTGATCGTCGGCGCCACCACCGTCTTCGCCGAGCTCCAGTCCTCGCTGAACGTCATCTGGAAGGCCCAGCCGCCGACGGGATCGAGCGTCGTCTGGCTGGTCAAGGTGCGCCTGCTGAGCCTCTCGCTGATCGGCGCCATCGGCTTCCTGCTGCTGGTCTCGCTGGTGGTGAGCGCGGCGCTGGCGGCGTTGAGCGACTATCTCGCCGGCATCATGCCGGGCCTCGACCTCATGATGCAGGTGGCCAACCTGGTCATCTCGCTGGCCGTGGTCACGACCCTGTTCGCGATGATCTACAAGATGCTGCCGGATGCCCGGATCCCCTGGCGCGACGTCTGGTTCGGCGCCTTCATCACGGCGGTGATGTTCTCGATCGGCAAGCTGCTGATCAGCCTGTACCTGGGAAGCAGCAACATCGCGTCGGCCTACGGTGCTGCCGGCGCCCTGGTGATCGTCCTGATGTGGGTCTACTACTCCGCCCAGATCTTCCTGTTCGGGGCGGAGATAACCTGGGCCTTCTCCCTGACGCACGGCAGCCGGGCAGGCCGCCGCGCGCAGCCCGCCACCCAGGGCTGAGCGGGCGGGCAGGCTTGCGAAGACGGCGGGCTGCGTGCAAGAAGGCCCATGCTCTTCAAGATCCTGCTCATCCTGGCCGTCCTGGCGGCCCTCTTCCCCGCCGTCCGCCGGCGCCTGACCCGCGTCGGGTGGACCGTCTTCGGCGCCGTCGTGCTGTTCCTCCTGGTCGCCTCGATCACCCAGGGCTGACCGGCGGAACGGTTCAGGCTCCCAGTTCCGCGAGGCACAGGTCCAGCTCGGCCGGATCGATCCTGAAGTTCCAATTGTACTCGCGGGCCGGTCGCAGCGCCTGGGTGATGACGCCGCCGACGGCCATGTGCCCCTGCCCCAGCAGCCGGGTCAGGTGGCGATAGAACTCCGGCAGGTGCCCGGCGGGGTGCAGTTCGATCAGGAGCGCGCCGGGCGGTGCGAAGAGCATGTTGGTGAAGCCGGCGCCGTGGACCCCCATCACGGCCTCCGCCCCGGCGAACAGCGACGCCTGCTCGTCGAACGACAGTTCCTCCAGCCGGACGGCGACGAAGCCGCGCCGCGCCGCGACCTGCGCTATCACCCCCTCGTTGTCGCACCGCCGGAACAGCGATCCCTCGCGCGAGACCAGGATGCGGCGGGCCTTCCCGGGGCGGACGGCGATCCCCTCCATCAGGCGATCCCGCACCCGCAATGCCGCGGCCCGGTCCACGGAGGGCATCATCCAGTCCATCTGGCCGTCGGCGCGCCTCGGCCGCGACACCAGGCCGGGGACGGTCAGGCGGGCGAACCGCGTCAGGGCCGGCGCGTCGGGCACCATCAGGCGGGAGGGCGGAACGCCCAGCAGCTCCAGCGTCCGCAGATGGAAGCCCTTCTGCGCGGAATTGACCAGCAGCGGACCGTCCAGTCCGTCGATGGCCGACAGCCGGGGCAGCGTGTCGAGCATCCAGTGATAGTAGTTGGCGGTACCGCCGAGGAAGACCACGGGCTCCTCGATCCGGCGCCGCTCCAGGTCGTCGCGCACCAGCACGGCGCCGGTCCCGTCGGCCGCGACGACGAAGTTGGCCCCGCCGAGCGGCGGCGTGAGCACGAGGTCGAGCGCCAGTCGGTCGCCCTGGACCAGATGCCACTGGTCCAGGCAGAGGTCGGCCTCGGCGAGTTCCACCGGTCCGCCGTCGCCGGGCCTCAGGTCGGTCAGGGGGAACAGCCGGCGAAGCGCCTCGCCCGCCGCCGGGGCCCGCGACGCCAGCCGTGCCCGCGCTCCCGCCCCGGCATGGCCGGAGGCCGCCAGGCGCCGCCAGCGCTCTTGGGCTTCCGCGGTGCGGCCATCCTCGTCCAGGGCGGCCGCCAGGTTGGACAGGACGCCCGGATCGGCCGGTGCCAGCGCCTCGGCCTTCAGGAGCGCGTCGACCGCCGCCGCGGGCCGGCCCCGCCGCGCGGCGGCGGTGCCGAGGACCGTCCAGGCATGGACCTGCTCGGCACCCCGGTCGAGCAGCCCGCCCGCGACGGCCTGGGCCTCGTCGAAGGAACCGCGGGTCGCCAGGACCCCGGCCAGCGCCGCTTCCGACGGGTCCCGCCGGGCGGACATGCCGTCCCGGCGCTCCAGCGACCGGCGCAGCAGCGTCTCGGCGCGCTCCAGGCTGCCGAGCCGGGCACAGGCGACACCCAGGTTGTGCAGCACGTCCGGATCGTCCGGCGCCGACCGGATCGCCTGGTCGAGCAGGCGCGCGGCGCCCGGTTCGTCCCCCTCCTCCAGAAGGTCGGCGGCGAGTTCGTTCAGAAGGGCGGGATCGCCGGGATGCCGGCGCGCCAGTTCCGTCCGCCACCGCGCCGCCTCCGCGCGGTCGCCGGACCGGCACAGCGCGCGGCTGAGCATCAGGGCCGCCCGGCCGTTCCCGGGGTCGAGCCGGAGCACCGCGGCGAACGCCTCGGCGGCGGCCGGCGGATCACCCGCCTGGACGAGGCAGAGACCATGGAGATAAGCCATGGCGGCATCGTCCGGCGCGAGCGCCCGGCCGCGCCGCAGGATCGCGTCGGCGGCGGCCGCGTTCCCGGCCAGCAGGTGCTCGCGGGCCTGGGCGAACAGGGTGGACGGCTCCCGGCCGTCCGGATCCTGGGACTCGTGGGCTGGCGTGCCGTTCATGGAAGGACTGATCTGGGCGATTGATGCAGGATGGGACTGCTGCAAGCATATCGTGCAAGGCGCCGCGAAGTCACGGCAATGGTTCGTCGCGCGATGTTCCGCTTCCCGGATGCCGTCGGCTGCGACCGATTCGAACCGGACGCACGTTCGGATTGACGGAATGTCGCTCCCCTCTTTACATGATACAGGCCGGCCCGGCGGCCTGGTGGTTTCGGACCGGATGCCGGGAACGCGCCGCTCCCCTCGTTCGAACCGGGAAAGAACAGACGCACCGATGCTCGCGACCTGTGCCGAGAACGAACTGCCGGGAATCATCGAGACCATCGGCGCCCCGACCTTCATCGTGGATGCGTCGCGCAGCGGCCCCCTCCGCCCCCTTTGCATGAACCGGCTGTTCCGGACGATGTCGGGTTTCTCCGACGCGGCTTTCCGGGACTTCGTCGAGCGGGACCCGGGCGAACGGCTGCACGGCCGCCGGGACCCGGACGGCCCCGTCGAGTTCGACCACCAATTCGCCCTGGACGGCCGGCCGCGCCGGGTGAGGATCGGGGTCGTCCCCCTGATGGATTCCCAGGGCAGGGCAGCCCGCCTGATGGGGACCGCGACCGACGTCACGGTCCGGCGGACCGCGGGAGAGGAGCTGGCGCGGTTGGCGGAACTCTACCGCGGCGTTCTGGACGAGCAGCACGACCTCATCTCGCGCTTCCTGCCGGATACCACGCTGACCTACGTCAACGACGCCTATGCGCGGATGCTGGGCCGGGCTCCGGAGTCCCTGGTCGGCAGTCGCTTCGCCGACACCCTGGCCGCCTCGGACCGCGAGCGGGTCGTCGCGCTGTTCGGCAGCCGCACCGCGGTCGGGGACGGCGATCCGCCCGTCCTGGTCAACGAGAACGCCGTGGTGACGCCGTCGGGCGAGCAGCGCTGGATCCGCTGGCGCAACGTGGCCCTCGCGGACCGGGACGGCCGGATCGAGGGGTACCAGAGCGTCGGCAGCGACGTCACCGACTGCAAGCTGGCCCAGGAAGGCATGCGCACGGCGCAGCAGAGCCTGCGGGACGTGATCGACAGCATATCCGAAGGGTTCGCCCTCTATGACGCCGACGACCGGCTGGTGCTGTACAACGACAATTTCGTCAAGGCCACGCCCCAGCTCGCGGCCTTCGACTCCCCCGCGGGCGTCACCTTCGAGGAGATCCTCCGGGCCGGCCTCGACCGGCGGGAGATCCCGGACGCGGACCCGGTCACCGACCGGGAAGCCTGGGTGGCCGAACGGCTGGCCGCCCACCGCTTCCCACCCGACCTGCCGACGGAGCGGCGCCTGCCCGACGGCCGGCACTTCCGGGTTTCGGAAAGGCGCACCCGCGACGGCGGCATCGTCTGCATCCTGACCGACATCACCCCGCTGCGCGAGCAGGAGGCGAGGGTCCGGGAGAGCGAGCAGCGGTTTCGCCTGCTGGCCGACAGCGCCACGGACATCATCTGCCTGCACGCCCCTGACACGACGATCCTCTATGTGTCGCCATCCTGCGAGAAGCAGCTCGGCCACGCCCCGGCGGACATGGTGGGCCGCCGCCTCGGCGAGTTCGTCCATGGCGCCGACCTGCCGCTGATCGAGCGGAAGCACGCCGAGATGATGGCCGGCCTGCCTGGGTCGGCGGTGTTCCGCCTGCGGCACAGCGACGGGCGCTGGCTGTGGTTCGAAAGCGTGGCGGGCAGGCTGGAAGGAACGCCGGAGGGCGATGGCGGGCTGCTGACCGCGATGCGCGAGGTCTCCGAGCGGGTGCGCTACGAGCAGGAGCTTCGCGAGGCGAGCGACCGGCTGGCCGCCCAGGCGGTGGAGCTTCGCAAGCTGGCGATCGACCTGGACGCGGCGCGCCGGGTGGCGGAGCAGGCGAGCGACGCGAAATCGCAGTTCCTGGCCATGATGAGCCATGAGCTGCGCACCCCCATGACCGGCGTGATGGGCATGGTCGACCTCCTGATGGGCACTCCGCTGTCGGGGGAGCAGCGCGGCTACGTGCAGACGCTCGGGGCCTCCGCCGGGATCCTGCTGACCATCCTCGACGATGTCCTGGATTTCTCGAAGATCGAGGCAGGACAGCTCCAGATGGAGACGATCGCCTTCGACCTGCGCCGGACCGTCGCCGACGTGATCCAGCTGTTCGCCGGACGGGCGGCGGAGAAGCGCGTGCGGCTGACCGCGGACATTCCGGCCGGCGCTCCGTCCGTCGTGTGCGGCGATCCGACCCGCCTGCGTCAGGTGCTGTTCAACCTGGTGGGCAACGCGATCAAGTTCACCGCGGCGGGTTCGGTCAAGGTCCGGCTCGCCGATGCCCGGGACGAGGAAGGCGAGCGCGTGCTGCTGCGGTTCGAGGTGACGGACTCCGGCATGGGGATGACCGAAGAGCAGCGCTCCCGGCTGTTCGAGGCGTTCGTCCAGGCCGACACCACGACCACGCGCCGGTTCGGCGGAACCGGCCTGGGGCTGGCGATCTGCAAGCGGCTGGTCGAGGCGATGGATGGCGAGATCGGCGTCAGCAGCGCCCCCGGCAAGGGGTCCCTCTTCCATTTCACGGTGCGGCTGGGACGATGCCGTACCGAGCTTCCCCCGACTGAGCCGGAGCGGGCCGTTCCCGCCGCGGCCGTACGCAGGGCGCGCGTCCTGTTGGCCGAGGACAACGAGGTCAACCGCCTGATGGTGGTCAGGATGCTGGAACGGCTGGGCCACCGGGTGGACGCGGTCGAGGACGGCCGGGCGGCGGTCGAGGCGGCGCGGCGCGGCGGTTACGACCTGATCCTGATGGACATGCAGATGCCGGTGCTCGACGGCGCCTCCGCGACGCGCGAGATCCGCGCCCTGCCCGGCCCGGCCGGGCGGGTCCCGATCGCGGCGCTGACCGCCGACGTGGTGTCCGGCAACCGTGAGCGCTACCTGCAGGCCGGGCTGGACGGCTATTTCACCAAGCCGATCGACTGGAACGCGCTGGCCGGCGCGATCGCGGCCCTGACCTGCGCGGACGCAGCGGCTGACGAAGCCGGGGAGAGCGGAGCGGCCGCGGAAGGTTCCCGCGCAGGCGCCTCCGCCCCGGACCCCGGGACGGACCTTCTGGTCGAGTTGCCCCTGATCGATGCCGGCCGGCTCGACGAGTTGCGCGCGGCCGTAGGGGACAGCTACGCGATGATGGTGGAGATGTTCCCCGAATCGGCGCGGGAGGAGATGGCGGCCCTGCGCGCCGCCCTGGCCTCCGGCGATACCGGGTCTTCCCGGCGCGCCGCCCACAGCCTGAAGGGAGTGGCTGCCAGCTTCGGCGCGACCCGGGTGCAGGCGATCGCCCACCTGCTGGAGGATACCCGCCACCCTCCCGACGAAGCGGCCCGCCTGCTGGCCTGCCTTGAATCGGCGCTGGAGGACACGCTGGAATCTCTCGCCTCCGTGGAGACGGCGGCCTGAGCGCCTACAGCGCCCCCAGCCGGCGGCGCAGGATCTTGCTGCCTTCGTGGGGCACATATTGCCGCCGATCGGCAAGGGCAACCAGCGACAGCGTCTTCCTGTCGTCGGGGTTGCTCAGCCGGACCAGCCGCGCATGGGCGATGGAAACCGGCGGCCGGTCGATGCTGACGACCTGCCAGACGTCGGGGTACGAGGCGCCCGCCTTGACGAAGCACTGTCCGACCGCAACCGACATGCTCACTCTCCTGATGCGGCTGGCACAAGCCCGTCCCGCCTGGAACCGATCATTCCGCATCCGGATTACATTAAGGTTAATTGCGGTCAACCCTGAGAAGACTCATTCCCCGGCTTCGATCTCCATCTCGAGCAGTTCGGAGCTGAGGCACTTGCCGTGGGGATCGATGGCCAGCGAGGTGGTGACGCCGCTGCGGAGCGCCTGGCGGCAGACGAACTGGAGCGCCGCCACGTTCGGCATCTCGAACCGGACCACCTCGCCCCGGACCGTGCGCGACAGGTGCCGCCGGACCGACTCGGCGGTGACCTCCCGGCACAGCAGCGGATAATGCCGCTCTTCGAAGGCGAACAGGGACAGGGTGGAGGTGTCGCCCTTGTCGCCGGCCCGGCAGTGGGCGATCTCGTGCAGGCGGATCTTCATCGGGCGCTCTCCATGACGGTGACCTGGGGCCGGACCCGCGACCGATCGACCAGGGTGGACACGATGCCGACGGTCTCCCGGATGCTGCCGCGGGCGCCGCCCCCGCCGGCCGGGCCGTTGGTCAGCATAGCCTCCACCTCGCGGCCGATCTCCCCGGCGGCGGCGGCGTCCGAGGCCCGGCCGACGACGCGCAGCCGGTACTCGACGGTCGGCGGCACACCTTCCAGGAAGCCGTGGCGGTACGCCTCGCCGCCGAGGCACTCGACGGTCAGCTCCGGGATCGACGGCCTCAGCCGCTCGTCCAGGATCCGGCCGGCGAGCCGGGCGCGGCCAAGCGCGTTGGCCCCGGCGTAGGAGATCTCCCCCTCCCCGACGAAGCCGGCATGGTAGCCGACGCTGACCTTCAGCGTGTCCGGCCGCGGCTTCGCCGTTCCGCCGGTGACCTCGATCTCGTCGGGACCGGTCGGGGTGATCCGCACGGCGCGGAAATCGGCGACCGCGTCGGGCGTGACATAGCCGGACGGATCGGTGACCTCGTACAGCAGCTGCTCCTTCACGGTCGCCGCGGTGATCAGGCCGCCCGTCCCGGCCAGCTTGCCGATCCGGCAGCGGCCCTCGGCATCGATGTCGGCGAAGGGGAAGCCCAGGTCGGCCAGGCCCGGCACGTCCTTGCGCCCGGGGTCGGCGAAGTAGCCGCCGGTGATCTGCCCGGCGCATTCGAGCAGGTGCCCGATCACCGTCGCCTGCCCGATCCGGTCCCAGTCGTCGAGCTTCCAGCCGAACCGGTGCGCCAGCGGCGCCACCACCAGCGACGGGTCGGCGACCCGTCCGGTGATCACCACGTCGGCGCCGGTCTCCAGGGCCGGCAGCAGGGCGTCCGCTCCCAGATAGGCGTTGGCCGACAGGATCGGGCCGTGGCCGGAGAGCGGCCGGCCGTTCTCCAGCGACGGCGCCTCCGGGTCGATGGCGTCGAGGACGTCGTCGCCGGTGACCACGGCCACGGTCAAGGCGATGCCGGCCTCCTCCGCCAGGCGGACGACACGCCGCCCTGCGGCCAGCGGGTTCGCCGATCCCATGTTGGTGACGAGCCGGGTGCCGTGCCGCTTCAGCAGCGGCAGCAGGGGAGCGAGGCGGCGGTCCAGCAGCGGGTCGTATCCCGCCTCCGGGTCGTTCATCCGGCGTGTCTGGCCGAGCCCGATCGTCCGCTCCGCCAGGCATTCGAGCACGAGGAAGTCGAGTTCCGCCCGCTCCAGGAGCGTCACGGCGGGTTCCAGCCGATCGCCGCCGAAGCCGGCCCCGCAACCGATTCGTATCATTCGAGAAGTCTCCTCAGCTCGAGAGCGCGCCGGTGGCGAAGGCGACGGCCGTCATCACCAGCGTGGTCCCGAACGCCCAGGGGAAGATGAACCGCTGATGGTCGCCCAGCGTCACGCCGCTGAGGCCGATCAGGATGAAGGTGGACGCCGTCAGGGGGCTCAGCGGGAAGCCGGTGGTCATCTGGCCCAGGATCGAGGCCCGGCCGATCACGACCGGGTCCAGGCCCAGGCTTCCCGCCGCCTGGGCCAGCACCGGCATCACGCCGAAATAGAAGGCGTCGGGCGTGAAGACGAGGCTGAGCGGCATGCTCGCGACCGCCACGATCAGCGGCAGGTATCCGGCGAGCGCTTCCGGAATGACCGACACGGTGGCCGAGGCCATCGCCTCGATCATCTTCGTGCCGGTCAGCACGCCGGTAAAGATGCCGGCGGCGAAGATCATGGTGGAGACGGTGACGACGCTGGATGCGTGGGAGACCAGATGCTTCTGCTGGTCCTCCCACCGCGGATAATTGACCAGCAGAGCCACCGAGAAGGCCAGGATGAACAGGATCGGCAGCGGCAGCAGCCCCATCAGCAGGCCGACGACCAGCGCCACGGTCAGCGCGGCGTTGAACCAGAACAGCATCGGATTGCCCGGCTCGGCCCGCTTGCCGGCCTCTCCGACGCCTCCCCCCTGGTCCAGCAGCGACGCCGGCGTCGCCGCCGCCCCGACGCTGGCGGGCTGGTGGAGATCCGCGACGCCGAGCCGGCGGCGCTCGCGCCGGCCGAGCATGAAGGCCACGAACAGCACCCAGCAGATACCGGCCACCATGGCCGGGACCACCGGGTTGAACACCACGGAGGCATCCGCCTTCAGCGCGGCCATGGCGCGGACCGTGGGGCCGCCCCAAGGCAGGATGTTCATCACGCCCGCGCCCAGGCAGACGATGCCGGACAGCACCAGCCGGTCCATGCCGAGCCTCTGGTAGAGCGGCAGCATGGCGGATACCGTGATCAGGAAGGTCGTGGCGCCGTCGCCATCCAGCGCGACCGCCATGGTCAGCACCGCGGTGGCGAGCGCCACCTTCACCGGATCGCCCTTGGCCAGCCGAAGCAGTCCGGAGATCATGGGGTCGAACAGCCCGACATCGAGCATCAGGCCGAAATAGAGGACGGCGAAGATGATCATCACGCCGACCGGAGCGACCTTGACGATGCCGTCGAGCATCATCTTGCCGAGGTCCGGGCCGGCGCCGGCCAGAAGTCCGAACACGACGGGAATGAGGACGAGCGCCACCAGCACGGAAACCCGCCTGGTCATGATGGCGATCAGAAAGATGGCGATGGTCGCGAAGCCAAGGGCGGCCAGCATTTCCTCTCCTTTGTTTATGGTTCCGGCCGGCTCTTCCGCGGCGGCCTGTAGTTACTCTCCATTTTTCATAACTTGGGTTGACTGATCAGAGAATTGAAACTTTCTGATCTCTGTAATAAATTCTCTTTATGAGTGTCGAGCTTCGCCAGATCCGGGCCTTCATCGTCGTCGCGCGCTTCGGCAGCTTCACCCGGGCCGCCGACCTGCTGAACCTGACCCAGCCTGCGCTGACGGTGCAGATCCGCCGGCTCGAACAGACGCTGGCCGTCAAGCTGTTCGACCGCAACACTCGGGCGGTCGAGCTGACCCGGATCGGGCGCGAACTGCTGCCGGTCCTGACCCGGCTGATGGGGGAGATGGACGCCGTCGTCGCCGGCACGCGGGAAATGGCGGCGATGCGCTACGGCGTGGTGCGGATCGCGGCCCTGCCCTCCGTCGCCGCGACGGTGCTGCCGCCGCTGATCGCCCGGTTCCGGGAAGGGCATCCGCTCATCCGGGTCGTGATCCGCGACTCCGTGGTCGAGCGGATCAACGCCATGGTCCGCGACGAGAGCGTGGATCTCGGCATCGGCGCCGACCTGGAGCCGGAAGCCGGCCTGACATCCGTCCCGCTGTTCGAGGACGAGATGCGGGCGGTGGTTCCGGCGACGCATCCGTTGAGCCGCGAGCGGGAGGTCATGCTGGAACGGCTCGCCGGGGAGCCGCTGATCCTGATGGACATGTCGAGCAGCGTGCGCCGCCTGACCGACCGGGCCTTCGCCGATCTCGGCCACCTCGTCGCCCCGGCCTACGAGGTCACCTACATGAGCACCGCGCTGGGGCTGGTGCGGGCCGGCCTGGGCATCGCCATCCTGCCCTCCACCGCGATCGAGCTGAGGCTTGATCCGGCGATCCCGTCGCTGCGGATCGTCGAGCCCCGGCTGCGCCGCTCCATCACCCTGGTGCTCAAGGCCGGCCGCTCGCTGCCGCCGGCCGCGGAGGCGTTCCGGACCCTCCTGACGGAGAATGGGAGCAACCTTCAGAGCCGGCGCGGGTCAGGCTGAACAACCTTCCCCGATCACGGTGACGCTCCGAATGCCGGAAACGTCCGGCGTTCGGAGCAGGTCCCGGCAACCGCTCGCGTCAGCGCCGTGCCCACCATTTGGCATGGCCCTTCGCAAGCCTCTTCCTGCTCAGCTTGAACTTCCCTTTGGCCACCTCCAGCGCCTCGCCATAGACGGAGTGAACCGCCCCGGGATTCCCGGAGGCCGATTTAGTTGAGTCACGCCGCTATGGCGACGTCCTCGGTTTGAGCATAGTAGCGCGCTTCGGCCTCGGCGGGCGGGATATTGCCGATGGGCTCGAGCAGGCGCCGGTGGTTGAACCAGTCCACCCATTCCAGGGTGGCGAACTCGACGGCTTCCAGGGTGCGCCACGGTCCGCGGCGCCGGATCACCTCGGTCTTGTAGAGGCCGTTGATCGTCTCGGCCAAGGCATTGTCATAGGAATCGCCAACGCTTCCCACGGAGGGCTCGACGCCAGCGTCGGTGAGACGCTCGGTGTACTTGATAGCGACATATTGCGACCCGCGATCGGAATGATGAATGAGACCGCTGCCTTTGGCAGGTCGGCGGTCGTGAAGCGCCTGCTCCAGGGCATCCAGCACGAAGCCGGCGTGGGCGGTGCTGGAGACCCGCCAGCCGACGATCCGCCGGGCAAAGGCGTCGATGACGAAGGCCACGTAGACGAAGCCCTGCCAAGTCGCCACATACGTGAAATCCGCCAGCCACAGGGTGTTCGGGCGGGGCGCCCGGAACTGACGGTTCACCCGGTCGAGCGGACACGGCGCCGCCAGGTCGCTTATCGTCGTCCGTACCGTCTTGCCGCGTGTCACCCCCTTCAGCCCCATACGCCGCATCAGGCGGGCTACCGTGCAACGCGCCACGGCAAGGCCTTCCCGCCGCAACTGCCGCCAGACCTTCCGGACCCCGTAGACCTGGAAATTCTCATCCCAGATCCGCCGGATAACCACGCTTATCTCGGCATCGCTTCGCCAGCGGGCCGGCGCCTTTGACGGGTCAGTCCGCCGGGCGGCATGGGCGCGGTAGGTCGACGGGGCGATCGGCAGCACCTTGCAGATCGGCTCGACCCCGTGGACGGCGCGCTGCTCGTCGATGAAGGCGATCATTTCCGGAACGGGCGGTCGAGCTCCGCCTGGGCGAAATACGCCGATGCCTTGCGAAGGATCTCGTTTGCCTGGCGCAGCTCACGGACTTCGCGCTCCAGCGCCTTGATCCGCTCCTGCTCGTCCGTTGTCGGACCAGGCCGCTTGCCCTGGTCGCGCTCGGCCTGCCGGACCCAGCCCCGCAGCGTCTCCGCCGTGCAGCCGATCTTGGTCGCGATCGAGCTGATCGCCGCCCACTGCGACGCGTGCTCGCCTTCGTGCTCGAACACCATCCGAACCGCGCGTTCGCGGACTTCAGGGGCGTACTTGGGTGATGCCTGTTTCGTCATGATGACCCCAGTCTCTCAAGAAATGGGGCCTCCGGTAAACCCGGCGCGGTTCAGAGTCCTGGAGCGATTGCACCGAGTCCTCCGACAGTTGGGAGCCGGTATCACCGCCTTTGCTGACCGCGATCCTTCCCATCTGTCCCATCCGCTTCAGGGCCTTCTTGGCATCCCGGTCAGCCAGGGTCATGTAATCCATGGTCTTGAAATCGCCGGGCTTGTCCTTGGCCCGAAGCTTGGATGCCTTCTTGAGGTCGGCCTTGGCCTTGACACGCGTCTCTCCCTTGCCCTTGATCTCGTCGTGGGTATAGGAGCCCCGCTCGATGGCCGAGGTCTGCCGGGAGGACAGTTCGAACCGCTCTCCGAAAAGCTGGGCCTGATGGTTCGGATCGATTGCCGCGTCCAGCTCAAGGTCCCTGAGATGCATCATGGAGACGAACTTCACGCGCTGCTGCCTCAGCACGGCCGGACGGTCGCCCCTGCGTTTCTTGAGCAGGTCGCGGATGACCCTGTTCTCCTGACCGGAGCTGAGGCGGAGGCGGCTCCTTGACCGGATGTTCTTGAACTCGAACTGCTTGTCGGCGAGCCCCTCCATGAACTCCGACGTGGTGACGTGCGCCACGATGTGAGGTCCTTGGGGCGCCGTCCCTTTCCGTCCCTTCTTGATGTAGGACTTGGAGAAGAAGCCGAACGCCGTCTTGGCCCTCTTATGCTTGTACTGGGCCTTCTTCTTGGGCATGACCCGACCCGCGTCAGGATTTTTCGATGGCGATGGCGCGGATCTGATAGCCGCAATCGCTCCAGGCGTCGTCTATCGGCTCCATCGTGATCGACACGGAATTGAGCCCGAGTTGCAGATAGTCGTGGTAGTCGATCGAGGAGAAATCCAGGTCGCGCAGCGAGACGATCAGCACGTTGCCGTCGCCGCCCTCCCCTTCTTCCGCATCGACATACTTGACCAGGGTCTGGCCGGCATCGCCGTTGACGACGAAGGTCAGCTTGACCCCCGTCGTGCCGGTCTTCCAGTGCTTCAGCTGAAGGCTGTATTCGCTCACCGAATCGATGATCTTGAAGTACAGCGTGATCTGGTAAGGGAAATCCTGCGTGTCGCTCCAACTGGCCGTCAGGCAGGTCCCCGACACGACGAAGCCCGAGGATGATCCCGCCGCGTACCCGGTCGTGTCGTCGATCATCAGGTCGTTGGTCGTCGCCAGGGTCCGGAAACCCTGGGGCACCTGACCCGAGGCATCGACCTGCGGGATGAAGCGGGTCGGAATGAAGCCGATGATGGCAACCTGGTTGTTGACCCCGATCGGGTCGAGCCCCATCACGTTGAGGTCGAGCGTCACCGCCGGTTCGACATACAGATTCGCGTCGTCCGGGTTCTGGACGTAGAGCGTCGCGGGGGCATTGTCCATGTAGACGACCGGCACGGCCACGTCGTTGCTTACCGTCAGGGCATGGGAGGCGGAGTAGTAGGAAATCGGATGATTGAGCGTGACGGTCGTGGATGCGCTGTATCCGACCCGAATGCGCCACACGGTCTTCATGACGAAGTTCAGTCCGTACATGGAAAGTTCGGTCGGCGGGTAGAGAAAGGACCCATCGAACAGATTGGTAGCCATGTATTGGGAAATATACATCTCCGCCTGGTTGGTGTTGTTCGGATTCGCCGCTCCGGTCGAGAAGCGGCAATCGATCGCGTTCCAGGGGACTTCCTGGCCGAATATCCAGGTCGGAAACTGGCTCAGGGGATTCACGTAGCTGTAGGATCCCCAATCCTTGATGCTCATGGACTCCGAACTGGAAGACTGCTTGTCACTCGACGTTCCGGACTGCTCCATCTGCGATTTCTCGGTCGACCTGGTGGTGCTGTGCTCGAACGAGGACGTGGCACCCGCGAAGGTGTCGCCGGCTGTGACGGAGACTCCGTAGGTGCTGGACTGCGAATAGGTGCTTCCGGTCGTGTTCGACGTGGCGGTGGAAGCTCCGGTCGAGGTCCCTGCGGATGTGTTCTGCTGTACGGCGGCATTGACGGTCTGCGGAGCGTAATCCAGCAGTTCCACCGTCACCCCGTCCGGCGCGTTCCCTTCCTGGTCGGTCAAGGACACGGTGGAAGTCAACAGGGCCGGGTAATTCTCGAAGGACTCCTGCGTCGCCGAACCTACCGGGATGGGAGTCACCGACGTATTGGTCGGGTTCTTGAGCAGGATCCTCTGCGTGCAGGTGAGGATGAACTGTTGCTCGTCGGGCTGGTCTGCCGATCCGGTGGTCAGGACCTGGACATCATTGTACAGAACCGTCTTGTAATCCGTCATCAGGATGCCGATGGACTGCTTGCTGCCGTCGGCGTTGTTCAGGTACAGGGTCTGGCTTTGGATGTAGGAATAGGGGTCCTGCCTGCGGAACATGGTCAGCTCCCCTGACCGGCATAGATGATAAAGTTGACCGCGTAGGAGGGCTGCCTCACGTCGATCGGATTGCTGTCGGACGATCCGGAAGACGTCGTGCCGGTCGAGCCGTCGGGATACTCCACCGCGATGTCGTTGGTGCCGACTCCACCTTCCCAGGTCGATGCGTAAAGATTGTTGTCCGTGCTGTGACCATCCGCACCGTAGTAGCCGCCGGTCGACGACTCGCCGAATCCCAGCCCTTGGCTGTCATTGTCATGTCCCCCCGCCCCCCAGCCGTAGTGCTGATGGGACGGCATCTGGTCCGTGCTCAGCGTCACCTGCGCGCTTCCGAAGGTCTGGCCCAAAGTGTAGGACTTTCCCGCCCCCACCAGGGTGCGGTCGGTCAGATCCGGCAGGGTGAGATTGGGCAGCAGGGCGGCGAGCTGGGGATACTGGTTACCGTCGAACGTCGCGCCGTTGCACCACAGCCATCCAACCGGCGGCGAGGAGGACGAGCCATAGATTGCAAGAATGGCCCCGACCGGAACCGATCCCGGTGTATTGCTCATGCCCATGCTCCAGTGCCGTTTGGAAATTCGACGATCGAGGGATTCTCTTGCGCCACATTCCGCGAAATTTCAACGCAAATTCAATGAATTTGATAGTAATGATCCATCATTTTGGCGACGAACTTCTTGACACACATATGTATTCGCCGCATTGCGTAAATAACATTCAGTAAAATAGCCAAGCTTAACAGGCGGGAATCAGAACAAGCGCGAGATCGGGACGGCGTCGACCTGCCATCGGTATCACGGCCCAAGTCGCGGCGACATACGGCCAAACATCGAAACCGTTAAGCACCGAGGCCGCGGCAAGCGGTGCATCCTTGCTCAAAAACGAAGCGGCACCCGGCAATCGTAAGGTTGCCGGGTGCCGCTTCACCTTACCTGACGTGCGGTTGAGGCTCCATCGGCCTCCGCGTCACTCCTCCAGCAGCGACGCCAGCTTGAGGGCGGAGCCCATGGAGCCCTGGACCTTCAGCTTGCCGGTCGCGAACGCCAGCGTCGGATTGAGATCGCCGTCGAGCATCCTGTCGAAATTCTCCAGCGTCATGCGGATGGTGCAGACCGCGTCGCCGTCTTCCCGCTGGAGGGTCGCCGGGGTCTTGGTCGCGTCCAGCCGCAGCAGGCCGTCCTTGCCGAAGTCGAATCGGGCCGCGCCGTTGAAGGCGCGGAATTGCGGCAGACGCTTGCGCATCTTGGCTTCAATCTGGTCGAGGGTCATGGCCGCCGTGAGGAATGGTTGGGTTCTGTCCGAAGATTACCGGTTCCCATTGATACCATTCAAACCTTAACCAGATCCAGAAACCGCCGCGTCGCCAGGATGTCCGCCTTCAGGGCCGCGCGGCGGGCCGTGGCCTCCGCATCCTCGCCCCACTGCTCGATCTGGAACGTCTCGTCCAGCTGGGCCGCGGCATAGGCCTCCTCGGCGGAGACCCTGCCCTCCATCAGCGCCAGCGCGAGGACCAGCGAGCCCAGCGCCGAGGTCGCGTTCTGCAGGCCGGCCAGCATCATGTCGTCCAGCTCCTCGACCACGCGGGCCAGCAGCGCGCAGGCCTCGGCCGGCTGGGGTTTCGGCATGATGCCGGTATGGACCTCCAGCTGGGCGCCGTAGCGGACGGCGGCCCAATCCAGCAGCGGCTGCCAGACCCGCTCCTGCCGTTCCGCCAGCTCGGCCGGGTGGTCCGCCCTGTAGCATAGCAGGTCGGTTTCGGCATAGGCGGCGACCGCCCGGACGATCTCCGCCCGCTGGGCCGGGATGCGGTCGATGGCGGTGCTGGCCAGCTGGGTCACCGGCATGTCGGCCGGCTTGATGTTTTCCAGCTGGGCATCCCACTCCTCGGCGATGACCTGCATCAGGCCGGCCTGGGGCAGCACCAGGGGCGCCTTGGCCGGGGTCCGGAGCGGCCGCCCGTCGAGCCGGACCTCATGCCCGGCGTCGGTGCGGGCCACCGAGACTTCCTTGTAGAACCTCTTCATCTCTCACTTCATCCATTGCGCCGGATCGGCATTCTAGAGGTCGAGCAGCGCCAGGACGGCTGCGGGCACCTGGTCCGCCGTCTCGCAGATGCGCTGCGCCCCGGCTCCCGTCAGTTCCGCCACCTCGTGATAGCCCCAGGCGACTCCGACCGCGCCGGCACGGGCGCTGCCGGCCATCAACATGTCGTAGGTGGTGTCGCCGATGACAACCGTGTCGGAAGCTTCCACCCCGGTTTCGGCAAGGGCGCGGAACACCATGTCCGGATGCGGCTTGCCGGGGCCGGTATCGGATGTCTGCAGGGTCGTGAACCGGTCGAGCAGGCCATGCTGGTCCAGGGTGGCGACCAGGCCGCGGCGCGACTTGCCGGTCGCGACGCCGAGCAGCAGTCCGGCGCTCTCCAGCGCGTCGAGCGCGCCGCGGATGCCGGGAAACAGCGGCTCCTCGTGGACGCCGCGGTTGCGCGCGTCGGCGAAGGCCAGCTTGTAGCGATCGGCCAGCGTCACGTGGAGCCTCGGCTGGGCGTCCGGCAGCAGGACGGCGATCGCCTGGACCAGGGGCAGCCCGACCACGCGGCGCACCGCAGCGGCATCGGGCAGCGGCAGGCCCAGCGCCACGAACGCCGCGTTCATGGCGGCGACGATCGCGTACTGGCTGTCCACCAGGGTCCCGTCGCAGTCGAACAGGGCGAGGCGCAGCGGCTTGGAACCGGGCCGGGATTTGTCGTTCAGGGGCATGATCTTCGGTCTTTTCCTTTAATTTTCCTGACCCTGTATCTTTCCGACCTGATAGCACGAAACCTCGATGGCGCTAACCCCGCCCGGGCCTAATCGACCGCGGCGAAGGGATCGCCGTCGTTCTCCTTGTCGAAGCTGAAATAGTCCCAGGTCCTGACCATGTGCTCCGGCAGCGGCGCCGTCACGTCGATCCGGCCGCCGCGGGGATGCGGCAGGATCAGCCGCCGGGCATGCAGGTGAAGCTTGCCGGAAACCCCGGCGCCGGCCAGGAAGGCGTCCGGGCCGCCATACTTGCCGTCGCCCAGGATCGGCGTGCCGATCGCCTCCATGTGGACGCGCAACTGGTGCGTGCGGCCGGTCAGCGGCCACAGCGCCACCCAGGCGACCTTCTTGGTGGCGTGCTCGATCACTTGGTAGAGGCTGACGGCGCGCTTGCCCTCCTCCTCGTCGATCGCGACCCGCTCGCCCCGGCCGGTCGGCTCCTTGGCGAGGGGGGCGTCCACCTTGCCCTGGAACGGCCGGGGCACGCCGACCGTCACCGCCCAGTAGTATTTGCGGGCGTCCTTGCCGCGGAACGCCGCCGCCAGCTTCGTCGCCGCGAAGGCGTTGCGGGCCAGCACCAGCACGCCCGACGTGTCCTTGTCCAGCCGGTGGACCAGCCTGGGCCGCTCGTCCGCGTCGAACCGCAGCGCGTCCAGCATGGCGTCGAGGTGGCGCGGGGTCGCCGTGCCGCCCTGGACCGCCAGCCCGGGCGGCTTGTTGATCACCAGCACGTCGGCGTCGCGGTACAGCACGCGCCCCTGGATCTCCGCCGCGTCCTTGCGGCTGACCTTCGGCTTGGCCGCCCCCGGCGCGGGTTCGGCCTGGAGATCGCCGAGCGGCGGGATGCGCACGGTCTGGCCCGCCTCCAGCCGGACGTTGGCCTTGGCCCGCTTGCCGTCGACCCGGACCTGCCCGGTCCGCAGCAGCTTCTCCAGGTGGCCGTGGCTGAGCTGCGGGAAATGCCGCTTGAACCAGCGGTCCAGCCGGACCTCCGACTCCTCGCCGGCGACGATGCGTGTTTCGACCTCGCTCACCCGACCATGCCCCTGATCAAGAACAGGCCGGCGAACAGTCCGCCGACCGAAAACAGTACCGAGACCACCATATAGGTCGCCGACGCCGCCAATTCGCCCCGCTGCATCAGGACGGCGGCATCGAGCGAAAAGGTGGAGAAGGTGGTGAAGCCGCCGAGCACCCCGACGGTGAGCAGCGCCTTTAGTTCCGGCGACGGGCTCCAGGCCAGCGCCCCCAGTTCCACCAGCGCGCCCATGACGAAGGAGCCCGCGACATTGACCGCCAGCGTGCCGTAGGGAAAGGCGAAGCCCAGCCAATTGCCGATCGCGGACATCACCACGAAGCGCGCGACCGAGCCGGCGGCGCCGCCGGCGGCGACCGCGAGCAGAAGGGTTGGAGAGAACGTCATGGGGTCGGGCTTCCTCGATGAAGCGCGCAGCCTAGCCGCGCGGGAAGCCCGCGGCAAGGCATGGCGGCCAGTTCAGGGCTGCATGCCGACTCCGAAGATCCAGCCTTCCTGGCGACGGGCGCGGTCGGTCAGCGCAGCGGGGTTCCAGACTCCGGGAAGGCCGGACAGGGCGCGCAGGCCCGCGGCGGAGACCAGGGCATCGGTCTCGTGGTCGCTGGGCTCCCGTCGGACCTCCTCGACCGGATCGCTGTCCAGCAGGGCCAGGCAGCGGTTCAGGTCGCCCCAGCTGCGCACCTTGCGCAGGCCCCAGCCGGCGCGCATCAGGAACAGCCTGGGATAGATCTCGACCAGGGTGCTGCGGCCGGCGGGGTCCTGGAACGGCCAGACCGCCACGTCTTCGCGCCGGGTGCGAAGAGCCCTCAGAAGGCGCATGCCGGCCAGCGCCCCCTTCCCCACCTGCTTGGCGCCGATCAGCTTGTACGGGCTCTCCGGCGAGCCGTAGCCATCGGCCCGGCAGGCATCCTCCGTCGCCCGCCGCCCTAGCACGAACCCCTCCGCTCGCGGTCCCGCGGTCCAGTAGCCCATGGCATAGGCCGGGTCGCGCGGGAAAGCCCCGCCGAACAGGTCGGGATCGCCGTGGCAGACCCGCTCCACCAGGTCCCACAGGGCGAAAACGTCGCCGGTACCGTCCGGAAAATAGGTCGTCGCCCTGTCGAACGGCAGCGAGAAGGCGCAGTCGATCCCGATCAGCAGCCGCTCGCCCCCATCCTGGCCGCCCCGCCCGATCCGGCCGTCCAGCCAGTCCAGCGCCTGGGTGCGTGTCCAGGACCGCCCGCCGTCGGGAGGATCGACCAGGACCGGGGCCTCGGTGCCGGCGGCGCATTCCGCCACGGCGATGCCCTGGTAGCGCCTGCCGGCCGCGCCGGACCAGTCGATGCCGACGAAACCGTCGAAGGTTCCGGTCATTCCGGATCCGGATCGGCGGCTTTCTGGGCCCGCAGCTTGCTCCAATAGTCCAGGCGCTTGCGGATCTCCCGCTCGAAGCCCCGCTCGGGCGGGCGGTAGAACTGCTGCCGGGGCATGCCCTCGGGAAAATAGTTCTGGCCGCTGAAGCCCTCCGGCGTGTCGTGGTCGTACGCGTAGCCCTTGCCGTAACCCAGCCCCTTCATCAGCTTGGTCGGGGCGTTGAGGATGTGCATCGGCGGCATCAGCGACCCGGTCTCCCGCGCCGAGCGCATCGCCGCCTTGGACGCGGCATAGGCGGCGTTCGACTTGGGCGCGGTCGCCATGTAGATGACGCACTGGGTCAGGGCCAGTTCGCCCTCGGGACTGCCCAGCCGCTCGTAGGTCTCCCACGCGGCCAGCGCCTGGGGAAGCGCCTGGGGGTCGGCCAGGCCGACATCCTCGACCGCCATCCGGACCAGCCGCCGGGCGATGAAACGAGGGTCCTCGCCGCCGGCCAGCATCCGGGCCAGCCAATAGAGCGCCGCGTCGGTGTCCGACCCGCGCACCGACTTGTGCAGCGCGCTGATCAGGTTGTAATGGCCTTCCTGGGACTTGTCGTACAGGGGCGCCCGCCGCTGGATGGTGCCGGCCAGCGCGGTCGTGTCGAGCGGGCTGTCGGGCGCCAGGGCGAACAGCTCCTCGCACAGGTTGAGCAGGAATCGGCCGTCGCCGTCCGCCATCGCCTTGATCGCCTGGCGCGCGTCCGCGTCGAGCGGCAGGGTCCTGCCCGTCTCCGCCTCGGCGCGGGTCAGCAGCAGTTCCAGCGCGGCATCGTCCAGCCGGTTGAGCACGAAGACCTGGGCGCGCGACAGCAGCGCCGCGTTCAGCTCGAACGAGGGGTTCTCGGTGGTGGCGCCGACCAGCGTGACCGTGCCGTCCTCCACATAGGGCAGGAAGCCGTCCTGCTGGCTGCGGTTGAACCGGTGGATCTCGTCGATGAACAGCAGGGTCCCGCGCCCGGCGACACGGCGCTGCTTGGCCGCATCGAACACCTTGCGCAGGTCCGCGACGCCGGAGAAGACGGCGGACAGCGGCTCGAAATGGAAATCGGTCTGGTCGGCCAGCAGCCGCGCGATCGTCGTCTTGCCGCAGCCCGGCGGTCCCCACAGGATCATGGAGGCGAGGCGGCGGCTCGTCACCATGCGGCCGATCGGGCCGGCCGGTTTTAGCAGATGATCCTGCCCGACCACCTCGTCCAGGGTCCTGGGCCTGAGGCGGTCCGCCAGCGGCCGCGGCGCCGAAGCCGAGAACAGCGTCATCCCGCCACCACCGAAGTCAGCACCTGATCGCCCCGGCGCACGGTGACCCGCCAGCTCTGCTGGGGCCGGGACAGCAGCCTGTCGAGCTGGGCGACGCCGGACACCTCGCGGTCGTCGATCCGCAGAACCACGTCGCCCGGCTGGACGCCCAACCGGGCGGCCGGGCTGTTGCGCGCCACCTCCAGGATGACGACGCCCGCCGCCGTACCGGAAAAGCCGATCTCCTCGGCCAGGGCCGGAGACAGGTTGGCGACCGTGGCGCCGGCCAGCGGCTGCCGGCCGTTCAGCGGGGTCGTGTCGCGCGGCGGATCCTCGGGCGGTGCCGTCACCTTGAAGGCGACCTGACGGACGGAGCCGCCGCGCGTCACCGTCAGCGCCGCCTGCCCGCCCACCGGCAGCGTGGCGATGCGGAACTTCAGGGCTTCCGGATCGTCGACCGTCCGCCCGTTGATCGCCGTGATGACGTCGCCGACACGCAGGCCGGCCTTGGCGGCGGCGCTCTTCGGATCGACCGCGTTGACCAGCACGCCGGCCGGCCGGCCGAGCCCGAGCGAACTGGCGATGTCGGCGGTCACCGGCTGCCCGTCCACGCCCAGCCAGGGACGCACCAGCTTTCCGCCGTTGGCCACCGCCTCGACCACGGTGCGCACCATGTTGGACGGGATCGCGAAGCCGATGCCGAGCGAGCCGCCGCTCCGGGAATATATGGCCGAATTGATGCCGACCAGCCTGCCGTCCATGGACACCAGCGCACCGCCGGAATTGCCGGGGTTGATCGCCGCGTCGGTCTGGATGAAGAAGTTGAAGTCGCTGACGCCCACCGCGGTCCGGGCCAGCGCCGACACGATGCCGCTGGTCACGGTCTGGCCGACGCCGAAGGGGTTCCCGATCGCGAGCACCAGGTCGCCGACTTCCAGGTCGTCGCTGTCGTGCAGCGCCAGGAACGGCAGGCTCTCGCCCCGCGGCGGGGTGATGCGCAGGATGGCGAGGTCGGTCTTGGGATCGGTCGAGACGATCCGCGCCTCGAACTCCCGCCGGTCGGCCAATACGACGGTGATCTGGTCGCTGTCCTTGACCACGTGGTCGTTGGTCACCACCAGCCCGTCGGCCGCGACGATGACGCCCGAACCGAGCGACCGCTCGACCCGCTCGCGCGGCATGCCGAAGGGGGCGGACTGGCCGAAGAAGCGCTGGAAGAACGGGTCGTCCAACAGCGGCGAAATACGCTGCTGAACCACCCGCCGGGTATAGATGTTGACCACGGCCGGCGCGGTCTGCCTTACCAGCGGCGCGAAGGACAGCGTGATCTGCTGGCGGGAGTCGGGAACGGCCCGCTGCTGGGCGAAGGCGGGACCGGTGGACACCAGGCCGGCGATCAGCAGCAGGACGAGGCGAAGGGACGGTAGCTGCGGCATCATGCACCGGAATCTGGGTATTCGCATCGAAAGGAGGAAGAGGCCCACGGCGGCAGGCCGAAGCATCACTGGATGGAGTTGCAGCGTACCATGCACATGTTCAGCTGACGCTCGCACGTGGCGCTCGCATAGCCGGAATTGCCCAGAACACCGCCGCGCCGCGTGGCTCCGGCATCCATGCAGACCGAATAGTCCCGGTCGCAGGCGCGCCGGCAGGAATAGCGGTCATCCCGGGTCGCGTTGGGCCGGAGATCGTCCGACGGGGTACGCGGGGGAGCCTCGCCGCCCTGGGACGGAACGACGGAGTCCCCTCGCACGGGGCGATCGGAACCGCCGCAAGCGGCCAGGAGCAGGCAGCCGATCAGCATGACCGCCCTGACGAAACCTCTGGATCGCAAGACCATGACCGCCTCCGGATAGGTTCGATACCTGCCTAAACGCGAAAGGCAGCCCGGAGGCTGCCTTTCGTTTCCTTGAACGCAGGGTCGATCAGATCAACCCTGGCTCTCTTCCTCGTCGTCGACCATGACCGGGCCGCTGTCCTGGCCCTTGGCCGCGACGTCGCGGTCGACCAGCTCGATGAACGCCAGCGGAGCGGCGTCGCCGTACCGGAAGCCGGCCTTGAGCACGCGGGTGTAGCCGCCGGGCCGGTCGGTGTAGCGCTCGGCGATCGGACCGAACAGCTTGGCGACCACCGTGTCGTCGCGGAGCTGGGCATAGGCCAGGCGGCGGTTGTGCAGGCCGCCCTTCTTGCCGAGCGTGATCAGCTTCTCGACGATCGGACGCAGGTCCTTCGCCTTCGGAAGGGTGGTCTTGATCTGCTCGTGCTTGATCAGCGCGGCGGCCATGTTGCTGAACATCGCCTTGCGGTGGCTGGACGTGCGATTGAACTTCCGGCCGCTCATACCGTGACGCATGGTTGCGTGCTCCTTCCTCTGGCTTGGCTCCGCTCACGGAACCGATGGTGAAGTCCGCCGCCCGGCCCGCTGGAGGGCGGGTACCGGTACGGCGGACGGAGTTGGCGTTGGGTGCTTAGTACGGCTCTTCGAGACGCTTGGCCAGCTCTTCGATGTTCTCGGGCGGCCAGTTCGGGATTTCCATGCCCAGGTGCAGACCCATCTGGGACAGGACTTCCTTGATCTCGTTCAGCGACTTGCGGCCGAAGTTCGGCGTGCGGAGCATCTCCGCCTCCGTCTTCTGCACCAGGTCGCCGATATAGACGATGTTGTCGTTCTTCAGGCAGTTGGCGGACCGGACCGACAGTTCCAGCTCGTCCACCTTGCGCAGCAGGTTCTTGTTGAACGGCGGCTCCTCGCCGCGCTCCTCGGCGACCGCGTGGGTCGGCTCCTCGAAGTTGATGAAGAGCTGGAGCTGGTCCTGGAGGATGCGGGCGGCGAGAGCCACCGCGTCTTCCGGGGACACCGCGCCGTTGGTCTCCACCTGCATCGACAGGCGGTCGTAGTCCGTGACTTGGCCGACGCGGGTGTTGTCGACCTTGTACGACACCTTGCGGATCGGCGCGAACAGCGCGTCCACCGGGATCAGGCCGATCGGCGCGTCTTCCGGACGGTTCTGGCTGGCCGGGACATAGCCCTTGCCGCTCTCGACCGTCAGCTCCATGACCAGCCGGGCGCCGTTGTCGAGGGTGCAGATCACCAGGTCGGGATCCATCACCTCGATGTCGGGGCCGGTCTCGATCATGCCGGCGGTGACTTCGCCGGGGCCGTCGGCGCGCAGGCGCATCCGCTTGGGTCCGTCGCCGTGCAGGCGCAGGCCCATGGTCTTGATGTTCAGGACGATGTCCGTGACATCCTCGCGCACGCCGGGGATCGACGAGAATTCATGCAGCACGCCCTCGATCTGGATCGAGGTGACGGCCGCACCCTGGAGGGAGGACAGCAGGACGCGACGGAGCGCGTTGCCGAGCGTGAGGCCGAAGCCCCGCTCGAGCGGCTCGGCGACCACGGTCGCGACCCGCTGCGGATCGTCGCCCGGCTGGATGTCGAGCTTGTTCGGCTTGATCAGCTCCTGCCAATTCTTCTGGATCACGTCTTGACCTCATGCCATCGGGTTGACGCGCCAGTTCCAGTGTGCCAACGCAGAAATGCCGATACCCTCCCTGGACAGGAGGGTTTCGGCAATCTCGGCCGCCATCCCCATGCTTGACCGGTCATGATGGCTCTATGACCGGTTTTCCCGGAACGGCGGGCAACTGGAGGCGCGGTAGAAAACGCCTCCCGGAGGCCTTCGAGGAAGGTCGCTCCGGCAGAGAGCCGTCCGATATATCAGACGCGGCGCTTCTTCGGCGGACGAACGCCGTTGTGCGGGATCGGCGTGACGTCGCGGATCGAGGTGATCGCGAAGCCCACCGACTGCAGCGCCCGCAGGGCCGACTCACGCCCCGAACCAGGACCCTTGACCTCGACCTCGAGGGTTTTCATGCCGTGCTCCTGAGCCTTGCGGCCGGCATCCTCGGCGGCGATCTGCGCCGCGTACGGGGTCGACTTCCGCGATCCCTTGAAGCCCTGGGCACCCGACGACGACCAGGCGATGGTGTTGCCCTGCGCGTCGGTGATGGTGATCATGGTGTTGTTGAACGAGGCGTTGACGTGAGCGACGCCCGAAGTGATGTTCTTGCGCTCGCGACGACGAAGGCGCGCGGAAGCGGCAGAAGGCTTGGCCATGGGTCCTGTCCGTCCTATCTCTTACTTCTTCTTGCCGGCGATCGGCTTGGCCGGACCCTTGCGGGTGCGCGCATTGGTATGCGTGCGCTGCCCGCGGACCGGCAGGCCCTTGCGGTGCCGCAGACCCCGGTAGCTGCCCAGGTCCATCAGGCGCTTGATGTTCATCGCCACCTGACGGCGCAGGTCGCCCTCGACGCGGTAGTCGCTGTCGATCACTTCGCGGATCTTCAGGATCTCGTCGTCGGTCAGCTCGTTGACACGGCGTTCAGCGGGGATGGCGACCTTGCCGCAGATCTCCTTGGCTTTGGAAGGTCCGATACCATGGATATAGGTCAGGCCGATCTCCACGCGCTTCTGCGCCGGGATATTGACGCCAGCAATACGCGCCACGCTCGTCTCCTTAACATTTGATCTGTGGCCCGTAAGGGGCCGTCCGTCTCGGTCACGGTCCTGACCAGCCGCGCCGAATCAGGACGAGTATACAGTTCTCGGTTCCCTAGGAACCAAGGAGCGCGGAGTATACTCGCCGCGCTCCTTGAGTCAACCGGTGTCTGTCTTGCAACCGTAATCGAAAGTCTGCGGAAGTCCTCAGGCTGCCTTGTCTTTCAGCAGCGCCTCGATCTGCCCGGTCACCTCGTCGATGTCGGCCATGCCGTCCACCGCCTCCAGAACCCCCCGCGCCTGATAATAGGGCAGGATCGGCGCCGTCTGCTTATGGTAGGCGGCAAGACGGGTGGTCACCGTCTCCGCGTTGTCGTCGGCCCGCCGGGAGAACTCCGTCGAGCCGCAGGCGTCGCAGACGCCTTCGACGGCAGGCTTCTGGAACGTATCGTGATAGCCCCGCCCGCACTTGGAGCAGGTGTAGCGGCCGGTGATCCGTTCCACCAGTGCTGCGTCGTCCACCTTCATCTCGATCACGTGGTCGAGCTTCAGCCCCTTCTCCTCCAGCATCCGGTCCAGGGCCTCGGCCTGGGGAACCGTACGCGGGAAGCCGTCGAGGATGAAGCCGGCCGCGCAGTCCGGCTGGGAGATACGGTCGGCGATCATCTCGATCATCAGTTCGTCCGGCATCAGCTTGCCGGCCGCCATGATTTCCTTGGCCTGCTGGCCCAGCGGCGCACCGCTGGCGACGACCGCCCGCAGCATGTCCCCGGTCGACAGCTGGACAAGTCCATGCCGATCCTCGAGACGCTTCGCCTGGGTCCCCTTGCCCGCCCCCGGCGGTCCCAGCAGTATCAAATTCATCCTCTCCTCCCCCGCAGCTTAGCCTTCTTGATCAGGCCTTCGTACTGATGCGCCAGCAGATGCGAATGGATCTGCGCGACGGTATCCATCGTGACGGTGACCACGATCAACAGGCTGGTGCCGCCAAAATAGAACGGGACGGCATACTGCGAAATCAGGATTTCGGGCAATAGGCAGACGACGGACAAATATGCCGCACCCACTACGGTCAGGCGGGTCAGGACATAGTCCAGATAGTCGGCCGTGTTCTTGCCCGGGCGGATGCCGGGGATGAAGCCGCCGTACTTCTTCAGATTGTCGGCCGTCTCGCTGGGATTGAAGACGATCGCCGTATAGAAGAAGCAGAAGAACACGATCAGCGCCACATACAGGATGATATACAGCGGCTGGCCATGGCCCAGGTAGGTCGTGATCGCGGTCAGCCACTCCGGTCCCTGCCCGCCCGAGAAGCCCGCGACGGTCAGCGGCAGCAGCAGCAGCGAACTGGCGAAGATCGGCGGGATCACGCCCGACGTGTTGAGCTTCAGCGGGAGGTGCGAGCTCTCGCCGCCGAACATCCGGTTGCCGACCTGGCGCTTCGGATACTGGACGATGATCCGGCGCTGGGCCCGCTCCATGAACACGATGAAGAAGATCACCCCCACCGCCATCAGCAGCAGGAAAATGATGAAGAAGGTCGACAGCGCGCCGGTGCGTCCCAGTTCCAGGGTGCCGGCGAGCGCTCTCGGCAGCTCCGCCACAATGCCGGCGAAGATGATCAGCGAGATGCCGTTGCCGACGCCGCGCGCCGTGATCTGCTCGCCCAGCCACATCAGGAAGATGGTGCCGCCGACCAGCGTGATGACGGTGGTGGCCAGGAAGAAGACGCCGGGGTTCTGCACGGCGGCGCCGGCCGAGCCGGTCATGCCCTGCAGGCCCACCGCCATGCCGTACGCCTGTACGGTGGCCAGCAGGACCGTCAGGTAACGGGTGTACTGGTTGAGCTTCTTGCGGCCGCTCTCCCCCTCCTTCTTCATCTGCTCGAGCGTCGGGGACACCGCCGTCATGAGCTGGATGATGATCGATGCCGAGATATACGGCATGATGTTGAGGGCGAAGATGGTCATCCGCGACAGGGCGCCGCCCGAGAACATGTTGAACATGTCCAGGATGCCGCCGGAGTTCTGGCGGAAGATGTCGGCCAGGATGTTGGGATCGATGCCCGGCAGCGGGATGTAGGTGCCGAGCCGATAGATGATCAGTGCCCCGAGGGTGAACCAGATCCGCTTCTTCAGCTCGGTAGCCTTCGCAAAGGCGCCAAAGTTGATATTGGCGGCGAGCTGTTCGGCCGCTGATGCCATATTCTATTCCTCGACGCTCACGTGCGAAGTATGTCGTAACAGGCATGGCCGGCGCCTCCCCAGAGACGCCGGCCAGTCGATCGCGGACCTTTATTCGGCCGCGGAAGCCTCTTCTGCCTTCTTCGGCACCGTGACTTCCACGGTACCGCCCAGGGCCTCGACCGCGGCGATGGCCGACGCCGAAGCGCCCGCCACCTTGAAGCTCGCCTTGGTCGTCAGCTCGCCCTTGGCCAGCAGGCGCACGCCGTCCCGGCTGTTCTGGGCGACGCCGGCCGCCACCAGGATTTCCCCGGTGATGGTCTGCGAGGCATCCAGCTTGCCGGACTCGATGGCCTGCTGGATCTTGCCCAGGTTCGCCACGGCATAGTCCTTGGCGAAGATGTTGGTGAAGCCGCGCTTCGGCAGGCGGCGATGCAGGGGCATCTGTCCGCCTTCGAAGCCCTTGATCGCGACGCCCGTACGCGAGGTCTGACCCTTCACGCCACGGCCGCCGGTCTTGCCCTTGCCCGAACCGATGCCGCGTCCGACGCGGATGCGGTTCTTGCGGGCGCCGGCATTGTCCCGGATCTCGTTGAGTTTCATGATCGTGTTATCCCCTCGCCCGTTCTCAGCCCTGGCTCTCGACGCGAACCAGATGCTGAACCTTGGCGATCATGCCGCGGACGGAAGGGGTGTCCTCCAGCTCCCGCGTGCGGTGCAGCTTGTTCAGCCCGAGACCGACGAGGGTCTCGCGCTGATCCTTCTTGCGACCGATCGGGCTGCCGATCTGCGTCACGATGACGGTGCTCTTGGTCTCGTCAGCCATGATCAGGCCTCCTTGATCTCGGTGCCGGTCGCGTCGCGACGGCCCAGGATATCGCTGACCCGGCGACCGCGGCGGGCGGCCACGGCCCGGGGGCTGACCACCTGCGCCAGGGCGTCGAAGGTCGCCTTGATCATGTTGTGCGGGTTCGAGGTGCCGATCGACTTCGTCACCACGTCCTGCACGCCCAGCGCCTCGAAGATCGCGCGCATCGGACCACCGGCGATGATGCCGGTACCGGTCGGAGCCGCCCGGAGGACGACCCGGCCGGCGCCGAAGTGACCATGCACGTCGTGGTGCAGGGTCCGGCCCTCGCGGAGCGGAACGCGGATCATGGTGCGCTTGGCCTGGTCGGTCGCCTTGCGGATCGCTTCCGGCACCTCGCGGGCCTTGCCCGATCCGACGCCGACGCGGCCCTTGGCGTCGCCCACGACCACCAGGGCCGCGAAGCCGAACCGCCGGCCACCCTTCACCACCTTGGCGACACGGTTGATGCCGACCAGCTTTTCTACCAGATCGCTCTCTTCGCGGTCGCCACCGCCCCGGTTCTGACGGTCCCGGTTGTCGCCGCCGCGCTGGTCGCGCTCGCCGCCTCTTTCATTGCGTGCCATATTCGGGTCCCCTTAGAACGACAGGCCGGCTTCACGCGCGGCGTCGGCAAGCGCCTTGACGCGCCCGTGGAAGAGATAGCCGCCGCGGTCGAAGACCACCTGCGTGACGCCGGCAGCCGTCGCCCGCTCGGCGATCAGCTTGCCGACCAGCTTGGCGGCTTCGATGTCGGCGCCGGTCTTCAGCTGCTCGCGCAGATCCTTGTCGATGGTCGACGCGGAAGCCAGGGTCTTGCCCTCGCTGTCGTCGATCACCTGGACGTAGATGTGCTTGCTGGACCGGAAAACCGACAGCCTGGGCCGGCCGCCCGCCTTCTTCCTGATCTGCGTACGCACCCGCATCTTGCGGCGTACGTTCAGTTCCCTTGACGTTTTCATCGGCCGTGCCCCTACTTCTTCTTGCCTTCCTTGCGCAGCAGAGTCTCCGTCGCGTACTTGATGCCCTTGCCCTTGTAGGGCTCCGGCTTCCGGAACTGACGGATTTCTGCGGCGACTTGGCCGACCTTCTGGCGGTCGGCCCCGGAAACGGAGATCGCGGTCGGACGCTCGGTCTTGATCGTGATCCCGGCGGGGATCGGATACGTCACGTCGTGCGAGTAGCCGAGCTGGAGAACCAGGTCGCTGCCCTGCACGGCGGCACGATAGCCGACGCCGTTGATTTCGAGGTTGACCGTGAAGCCCTCGCTGACGCCCTTGACCATGTTGGCCACGAGCGTGCGCGAGGTCGCCCACATCATCTTGCCGCGCTTGCTGTCCGCATGGCGCGGCTTGACGACGACCTTGCCGTCATCGAGCGAGGCCGCGATGTCATCGATCAGGGTCATGCTGAGCTGGCCCAGCTTGCCCTTGGCCGTCAGGGTCTGGCCGTTGACGGCGACGTCAACGCCAGCCGGGACCGGCACGGGGTGTTTACCAATTCGTGACATGGCTGCCTCTTAGAACACGCGGCAAAGCACTTCACCGCCGACATTGGCGGCGCGGGCTTCGTTGTCGGACATCACGCCCCGCGGGGTCGACAGGATCGAGATCCCGAGACCGTTGTAGACGCGCGGCAGGTCCTTGATCTTCGAGTAGACGCGGCGGCCGGGCTTGGACACGCGGCTGATGGTCTTTATGACCGGCTCGCCCTCGTGATACTTCAGCTCGATCCGGAGCTGCGCGATACCGGGGCGCAGTTCCTCCTGGAAATAGCCGCGGATGTAACCCTCGCGCTTCAGAACCTCCAGCACGCTCGCCCGCAGCTTGGATGCCGGGCTGTCGACGCTGGTCATGTGAGCCCGCTGACCATTGCGGATGCGGGTCAGCATATCGCCCAAAGGATCGCTCAAAGACATCTTTCCGATCCCCCCTTACCAGCTCGACTTCGTCATGCCCGGGATCTGGCCGTTGGAGGCCAGGTCGCGGAGCGTGATGCGCGAAAGCTTGAACTTGCGATAGAACGCGCGCGGACGACCGGTCATCTCGCAGCGGTTGCGGACGCGGGTCCGGCTCGAGTTGCGCGGCATCTCCGCGAGCTTGAGGCGGGCGGCGAACTGCTCTTCGGGCGTCAGAGCGGGGTCCTTGGCGATCGCCTTCAGCGCCGCGCGCTTGTTGGCGAACTGCTTGACCATGCGCTCACGGCGCTTGTTCTTCTGGATGGCACTCGTCTTGGCCATGGCTGTAACCTCCTGCCGCTCAGCTGACGAACGGCATGTCGAAGCCCTTGAGGAGCGCCTTGGCCTCCTTGTCGGTCTTCGCAGTCGTCACGATGATGATGTCCATGCCCCGGATCTCGTCGATCTTGTCGTAATCGATTTCCGGGAAGATGATCTGCTCCTTCAAGCCCATGGCGTAGTTGCCACGGCCGTCGAAGCTGTTGCCCGGCACGCCGCGGAAGTCGCGGACACGCGGCAGGGCAACCGTCACGAGACGGTCGAGGAACTCGTACATGCGCTCGCGACGCAGGGTCACCTTGCAGCCGATCGACATGCCTTCTCGCAGCTTGAACTGCGCGATCGACTTGCGGGCCTTGGTCACCACCGGCCGCTGGCCAGCGATCGCGGTCAGTTCGGCCACCGCCGAATTGACCTTCTTGCCGTCGGAGGTCGCCTCGCCAACACCCATGTTGATGACGATCTTCTCGATCCGCGGCACTTCCATGTCGTTGGCGTAGTTGAACTCAGCCTTCAACTTCGGGCGTACGACGTCGTCGTATTGCTTCTTCAGCCTGGTCGTCATGGTGGCGCTCACAGATCGATGACTTCGCCGGACCGCTTGGCGACGCGCACCTTGCGGCCATCCTCGAGGGTCTTGAACCCCACGCGGGTCGGCTTGTTGTCTTTGGGGTCGACATGGGCGACGTTGGAGACGTGGATGAACGCCTCGATCTCCAGGATACCGCCGGCGGAGGTCTGGGACTGGCGCTGGTGCTTCTTGACGATGTTCACGCCGCGCACCTTGACCCGGTTCTCCTTGGGAAGGACCTCGATCACCTCGCCGGTCTTACCCTTGTCCTTGCCGGCGATGACGACGACCTTGTCCTTCTTCCTGATCTTGGCTGCGGACATCACAGCACCTCCGGCGCGAGCGAGATGATCTTCATGAACTTCTTGCCGCGGAGCTCGCGGGTCACCGGCCCGAAGATACGGGTCCCGATGGGCTCGCCCTGCTTGTTGATCAGCACGGCGGCGTTGCGGTCGAAGCGGATGGAGCTGCCGTCGGTGCGCCGGATCTCCTTGGACGTGCGGACGATGACCGCACGGTGCACATCACCCTTCTTGACGCGTCCGCGCGGGATGGCCTCCTTGACCGAGACGACGATCACGTCGCCCACGGCGGCCACCTTGCGCTTGGACCCGCCAAGCACCTTGATGCACTGCACCCGGCGCGCGCCGCTGTTGTCGGCGACCTCCAGGTTGGTTTGCATCTGGATCATATGTCAGACCTCTTCAATCAGCCGGCGGAGGCGCCGGCGGCTGCCGCTGCTGCGGCGTCGGTAAGGACCATCCAGCGCTTGCGCTTCGAGATCGGGCGGCATTCCTCGATGAAGACCTGGTCGCCCGTCTTGAACTGGTTGGCCTCGTCATGGGCAGCGTAACGCTTCGACTGCCGGATGAACTTCTTGTACACGGGATGCATCACGCGGCGCTCGACGAGGACGATAATCGTCTTATCGCCCTTGTCGCTGACGACCGTGCCCTGCAAAACACGCCGGGGCATGGGTAAACTCCTACGACGCGGACGAGCGCACGCGCTCGCCCAGAATGGTCTTGATGCGCGCGATGTCGCGGCGCACCTGGCCGACGCGCGCGGTGTTCTCGAGCTGGCCCGAGGCCCGGCGGAAGCGCAGGTTGAACTGCTCCTTCTTCAGGGTCAGGAGCTGGTCGTTCAGCTCGTCGGCGGTCTTGGCGCGCAGATCGGTCGGCTTCGTCATTGATCCAACTCCTCGCCCAGGCGGGTGATGAACCGGGTCTTGATCGGCAGCTTGGCGGCGGCGAGCTCGAAAGCCCGCTTGGCCAAATCGCCGGGGACGCCGTCCAGTTCGAACATGATGCGGCCGGGATGGACGCGCGCCGCCCAGAACTCGGGCGAGCCCTTGCCCGAGCCCATGCGGACTTCGGCCGGCTTGGTCGAGACCGGAACGTCCGGGAAGATCCGGATCCAGACGCGGCCCTGACGCTTCATGTGACGGGTGATCGCGCGGCGGGCCGCCTCGATCTGGCGCGCGGTGATGCGCGCCGGCTCGATCGCCTTCAGGCCATAGGCGCCGAAGTTGAGCTGAGTCCCGCCCTTGGCGGTGCCGTGGATACGGCCCTTGTGTGCCTTGCGGTACTTCGTACGCTTAGGACTTAGCATGGCATGTGCCCTCTACTAGTATCCTGCCGTTCAGCGGTCGCCGCGATCGCCACGATCGCCGCGATCACCCCGGTGGTGGTCGCCGCGTTCGCCGCGCTCGGGCCGTCCGCTGGGACCGGCCTGTTGTTCACTGGCGCGCTTGTCCTGCGCCATCGGATCGTGCGCAAGGATTTCGCCCTTGAACACCCAGACCTTCACGCCGCAGGTACCGTACGTGGTCTTCGCGGTGGCGACACCGTAGTCCACGTCGGCACGCAGCGTGTGCAGCGGCACGCGCCCTTCGCGATACCACTCCATGCGCGCGATCTCCGCACCACCGAGGCGGCCGGAGCAGTTGATCCGGATGCCCTGGGCTCCCAGGCGCATCGCGGACTGCACGGCACGCTTCATGGCGCGGCGGAAAGCCACGCGGCGCTCCAGCTGGTTGGAGATGTTTTCGGCGATCAGCTTGGCGTCGATCTCCGGCTTGCGGATCTCGACGATGTTCAAGTTGACGTCCGAACCGGTCATCTTCGCCAGCTCGCCGCGAAGCTTCTCGATATCGGCACCCTTCTTGCCGATAACAACCCCCGGGCGCGCCGAATGGATGGTCACGCGGGCCTTTTTCGCAGGCCGCTCGATCACCACGCGGGATACCCCGGCCTGCTGAAGCCGGCCCTGGAGGAAACTACGCAGCTTCAGGTCGCTATGCAACAGGTCGGCGTAGTCCCGATCCGCATACCAGCGGCTATCCCAAGTGCGGTTGATGCCGAGCCGGAGCCCGACGGGATTGATCTTCTGACCCATGTTACTCGGCCTCCACCGCTTCTTCGCGCTCGCGCACGATCACGGTCAGATTGCTGAACGGCTTCTCGATCCGGGCGCCGCGACCGCGAGCCCGGGCGTGGAACCGCTTCATCACCAGCGCGCGGCCGACAGTGGCCTGGGCCACGTAGAGGCGGTCCACGTCGAGCTGGTGGTTGTTCTCCGCGTTGGCGATCGCCGACTGCAGGACCTTCTTGACCTCGTCGGCGACGCGCCGCTTGGAGAAGGTCAGGTCGGCCACGGCCGCCTGCGCGCTCTTGCCGCGGATCAGCTCGGCGACGAGGTTGAGCTTGCGGGCCGAGGAACGGATCATCTTGCCGAACGCCATCGCCTCGTTCTCGGCGATGCGAGGCGCATTCGCTGCCTTGCCCATGGCTACTTCCTCTTCGACTTCTTATCGGCCGCGTGGCCGTAATAGGTCCGGGTCGGAGAGAACTCGCCGAACTTGTGGCCGATCATGTTCTCGGTCACGAGGACGGGCAGGAACTTCTGACCATTGTGAACGCCGAAGGTCAAACCGACGAACTGGGGCAGGATGGTGGAGCGACGCGACCAGATCTTGATGATCTCGTTACGCCCGCTTGCCCGCGCCTTATCGGCCTTCTTCAGCAGGTAGCCGTCGATGAACGGCCCCTTCCAGACGCTGCGCGCCACGACGTAACTCCTTTACTTCGCATGACGGCGGCGCAGGATCTGGCCGTCCGTCTTCTTGTTGTTCCGCGTCTTCTTGCCCTTGGTCGGCTTGCCCCACGGGGTCACCGGATGGCGACCGCCGGAGGTCCGGCCTTCACCACCGCCGTGCGGGTGGTCGATCGGGTTCATGGCGACGCCACGGACCGCCGGGCGCTTGCCCAGCCAGCGATTGCGGCCGGCCTTGCCCAGGTTGATGTTGGACTGGTCCGGGTTGGACACAGCGCCGATCGTGGCGAGGCATTCGCCGCGCACGACGCGCAGCTCGCCCGACGCCAGCTTCAGCTGGGCGTAACCCTGGTCGCGGCCGACGAGCTGGACATAGGTGCCGGCCGAACGGGCCAGCTGTCCGCCCTTGCCCGCCTTCAGCTCCACATTGTGGACGATCGTGCCCACCGGGATGTTCTTCAGCGGCATCGCGTTGCCCGGCTTCACGTCCACGCGCTCGCCGGAGACGATGCTGTCACCCACCTTCAGGCGCTGCGGCGCCAGGATGTAGGCCAGCTCGCCGTCCTCGTAGCGGACCAGCGCGATGAACGCGGTGCGGTTCGGATCGTACTCCAGCCGCTCGACGACGGCCGGCTGATCGAACTTGCGCCGCTTGAAGTCGATCAGGCGGTAGCGGCGCTTGTGGCCGCCGCCGATCCGGCGCGCGGTGATGCGGCCGGTGTTGTTGCGGCCGCCGCTCTTGGTCAGGCCCTCGGTGAGGGACTTGACCGGCTTGCCCTTCCACAGCTCCGAACGGTCCACCAGCACGAGCTGGCGGAGCGACGGCGTGATGGGCCGGAAGTTCTTGAGTGCCATCGGTCAGTTCAGCCTTAGACGCCAGTGGTAACGTCGATCGTGTGGCCTTCGGCCAGGGTCACGACCGCTTTCTTGAAGTCCGAACGACGGCCCAAGATACCCTTGAAGCGCTTGGTCTTGCCCTTGGTGATCAGCGTGTTGACCGCCGTCACCTTGACCTTGAACAGCCCTTCCACCGCAGCCTTGATCTCCGGCTTGGTCGCGTCCATCGGAACCTTGAACGTGACCTGACGGTGTTCGGAACCCATCGTCGACTTCTCGGTGATGACGGGGGCGGTGATCAGATCGTACATCCGCTCCTGGCTCACCGAAGGTTTCGAGATCTTGCTCATTTCAGACGAGCCTCCAGCTGCTCGACAGCGTTGCGCGTCAGAACCAGCGTGTCGCGGCGCAGGATGTCGTAGACGTTGGCACCCTGCTCCGGCAGCACGTCGATCAACGGAACGTTCCTCGACGCACGCACGAAGTTCTCATCCAGGTTGGCGCCGTCGATGATCAGCGCCGAGGTCAGGCCGAGCTGCTTGAAGCGCTGGACCATCTCCCTGGTCTTGTGGCTGTCGGCCGTGGCGGCTTCCAGGACCACCAGCTTGCCCTCGGCCAGCTTGGTCGACAGCGCGGTCTTCAGGGCCAGCTTGCGGACCTTCTTGTTCAGGTCGTGGGCATGGCTGCGCACGACCGGACCGAAGATCGCGGCGCCGCCGCGGAACTGCGGCGACCGCAGCGAGCCCTGGCGGGCGCGGCCGGTGCCCTTCTGGCGATGCGGCTTCTTGGTCGTGCCGCTGATCTCGGAAACGCCCTTGGCCTTGTGGTTACCGGACCGCCGCTTGGCGAGCTGGTAGTTGACCATGCGGGACAGGAGATCGGTACGCAGCGGAACGCCGAACACCGCCTCATCGAGATCGATCTCGCCGACCTCTTCGTTGTTCAGATTCTTGACGGTCGTCTTCATGTCATTCACTCCGTCGGCTCGGCGCCGGTCTCGGCGGCAGGGGCCTCGGGTGCGGGAGCGGCGGCGGCGCCATCGGTCCGGACGCGAAGGGCGGCCGGGAACGGCAGGCCTTCCGGAGCCTTGCGCTTGACGGCATCGCGGACGAGCACCCAGCCACCCTCGGAACCCGGGACGGCGCCCTTGACCAGGATCAGGCCGCGGTCTTCGTCGACCTGGACGATCTTCAGGTTCTGGGTGGTGACCCGCTCGGAGCCGAGGTGACCGGCCATCTTCTTGTTCTTGAAGGTACGGCCGGGGTCCTGGCGGTTACCGGTCGAACCATGCGAACGGTGCGACACCGACACGCCGTGGGTCGCGCGCAGACCGCCGAAGTTCCACCGCTTCATGCCGCCGGCGAAGCCCTTGCCGATCGTCGTTCCGGTGACGTCCACGAGCTGGCCCGGGATGAAGTGGGCAGCCGAAATCTCGGCGCCGACCTCGATCAGGGCGTCGGCATCCACGCGGAACTCAACCACCTTGCGCTTGGGCTCCACCTTCGCCTTGGCGAAGTGGCCGCGCTGGGGCTTCGTGACGTTCTTGACCTTGGCGGTACCGGCGCCGAGCTGGACGGCGGTGTAGCCGTCGGTCTCCTCGGTGCGCACGGCGACAACCTGGCAGTTGTCGACCTTCAGCACAGTGACCGGCACATGTTCGCCCTCGTCCGTGAAGACGCGGGTCATGCCGAGTTTCTGCGCGATCAAACCGGATCGCATGGTTTAGTTCTCCTTACTAGGGACATCCTCAGGGGGAGAGGTCCCTTACCCCTATTCTTGAAGTACTTGTACTTAGAGCTTGATCTCGACGTCGACGCCGGCGGCGAGGTCGAGCTTCATCAGCGCGTCCACGGTCTGCGGGGTCGGGTCGACGATGTCGATCAGGCGCTTGTGCGTCCGGATCTCGAACTGCTCGCGCGACTTCTTGTCGATGTGCGGCGAGCGGTTGACCGTAAACTTCTCGATCTGCGTGGGCAGGGGGATCGGACCCCGAACCCGTGCGCCGGTCCGCTTGGCGGTGTTGACGATCTCGCTGGTCGACTGGTCGAGCACGCGATGGTCGAACGCCCGCAGGCGGATCCGGATATTCTGACTGTCCATCGTCTTCAAAACCCGTTTCTCTGCCGCTGAAGGGGCCGCTCCGGGGAGCAGCCCCTTTTCGTCGGCTAACTCGTTGCGCCCGTGGGGACCAACCCCACAGCGAACCCGAACCGATTTACTTGATGATGCTGGCGACGACGCCGGCGCCGACGGTGCGGCCGCCCTCGCGGATGGCGAAGCGGAGGCCTTCGTCCATGGCGATCGGGGCGATCAGGGTGACGGTCATGGCGACGTTGTCGCCGGGCATGACCATCTCGGTGCCTTCCGGCAGGGCCACCATGCCGGTCACGTCCGTGGTCCGGAAGTAGAACTGCGGACGGTAGTTGGTGAAGAACGGCGTGTGCCGGCCGCCCTCTTCCTTGGTCAGGATGTAGGCCTCGGCCTTGAACACGGTGTGCGGCGTGATCGAGCCGGGCTTGGCCAGCACCTGGCCGCGCTCGACGTCCTCGCGCTTGGTGCCGCGCAGCAGCGCCCCGATGTTGTCGCCCGCCTGGCCCTGGTCGAGCAGCTTGCGGAACATCTCGACGCCGGTCACGGTGGTCTTGACCGTGTTCTTCAGGCCGACGATCTCGATCTCCTCGCCGACCTTGACGATGCCGCGCTCGACGCGGCCGGTCACCACGGTGCCGCGGCCCGAGATCGAGAACACGTCCTCGATCGGCATCAGGAACGGACGGTCGACCGGGCGCTCCGGCTGCGGGATGTACTCGTCAACCGCCGCCATCAGCTTGAGCACGGCTTCCTTGCCGATCTCCGGGCTCTTGTCCTCCAGCGCCATCAGCGCCGAGCCGTGGACGATCGGGATGTCGTCGCCGGGGAAATCGTAGCTGCTCAGCAGCTCGCGCACTTCCAACTCGACCAGTTCCAGCAGCTCGGGGTCGTCGACCATGTCGACCTTGTTCAGGAACACCACGATCGCCGGGACGCCGACCTGCCGGGCCAGCAGGATGTGCTCGCGGGTCTGCGGCATCGGGCCGTCGGCCGCCGACACCACCAGGATCGCGCCGTCCATCTGCGCGGCACCCGTGATCATGTTCTTCACGTAGTCGGCGTGGCCCGGGCAATCGACGTGGGCATAGTGGCGGTTGGCCGTCTCGTACTCGACGTGCGCCGTCGAGATCGTGATGCCGCGGGCCTTCTCCTCCGGCGCCTTGTCGATCTGGTCGTACGCGGTGAACGTCGCACCGCCCGTCTCGGCCAGAACCTTGGTGATCGCCGCCGTCAACGAGGTCTTGCCGTGGTCGACGTGACCGATCGTGCCGATGTTGCAGTGCGGCTTGGTCCGCTCAAATTTCGCCTTCGCCATGGTCCTCAGTCTCCATAATCTGTCTTAGTCACCGGCAGTTCACTCGAGAGCCTTACGCCACCCTGGCGCGGACCTCATCGGCGATGGCCTGCGGCACCGGTTCGTAGTGGTCGAATTGCATCGTGTGATGCGCGCGGCCCTGGCTGATGGACCGCAGGATATTGGCGTATCCGAACAGGTTTGCAAGCGGAACCAGGGCGGTCACTGCCGCCGCGGCCCCGCGCTGGTCCACCTGCTCGATCCGTCCGCGACGGCTTCTCAGGTCGCCGATGACGCCGCCGGCGAAATCCGCCGGAGTGACGATGTCGACGCTCATGACCGGCTCCAGCAGCACCGGCTTCGCCTTGCCCATCGCGTCGCGAAACGCCGCCGCGCCGGCCAGTTCGAACGCCAGCGCGGAGCTGTCGATGTCGTGGCGCGCAGCGTCCAGCAGGCCCACCGCCACGTCGGCCACCGGAAAGCCTGCGACGATTCCCGCGTTCGCGGCCGCCTCGACGCCCTTCTCGACGGCCTGGACGAATTCCTTCGGCAGGGCGCCGGCGGCGACCCTGCTTTCGAAACGGACGCCGCCCGCCGAGGCGGCCGGCTCGACCGCCAGCCGCACGCGGGCGAACTGGCTGGCGTCCCCGACCTGCTTGCGGTGGGTGTGGTCCACCTCGGCCCGCTGCGAGACGGTCTCGCGATAGGCCACCCGCAGGCCGCCCACCTTGGCGTCGACCTTGAATTCGCGCTTCAGGCGGTCGGCTAGGATCTCCAACTGGAGCTCGCCGCCCCCCCTGAGGATGGTCCGGCCCGGCTCCTTGTCCGCGACGACGGCGAAGGAGGGATCCTCCTGCGCCATGCGTCGCAGGGCGGCGGCCATCTTCTCCGCGTCCGCCCCGGTCCGAGGTTCCACGGTGACCTCGATCAGGGGCTCGGGAATCTCGGCCCGCTCCAGCACGATCGGGTGCGACGGGTCGCACAGCGTATCGCCCGTCGCTGTATGTTTCAGGCCGGCGAAGGCGATGATGTCGCCGGCACAGGCCTGCTTCACGTCCTCGCGCGCGGTGGCCTGCATCTGCAGCATCCGGCCGATCTTCTCCCGCTCGCCCTTGAGCGGGTTCAGGACTGTGCCGCCTACTGCCTGGGTGCCGGAATAGACACGGGCGAAGGCCAGAGAGCCCGCGACCGGGTCCGACATGACCTTGAAGACCAGGGCGGAGAACGGCGCGGCGTCGTCCGCCGGACGGACCGCCTCGTCGCGCCCCTCGCCTTCCGTGCCCCGGATGCCGGCGATGTCCGCCGGGGACGGCAGGTAATCGACGATGGCATCCAGGACCGGCTGCACGCCCTTGTTGCGGAAGGCCGACCCGCACAGTACCGGCACGAACTCCGCCGCGCAGGTGCCTCGGCGGATCAGCGCCTTCAGGGCGGGCACGTCCGGGACGGCCCCGGCCAGGTAAGCCTCGGCCGCGCCGGCGTCGACCTGGACGGCGGCCTCGACCAGCTTGGCGCGGTACTCGGCGGCCTGTCCTTCCAGTTCGGCCGGGATCCCGGTCTCCTGGAACGAGGCGCCCAGCCCGTCGTCCCGCCACACCAGCGCGCGCTCGGCCAGCAGGTCGACGACGCCCCTGAACCCGTCGCCGCCGCCGATGGGCAGCTGCAGGAGCAGCGGGGTCGCGCCGACCCGGTCGGCCAGCATGCCGACGGTGCGGAAGAAGTCCGCGCCAGGCCGGTCCATCTTGTTGACGAAGCACAGCCTCGGGACGCGGTGCTGGTCCGCCCGCCGCCAGGCGGCTTCGGACTGCGGCTCGATCCCGACCGCGGCGTCGAACACCGCCAGCGCGCCGTCGATCACCCTCAGCGTCCGCTCCACCTCGACCGGAAGGTCGACATGGCTCGGCGTGTCGATGATGTTGATGCGGTGACCGTTCCAGAAGCAGGTGGTCGCCGCCGACGTGATCGTGATGCCCCGCTCCTCGTCCTCGTCCGCCCACGCGGCATCGGTGCCGGAAGCCGCGGAGGTTTCCGCGGGCTTCCCGGTCCGGCCGGTGTAGTAGAGGATCCGCTCGGTGGTCGTCGTCCGACCGGCATCGATGGAAGCCATGATGCCGATGTTGCGATACCGGTCGAGCTGCGTGGAGCGTGACATGTCGAGGTCTCGGACTGCTGTCTGGTCAGATCGCCGGGGCGATCACCAACGGTAGTGCGAGAAGGCCTTGTTGGCCTCCGCCATGCGGTGCGTGTCTTCGCGCTTCTTCACCGCCGAGCCGCGCTGGTTGGCGGCGTCGAGCAGCTCGCCCGACAGGCGCTCGGTCATGGTGTTCTCCGACCGGGCGCGCGCGCTGTTGATCAGCCACCGGATGGCCAGGGCCTGGGCGCGGTCCGAACGGACCTCGACCGGAACCTGGTAGGTGGCACCGCCGACGCGGCGCGACCGGACCTCCAGGTGCGGCTTCACGTTGCCCAGGGCATCGTGGAAGACCTGGACCGGGTCGGCCTTGGCACGGCCCTCGACGCGCTCCAGCGCGCCGTAGACGATCGCTTCCGCGACCGACTTCTTGCCGTCCAGCATCAGGCAGTTCATGAACTTGGTGAGGACGCGGTCGCCATACTTGGCATCCGGCAGAACCTCGCGCTTCTCCGCGCGACGACGACGAGACATTCTTCAGGATCTCCTTACTTCGGACGCTTCGCGCCGTACTTCGACCGGCGCTGCCGACGGTCCTTCACGCCCTGGGTATCGAGCGAACCGCGGATGATGTGATAACGGACACCGGGAAGGTCCTTCACGCGGCCGCCGCGGATCATCACCACCGAGTGTTCCTGAAGATTGTGGCCTTCACCCGGGATGTAGCTGGTAACTTCGAAGCCGTTGGTGAGACGCACGCGGGCGACCTTACGAAGCGCCGAGTTCGGCTTCTTCGGGGTGGTCGTGTACACGCGGGTGCAGACACCACGCTTCTGCGGGCACTCTTCCAGTGCCGGCACCTTGTTGCGCGCCGCCAGAGGCTGGCGCGGCTTACGGATCAACTGACTGATCGTCGGCATCAGAGCCCTTCTTCCATTAAGTCCCGTCGTCGGCAAACCAGATGCCAGACGATGCAAAAACCCGCCGTCGAAGCGTAAACTCCGCCTCGTGCGGGTAAATCATCAAACGCCGTCCGAAAAAGCTCGGGTGCGGCTATGTCAGGTCGGAGCCTCAAGGGCGGCAGCGTCTAGCCCGCGAACGGCCTACTACCTGCCTCCCGAAAAGGTTCGCGGATAATAAGGATGTACCCACCCACCGTCAAGCATCCGTAACAGATATTTTACCCGGCAGTCTTATGGCGGATGGCCATGCCGGTCGGCCGCCGCACCGCCGGAAGGGGCATGCGCCTGAAGTCCTGGACCGGCGGTGCAGGCCAGGCGCCGCGATCGGACAGGATAGGGAGTAATGCCCGCAGACGGCGCGTGCCCGGCGGTCGACCCTCTTACACGTCCGGAAATATGCCGTAATGACGATGGCAGAGTGAACCGTCCTTCGGACATTATCAGGGAAAGAGATCATGACGGTCCGCCTGCGCGCGGCCAGAGATGAAGTGTGGAATCCAGCGATGGCGAGCAAATTGCGACTTCTCATTGCAGAGGACGATGAACTCGTCGTCATGGGGTTGACGATGGTGATCGAGCAGCTCGGTCATCAGGTCTGTGCGACTGCGCAGACCGCCGGACAGGCCGTCGATCTGGCCGAGTCGGTCGGCCCCGACCTGGCCCTGGTCGACGTGGCGCTGGCGGACGGGACTGACGGGCTTGCGGCGACCCGGGAAATCTCCGGCCGGCTGGGGGTCCCCGTCATCGTCTGCAGCGCCCACGCGAGCCCCGCCGACGCCTACGCCGCGGGCGCGCGGCATTTCCTGATGAAGCCCTTCGGGATCGAAGCCCTGACGGAGGCCATGCGGTCCGCTCACCGGCCCGGCGACACCGGGGTCGTGTTCGCCGCCTGAGCGGGCGTCCCGTCCCGGTCAGCCATGCCCGGCCACCGGCATTTCGATCCGCCGGCATATTGATCCGTCGGCATATTGATCCGTCGGCATATTGATATAGTGTCGCCGAACGCGTCCGACCCCTGCCAATCCCGGAGCAGGCGCATCGTTGCGCTCGGAACGTTCCCCGCGCGGGCGGGGTTTGTTCCGGGTGCCGGTCCCGCGGCGGGTCGTGCCGTACACCCCTGGCTGGTCGAGGACGCGATGTTCACCCTTCCCCTTTCCGACGACAACCCGACCCGGCGCACTCCCGTCGTCACCTACGCTGTCATCGCCGCCTGCGTCGGGATGTTCCTGTGGCAGGTCTCGCTGGGCCCGCGGGCCGGCCAAGCCATCGTCTATTCCCTCGGCCTGATCCCGGCCGTGCTGTTCGGCTCCGCCCAACTTCCGCCGGAACTGCGGCTGGTCCCCGCCCCGGCCAGCGTCGTCACCTCGATGTTCCTGCACGGCGGCTGGATGCACCTGCTGGGCAACATGCTGTATCTCTGGATCTTCGGAAACAATGTCGAAGACAGCATGGGACGGGGCCGTTTCCTGGTCTTCTACCTGCTGTGCGGCACGGCGGCGGCCCTGGCCCAGGGGTTCGCGGCACCGCAGTCGCAGATCCCCATGATCGGGGCCAGCGGGGCGATCGGCGGCGTGCTGGGCGCCTACCTCGTCCTTCACCCGCGCGCCAACGTGCGGATGCTGTTCATCATCCTCTTCTTCATCCGCATCGTCAGCGTTCCGGCGGCGGTCGTGCTGGGGCTCTGGTTCATCCTGCAGTTCGTCAGCGGCGCCACGACCCCGACCACCGGCGACGACGGCGGCGTGGCGTTCTGGGCCCATGTCGGCGGGTTCGTGGCCGGCGCGGTCCTGATTCCCTTCTTCAAGCGGCGCGAGGTTCCGCTGTTCGAGCGCCCGCACACCCGGCCGTTCGAGGTGGCCCCGCCCGGCGCGTTCAGGCGCCGGGGCAGCGTGCCGCCGGCCGGCGGCCGGTCGTGGCCGCCCGGCCGGTGAGGTCCAGGGCGCACTGCCTTGCAGCCCCTCTTAAAGCTGTATGCGTGATGCAGATTCTTCTTGAAGCAGGGGTCAGCGTCCCCATATCTGGTGTCGTTCCCGACATAAGCACCCTCCCCGACCTTCCGCTGCCCGACAGCGGCGGAACGGTGACGGGTCGCTCTGTCTCGTGTCCGGGAACAATACGTGTCTTGGAGGTTCGTTTTGAGCATTCATACCGACGACACCCTGACCCCGTTCATCGAGGAATCCCGTCGCTTCAAGATGCTGACGGCCGAGGAGGAAATCGATCTGGGCCGCCGATGGCGCGACGAGGGCGACCGGCGCGCCATGCGCCTTCTGGTCGGCAGCCACCTGCGCCTGGTCATCAAGATGGCCCGTAATTTCGCCGGCTACGGCCTGCCGGTCGCCGACCTGATCGCGGAGGGCAATGTCGGCCTGATGCAGGCGGTCGAGAAGTTCGATCCGGAACGCGGGTTCCGATTCAACACCTATGCCATGTGGTGGATCAGGGCCGCCATGCAGGGCTATGTCCTGCATAACTGGTCCATGGTCAAGCTGGGCACCACGGCGGCCCAGAAGAAGCTGTTCTTCAACCTGCGCCGCCTGAAGCGCGAGATGCAGGAACTGGAGTCCGGCGACCTTTCGGCGGAGACGGTCACCTCGATCGCGACGAAGCTGCAGGTCCCGGAGGCGGAGGTGGTCGACATGAACCGGCGGCTGGCCGCCGCGGACAGTTCCCTGAACGCGGTGACGGCGATCGACGGCGAGATGGAATGGCAGGACCTGCTGGTCGACCAGCGGCCCGATCAGGAAAGCATCGTCGCCGATGCGGATGAACTGGCGTCGCGTCGGCGCCTGCTGGCGCTCGGCATGGAAAAGCTGAACGACCGCGAACGCCGCATCCTGGTCGAGCGCCGCATGAAGGACGAGCCGACCACGCTCGAGGAGCTCAGCCGCGAATACGCCGTTTCCCGCGAGCGTGTCAGGCAGATCGAGATGCGGGCTTTCGAAAAGCTGCAGAAGGCCATGCTGACTGCCGCCCCGGCCGCACTCGACCGGCTGGCGGCGGCGGCCTGACGGCCCGCCCCGGGCTTGCCCCGTCCAGGCGTCACTTGAAGCGGGACGAGCCCAGCCGGTGGAACGGAAAAGGGATCACGTCGGCGCTCCGGCCCTCGCCCGACAGGCGCCCCTCCTTGTCGGCGAAGCGGATGGGCACGCCCGTTCCCGCCAGGGTCGAGAGATAAACGTCCATGGAGGTGTTGACGCACTTGTACATGGCCAGGGTCATCTCGGCGCTGTACGTCCAGAAGGCCGCGCAGGCATAGGCCTGATGGGCCATGATGGAAAAGAATACCATGATGCTGTCCGTCCCCTCCAACGCGGGTTTGCGACCTTCTCCGACCCAGTTTGATCCAGTCATCCTGAAGAAGCCCCTAACCACCGCCTAACAGGATGCCCGATCGTTCGTTGCGCAATCCCGGCGACCCGAGCTTCCGAAACCACCTTCACGATATGGCCACGGGGACGGTTCGGGACCAACTCCATCTTTCGGGCAAGCCGGGTGCGACACCAAGGCTACCCGTCCGCGGCACCCGCCATGGGACACTGTCCGGATCCTCCATCCAGCCGGGATCAGCGACCATGGCCGACAGCATGCATCAAGACATCCCGCTCCTCGACGGTCTCGCCCGGCTGGCCGACGATTACGACGCCTTCATCATCGACGCCGGCGGCGTGCTCCACGACGGCTCCGCGCCCTACCCCGGAGCCGTGTCCGCGCTGGAAAGCCTCAGGGCCGCCGGCAAGCGGATCTGCCTGCTGACCAACCAGGCACGCCGCACCGCGTCGGCGGCGCGCCTGCTCGACGGGATGGGGTTCGCCCCCGGGCTGTTCGACCACTTGCTGACCTCGGGCGAACTGGCGCACCAGTGGCTGCGCCACAGGCCGGAACCCTGGCTCGAGGACCTCGGCACGGCCTGCCTGCATTTCGGGCCGATCCGGGATGCCGAGCTGATCCATGGCCTGGACATGGAGGCGGTCGACCAGCCCTATCTGGCCCACTTCGTCCTGGGCACCGGCCTGAACGACGCCGAGGAAAGCCTCGCCGACTACGAGGAAGTGCTGAGGATCTGCGCGAGGGCGGACCTGCCGATGCTCTGCGCCGATCCGGAGCGCTGGATCCCGGCCGGCGACGGCCGGCTTCCGGGCGGCGGCGCGCTGGCACGGCGCTATGCCGACCTGGGTGGTGCCGTGGATTACTGCGGGCTCCCGTTCAACGACCTCTACGACCGCTGCCTCGCCTTGCTCGGCATCGACGACCGCAGCCGCATCCTCGCGGTCGGCGACAATCTGGCCACCGACCTGGCCGGCGCCGAGGCGGCGGGGTTGGACTCGGTCCTGGTGACCGGCGGGCTTCACCGCCAGGATCTCGGCACCACCTGGGGCGAGGCACCCGATGCCGGACGGCTGGCCGCCCTCTGCGCCGCGGCGGGCAGGCGTCCGCGCGCCGTCCTGCCGACGCTTCGCTGGTGATGTCCGCGGGAAGCTCCGGACGCCGGTGCGTGGCCTCGGCGCCCATCGAGACCGCCGTTCAGGAGGCGGGCCCTACAGCAGGATCAGCGCCGCCAGCCCCAGGAAGGCGAAGAAGCCGATCACGTCGGTGACCGTGGTCAGGAACACGGCGCTGGCCACGGCGGGGTCGATCTTCAGCCGGGCCAGCCCCAGCGGGATCAGGGTCCCGCACAGGCCGGCCACGAACAGGTTGATGATCATCGCCGATCCGATGACGATCCCGAGCAGAGGGTCAGCGAACCACAGCCCGGCCACCAGCCCGATGATCACGGCGAACAGCGCGCCGTTGATCGTCCCGACCAGCGCCTCCTTGGCGACGACGCGCAACGCGTTCGCCTCGGACAGCTCTCGCATCGCCAGCGCGCGGACGGTCACGGTCAGCGTCTGCGTGCCGGCATTGCCGCCCATCGAGGCCACGATCGGCATGAGCACGGCCAGCGCCACGATCCGCTCGATCGTCCCCTCGAACACGGCGATCACGGCCGACGCCAGGATCGCGGTGAGCAGGTTGACGAACAGCCAGGAGAAACGCGACCGCGTGGTGTCCAGCACAGCCCGGTAGATGTCGGTGTCGGGCACGCCGCTCAGCTTGAGCAGGTCGTCCTCCGCCTCCTCGTCGATCACGTCGACCACGTCGTCCACCGTGATCACGCCCAGCAGGCGCCCGGCTCCGTCCACCACCGGCGCCGAGACCAGGCCGTACTGGCGGAACAGGAAGGCGACCTCCTCCTGGTCGGTGGTGGCGGAAACGGTGCGGATGTCCTCGGTCAGGATGTCGCCGACCTTGACCGAACGTTTCTGCCGCATGATCCGGCTGAGCGGGACCGCGCCGACCACCCGGTGCATGGGGTCCACGATGAAGATGTCGTAGAAGTCTTCCGGCAGGTTGTCGGTCTCGGTCCGCAGATAGTCCAGCGTCTTGCCGACGGTCCAGAACTGCGGCACGGAAACCAGGTCGCGCGACATCAGCCGGCCGGCGCTGTACTCCGGGAAGGTCAGGCCCTCCTCGACCAGCGCGCGGGTCTCCGGCGGCAGGTTCTCCAGGATCTCGCGCTGCTGGTCGGCGTCCAGGTCCTGGATCAGGTCGACCGCGTCGTCGCTCTCCAGCTCGGCGACCGCGGCCGCCAGCTCGCGCGGCTCGAGCTGATCTACCACGACGTCGCGCAGCGACGGGCTCAGATAGGCGAAGATCTCCGCGTCGAAACCCGGACGCAGGATGTCGATCAGGGCGCCCCGGTGATCGGGACCGATCTGCTCGACGAGATCCGCCAGGTCGGCGGCGTGAAGGTCGGAGACCGCCGCCTCCACCTCGCCGATCCTGCCGTCCTCCAGCTTCTCGCGGACGCCGTTGACGAATTCGGACGAGACCCCGAATTCGTGCTCTGCCTCGTCGTCGCGGTCGGGCCCGGGCCGAACCGGCTCGGGCCGCTCGATCTCCGGAGCCGCCTCGCTCATCCTGCGCTCTTCCTTGCTGCCGGTCCGGCGGATACGGTTTCGATCGACCGGAGCCCGGCCGCTCCGTCCGGGCTCCGGTCGATCGGGCCTACGGCTTCGCGGCCGCCTCCGCGGCCGAGACCTGGGCATCGACCGTCGCGAGCGCCGACATGTTGACGATGCCCCGGACCGTCACCGACGGCGTCAGGATGTGCGCCGGCTGGGCGACGCCGAGCAGCACCGGTCCGACGGACAGGCCGTCGCCCATCACCTTGGTCATGTTGAAGGCGATGTTGGCGGCGTCCAGGTCGGGCATGACCAGCAGGTTGGCCTTCCCCTTCAGGCGCGAGTTCGGGAAGATCCGGGCGCGGATCCCCTCGGACAGGGCGCTGTCGGCATGCATCTCGCCCTCGACCTCCAGATCGGGGCAGCGCTTCGTGATCTCGACCAGCGCCTGACGCATCTTGACGGCGGACGGGCTGTCGTGGCTGCCGAAATTGCTGTGGGACAGCAGGGCCACCTTGGGCGTCAGGCCGAACCGCCGGACCTCCTCGGCCGCCAGGGCCGTCATCTCCGAGATCTCCGGCACCGTCGGCTCGGGCGACACATAGGTGTCGCACATGAAGAAGGTGCCCTTGTTCAGGATCAGGACGCTGAGCGCCGCCGGATGGTTGACCCCGGGACGCAGCCCGATCACGTCGCGGATGTCGCCCAGGTGGTTGCGGTACTTGCCGATGGTGCCGCAGATCATCGCGTCCGCCTCGCCCCGCCGGACCATCAGGGCCGCGATCACGGTGGTGTTGGTGCGGACCACCGTCCGGGCGACGTCCGGCGAGATGCCGCTGCGCTCCATCAGGCGATGATAGAGGTTCCAGTAGTCGGCGTAGCGGGGATCGTTCTCCGGGTCGACCAGATCGACATGCTCGCCGATCCTGATCCGCAGCCCCGCCTTCTCGATCCGGCGCATCACCACGTCGCGCCGGCCGATCAGGATCGGCTTCGCCAGCCGGTCGTCCACCACCACCTGGACGGCGCGCAGCACCCGCTCCTCCTCGCCCTCGGCATAGACCACCCGGCGCGGGTCCTGCTTGGCGCGGACGAAGACGGGCCGCATCAGCAGGCCGGAGCGGAAGACGAACTCGTTCAGCTTGTCCTCGTAGGCCGCGAAATCCTCGATCGGCCGGGTCGCCACGCCGCTGTCCATGGCGGCCCGGGCGACCGCGGGCGCGATCTGGAGGATCAGGCGGGGATCGAACGGCTTGGGGATCAGGTGCTCCGGACCGAAACCGGAGAGCTGGTCGCCATAGGCCGAGGCGACCACGTCGCTCGCCTCCGCCATGGCCAGGTCGGCGATGGCGCGGACGGCGGCGATCTTCATCGCCTCGTTGATGGTGGTGGCGCCGACGTCCAGGGCACCGCGGAAGATGAAGGGGAAGCACAGGACGTTGTTGACCTGGTTCGGATAATCCGACCGGCCGGTCGCCAGGATCGCGTCGGGACGGACCGCCTTGGCCTCCTCCGGCATGATCTCCGGCACGGGGTTGGCCAGCGCCAGGATCATAGGATCCGCGGCCATCTGCTCGACCATCGCGGGCTTCAGCACGCCGGGGGCGGACAGGCCCAGGAAGATGTCGGCGCCGGCGATGACTTCGCCCAGGGTGCGCGCTTCCGTCTCCTGCGCGTAGCGCTCCTTGCGCGGATCCATCAACTCGGTGCGGCCCTTGTAGACCACGCCGAGGATGTCGGTCACCGTGATGTTGGAAACCGGCATGCCCATGTCGACCAACAGGTCCAGGCAGGCCAGCGCCGCGGCGCCGGCGCCCGACGCGACCAGCCGCACGTCCTCGATCTTCTTGCCCACGACCCGCAACCCGTTGAGGATCGCGGCGCCGACGATGATCGCGGTGCCGTGCTGGTCATCGTGGAAGACCGGGATCTTCATGCGGTCGCGCAGCTTCTCCTCGATGTAGAAGCATTCCGGCGCCTTGATGTCCTCGAGATTGATGCCGCCGAAGGTCGGCTCCATCGCCGCGATGATCTCGACCAGCTTGTCCGGGTCCTTCTCGTCCAGCTCGATGTCGAACACGTCGATGCCGGCGAATTTCTTGAACAGGACGCCCTTGCCTTCCATCACCGGCTTGGCGGCCAGCGGGCCGATCGACCCCAATCCCAGTACGGCGGTGCCGTTGGTGATCACGCCGACCAGGTTGGACCGGCTGGTGACGGAACTGGCTTCGGCGGGATCCGCGACGATCGCCTCGCAGGCGGCGGCGACGCCGGGCGAATAGGCCAGCGCCAGGTCGCGCTGGGTCGCCAGCGGCTTGGTCGGCGTGACCGCGATCTTTCCGGGCGTCGGCTGACGGTGGTAATCGAGTGCTGCGTCCCGCAGATTTTCAGCCATTGCTCCCCCCGGCCATGACGGCGGGCGACGGTGCATCCGTGCCCGATTGAGGCACGGAATATATGTGCCACCTTCTTTTGTCCAGGCTTGAGTGCGTGCGCCGGCGCGGGTCGGACAGCCTTGAATCGCTTGCCTCGCCACCCTGGCCGGCCGCTCCGGTCAGCGGCGGAGCATCAGTCGGGAGAGGGCTTCCGGCAAACCGCCCCGCTCAGCCAGCAGTTGAGCCTTGAGCACGGCGGCAACCGTCATGGAATCCGTGATGACGCCCTCCATCACCAAGTCCACGACGCTGGCGAACGGCATCCGGACGATGGTCAGCTGCTCCGTGTCCTCCGGTTCGGACTCCGCCTGCTCCATGTCCCAGGCGAGATAGATCACGCCGTGTTCGTCGCAGATGCTGTTGGAGGTGTGGATCGGCAGCAGTTCCAGCCACCGGCGCGCCACCAGCCCGGTCTCCTCCCGCAGCTCGCGCTTGGCCTCCTCGATCGGCGGCATGTCGGGCGCGCCGCCGCCCTCCGGCATTTCCCAGCTGTAGGCGTTCAGCGAGTAACGGTACTGCCCGACCAGGTGGACGCACCCGTCGGCGTCGACCGGCAGCACGCCGATGGCGACGCTCTTGAAATGGACCACGCCGTAGATCCCGGGGTTGCCCGACGGGTTGACCACCTGGTGCTCGGTGACGCGGATCCACTTGTTCTCGTAGCGGACCTCGCCGCTCAGGGTCTCCCAGGGATTCTCTTCCGACACGGCCGGCAGGCTGGTAACGGCAGGGTGTCTCGCCCGTGAATGAGGCATCGTCGCTCCGGAGGAAATGGCCTTGACAGGGCTAGCCTCTTAGATGATCGGGTTCGCCAGCGCGACCGCAATCTTGCGCCAGCGGTCCAGCTGCGCGACGAAGGTGTGCAGCGGGACCGGCTTGCCGACCAGGTACCCCTGTATCCTGCTGCACCGGCGCTCCCGCAGGAAGGCCAGCTGGGCGACCGTCTCGACCCCCTCGGCCACCACGGAATGGCCGAGCTGGTCCGCCAGGTTGATGATCGCGGAGACGACGGTGGCGCTGTTGCCGTCATGGCCGCAATGCTGGATGAAGCTCCGGTCGATCTTCAGGATGTCGATCGGCAGCTTGGTCAGGTAGCTGAGGCTGGAATAGCCGGTGCCGAAATCGTCGATCGACAGCGTGACGCCGAGCCGCTTGATCTCGTTGAGCGCCGCGATGCTCTGGGCCGCCTCGGTCATCAGGATCGACTCGGTCAGCTCCAGCTCAAGGAAGGACGGGTCCAGGCCGATCTCGCTGATGGTGGCGGCGATCCGCTCGACCAGATCCGCCTCGCGGAACTGCCGCATGGACAGGTTGACCGAGAGCTGCATCGGGATTCCCTGCCGCCGCAGTTCCATGGCGTCCCGGCACGCGGTGCGCAGCACCCACTCGCCGATCGGCACGATCATGCCGATCTCCTCCGCCAGCGGGATGAACTCGTCGGGCGGCACCATCCCCCGGGTCGGGTGGAACCAGCGGACCAGCGCCTCCATCCCGTAGATGGCGCCCTTCAGGATGTCGACCTTGGGCTGGTAATGGACCTCCAGCTCGTCGTGCTCGATCGCCCGGCGCAGGTCGCTCTCCATCTCCAGCCGCCGCATCATCGTCCGGGTCATTTCGGAGGTGAAGAAGCTGATCGTGTTGCGGCTCCGGCGCTTCGCCTCGTACATCGCGATGTCGGCGTGCTTCAGCAGGGTATCCGCATCGCCCCCGTCGTCGGGGAACAGGCTGATCCCGATGCTGGCGGTCACCTGCTCCACCTGGGGTTGGGCAAACGGCGCGCGCAGGGCCTTCAGGATCCGCTGGCAGACCTGGGGAGCGCCCTCCGCCACGTCGGCGTCGGCCACCACGACGATGAACTCGTCGCCGCCCAGGCGGGCGACCGTGTCGCTTTCGCGCACGCACGATTTCAGCCGCCGCGCCACCTCGACCAGCAGCCGGTCGCCCATGTCGTGGCCATGGCAGTCGTTGATCGTCTTGAAATGGTCCAGGTCGATGAACAGGAGCGCCACGCCGTGCTCCTGGCGCCGGGCCAGCGCGATGGCCTGCTCGATCCGGTCGGCCAGCAGCAGCCGGTTGGGCAGCCCGGTCAGGGCGTCGTGGTAGGCCTGGTGCTTGATCTGCTCGTCCTTGCGGTGAAGGTCCGTGATGTCGTTGAAGATGGCGACGTACCGGTAGGGCCGCCCGGCCGCGTCGAGCACCTGGGTGATGGTCACCCACTCCAGGAAGTTCTCGCCGTTCTTGCGGCGGTTCCAGATCTGGCCCTGCCAGCTCCCTTCGGCCTTCAGCCGGGACCACAGCTCGTCGAAGAAGGCCTCGTCCTGGAGGGGGGATCGGAGCAACCGCGAGGACTGTCCGACCACCTCCCCCTCCTGGTAGCCGGTGATCTGGGTGAAGGCGGGATTGACGGAAATGATGACGCCGTCGGAGTCGGTGACGAAGATGCCCTCGACCGTGTGCCGGAACACGCTGGCCACCATCTCCTGCTCGGCCTGGCTGCGCTGCCGGTCGGTGATGTCCTCCGACAGGCAGGCGACCTCGGATGTGGGCAGGCGGACCAGGCGGTTGTGCCGGCAGTCCAGCGGCTTGCCGCCCGAATCCAGGTGGACCGTCATCAGGCTTTCCGGCACGCCCGAGCGCCAGACCCGCCGGACCGCCTCGGCCAGTTCCGCCGCCTGGTCGGCCGTGGTCTCCGGCTGGGCCGACGACGCCAGCACCTCCGGCAGGCGGCGCCCCAGCGCCCGGCTGCGCGACATGCGGTAAAGCGCCTCGGCCGCCGGGTTGATGTCGGCCAGCACGAAGTCGCGGCCCTCGTCGTGCGGCGCGAAGATCACGACGCCGTCGCGCATGCTGGCGAACAGCTCCCGGAAACGCCGCTCGCCGGCATGCAGCGCCGCCTCGGCGTTCCGCCGGCCGGTGATGTCCTGCAGGGTCTCGATCGCGCCGATGATCACGCCGTCCTCGTCGAACAGCGGGGCCGCGGTGAACGACAGCCAGCACGGCCCGCCGCCCAGGTTCGGGAAATAGTCCTCGGCCTCGAACGCGCCGGAGACGGTCGCGGACCGCCGGAACTTGTCCTGGTAGAACAGGCGAACCGTGTCGTCGGGCGCGCCGTCCACGATCAGGTCCGCCATGCAGGGCCGCTCGATCCCGTAGAAGATCCGCCGCTGGTTGCGCGTGCCGATCATCTCTGCGGCGCTGGCGCCGATCACGACCTCGCAGGCACGGTTCCAATGGGTCACCCGGTGCGAGGTATCGATCACGAAGACGGGTACCGGGCACCCGTCGACGATCTGGGACAGCCGGTTCTCCTCCGCCGCTCGACCGCCGACGGCACGCGGCGGCCGTACGGAGGTTCCCCCGGCCGGCCTGTCGCCGAGTTCATCGCGTCCGTCCGCCGGAATCTCCCTGCAAGCATTGTCGCCCATGCACAGTCTCCCGATCCGGCACGGCGACAGACTGCCCCGCCGGATCCGCATTTCCCCCATCGCACCGCTTCAACCGTCGGCGTCGGATCAGCCTTCGATCATAGCGTGCGGTCCGGGAACTGCGGATGATCCATGTCAACCAGGAGATATTTGAGGCCGCACGCGCGCACCGCGGACGCGCATACTGAGGAACATTGTTCCATTTCGAAGAAAAACCGCATGGAAGGGCTCGCCGAACATGCGGTCTCCTTGGACGAGGGCCTCGGCCTGCCGCTGATCGAGGCGGCGAAGCACGCGCAACCGATCCTGGCGCGTGACCTCCCGGTGTTCCGGGAGATCGCCGGCGACCACGCGACCTACTTCTCCGGCACGGCGCCACGGGATCTGGCGGACGCGCCGCGCCGGTGGATGCGGGACCGGAAGGCGGGAAAGGTGCGCGGCACCGCTGAAATGCCCTGGCTGACCTGGGAGCAGTCTGCCCGCCAGTTCACCGAGGTGATCTTCGGCGACCGGAGGGACGCGACGTACCACGCGGACCGGAAAGGATCCGCCCCGCGCCAGCCCTTCGCCGGAGCGAAGCCGGACATTCCGGCCGACGCGGCGGAGGCGGCGCGCGCAGCCGAGCCCATTGCCGCCGGCTCAGACTGACCGTCCCCGGGGCACCTACGATCGTCCAGGACTCCGGATGGGGTGTATCGCCCACCCGTTTGGGGGAGCTTCTTGCCCACCCCTTTCCCGGGGAGCAAAAGCGTGACTGCGTTCACCCCATGAACCGGCGCGACCGGTTGATGTTTATGGCAGTGTTGCGCCGCTTCATCCTGCGAATGATTGTGTGAGAGAGTTCCCTTGACGGCCCGAGTCGACGCCAACCGTCTGTCGCAAGCAGCACTTCGTGTCCTGCGTGGCCCTTTCCTGAAGAACATCGCGGTCCTCGCTTCTGGGACGGCCATGGCCCAGGTCCTGACGGTCTTAGCCTATCCGATCCTGATGCGGCTCTTCACGCCGGACCAGTTCGGCCTCTTCGCCCTGTTCGGCGCGCTCAACATGACTTTCGTGGTCGTCGCGAGCGGGAGGTACGAGTTGGCGATCGTGATGGCGAAGTCGGAGACGGAGGCGGCCAATATCCTGGCGCTGAGCCTCGGCATCGTCGTCGCGGTCAGCGCCGCGTCGGGCTTGGCCGTATGGGCTTTCGGCGATCCCCTGCTCGACCTGCTGGGATACCAGGAGCTGAGCGGCCTGCTCTGGTTCCTGCCGCTGCTGATCCTGACCAACACGGCGGCGGCGGTGCTGGCCGTGTGGGCGACCCGGCACAAGCAGTACAAGCGGATCTCCATGTCCACCATCAGCCGCTCCTTCGGGGTCGCGGCCGCCCAGATGGCCGCCGGTTTGGTCGGCATGGGCGTGGACGGCCTCGTGCTGGGGCTGATCTTCGGGACGGCGATGGGCGCCCTGATCATCGCCTGGCAGATCATCCGCCACGACCTGCCGTCGCTCCGGCGCATGGTCACGCGCCAGCGGATGAGGCAGCTCGCCGTCAAGCACCGCGATTTCCCGCTCTACAGCATGCCGCAGGCGCTGCTCTCCTCGACCACCATCACCGTGCCGTCGATCCTGCTGACAGCGCTGTTCAGCCCCTACGTGGCCGGCCTCTACTGGTTCACCTACCGCCTGTTCGAGATGCCGATCACGCTGCTGGGCGACGCGGTCCGCCGGGTCTTCTACCAGCGGGCGGCGGAGATGTTCCACAAGGGCGAGGACCTGTCGGCCCTGTTCCTGCGGACGACCGGTGGGCTGGCGGCGATGGTCGCCCTTCCGGTGCTCGTCATGATTGCCATCGGTCCCTGGCTCTACGCCTTCGCCTTCGGCGAGGCGTGGCGCGAAGCCGGTTATTTCGCGCAGTGGATCGTCGTCTGGTGGGCGATGCGCTTCATCAGCCTGCCGGCCCTGATGCTGGTCCCCGTGCTCAACCTGCAGCGCCGGTTCCTGATCCTGGAAGTCCTGACCCTGATCCCGCGCTTCCTGGTGCTGCCCGTGGCCGCCTGGATCGCCGACGTGGAAGTCGCGATCGCCGCCTACTCCATCGTGGGATTTCTGTTCCATTTCTTCCTGGTGGTGCTGGTCTGGCGCGCGGTGCAGGACCACCGCGCGACGCTGGCCGGGGCCACGCCGACGCCGGCTTGAGGCCCTGCAGTGGACTTTGGTGCAGGAATGAGGGAGGCGGCGGATTTCGCCTTTTCCCGCAACGGCAACGCCGCAGGCAATCTCTCACCAACAGCCGCCAGGTAAGGTGAACGAAAGTTTCCCGGCAGTCTGAGTGCCCGGAAGCGAGCGTCATGGACTGTTCCCCAAGATCCTCTCCAGCCCCCGGTCCCAGTATGGTTGCGGCCCGAATCGCTCGACGAGCCAGTCGATGAAGACCCTCACCTTCGGCGCCAGTTCGCGCGAACTTGGGTAAAGCACCCAAAGCGTCTGTGTCGAGACGAGCGGGTACTCGGGAAGGGCTGGTAAGAGGGCGCCGGATCGAAGCTCGTCCGCGGCGCACCAAGTGGCCATCAGGGCGACGCCGAGCCCCGCACAGGCCGCATCGCGCACGGCACCGCCGTCATTGATTCGCAGGCTTGGGGCGATACGCCGCTCGATCAGCTCTCCACCCTTTCCTCGGAATGTCCAGAGATCGAGCGTACCGACGACGAGGCAGGCGTGTTCTGCAAGGTCGTCGGGCGTATTCGGCCGTCCGCGCCGCTCGATGTACTCGGGCGACGCGACCAGCACCCGCTTGTCTGGAGCGAGCCGCCGCGCGACGAAGGACGAGTCGCTGAGCTCGGCATAGCGAACCGCCACATCGAAGGCCCCTTCGACGAGATCGACGACGCTGTCCGAGATGCGCAAGTCGAGGGCCAACCCGGGATATCGCCTGCAGAAGTCGGGCAGACCCGGCACGATATGCATGCGCGCGAACGAGGCCGGAGCCGCCACCCACAGGGTGCCGCGCGGTACGGCTTGCTCCCGCCCGAGCGCCGCCCGGGCGGACTCCGCCGCGAGCACGACGTGCTCTGCATGCGGCAGGAAGGCGATGCCGTCCTCGGTCAAGGTCGCCTGTCGCGTCGTTCGGTGGAGAAGCCTGGCCCCGAGCTTTCTTTCGAGCGCCGCCAGTCTGGCGCTCGCTCCCGCCGGAGTGAGGCCCAGGTCGCGGGCGGCAGAGCTGATGCTCCGGAGTTGAGCGATGCGCACGAACAGGTTCAAGTCGTTCACGTCCATGGCACCGCTTTCAAAGATTCGTTGAAACTGATCCTAAGTCGGACCCGCTACCGAGTGGAATCAAGAAAAGTCAAATAGGCAGCGTCCCAAGGGGACAACGGGCCATGGAGCCCGCCCATGCCTCTACTGCCGAAAGGAATTCGTCGTGACCAAGACCATGAAGGCAGCCGTCCTCACCCGCTTCGGCGGGCCGGACGCGTTCGAGCTGCGCGAGGTGCCGGTGCCGGAGGTCGGTCCGCGCCAAGTGCGGGTGCGGGTGCACGCCACTGCCGTCAATCCGCTCGATTATCAGATCCGCCGCGGCGACTACACGGACTACGTGCCGTTGCCCGCGATCATCGGCCATGACATCTCGGGCGTTGTCGAGGAATTGGGCTCGGACGTTCGCGAGTTCGCGGTCGGCGATGAAGTCTACTACACACCGAAGATCTTCGGCGACGCCGGCTCCTACGCTGAGCAGCACGTCGCCGACGTCGAACTCGTCGGCCGCAAGCCCCGGAATCTCACGCACCTCGAGGCGGCGAGCTTGACGCTCGTCGGCGGCACGGTTTGGGAGGCGTTCGTCCAGCGCGCGCAGCTGAAGGTCGGCGAGACGATCCTCATCCACGGCGGCGCGGGCGGCGTCGGCACGATCGCGGTTCAATTGGCGAAGGCGATCGGCGCGCGGGTGATCACGACGGCGCGTGCCCGCGACCACGACTTCGTGCATTCGCTCGGTACCGACGAGGCGATCGATTTCACCGCCGAAGATTATGTGGAGGCGGTAGCCCGGCTGACCGGGGGAGAGGGCGTGAACGTCGTCTTCGACACGATCGGCGGTGACACGCTCACGCGAAGCCCGCTCACGCTCGCGGCATTCGGGCGCGTGGTCAGCCTCGTCGACATCGCGCAGCCGCAGAACCTCGTCCATGCCTGGGGCAAGAACGCGGCATACCATTTCGTGTTCACCCGTCAGAACCGAGGCAAGCTCGACGCGCTCACAAACCTGGTCGAGCGCGGCCTGGTCAAGCCCGTGATCGGCGCGGCGCTGCCGCTCGCCCGCATGGCCGAGGCGCACGAACTGCTGGAGAACGGCACCGCACGGGGACTGCGCGGCAAGGTCGTGATCGACGTGTCGGGCGAGGCGGTCGCCTTGCCCCCCGCCCGGCAAGCCGCCTGACACGTCGCGCGGACGCTCGGGGAGGCTCACCCCGGCCGTCCGCCCCGAGAAGAGAGAACGGATGATCACCGAACTCGCGCTCTTGCGAATTCGAGCCGCGCCGGGCGCGGTTAAGTCTTGGGATTCCATTCTGGTCGGCTCTTGAACGGCACGTTCCGGAGCTGACCCCATCCGCATATGATCAATGAGCGCAAGATGCTTGCACGACAGCGCAGTTCTCTCGTGTCACCATTTGCGTGGCACGATGAGCAACAAAAAAGCCGTGCCGTCAAGGTTCCGGCACAGCTTTTTCGTAGGATCAAGCACTTAGAGATGGTGCGGTCGAGAAGACTCGAACTTCCACGGGGGTTAGCCCACAGCGACCTCAACGCTGCGCGTCTACCAATTCCGCCACGACCGCATACATCGTCCGCCTCAATCAGCGCGGGGCTTGCTTGAAGCGTGCGGGGGGAATACCAAATCCCGATGCCGCGATCAAGCGATTGAAGCGGCTTCTTCGAAGAAAACAGGATCACACCCGGACATGGCCATGACAGCCGCGCTTTCGCCGACCGCCCCCCTCGCCGCTCCCGCCGACGCCTCCATCCGGCCGGCCGTCGAGTGGCGCATATCGGACGACCCCGTGCCCTATCCCGAGGCGGTCGCGGAGATGGAGGCGAGGGCCGCGGCGATCCGCGCGGGGACGGCCCCGGAACTGGTCTGGCTGCTGGAGCACCCGCCCCTCTACACGGCGGGCACCAGCGCGCGGGAAAGCGACCTGCTGGAGCCGAGCCGGTTTCCCACGTACCGGTCGGGCCGCGGCGGCCAGTACACCTATCACGGGCCGGGCCAGCGCGTGGCCTACGTCATGATCGATCTGAAGCGTCCGCGGGCAGGCATGGAGGGTCCGGACGTCCGCGGCTACGTCAACCGGCTGGAGGAATGGCTGATCCGGACGCTCGCCCAGTTCAACGTCAAGGGCGAGCGACGGTGCGGCCGGGTCGGCATCTGGGTGGACAAGCGCCCCTATGGCGGCCTGCCCGGACAGGAGGACAAGATCGCCGCCATCGGTGTCCGCGTCCGGCACTGGGTGACGTTCCACGGCGTCGCCCTGAACGTCGACCCGGACCTGGGCCATTTCGCCGGCATCGTGCCCTGCGGCATCAGCGAGCACGGCGTCACCAGCCTGCACGCCCTCGGCCATCTGGCGACCCTGCCGGAAGTGGACTTGGCGCTGAAGGCGGCGTGGGAAGACGTCTTCGGGGCCTGAATGGAAAACGGCGGGCAATAGCCCGCCGTCGCCCGATCCCCGCGTCCTGCGTTCCGGCCTCAGTCCTGAAACGGGTCGGTCACCAGGATGGTGTCGTCGCGCTCCGGGCTGGTCGAGAGCATGGCGACCGGCGCCTCGATCAGCTCCTCGATCCGGCGGATATACTTGATCGCCGTCGCCGGCAGGTCGGCCCAGCTCCGGGCACCCTGGGTACTCTCGCTCCAGCCGGGCATGGATTCGAAGATCGGCTCGACGCCGGCCTGCGCAGACTGCCCGGCGGGGAAATGGTGCAGCTCCTGCCCCTGGTAGCGGTAGCCGACGCAGACCTTCAGCTCCTCGAAGCCGTCCAGCACGTCCAGCTTGGTCAGCGCGATGCCGTTGATGCCGCCGACCTTGACCGCTTGGCGGACCATGACGGCGTCGAACCAGCCGCAGCGCCGCTTGCGCCCGGTCACCGTGCCGAATTCCCGGCCCCGCTGGCCCAGCCGGTCGCCGATCTCGTTGACCTGCTCGGTCGGGAACGGGCCGGAACCGACCCGGGTGGTGTACGCCTTGGTGATGCCCAGCACGTACCCCACGGCGCCCGGACCCATGCCGCAGCCGGTGGAGGCATTGCCGGACACCGTGTTGGACGAGGTGACGTACGGGTAGGTCCCGTGATCCACGTCGAGCATGGCGCCCTGGGCGCCCTCGAACAGGATGCGCTTGCCGGCGCGCCGCATCTCGTCCAGCTTCTCCCACACCACCGCAGCAAAGGGCCGCACCTGCGGCGCGATCTCGCGCAGGCCCTGCAGCACCTCGTCGCGGCTAATCTCGTCCGAGCCCAGGCCGCGCAGCAGCGCGTTGTGGTGGAACAGCAGCTTCTCGACCTTCTCCTCCAGCACCGCGTCGTCGGCGAGGTCGCACAGGCGGATGGCCCGGCGGGCCACCTTGTCCTCATAGGCCGGTCCGATGCCGCGGCCCGTGGTGCCGATCTTCAGATTGCCGAGCGCCTCCTCGCGGGCGCGGTCCACCGTCCCATGGATCGGCAGGATCAGCGTCGCGTTCTCGGCGATCAGCAGGTTCTCCGGCGATATCTCGACGCCCTTCTGCCGGATCGCCTCGATCTCGCGCACCAGCGCCCAGGGATCGACCACGACGCCGTTGCCGATGACCGACAGCTTGCCGGGCCGGACCACGCCGGAGGGCAGCAGGCTCAGCTTGTACTCGACACCGTTGATGACCAGCGTATGGCCGGCATTGTGGCCGCCCTGGTAGCGGACCACCACGTCGGCCCGGCTGGACAGCCAATCGACGATCTTGCCTTTACCCTCGTCGCCCCACTGGGAGCCGACCACCGCTACGTTTGCCATCTCGTCTCTCCACGCTACTCAGCGGAGAAGGTTGGCGCCCCCTCCGGACATCGGCCGGGCGGCCGAACGGCGCGCCGGTCCCTTGGTGATCAGGCGGCCGGATGGACCTGGCCGCCGGTGAAAATATGGGTGCAGCGCAGCCGGCGCGCCTCGGCCGCCGGATCGTCCAGCGCTTCCAGCGCCCGCACGGTGATCCAGCCCTCGGACCGGAGCCGCGCGCCGTCGGCGGCATCCGTCCCGATCGGCAGGAACAGGCGCGGCGCCGGCGCCGGATCGGGCACCGCGCGCAGCACCGTATCCAGATAGAGGGTGAAGCCGGTCGAGGGTTCGCCCGACGGACCGCCTCCCGCCCGGTACCGGCCGCCGCGCCCCAGCTCGCCGCGGACCCCGCGGGAGAACAGGGTGAAACTGGTGCCGGTCTGGTACTCGAAGCCCCGGTGCTCGACCGGATCGACCGTCAGCATCAGCTCGGGTGCGGCGTCCCGGATCAGCCGGACGACCTCGGTCAGCCGCCGGCGGTCGGCCTCGGCCTCCTCCGGCAGGTCCAGGCCGGCCAGCAGCTCCACCGCCCGGTCGGCGGGTCCAGACGCCCCCATCATCCCGGCCAGCAGGTCGGCGGCCCTGCCGCCCACCGCCGCCACCTCGGCGGCGTCCTTGCGGTCCAGCGCCTGGCGCAGCCGCGCGGTCTCGTCCTCCGGCAGGTCCAGCCCGCGGCAGACCGAGGGGACAAGCGTCGGCACGTTCAGGTCCACGGAGATATTCGCGGCTCCCACCGCCTTCAGCGCGGCATAGGCCAGCAGCACGACCTCGGCATCGGCCGTTGGCTGCAACGCGCCGATCAGCTCCACGCCGACCTGCCCGAACTGCCGTTCCGGCCGGAGCTGCGATCCTTTGACGCGCAGCACCTGCCCGCCGTAGCTGAGGCGCAGCGGGCGCGGCTCGTTGGCAAGGCGGGTGACCGCGATGCGGGCGACCTGAAGGGTCATGTCCGGCCGGATCGCCAGCATGCGCTGGGAGATCGGGTCCATCAGCCGGAAGGTCTGGGTCGCCATGGCGGCCCCCGGCCCCGACAGCAGGCTGGCCTCGAACTCGATCAGCGGCGGCTTGACTCGCTCGAACCCGTTCAGCGCGAACTCGGCCATCAGCCGTTCGACGATGGTGGCTTCGAAGGCGGCTTCGCGCGGCAGCACGTCGTGCAGGCCGGCGGGCAGCAGCGCTCTGTTCATCGTTTCGGTCATGCCGGCACTGGATCCCGGGCTCGCTTCAGGGGGCTCGCTTCAAGGGTCCGGCCTCGACCGGACGCACCGGGCCGGTAAGTATCGGAACCGGCCCCGTTGGGCAAACGGAAAAGGGTCGCGGCTGCCATGGCCCGCAAGCGGGGCAAGACTCCACAAAACGGTTCCCCCGACGGTCCCGCGTGATCGACCATGCCCGTGCCTGTATCCTCGCGAAGCCACACGACGTAACCAGGAGAGAGTTCCCGAATGCCCGCAGTCCAGACGATCGCCGCCCTGGCGGCCGACCTCGCCGCCGGCCGCACCACCAGCCTCGAGCTGACGGAGGCGGCGTTCGACCGGATCGCCGATCCGGCCGGCGAGGGCGCGCGCGCCTTCATCCTGGCCGACGTCGCGGTCAACCGCGCCGCGGCGCTGGCGCAGGCCGAAGCGTCGGACCGGCTGCGCGCCGCCGGGATCGTGCCGTCGCCGCTCGCAGGGTTGCCGATCTCCGTCAAGGACCTGTTCGACATCGCGGGCCAAGTCACCACCGCCGGCTCGACCGTGCTGAAGGACGCGGCCCCGGCCGCCGCCGACGCGCCGGCGGTGGCCCGGCTGAGGGCGGCGGGGGCGGTCATCGTCGGCCGCACCAACATGACCGAGTTCGCGTTCTCCGGCCTGGGCGTCAACCCGCATTACGGCACCCCCGGCAACCCGCGCGACCGCGACCGCATTCCCGGCGGTTCGTCGTCGGGGGCCGCCGTGTCGGTGGCCGACGGCATGGCCGCCGCCGCGATCGGCTCGGACACCGGCGGCTCGGTCCGCATCCCCGCCGCCTTCTGCGGGCTGGCCGGGTTCAAGCCGACCCAGGCCCGGGTGCCCCGGACCGGCGCGCTGCCGCTGTCCCGGACGCTGGACACCGTCGGCCCGCTCGCCCGCTCGGTCGCCTGCTGCGCCCTGCTCGACGCCGTGCTGGCCGGAGAGTCGCCCGCCGTCCCGGACGCGGCCCCCGTCGCCGGGCTGCGCCTGGCGGTCCCGCGGGAGATCGTGCTGGACGGGCTGGACGCCACCGTCTCCGCCGCCTTCTCCGACGCGCTCTCCCGCCTGTCCAAGGCCGGCGTCCGGATCACCGACCTGTCGGTGCCGGCGCTCGCCCGCATTCCCGGAGTCAACGCCAAGGGCGGTTTCGTCACCTCCGAGGCGCTGGCCTGGCACAAGGACCTGATCGAAGCCCGGGGGCCGGAATACGATCCCCGCGTCGCGTCGCGCATCCTGCGCGGCTCCGGGATGACGGCCGTGGACTATATCGACCTGCTGGAGGCGCGCACCGGGATCATGGCCGAGGCGGCGGAGCAGACCCGGGACTTCGACGCCCTGCTGATGCCGACCGTCCCGGTCGTGGCGCCCCGGTTCGACGAGCTGGCCGACGACGCGGACTATACGCGCCTGAACATGATGGTCCTGCGCAACCCGTCGCTGTTCAATTTCCTCGACCGCCCGGCGGTCACCTTGCCCTGCGCCTCCGGCGGGCTGGCGGTCGGGACCATGCTGGTCGGCAGGCGCGGCCACGACCGCCGGCTGCTGGCGCTGGCCCGCGGAATCGAGCCGGTGGTCGCCTGACGCCCCTGCCGTCAGTGGTCCGAGCGGTGGAGGATCTTGTCGCCCATGCCGGTATCGTACCCCATGCCTTCTAGAGTGATCACGGCGGCGTGGGGGAACCGGGACTTGATCAGGCCCTTGCGCTCCAGCGCCACCCAGACCGACGGATTGCTCAGGCCGTTGGCGTCGGCGGTCGAAACCACGGCGTCGCCCATATGGAAATGGTTGCCGTGGGCATGGGGGAACTGGTTGACCAGAAGGGCGCCCTCCCCCTCCTCGGGAGCGGGGGTGCCGATCAGCCGGCCCAGTTCCTGAAGCAGGGTCAAGGTCTTGAGCTGGAGCGGGTTGAGCTTCAGCGGATTCACTCTGGGCGGCATCGTCGTCCTGCGTGCAATGGTTACAGTTTGGAGTAACGGGCGCACTTCAGCGCCGGTTCCCGTGCTCGTCAAGTCATAAGCCGCACGCGCCGGGACGGATCCGCTGCGCAACATCCTGAAACATAAGTTTACTTGGGTTGCCCCGCTTACGTGTGGCAGTAAGGTGCAGTGCGGAATCGACGTGTGAAAGCTGAGCGAAGAGAACATGTGCGGGATTATCGGCATCATCGGCAAGAACGAAGTGGCCCCCCTGCTGATCGAGGGGCTGCGCCGGCTGGAGTATCGCGGCTATGACAGCGCCGGCGTGGCGACGCTGGTCAACGGCCGGATCGACCGGCGCCGGGCCGAGGGCAAGCTGGTCAACCTGGACAGGCGCGTGCAGGAGCAGCCCCTGTCCGGAACCATCGGCATCGGCCACACCCGCTGGGCAACCCACGGCGGCCCGACCGAGACCAACGCCCATCCCCACGCCACCCGCAAGGTGGCGGTCGTCCACAACGGCATCATCGAGAACTACCAGGACCTGAAGGCCGAGCTGGAGGGTCACCACTACGTCTTCGAGACCCAGACCGACACCGAGGTGATCGTCCATCTCGTTACCTCCTATCTCGACCAGGGTCTGCGGCCGGTGGACGCCACGGCCGAAGCCTTGAAGCGCCTGGAGGGCGCTTTCAGCCTCGCGCTGATCTTCGCCGGCGAGCACGACCTGATGATCGGAGCGCGCCGCGGCACCCCGCTGGCCGTCGGCTACGGGAACGGCAACGACGAGATGTACCTGGCGTCGGACGCCTTCGCCCTGGCGCCGCTGACCAACCGCCTCTCCTACCTGGAGGACGGCGACTGGGTCGTGCTGAATCGCGGCTCCGTGGTGATCCGCAACGCCGCCGGCGAGCAGGTGGACCGCCCGATCAAGCTGTCTGCCGTGTCCGGGGCCATGATCGGCAAGGGCGAGCACCGCCACTTCATGCTGAAGGAGATCTACGAGCAGCCCCAGGTGATCGGCGACACGCTGAACGCCTTCGTCCAGGCGACCACCGGCCGCATCACCCTGCCCGACCTGCCCTTCGACATCGCGGCGATCCCGCGGGTGACCGTAGTCGCCTGCGGCACCGCCTTCTATGCCGGCATGGTCGCCAAGTACTGGCTGGAGCAGGTCGCCCGCGTGCCGGTCGAGCTGGACATCGCGTCGGAGTTCCGTTACCGCGAGGCCCCCATGCCCGAGGGCGGGCTCGCCCTGTTCATCTCCCAGTCGGGCGAGACCCTGGATACCCTGGAGGCGCTCCGCTACGCCAAGCGCCAGGGCCAGCACATCCTGTCGGTGATCAATGTCGGCGAAAGCACGATCGCCCGCGAGAGCCACGCCGTGCTGGGCACGCTGGCCGGCCCGGAGATCGGCGTCGCCTCGACCAAGGCCTTCACCACCCAGCTCACCGTGCTGGCCTGCTTCGCCCTCGCCATGGCCCGCGCCCGCGGCGCCATCACGGCCGAGCAGGAGGCCGCCATCTCCGCGGCGCTGCGCGAGGTCCCGGCCCGGGCGGTCGACGTGCTGAACCACGACGAGCGCCTGCGCGTCCTGGCCCACGAGGTCTCGGAGGCGCGCGACGCCCTGTACCTGGGCCGCGGCACCAGCTATCCGATCGCCCTGGAGGGCGCGCTGAAGCTGAAGGAGATCTCCTACATCCACGCCGAGGGCTATGCCGCCGGCGAGATGAAGCACGGCCCGATCGCCCTGATCGACGAGGACGTCCCGATCATCGCCTTGGCGCCCAACGACGCCCTGTTCGAGAAGACCGCGTCGAACATCATGGAGGCGGCGGCCCGGGGCGGCAAGGTGCTGCTGCTGTCCGACGCCCCGGGCGTGGAGCGCATGCGCGACAAGGTCCGCTGGACCGTGACCCTGCCGACCGTCCACCCCTTCGTGTCCCCGATCCTCTACGCGATCCCGATGCAGCTCCTGGCGTACCACACGGCGGTGATCAAGGGCACCGACGTGGACCAGCCGCGCAACCTGGCGAAGAGCGTCACGGTGGAGTAGGACCGCCGATCCGCAGGAACAGCACGCGCGTGTCCCCGTAGGCGCGGTCGTCCAGCGCCTCGGCGAAGGCGGGCGTCTCCCACGGGTCCTCCAGGGCGATCTCCACCACGGCGACGGCACCGGGAGCGCACCAGCCGCGCTCCCGGAGGGCCGACAGGGCAGCCGGGGCCAAGTGCTTCCCGTAGGGCGGATCCAGGAACAGCAGGCCGCAGGGGCCTTGCGCGCGGGGAGGCCGCGTGGCGTCGGCCCGGACGACGTCGCAACGGTCGGCGACGGCGAGCGACGCGATGTTGCGCCGGACCAGATCCAGCGATTCCCGGCCCCGGTCCATGAAGACGACGCGCCGGGCGCCGCGCGACAGGGCCTCCAGCCCCAGGGCGCCGGTGCCGCAGAAGGCGTCGAGCACCAGGGCGCCCTCGATGTCGGGCGCCCAGTCGGCATGGGCGAGGATGTTGAAGACCGCCTCCCGCGTGCGGTCGCCGGTCGGGCGGATGTCGCGTCCGGCGGGAGCCTCCAGGCGCCGGCCGCGCAGGCTACCGCCGACGAGTCTCATGCCTGCCCCTCGATCCCCCGCCGGCGGCCGGTCCCTTGGCCGGGCCGGAAGCCGGCGTCCGCGGCTTCGCGTGGGGCTTGGGCTGGGGCTTCGCCTTGGCGGTGCCGGTGTTCGGCTTGACCGGCTCGTCGCCCCGGTCGGAGAAGAACTTCGCCACCTGGTCGCGCAGAACGCGCCTGGGCACCTCCTCGACCTCGCCGCGCTCCAGCTTGCCGAGCTGGAAGGGGCCGTAGGCGACCCGGATCAGCCGGTTGACGGTCAGGCCCAGGCTTTCCATCACGTTGCGGACCTCGCGGTTCTTGCCCTCGCGGAGCGTGATGGTCAGCCAGGCGTTGGAGCCCTGCTGCCGGTCGAGCAGGGCCTCGATCGGACCGTACTGCACGCCGTCGATCGTGACGCCGCGGGACAGACCGGCGAGACGGGCCGGGTCGGCGATGCCGTTCACCCGCACCCGGTAGCGCCGCGCCCAGCCGGTGGACGGAAGCTCCAGGAAGCGGGCCAGCTCGCCGTCGTTGGTCAGCAGCAGCAGCCCCTCGGTCGTCAGGTCGAGCCGACCGACCGACACGACGCGCGGCAGGTCCGCCGGAAGCGTGTCGAACACCGTCTGCCGGCCCTTCTCGTCGCGGGCGGAGGTCACCAGGCCGTCGGGCTTGTGGTAGCGCCACAGCCGGGTCGGCTCCATCTCCGGCAGAGGCTTGCCGTCCACGACGATCTTGTCGCCCGGCCCCACCACCACCGCCGGAGTCGTCAGCACGGCGCCGTTGACCGCGACGCGGCCCTCGGCGATCCAGCGCTCGGCGTCGCGGCGGGAGCAGAGGCCGGCACGGGCGAGCCGCTTGGCGATGCGTTCGGGGCCGCCGGAGGCCTCTTCGGGAGAGGTGTCGGACGGGGTCATCGGCGGGCTCCGGCCCGGTGCGGCGGCATGTGTTCGGACATGCCGCGACATTACGGGGCCGGCGGCACCGCCGCAAGGGACGGCCTCTTCCGGCGGTCAGTCTTCCAGCCGGAAGCCGACCTTGATGACGACCTGGTAATGGGCGACCTTGCCGCCCGAGATATGGCCGCGCGTCTCGACCACCTCGAACCAGTTGAGGTGGTCGTGCATCTTGGCGGCGCGGGCGACCGCTCCCTGGATCGCGTCCTCGATGCTGATGGAGGACGATCCGATGATCTCGATCTTCTGGTAGATGTGGTCGCTCATGCCGGAATGCTCCCTGCGGGTTGACGCGGAAGCATGGGCAGACCTCGCGGCGCGGCGCAACCGTGCGGCACCGGGTGCCGGGTGCGGCAAGTTTTCCTGTGCGCCGTCCCCTTGACGCCGCCCCGGCCGGGCGGCCAGTCTGCCGCATGACCAGACCTCTCCCGATATCGTCCCCCATGGCGCTCGCCCTTGCCGAGGCGGAGGATGCCGCCGCGCGCGGGGAGGTCCCGGTCGGCGCGGTGATCGTCGAGGCTTCGACCGGTCAGGTGCTCGCGTCGGCGGGAAACCGGACCGAGGAACTGGCCGATCCGACGGCCCACGCCGAGATGCTGGCGATCCGGTCCGCATGCGCTTTGCGTGCCGAACCGCGCCTGCCGGACTGTGATCTATATGTGACCTTGGAGCCTTGCGGCATGTGCGCCGCGGCAATCAGTTTTGCTCGGTTGCGCCGAGTGTACTTCGGGGCCTATGATGTAAAAGGCGGCGGGGTCGAGCACGGACCCCGCTTCTTCCACCAGGCGACTTGCCACCACGTTCCCGAGACTTATGGCGGGCTGGATGAGCGCCGGGCGGCGGAGCTGCTGAGGGACTTTTTCCGAAAGCGGCGCTCGTGACTGTAATAATTGGTTGTAGGCGCGTTTTGTTGCGGGGCATGGCAGGGATGGGTAGGCAAGATCTGACCCGAGGGGCATGGGAGACCATGACCCTTTCGACGTGTTCGGCGGACAAAATGCGTTCTTCGTGAGACTCCACGGATCGGCTATCCCATGCGCTTTAACGCCCCGCGTCATTCCTTCCAGCAGCAAACTCCCGTCGCCGAAAAGATCAAGGCGACCGTAAAGTGGTTCGACCCCAACAAGGGATTCGGTTTCGTCGCCCCCGACGACGGGTCTCCCGACGCGTTCCTGCCCGCTTCGGCAGTGACGGCGGTCGGCCATGACCGTCTGCCCGAGGGCTCGACGGTGGTGGTCGATCTGGTCCAGGGCCAGAAGGGCAATCAGGTCAGCCGGATCTACGACGTGGACACCACGACCGCTTCCCCGCGCCCGCGGCGCGACGATGCCGGCCGCGCCGGCGGACGCATGGGCGCCCCCGCGCGCGGCGGCTACGGCCAGGATCGCGGCGGCTACGGCAACGACCGCGGCGGCTACGGCGGTGGCGGCTATGGCCAGGATCGCGGTGGCTACGGCAACGACCGCGGCGGTTACGGCCAGGACCGCGGCGGCTACGGCAACGACCGTGGCGGCTACGGCGGCGGTTACGCCGACCGCAGCTCCGGCCCGGCCGAGGAGGTCGAGGGCACCGTGAAGTGGTTCAACACCACGAAGGGCTTCGGCTTCGTCGCTCCCGACAGCGGCGGCAAGGATGTCTTCGTCCACATCACCGCCGTCGAGCGGTCCGGCGTCGGCGCGCTGCAGGAGAACCAGCGCGTGCGGATGAAGGTCCAGCAGGGTCAGAAGGGCCTGGAAGCCGTCAGCATCGAAACGCTCTGACGGTTTCCGCTCACCCAGGCAGGCCAGGGCGATGCGGGCATGATGCCCGCATCGCCTTTTTCATGCCCGCGCTGCCGGGGCCGTCAGCCGGTGACGTGCGCCGCGATGCCTTCCATGGTGCCGAGCGCCGGGTTGGCGGGCTTCCAACCCTCCTTCAGCACCGAATAGTGCGCCGCCAGCATGCCGCCGACGAAGGTTTCGGCCAGGATGCGGCTGCCCACCTCGCCCAGTCGCTGGCCGTCCTCCTGCACATGGGCCTCCTGGAGGACGTAGTACCAAAGCGGGGTGTGCCTAATCAGCTTCTGGCCGGCCGGGGGCGGCACGATCTCGAGGCCGAGCTGGTCGTCGGCGAGCGGCTTGTAGCCGAACGCCGCCGCCGCGGACTGGCCGCTGATCAGCCCGGTCTGGGCGGCGCGGAACAGGTTGCGCTTGGCGAGCGAGCGCGGGCTGGCCTGGCTGTCCACCGTGGCGTCCGGGATGCCCGGCGATTTCAGCAGCCGAAGCGCCGGCGTCAGCAGCGGGTCGATGCGCCGGCTCGGCTGGACCGGGCCTTCGCCGATCGTACCGAAGAAGAACTTCCAATCGATGGCGTGGCGCGGCTCCAGCTTCCTGCCGCCGTTGAGATCCTGGACGTCGGGATTGTCGCTGAAGATGGCGGCGCCGAACCGGTCGTTCAGGGCATAGCCGCCGCGGACCTGGCTGTGGCCGAAGCGGAACGCCGCCACCGAGAACTCCAGCGGCATGACGGGGACGCCGCCATGCCGCGCGCCGAGGGCGCGATAGGCCGGCGCCTGATGCTCGATCACCCATTCCAGCACGTCCTTGCGGATGGTCCGCGCCAAGTAGTCGTTCAGGATCATGTACTGGTAATGGCGCATGACCGACAGGCGCGCGTCGGCATAGCCTTGCCCCTCATCGATGAACCGGTTGTGCAGGCGCTGGAACAGGTTGTGGATCTGCTGGATGATCTTGTTCTCGTCGTTCCGGGGATCGCCGATCAGCGCCCGTTCCGTCTCCGCATCGCGAGGCACGTCCTGCTCGATCCCGCCGGTATCGGTGCCCAGGCGGAACTTGCCGTCGGGGTGGAACAGGATCTCGCCCGAACCCGGCGCCTCCAGGCCCAGGCCATAGACGGAGTCCAGTTCGAAGAAGGGCGTGCGCCGGTTGACGAAGGCGGTGACGGGGAAGCGCCGGGACAGGTCGTCCTGGTTCATCTTCAGTTCCATCAGGGTGATGTCATGGTCGATGAACTGCCCCAGGAAGGTGAAGCCCGCCGGAATGCTCCTGCTGTCGTTCTCCGCACCGATGCTGTCGCGCAGGAAGCTTTCGAGCAGGGTGAGGTCTTCCAGGTTGGGGATCACGCCGCCCTGTTCGATCATGTAATCGAACGGCCCCTCGCGATTGAGCTTCATCTTGAGATGATCGGCCAGGGCTTCGGGAACCACGATGCCATGCTGCATGACGGATGCCATTCGACTCTCCCTCTGGATTGATTTTTTGCCATAGAGCTGGCGGATGATCCGAGAAGTCAATGAGCAGTATTGACTCGACACAACAGAGCGGCAACGCAAAATAATACCAATTCCGAAGCCCATGAAGACTTCAGCTGCGGTAATTCATTATAGAATTCGATTTGATTGCTTCCGATAGTAACTGTTGCGGACCGGTTCAGGCCGGATCGCGCAGACTGGCGCCCTGTCGGCGCAATTCCCGCTGGACTTCGATCGCCGGCACTTGGCGCGCCGCTCCGCCCTGCTGCGCGGCCAGGGCGGCGCAGATCCCGGCCGCCTGCCCGGTCGCCATGGCGGTCGGCGTCACGCGGTAGGAGGAATGGGCCTCGTGGCTGCCGGAAATGCAGCGGCCTGCGACCATCAGCCGGTCGACGCCCTGCGGCAGCAGGCAGCGCAACGGGATCTCGTAGTATTCGCCGGGCGGCAGGCGCTTCAAGACCGTGCCTCTGCCGGCCGGGTTGTGGATGTCGATCGGATAGGAGCCGCGGGCGATGCCGTCGTCGAACTTGCGGGCCTCCAGCACGTCGTCGGCGGTCATGCGGTAATCGCCGACGATCCGCCGGGTCTCACGCACGCCGACCGTGACGCCGCTCTGGATCACGTAGGACTTCCCGAAGCCCGGAACATAGCCGCGCAGGAAGCGGGCGATCCGGCCCATCTGGACCTTGCCCAGCCGCTCCGCCTCCGTCAGGTCGAACACGTCTGTGCCCAGCACTCCGGTGACCCGGGTGCTGTTGACGGCGATCTCGCCCTCGTGCGGCGTCGCGAAGAACAGGATATCCTCGCGAGGGAGGTCCAGTTCGCCGTCGGCCGTCGCCTTGGCGATCAGGTCCCACAGGCCATGGACGCCGCGCCACTGGTCGGGATGCGCCCTGACATAGTCCGCGAAGGCTTGCCGGTCGAAGCCGCCGACCCGGAACATCAGCGTCATCGGCTGTACCCGGCCGTCGCCGTCCCGCCCGACATCGAAACGGGCCCCGGCGAGCGCCGCCACGTCGCCGTCGCCGGTGCAGTCGATGATGGTGCCGGCCCGGACCGCGACCGGACCCGACTTGGTCTCGAACACGACGCCCTCCGGCCGTCCCGGCTCGCCCAGGATGCCCGACGCGAAGGCGTGGTAGAGGAGCCTGACCCCGGCTTCCTCGACCACCTCCTGCGCCACGACCTTGTAGGTCTCCGGATCGAACGGAACGGTGTAGCCGGTATCGCCGGAAGGCGGGATGGCGCCTCCCGCCCCGATCAGTCGCTCCAGGAACGACGCCAGCGCCCCGGCCACGATCGGCTCGCCCGGACCATGGTCGGACGGCATCAGCCTGGTATTGTCAACATCGGCAGGCGCGCCGCGCTGGGTGTGGAAGGACATCAGCGGCATCACCAGCGCGGCGGTCGCGTTCCCGCCCAGGAACCCGTGCCGCTCGACCATCACCACGTCCGCCCCGGCCCAGGCCGCCCCCAGCGCGGCGCCCATGCCGGCCGGCCCTCCCCCGATCACCAGCACGTCGGCGGTGCCGGCCAGGATCGCCCGGCGGGGCGGCAGCGGGATGGTGGGCGGGTTGGCGCCTGCATGGTGGGAAGGCCGCAGGACAGGCATTATCGCCTCCAAATTAGGAATAATTGCATCAAGAGTCAACGGGCGCGGCGGATCGGAGGTTCAGCGTCTCGACCATCAGCGGCACGGTACGGCGCGCCTGGCCCTGGAGCAGGACGACGCGCTCCCGCACCTCGCGGCAATGGTCTTCCCGGTTGTCCCACAGCCGGTCCAGCGCCGCCAGCAGGGAGCCGGCGCCGTCCTCGTGGACGCCGGCCCGGCGCGGTACGCCCAGGACGTCGAGGAAATCCGCCACCTTGCTCGCATAGGGCAAGGCCATCAGCGGCACCCCGGAGATGGCCGCGAAGATCAGGAAATGCAGCCGCATGCCCAGGGCGAACTGGAAATGCCCCATCAGCCCCAGGATCTCGCGGGGAGAGTAGGAGCCCCGCAATACGCTGGCGCAGTGCGGCGCCGACATGGCGGCGATCACCTGGTGCGCCTCCCGCAGATCGGCGCGTTCCATGGGGACGAACACCACCTGGGCGTCATAGCGGTGGACGATGAAATCGGCGGCCTGGGCCAGCAGGCCATGGTAGCCGCCGGCATCCAGGTCGGGCGCCGCGGCGCCGCGCTCGCGGATCGACAGCCCGATCAGGCGGCGATCGGCCGGAATACCCTCCGCGCGCAGCATGTCGTCGGTGAAGGGGGCCGGATCGAGCAGCAAGGCCGGGTCGGCTGTCACCGTCACCGGCCGGGTGCAGCCGATTTCCTCCAGAAGCCGCTTGGCGCCGATTTCCCGCACGGTGATGCCGGTCATCATGTTCATGCCGTCGCGGACCGCCGCCCGCTCCTCGCCCCCTTTCAGCGGACCGATGCCGACCGAGAAGGCGAAGGTCGGGACGTTGCGGGCCTGGGCGATCACCACCTCGCGCAGGTAGGTCCGGGCCTCCGTGTCGTAGAGGATGCCGCCGCCGCCCAGGAGCAGGACATCCAGCCGCTCGACCTCCGGGATGATCTCGTCGCGGAGTGCCGTGCGCGGATTGATCGCGTGGTCGACGTCCTGGTTGGCCCGGGTGTGTTCGGCATTGCGGGAAAAGGCGACGATCTCCACGCCGGGCAAGGCGTTCCGCAACTGGACGATGGCCGAGGCGAGGATGGCCTCGTCGCCCAGGTTCAGCCCGCCGTAGGAGCCGGATATCCCGACTATGGGCAAGATCTCACCTTTTCATGGCCGGACCCGGGGGATCGGGAACAATCGGCCCCGGCGGGTGATTGACTCTGAACGCCCGTTCAATGAAGCCTTGCTCCAGGAGATCCTCATGGAAAACAACATGAACCACGTGATCGTGCTGTCCTCGATCGCCATCGCGATCCTGCTGCTCCTCGTCCTCACAGCCTGAGGACTCAGCGCCATGACGACCGTCACCATCGAGGGGGAACTGCGCGGGCATGTCGCCGGCGCGCTGAGGGATTACATCACCAAGCTTTACGAGCATAAGGCGTCCACTCCCTCCAAGGCGGCGAAGGCCGATTACGACCGGACCATCGCCGAGGTGCAGAAACTGCTGGATGCGGTCGAGGCCTAGGTCTCAGCGAGGCCTAGATCTCAGCGTATCCTGGAGATCGCCACGACCGCGTCGTTCCGGTCCCTGACGCGGATGCTGAAGCGCCGGCGGCTTCGGCATGGCTTGACGTTGACGATGTCGCCGGGATTCAGCTGATAGCTCTTGTCCACGACCTCCGGCTCCTCCAGCGCCTCCTCCTCGGCGGGCGTGGCGAAGCAGGTCCAGATCGTGCCGTTCGGCGTCCGCGCGTCCCGGCGCAGATGCTCGATCGGCTTCGGGCGATGTCTGAAAAGCCCCATGGACTTGGTCTCCCGATGCCAGAGATCTATGATGCGGTAGAATGGTCGTGCAACCAACGGCACGGCCTTAAGTTCCAACGCCCGGACCGCTCGCTTGTGCAGCGCAGCGAGTCCGGGCCGTCAGACAGGAAGCGCGATGGACGGCAAGCCCCTGCGGGTCACGATCTGGAACGAATTCCGCCACGAGAAGGCAAACCCGGAAGTGGCCGCCCTGTATCCCGACGGCATGCACGAGGCGCTGGCGGCCCCCCTGCGCGCCGCCGGCCATGACGTCCGCACCGCCACCCTGGACGATCCGGAGCATGGCTTGACCGAGGAGGTGCTGGCCGGCACCGACGTGCTGCTGTGGTGGGGCCACCGGCACCACCGCGACGTGGACGATGCGGTGGTCGACCGGGTCTGGAAGCGGGTGCTGGACGGGATGGGGCTGATCCCCCTGCACTCCTCCCATTTCTCGAAGATCTTCGTCCGGCTGATGGGCACCACCTGCCATCTGAAGCACCGGGTCGCTGGCGAGCGGGAGCGGCTGTGGCTGGTCGCCCGCGGCCATCCGATCGCCGAGGGCATCCCCGAGCATTTCGACCTTCAGCCGGAGGAGATGTACGGCGAGCCGTTCGACATCCCGCCGCCGGAGGAGCTGGTCTTCGTCAGCTGGTTCCAGGGCGGGGAGGTGTTCCGCAGCGGCTGCTGCTACACCCGGGGCCAGGGGCGGATCTTCTATTTCCGCCCCGGCCACGAGTCCTATCCCACGTACCACCACCCGACCGTCCAGCGGGTGATCGCCAACGCGGTGCGCTGGGCCGCCCCGCGGGACGTGGCGCCGCGGCAATTCGGCCGCAGCGCCCCCTTGGAGCCGATTTAGGCGATCCGGATCAGGTCAGCGCCGCCGCGATGGCGTCGTCAACCCGTTCCAGCCAGACGAACTCCAGCGCGTCGCGGGCGGCTTCCGGGATTTCCTCGTAATCCCGGCGGTTGCGCGCCGGCAGCATGACGGTGGTGATCCCGGCCCGCTGGGCCGCCAGCACCTTCTCCTTGATGCCGCCCACGGGGAGCACCAGCCCGCGCAAGCTGATCTCTCCGGTCATCGCGATGTCGCTTCGGATCGTCCGGCCGGTCAGCAGCGAGACCAGCGCCATGAACATGGCGACGCCGGCGCTGGGGCCGTCCTTGGGGATGGCGCCTGCCGGCACGTGGACGTGGATGTCGAACTTGTCGAACTCCACCGGCTCCGGGCCGACCACCTCGGGCCTGGACTTCACCAGGCTGAGCGCCGCCTGCGCGCTCTCCTTCATCACGTCGCCGAGCTGGCCGGTCAGGATCAGCCGCCCGTTGCCCGGCGTCCGGGTCGCCTCGATGAACAGGATGTCGCCGCCGACCGGCGTCCAGGCGAGCCCGGTCGCGACGCCGGGGACGCTGGTCCGCATGGCGGTCTCGCTCTCGAACCGGTGCGGCCCCAGGATCTCCGGCAGATGGCCCGGCTCGACGATGATGCTCGATATCGTCCCCTCCGCGATCCGCATCGCGACATTGCGGAAGACGCCGCCGATCAGCCGTTCCAGGTTCCGGTTGCCGGCCTCCCGCGTGTAGAAGCGGATGATCTCCCGGATCGCCTCGTCGGTGATGCCGGCCTGCTCCGCCGTCAGGCCGTTGGCCTCCAGCTGGCGGCGGACCAGGTAGCGCTTGGCGATCTCGAGCTTTTCCTCCTCCGTGTAGCCGGGCAGGTCGATAACCTCCATGCGGTCGCGCAGGGGGCCGGGGATGTTCTCCAGCACGTTGGCGGTCGCGATGAACATGACGCGGCTGAGGTCGAACGGCACGCCGAGGTAGTTGTCGCGGAAGGTGCCGTTCTGCTCCGGGTCGAGCACCTCCAGCAGCGCCGCCGAGGGATCGCCGTGGAAGCCCTGGCCGAGCTTGTCCATCTCGTCCAGCATCATCACCGGGTTGCGGGTGCCGGCCTTGCGCAGCGACTGGATCACCGTGCCCGGCAGCGCGCCCACATAGGTCCGGCGGTGGCCGCGGATCTCCGCCTCGTCGTGCAGGCCGCCCAGGCTGACCCGGACGAAGGCGCGCTCGGTCGCCCGCGCGATGCTCTGGCCGAGCGAGGTCTTGCCGACGCCGGGCGGGCCGACGAAGCACAGGATCGGGCTGCGGCCTTCCGGGTTGAGCTTGCGCACCGCCAGGAACTCCAGGATGCGGCGCTTGACCTTCTCCAGGCCGTAATGGTCCTCGTCCAGGATGCGGCGGGCGGCGGCGATGTCGATCGAGGTGTCGCTCAGCTTCGACCAGGGCAGCTCGATCAGCCAGTCCAGGTACGTCCGGATCATGCCGTACTCGCCGGCGGCCTCGGGCATGCGCTCCAGCCGGCGCAGCTCCTTGGTCGCCTGGGTCTCGACCTCCGGCGGCATCCCGGCCTTGGCGATGGCCTCGGTCAGCTCCTGGATCTCGACCTGCTTGGCGTCGGTCTCGCCAAGCTCCTTCTGGATGGTGCGGAGCTGTTCGCGCAGCACGTATTCGCGCTGGCGCTCGTCCATGGTCTCCTTGGTCTGCTCGCTGATCCGCCGGGACAGGCGCAGCACCTCGATGCGGTGGGCGAGCAGGTTGCCGACCTTCTCCAGCCGGCGGGCGAGGTCGAAGGTCTCCAGCACCTCCTGCTTCTCTTCCGGCTTCAGGTCCATGTAGCTGGCGACCATGTCGGCCAGCGCCGACGCGGTCGGGATGTTCTGGACGGCGGCCAGCAACTCCTGCGGGGCCTGGGGCAGGAGCTGGACCGCCTCGACCGCCTGCTGGCGCAGGTTGTAGAAGCGGGCCTGGATCTCGGTGTCCGTGGCCTCCGGCTCAGGCATCATCTGGACGCGGGCGACCAGGAACGGATAGCCGTCGAGATATTCCAGCACGCGGAACCGCTGCTGCCCCTGGGTCACCACATGGTGGGTGCCGTCGGGCGCGGTCAGGTAGCGCAGGACACCGCCCACGGTGCCGACCCGGTGGAGGTCGAGGCCGGTCGGCTCGTCCACCGTCTCGTCGCGCTGGAGCACGACGCCGAACGGCTTCTCGGAGCGCACCGCGTTCTGGGCCGCCGCGATCGTGCGCGGGCGGCCGACGGTGATCGGCAGGACGGCGCCGGGGAACAGCACGAGGTTGCGCACCGGGACGATCGCGATCGCGTCTTCCGGGAGGGCCAGGGTGTTCTCGGGGGCTTTGGCCGGGTTGGCGGCGGGATCGCCGTTGGCGGAGGGAGTGGTGTCGTTCAGGGTGGATATTGCCATGTCAGCTCCTCAGCCGGCCTTGCGCAGGGACAGCACAAGGCAGCCGTCGGCGAGTTCGCGCCGGCCCAGTTCGAGCGGGCCGGGCGGCAGCTCGATGTGCCGTTCGAACCGGCCGTGGGGTATTTCCATGCGGTGGATCAGGCCGGCGCGGTCGCCGACCGGCAAGGCCCGCTCGCCGACGACGATCAGCACGCCGCCGTCGATCACGACCTGGACCTGATCGGGCCGGACGCCGGGCAGCGCCACGACGACCAGGTATTCCTCGGCGGTCTCGATCAGGTCGACCGGCGGCTGCCAGGTCGGGCGGCGCGCGGCGCCGGGGTTTCCGGGCGAGCCGGGCTGGAAGAACTGGCGGCGCATCCGCTCCGCCTTGTCCATCATGTCGAGAGCTTCCGCCCACATCCAGATTCGGGGATCACGCGAGGGCATCGAGCCTTTCCCTCCTCAAACGTTCGTCGCTATGTCAAGTGGGCATCCAACAGGCGATGTCGAGGGGATGGCACGGTGCCAGACCGGCGTATGGCGCATTCCATGGTTGACGCGGGGTCATTGGACGGATTGGTATGTCCACTTGAATCCCTGATCGCTGTGATTGGTGCCAGAACAAGAAAGCCGCGCCCGAGGGCGCGCGTGGAGGAACCGGAGTGAATAGCTTTCTGCTGAATCCCGAGACATGCCTGCCGGAAGACGGCTGCGCCGGAACCCTGGTCGGCCGAGTCCAGCTCGATGTCGGCCCGGCCGTGGTCGTGGTGCGCGAGGACGGCGTCTATGACCTGACCGCCGTGGCCCCGACCATGAGCACCCTGCTGGACGCCGACGACCCGGCGGCGCTGGTCCGGAAAGCGTCGGACCTGCCGCGGATCGGCGACCTTGCCGCGATCCTGGCGAACAGCGCCCACGACGCCTGCGACCCGTCGAAGCCGTGGTTCCTGTGCCCGATCGACCTCCAGGCGGTGAAGGCGAGCGGCGTGACCTTCGTGGCGAGCCTGCTGGAGCGGGTGATCGAGGAGCAGGCCCGGGGCGACGCCGGCAAGGCCGAGGCGGTCCGCAAGACCATGATGGACGCGCTGGGCACCGACCTGTCGGAGATCCAGCCCGGCTCCGACAGCGCCACCCGGCTGAAGGAGCTGCTGATCGAGCGCGGCGTCTGGTCCCAGTACCTGGAGGTCGGCATCGGCCCCGACGCCGAGATCTTCACCAAGACCCAGCCCATGGCCTCGGTCGGGATCGGGGCGGAGATCGGCATCCTGGCGGCTTCCACCTGGAACAACCCGGAGCCGGAGATCGTGCTGGCGGTCTCGTCGGCCGGGAAGACCGTCGGCGCCACCCTGGGCAACGACGTGAACCTGCGCGACATGGAAGGCCGCAGCGCGCTTCTGTTGGGCAAGGCCAAGGACAACAACGCCTCCAGCGCGATCGGCCCGTTCATCCGCCTGTTCGACGACACGTTCGGCATCGACGACGTGCGGCGCGCCGAGCTGGCGATGACGGTGGAAGGCCCCGAGGGCTACACCCTGACCGGCAGCAGCAACATGGCGAAGATCAGCCGCGACCCGCTGGACCTGGTCCAACAGGCGATCGGCGCCAACCACCAGTACCCGGACGGCTTCGTGCTGTTCCTGGGCACCATGTTCGCCCCCGTGGAGGACCGCGACGAACCCGGCGCCGGCTTCACCCACAAGGTCGGCGACGTGGTGCGGATCGAGACGCCGAAGCTGGGGGCGCTGGTCAACCGGGTGACGACGAGCGACAAGGCGCCGAAGTGGGAGTTCGGCGTTCGGGCGCTGGTCGCCAACCTGGCGCGGCGGGGGCTGGCGGACCGGATCTGACCGGGGCGGATGTCATCATTCGTCAGCATCCTGGGGGGCTGGTGGCGGGGAAAGGCGCGACGGCGGCTCGCCCCCCCTCCACCGGGGGAATGTACGCGAATGTCAACAAACGACGCGGCGGGGCACGTGCTCGCGATTCGGCGGGCCAGCCACGGAGGCTTCCGGCGCGGGACGCGCACCGGAGCATAGCGGGAACTAGTGAAGGAATGCTTTCCTGAAGCGTGCCCCGTCAGGTTGGTCCGCTCCGGACCTCGCAGCCGACCGTTCCACCCGCCGCACTGTGTTGCGCCATGGGCGCAACCTACGGCTCGATGCAGGGCGGAGGTGATGCAGACAGACGATCGTAGGTTGTGCCCATGGCGCAACGCATCGGATCAGCTGTCTCGGGCGGAGCGACCTGATCGCCGACAGCAACGCCCCTCCATATATGGCAGCGCTTTGGCTAACCGGTAGTCATTCCTTCGCGAAGCGACAGCCGGCATCGGCGCTCCGGATTCGTCGGGTGCCGCTTCGCTTTACTCGACCTTAGATTGAGCGACCGGCGGCCGATCCGCGTTGATCGGCCGGGGCGGTCCTACCGAACGCGAGCTCGGCAGCTCCCGTCCGAAGATCCGCGCAAGGCGACGGACTATGGCACGGGCACGCCGAGATGCTCGGCCCAGGCACTCAAGTGTCGCGAAACCTCGGGCGCGCGCCCGTACTTCCGCAGTGCGACGGGCAACGCCTCGGCCACCAGCGCCCGCGCTCGCTGGGCATCACCGAGATCCAGAAGCGCTGCGGCCAGATTGTAGATGCTGGTCAGGGTGTCGGGATGCTCGTCACCCAGCAGGAGTTTCGTGGCCTCGACCGTTCGGTGAAAGTCCGCCGCCACGGCGGCGTCACGCATGGCGGGCGGCGGTTCGCCCTTGTGGAAGCGCAGGGTGCGGCTGACCAGGACACAATGATACGGCCCGGATCATCTGAGATATCGCCGTTATCTGTGGCAAAACCCCTTCCGCCCGGCCCAGCACCGTCCAAGGCAGGGATCCGCGGCCAACCTTCTTTACGTCAAGTCGGCTTCGTTCAAGATTTCCGACCACTCTCCGCCGTGCCTGACACGCCTCTCCGCCGGTTTAGGGGGAACCAAGTCCCCGGCGCATGGAGGGAGCATTGCCTCGCAGGATCACCATCACGGCCCATCCGGACACGCGGAAGCGCGTGGTTCAGCATCTCCGGGACCAGCCCGGGATCGCGAGCGTCACCCTGCACCCGGGCGCCTCCCTGGGGTCCGACGATGATGTCCTCAGCATCGACCTGACCAACAATGCCGCCCTCGACGTGACCAGGTCGCTCGATGCGCTGGGAGTGCTTGAGGCCGGGTCGGTCACGGTCAGCGAGCCCTCGGTGGTGATCTCCTCCGGCGACGCGCGCCCCCTCGACGAGGAGGGGAACGAGGCGATCTGGGAGGAGATCGGATCGCTGATGCGCCGGGAGTCGAACCTCTCCGTCAACTATCTTCTCCTCATGATGCTTTCCGGCGCCGTCGCCGCGACCGGACTGGTCACGGACACCCTCCACATCGTGATCGGGGCGATGCTGATCGCTCCGGGTTTCGCGCCCTTGCTGCACATCGCCTTCGGAACGCTGGGCCACCGTCCCGGCGTCAAGGCCGGGATCAAGTCGACCTGCGCGGGGTACCTGCTGCTGGCCGTCGGCGCGGCCCTGGGCATGGCCCTCGCGATCGTGCTGCACGGGAGCACGGTTTCCGACCTGCCGAGCCTGCACTGGGTGGCCTACTGGTCGAAGGTCGAGGCGACGGGCGTCGCGACCTCGCTCCTCGCCGGGATCGCGGGCGGCGTGATCACGTCTTCACGGCAGACCGTGCTCGCCACCGGCGTCATGATCGCGCTGGCACTGGTGCCCAGCATGGCGCTGGTCGGCATGGGGCTCGGCTCCGGACATTTCGGGCTCGCGCTCGATGGCATGACGCGGTGGCTCGTCGAGGCCTTCTGCGTTCTCTCGGCCGGCGGCATCACCCTCGCCGCCAAGAAGCGGCTGCTGCATCGGCGCAGGCGAGTGGGGCCGACCTGATCCAAGGGCCTGCCCGGCGGTCCCGCATCGACGCTTCGGCGACGGCGCCGGTTTTCCGCCGAGGCCCGCCGACGGGAGCCGATCGGATGATCCGGAAACGATCTCTCGCCCGTGTTCGCATCCTGCATTTGCATTATGCAGAGCAGCGCAAGATGCCACGAGTCCGAACGGTTCATCATCGCCTTACAAATCACGCTTACGGAAAAGAAACGACGGAAAGACGCCGGATATATAATCTTCGTCTTAGGTGTTTATATTGCCTTCATTGTAGGTCAGGGGAGCCGCAGGATGGCATTCGGGCTGCATCATTTGGAACTCCATAAGATAACACCCAACCTGGGAAAAACAGAATGTTCGCATGGCGCCCTCGGAAGAAAGCCTCGGAAGCCGCAGCCAAGATCGACGCGCTGCACAAGTCCCAGGCCGTGATCGAGTTCGAACTGGACGGCACGGTCATCAACGCCAACCAGAACTTCCTCGGGACCATGGGATACGACCTGACTGAGATCCAGGGGAAGCATCACCGGATGTTCGTCGAGCCCGCCGTCGCGGCGAGTGCCGAGTACGCCCGGTTCTGGGAACAGCTGCGGCGCGGCGAGTACCAGGCCGCGCAGTTCAGGCGCATCGGCAAGGGCGGCCGCGAAGTCTGGATCGAGGCCTCCTACAATCCCATCCTGGACTCCGGCGGACGGCCCTGCAAGGTGGTCAAGTTCGCCACCGACATCAGCGAGCGCAAGGCGCGCGAAGCCGACCTCCAGGGGCAGGTCAACGCCCTCGGCAAGTCGCAGGCCGTGATCGAGTTCGACCTGGACGGCACCATCATCACCGCCAACCAGAACTTCCTCGGGACCTTGGGATACGCCCTGCCGGACATCCAGGGGAAGCATCACCGGATGTTCGTCGAGCCGGACTTCGCGGCCAGTGCCGAGTACGCCCGATTCTGGGAAGAGTTGCGGCGCGGCGAGTACCAGGCGGCGCAGTTCAAGCGGATCGCCAAAGACGGCCGGGAGGTCTGGATCGAGGCCTCCTACAATCCCATCCTGGACGCAGGCGGACGGCCCTACAAGGTGGTCAAGTTCGCTACCGACATCACCGCCCAGACCGAACTCCTGAGCCAGCTCAAGACGCTGATCGACCGGAACTTCGGGGAAATCGGCGAGGCGCTCGGCCGCTCCGACGACCGGTCCGGAGCCGCGATGGATGCGGCGACGGAAACCTCGTCCAACATGCAGACGATCGCCGCGGCGGCCGAGGAACTGGCCAGTTCCACCATCGAGATCTCCACCAGCATGGCCAAGTCGCGATCCATGGCGGAGCAGGCCCAGCAGCAGGCCGAAGCCGCCGACCAGGCGACGCAGAGGATGGCCGAGGCGGCGCGGCAGATGAACGGCATCGTCGACCTGATCCGGAGCATCGCCGGACAGATCAACCTCCTGGCGCTGAACGCCACGATCGAGGCGGCACGCGCCGGGGAGGCCGGACGGGGCTTCGCCGTGGTGGCGACCGAGGTCAAGAACCTGGCGAACCAAGCCGCCCGGGCAACCGACCAGATCTCCGGCGAGATCGACGGCATCCAGGCGATCTCCGGCGATGTGGTGGAAGCGCTGGGCGGCATCCGCCAGTCGATCGAGGCGGTGCGCGACTATGTTCTCACCACCGCCAGCGCGGTCGAGGAGCAGACCGCCGTCACCACCGACATGTCGCGCAGCATGCAGGGAGCCTCGACCGCCGTCACGGCGATCAGCAGCAACATCGGCGATATCGTCGCCTCGATCCATCAGGTGAAGGGTGCGGTGGACAAGACCCGGGAGGCTGCCCAGATCCTGGCCCGCTGACGGGGATCCCCTCCTACGCCGCTCTACCGCCGGCCGAACAGCCGCTCGATGTCGGACAGCTTCAGCTCCACGTAGGTCGGGCGGCCGTGGTTGCACTGACCGCTGTGGGGCGTGGCCTCCATCTGGCGCAGGAGGGCGTTCATCTCCTCCTGGTTCAGGCTGCGGCCGGCGCGGACGGAGCCGTGGCAGGCCATGGTCGAGCAGACCGCGTCGAGACGTTCGCGCAGGCTCAGGGCATCGCCCAGCTCGGCCAGTTCGTCCGCCAGGTCCCGCACCAAGCCCTTGATGTCGGCCTTGCCGAGCAGGGTCGGGAACTCGCGGACCACCACGCAGCCGTCGCCGAACGGCTCCAGCACGAGGCCGAGCTCGGCCAGCTCGTCGGCTCGCGCAACCAGGCGGGCGGCGGAGGGCTCGTCCAGTTCGACCACCTCGGGGATCAGCAGGCCCTGGCGCTTCACGCCGCCCTCGACCAGCGCCTGCTTGAACCGCTCGTAGACCAGCCGCTCGTGGGCGGCGTGCTGGTCCACGATCACGATGCCGTCGCCGGTCTGGGCCACGATGTAGGTGTTGTGGAGCTGCGCCCGCGCGGCGCCCAGGGGGTGGTCGGGCGGCGGGGCCTCCTCCGCAGCGAATGCCATAGTGGTCGCGGGCCGGGCCGAGGGCTGGGAGGCGAAGCCGGTCAGCGGCGCCTGGAAGGACGACACGGCTTCGGCTAAATCGCGGGGTATGTGGGAGGATCGGGCCGCGGGATTGGCGTACTGGAAGTCGAAGCGCGACGGCGCCGGCATGTCCGTCCGCGGGGTGAAGGCGTCCAGGGTCGCGGCGCCGACGGTGTTGGAGGCGCGGTGCCCCGCCTGGGCCAGCGCATGCCGGAGCGCGCCGACGATCAGGCCGCGGACCAGGGCCGAGTCGCGGAACCGGACTTCCGCCTTGGCCGGGTGAACGTTGACGTCAACCTCCTCCGGATGGATGTCCAGGAACAGGGCCAGCATGGGGTGGCGGTCGCGGGCCAGGAAGTCGGCATAGGCGCCCCGCACGGCGCCGACCAGCAGCTTGTCGCGGACCGGCCTGCCGTTGACGAACAGGTACTGGTGGCGCGCGGTCGGCCGGTTGAGCGTCGGCAGGCCGATATGGCCGGTCAGGTTGACCGCACCGCGTTCGGCGACGACCGGAATCGCGTTGTCCGAGAATTCGCGGCCCATCAGCGCGCCGAGGCGGGTCAGGCGGGCGTCCAGCAGCTCGCCCTGGGATGCGGACAGGCGTATCGGGGTACGCGCGTCGCCCGACACGGAGAAGGAAACGCCGGGATGGGCCATCGCCAGCCGCTCCACCGCATCGACGGCGTGATCGAACTCGGTCCGCGGCTGCTTCAGGAACTTCAGGCGTGCCGGAGTCGCGTAGAACAGGTCGCGCACCTCGATCCGGGTACCCTGCGGATGGGAAGCCGGGGCCACCCCGCCCTTGGCCCCCCCCTCGACGGAGATGCACCAGGCGCTGTCGGCCCCCCTGGCGCGGCTGGTGATGGTCATGCGGCTGACCGCGCCGATCGAGGGCAGCGCCTCGCCCCGGAAGCCGAGGGTCGCGATGTTCAGCAGGTCCTCGCCGGGCAGCTTGGAGGTGGCGTGGCGCTCGACCGCCAGTTCCAGCTCGTCGCCGGTCATGCCGCAGCCGTCGTCGGTGACCGCGATCAGCGAGCGGCCGCCGTCGCGCACGATCACGTCGATCCGGGTCGCCCCGGCGTCCAGGGCGTTCTCGACCAGTTCCTTGACCGCGGCGGCCGGGCGTTCGACGACCTCGCCGGCGGCGATGCGGTTGACCAGGGTTTCAGGCAGGCGGCGAATCGTCATGCATCAACATGTACGCATCCCGACCGCCCCTGTCACCAGCCATTGAGGAAAATCACAGCTTGAGACCGGCCACGCCTTCGAGGTTGGCGGTCTGGATGGCGCTTCGCTCGACCCGGGCGCCGAACAGCTTGGCGTTGCGGAAATCGGTCTTGGTCATGTCTGCGCCCAGCAGGTTGGCGAAGGACAGGTCGGCGCCGGCGAAGTTGACCCCGCGCAGGCAGGCGCCGCTCAGGTTGACGTAGCGTAGCTTCGCCCCCTCCAGGTCGGAGCGCATCGCCCGCTTCTCGTCCAGCATCAGCGGCCGGAGGTTGGCGCCGCCGAGGTCGGCGTTGTTCAGCTTCGCGCGCTTCAGGTTGGCGCCCCTCAGGTCGGCTCCGGCGAGCTTGCAGGTCCGGAAGTCGCTGCCTTCGAGGTTGGCCGCCTGGAGCTGCACCGCTTCCAGGTTCATGCCGTAGAAGGTCGTCCCGGACGCCGCCACCATGGTCAGGCACATGCGCGCCAGCGAGGGGCAGCCGCGCAGGTCGTAGCCGCTCAGGTCCACCTTCGCGCCCTGGGCGCCGCCGCTGCCGATCCAGAGCGTGTGGAGGCGGGCCAACTCGTCGAGCGGTTTTCCCAGTCCGTCGGCGGACTGGCCGGCCGGCTGGTCGGTCAGCATGTCCTCCATGTCGGCGCCGGCGGTCTCGGTCATGGTCATGGACGCGCCGGTCAGGACCGCGCCGCGCAGGCAGGCGCCGCGCAGGTCGGCGCCGCTGAGATCCGCCCCCTCCAGGTTGCTGCCGCTGAAATTGGCGCCCCGCATGGTCGCGCGGACCAGCTTGCAGCCGCGCATGACCGCATCGGTGAAGTCGGTATGGAGCGCCATGGCGCCGGACAGCCGCGCATTGGTCAGGTTGGCGCCGCTCAGGTCCGCCCCGGAAGCCTCGGTCGGCTGGCTTTCCACCTGGACGATCTTGAAATTGCCGCCCCGGTCCGTCTCCGCCAGGGTGCCGTCGCGCAGGTCGCTCTCGAACAGGTTGGCGCCGATCAGGACGGCGCCGCGCAGGCAGGCGCCGCGCAGGTCGGTCTTGACCAGGCTGGCGTTCTCCAGGTTGGCCTGCCGGAGATCGCAGGCGAACATCGCCGCGCAGTCCAGGCGGGCTCCCGTCAGGTTGGCGCCCCGCAGGGCGGAGCCGACGAAATCGGCATGCGCCAGGTCACGGCCCGCCAGGCTCAGTCCGGACAGGTCGAAGAAGGACAGCGTCGCCCGCGATCCCCCCATGCGGGCGTTGCGGAACATCTCGTGCCGCCGGACGACATTGTCGAGCTGTGCCTGATCGATCCGCGTCAGAGGACGGGACTGGGACATAGGAACCTGCGCACGCCGAATTGGTTACTTCGAAATACCAAGGACAGCATAGCGTGCGCAGGCGGGTTCGCGCTACTCCCGGCACGCCTCGATCAGCGCCGCGGTCGACGAATCATGGCCGGTGGGCGGCGACGCCTCGGAAAGCTCCGGCAGGATCGCCTTGGCGAGCTGCTTGCCCAGCTCGACCCCCCACTGGTCGAAGGAATTGATGTTCCAGACGATCCCCTGGACGAAGACCTTGTGCTCGTACAGGGCGATCAGCATGCCGAGCGTGTGCGGATCGAGCCGCCGGAACAGGATCGAGTTGGTCGGCCGGTTCCCTTCGAACACCTTGTGCGGCACCAGGGCTTCCAGCGCGTCGCCGATCACCCCTGCTCCCTGAAGCTCGGCGCGGACCTCCTCGGCGGTCTTGCCGCGCATCAGCGCCTCGGGCTGGGCCAGGAAGTTGGACAGCAGGATCGGGTGGTGCCTGCCGACCGGGTTCTGCGTCTCGACGGGCGCCAGGAAGTCGGCCGGCACCAGGCGGGTCCCCTGGTGGATCAGCTGGTAGAAGGCGTGCTGGCCGTTGGTGCCGGGCTCGCCGAACAGGATCGGCCCGGTCGCGTAATCGACGCGGTTGCCCTGGCGGTCCACCGACTTGCCGTTGCTCTCCATGTCGAGTTGCTGGAGATAGGCCGGGAAGCGGTGCAGGTACTGGTCGTAGGGCAGCACCGCGTAGCTGTCGGCGCCGAGGAAGTTGGCGTTCCACACCCCGATCAGGCCGAGCAGGAGCGGCAGGTTGGATTCCGGCGGGGCGTTCCGGAAATGCTCGTCCATGTCGTGGGCGCCGGCCAGCAGCGCCTCGAAATTGTCCATGCCGATGGAGATCGCGATGGGCAGCCCGATGGCGGACCACAGGCTGTAGCGTCCGCCGACCCAGTCCCAGAACACGAACATGTTCTCCGGGTCGATGCCGAACTTCGAGACTTCCGCCGCGTTGGTCGAGACCGCGACGAAGTGCCGGGCGACCGCGGATTCGTCCTTTACCGTGTCCAGGAACCAGGAACGCGCGGTATGGGCGTTGGCCAGGGTCTCCTGGGTGGTGAAGGTCTTGGACGCGATGATGAAGAGGGTGGTGGCGGGCCGGCACTTCTTCAGCGTCTCCGCCATGTGGGTGCCGTCCACGTTGGAGACGAAATGCATCCGGAGGTCGGGATGGGCGTAGGGCTTCAGCGCCTCGCAAGCCATGTAGGGGCCGAGGTCGGAGCCGCCGATGCCGATATTCACCACGTCGGTCATCTGGCTGCCGTCATGGCCGGTCCAGGCGCCGTCCCGGACGGCCTGGGCGAATCGCCCCATCCGGGCCAGCACGGCGTTGACCTCGGGCATCACGTCCCGTCCGTCCACCGGGACCGGCCGGTCGGACCGGTTGCGCAGCGCCGTGTGCAGGACGGCCCGGTCCTCGGTCGCGTTGATCCGCTCCCCGGCGAACATGCGGTCCCGCCACCCGGCCACGTCCTGCTGGCGCGCGAGGTCGAGCAGCAACCCCATGGTCTCCTCGGTGATCCTGTTCTTGGAGTAGTCCAGGGTCATCCCCCCTCCCGGCCCGTCCAGCCGCGCCGAGAACCGGGAGAAGCGGTCGGGATCGCGCGCGAACAGGTCGCGCATCAGCACCCCTTCCATCCGGGAACGGTGCGCCGCGAGGGCCTGCCAGGCGGGGGAGTCGGTCAGGGCGGACATGGAGATGTTTACCTCTCTTCGGTCGATCCAAGTGTCGCCGGATGAACGCGGCAGACGCCGTTTCGGCCCCGCGTCCGCCAGTGCATCTCCGGCGCGCATCTCCGGCGCGGGCGCGCCTGCCATGCTATCGCACCCGCGCCCCGCTTGGAATGCCGTCAGCTCGGGACGTCGTCCCTGGTCCGGGTCGGCTCGATCCCCTCCGGCCGGCCCACCACGACCGTCAGCAGCGCCTCCGGATCGAGCAGCCGCCCGGCGACCCGCTTGACGTCCTCCAGGGTGACCGCGTTGATCAGGTCGGACCGCCGGTCGAGATAGTCGATGCCGAGGCCGTCGCGCTGGACCTGGAGCAGCACGTCGGCGATCGCCTCGCTCGACGTGAACTGGAGCGGGAAGGAACCGGTCAGATAGGTCTTGGCGTTGTCCAGTTCCTCCTGGGTCAGGCCCTCCTCCTGCATCCTGCGCCATTCCGCCTTCATCAGGTCGACCATGGTGCCGGCGTTCTGGTTGGCGGTCGAGCCGCCCGCCATCACCAGGGCCGCGTGCCGGAAGGGCACGAGATAGCTGTAGACGCCGTAGGTCAGCCCGCGCTTCTCCCGGATCTCCTCCATCAGGCGGGAGCTGAAGCTGCCGCCGCCCAGCACGTAGTTCATGATGGTGGCCGGGAACCAGTCGGGGTCGTTGCGCTTGACGCCGGGCTGGGCCATCAGCACGACGGTCTGCGGCAGGGGACGCGGCACCAGCACGGTCTCCCCCGCCCCCTTGGGCACCGTGTCGGCCGGCGGCTCGATCTCCGCCTTCTCCGGCAGGCCGCCGAAGATGCGGTCCAGGACCGGGCCGAGCTGCTCGGGCGTGATGTCGCCGGTCACGGCGACGGTCAGGTTGTCCTTGGCGAAACGCCGCCGGACGAAGGCATCGAGATCTTCCGGCTTGATCGACTCGACGCTCTCCGCCGTGCCGCGGGCGCGCCTGCCGTAGGGATGGTCCGGAAAGGCCGTCTCGTACAGGGCGCGGCGGGCCAGGAAATCGGGGTCGCCCTGCTCCCGGCGGATCTGGGCGAGCACGCCGCTGCGCATCCGCTCCACCGCCTCCCTGTCGAACCGGGGTTCGGTCAGGGCCAGCCGGGCCAGCTCTATGGCCTCCTCCTGGGTCTCGACCAGCGTCTCGACCCCGCCGTAGAAGCCGTCCACCGTGGCGGTGAAGCTGATCGAGATGGAGTTGTCGGCCAGCCGCCGCTGGAACTCCTGGCTGTCGTAGGGACCCGCCCCCTCGTCCAGCAGGGTGGAGGCCAGGTTCGCCAGCCCTTCCTTGCCGGCCGGATCGGTCTCGACCCCGCCCCTGAAGGCGAACTTGATGGCGAGCAGCGGGATCTTGGTGTCCTGGACAAGCCAGGCCTCAATGCCGCCGGGGCTGACCACCCGCTTGATGTCGATCGCCCGGGCGTCCGGGGCGAAGCAGGCTACGGCGAGGAGGAGGACGGACAGGAAGGCCGGCATCGAAAGGCGGCGCATCATCGGATCACTCCCGAATCGTTGGACCGGGACGGAGCGGCTCCGGCTCCCGTCCCGGGGGGCTGGGCATCGGGCTGGGCATCGGGCTGGGCGGCGGCCTGGCGCACCGGGGCCGGCAGCAGCAGGCCGGTGACGGGGTTGGTCTGGCCCAGCACCGCGCGGGCGGCGGCGTTGACCTGCTCGACCGTGACGGACGCGATCCGCTCCGGCCAGGCTTCGACGTCCTCGACGGTCCGGCCGGTGGCGAGCGCCACGCCGAAGCTCATCGCCGGGCCGCGCAGGCTGTCGCGGGCGAAGATCGCCTCGCGCTCCAGCCGGGTCTTGGCCGTCGCGACCTCCTCCGCCGTGACGCCGTCGCGGACGACCTTCTCCAGCTGCTCGACCAGCGCCGCTTCCAGCTTGTCCATGTCGACGCCGGCGTTGGGGCTGACATAGGCGCCGAAGACCGAGGTATCGAAGGCGTCCGGCGAATAGCCGGTGCCGGCCGAGGTCGCGAGGCGCTGCTCGACCACCAGCGAGCGGTAGAGCCGGCTGGTGGCCCCGCCGCCGACGATCTCGCTCAGCACCTGGAGCGGATAGGCATGGACCGTCTCGCCCCTGTTGTAGCTGGGCGCGTGGTACAGGCGGCGCAGGCTGGGCTGGCGGACCTCGGCGTCGCGCAGGATGACGCGCCGCTCCGCTTCGAACGGCGGCTCCTCGACCCGGATGCGGGCCGGGACCGGACGGGGCGCGATCGGCCCGAAATATTTCTCGGCGAGCGGACGCACCTGCTCGACGGTCACGTCGCCGGCGACGACCAGCACGGCGTTATTCGGGGCATACCAGGTGTGGTAGAACTGGTTGGCGTCGTCGCGGGTCAGCTTGGCGATCTCGTTCGCCCAGCCGATGATCGGCGTGCCGTAGGGGTGGTGGACGAACATCGAGGCCTGGACCAGCTCCGACAGCTTGTCGCCGGGCTCGTTCTCGGTCCGCTGGCGGCGCTCCTCCAGCACCACGTCGCGCTCCGGCAGGACGGTCTCGTCGGTCAGGCGGAGGTTGGCCATGCGGTCCGCCTCCATCCTCATGACCAGCTCCAGCCGGTCCGCCGCGACGTTCTGGAAATACGCGGTGTAGTCCCAGGAGGTGAAGGCGTTGTCGCGGCCGCCGTTCCGGGCGACGATCCGGCTGAACTCGCCGGGCTTCAGCTCGTCGGTCGCCTTGAACATCAGGTGTTCCAGGAAATGGGCGATCCCGCCCTTGCCGGTCTCCTCGTCGGCGGCGCCGACCTTGTACCAGACCATGTGGGTAATCACCGGCACCCGCTGGTTGGTCACGACGACCACCTGCATGCCGTTGTCGAGCATGAAGCTTTCGGGAAAGAAGACTCCCTTGCGGGCCGCCGGCTCCGGGGCGGTGGCCGGGGCCGGCTCGGCTGGCCTCGGCGCCTCCTGGGCGAGGCCCGGCCCGAAGGCTCCGAACAGCAGCAGGGATGCGAGAACGGGCGCGGCGATCAGCCGGCGCGACGGTTCGGCCACGGCAACACCTCACTGGAAATGCCAATGCAGGACGGGAACCCGCGCGCGGAACGTCGCGGGCCCCCGTCGGGTAGACTAGAAGCTGGGCGCGGAAGGCTAATTGAACAAGCCTTCGAGCGGCGCCTTGCGCCGGCGCTCGATGATCGGCGTGTCGCCTTCGGTCACCGGCTTGCCCAGCGCCGCGTTCTCGCGCAGGCGCTGCTGTTCCTGCCGGGCGTTGACGACGGTACCCGGCGGGTCGGGCGTCTGCCAGAACAGCAGGCTGTCGATGAACCGCCTGTCCTGGGCCGCGAGCGTCACCGATTCCCGGTTCACCGTCGAGCGGATGCCGGGCTGGACATCGACGGCACCGGCCTGGGCGAGCAGCGCAGCCTCGCCCGTGGTGGCGGCCGGGCTGTTCGCCGCCGCTTGCTGGCGGGTCTCCGGCGTCGAGCCGAACACCGCCGATGCCGCCTGCTGGCGGGTCTCCGCCTCCTGCGGGCGGGGTGCTCCCGGCTGGGGCGGGCGCAACCGGTATTCCGGCGGAACGGCGAGCGGGGCCCGCGTCACGACGCTGAACTCGTCGGGCGGCGCGCGGTCCAGGCCGAAGGTCTGGCGCGCGCCGCTGCATCCGGAAAGCACCAGGGCGCCCAGCGCCAGACAGACCAGCGGTGCCAGAGGCCGCCGGCCCGGCCGGCCACGGTCGGGCGGGTTGTGACGGGGGTGAGAGGTGCTGATCACGTCCATTGCCGTTTTCTCTTTATCCAGCTCGCGTTGTCTTCAGGCCCTGTCCCGATCGTCCTTCTCCGGCCGGGAGTGGTCCCCCCCGCCTCCGAACAGGCTGTCGAGCACGATCAGGATGACGCCGACCGATATTCCCGTGTCGGCCACGTTGAATGCCGGCCAGTGGTATCCCAGGACATGGAAGTCCAGGAAGTCCGCCACCGCGCCGAACCTCAACCGGTCGATCACGTTGCCGATCGCACCGCCGATCACCATGCCGATGCACACGGCAAGGAACGGACGGTCCGCCCGGCGCAGCCATGAGAGAAGGAAGCCCACGATGCCAAGCGCAACCGCAGATAGCACGTAGGGCATGAACTCCGCCTCATGCCAGAACAGGCTGAAACTTACACCCCTGTTCCATGCCATGACCAGATTGAAGTAGGAGGTGACCTCGATCACGCGGGGATCATGCGCCATCCCGACGATCTCGAGCATCCACCACTTCGACGCCTGGTCCAGGATCATCACGAAAACGGCGATGATGAGGCCGAGACGGATCATCGATCGGGGACGCGCCATCCGGCCGGCCTCGCCACGGGTCTGGTCGGTCATTCCGCGGCCTCGGGCATGTGTTCCACCGCGTCGGCGCAGCGGTGGCACAGGGTCGGATGGGCGGCATCGGTCCCCACCTCCGGCAGGACCCTCCAGCAGCGCTCGCACTTGTCGCCCGCCGCCGGTTCGGGGATGACCCCGACCCCCGGCACGTCCTCCAGCGTGAAGGCGCCGTCGGGGACCGGGCCGTCGACCACGCGGATCGCCGAGGTGATCGCGACCTCCGCGAGGTCGACGCCTTCCAGCGCCGCGTGCAGTTCCGGCGTGACGGTCACGACCGGGGCCGATTGCAGCGACGAGCCGATGCGCTTGTTCGCCCGCTCCAGCTCGAGGGCGCCGGTGACCACCCGGCGGACGTCGCGGACCACCTCCCACTTCTCGGCCAGACCGGGGGCCGACCACTCCCGGGGGATGTCGACGAACGTACGCAAATGGACGCTCGGCACCGGACCGTCGCCGCCGTGGCGGCTGAGCCAGGCTTCCTCCGTGGTGAAGCACAGCACCGGGGCGAGCCACGCGGTCAGGCACGAGAAAAGCTGGTCCAGGACGGTCCGCACCGACCGCCGCCGGACCGAATCGGGCCGGTCGCAGTAGAGGCTGTCCTTGCGCACGTCGAAGTAGAAGGCCGACAGGTCCACCGCGCAGAAGTTATGCAGCGCCGTGAACAGGCTGTGGAAGTCGTAGTCGTGGATGCCCTGGCGGACGGTCTCGTCCAGCTCGGTCAGCCGGTGGAGCACCCAGCGCTCCAGCTCCGGCATCTCGGACACGTCGATCCGCTCCTCCTCCGAGAAGTCGGCGAGCGCCCCCAGCAGGTAGCGCAGCGTGTTGCGGAGGCGCCGGTACAGGTCGGCCTGGAACTTCAGGATCTCCGGCCCGATGCGCAGGTCTTCCGAATAGTCGGAGCCGACGACCCACAGGCGCAGGATGTCGGCGCCGTACTTGTCCACCACCTCCTGCGGGGCGGTCACGTTCTTCAGCGACTTCGACATCTTTCGGCCCTGCTCGTCGAGCACGAAGCCGTGGGTCAGCACCGCGTCGTAGGGCGCCCGGCCGCGGGTGCCGCAGCTCTCCAGCAGGGAGGAGTGGAACCAGCCGCGATGCTGGTCCGAGCCTTCCAGATAGAGCGAGGCCGGCCATTGCAGGTCGGGCCGCGCCTCCAGCACGAAGCTGTGGGTCGAACCGGATTCGAACCAGACGTCCACGATGTCGAACACCTGGTCGTAGTCGGCCGCCGCGTAGGCGTCGCCCAGGAAGAACTGCGGGTCGCGGGCGAACCAGGCGTCCGAGCCCTCCGTCTGGAAGGTGTCGGCGATGCGGTCGAGGACGGCCTGGTCCTTCAGCGGCTCGCCGGTCTTCTTGTCGATGAACAGCGCGATCGGCACGCCCCAGGCGCGCTGGCGGCTGATGCACCAGTCCGGCCGGTTCTCGATCATCGACGCGATGCGGTTGCGCCCCTGCGTCGGCACCCAGCGCGTGTCGTCGATCGCCTTCAGCGCGACCTGCCTCAGCCCGTTCGTCTCCATGGAGATGAACCATTGGGGGGTGGTGCGGAAGATCAGCGGAGCCTTCGAGCGCCAGGAATGGGGATAGCTGTGGACCAGCTTGCCCTTGGCCAGCAGGCCGCCGGCATGGGCGATGGCCGAGATCACGGCGCCGTTCGCATCGCCCGGCTTGCCCGCGGGCGTATAGACCCGCTTGCCGGCGAACAGCGGCACGTGCGGATAGTAGGTGCCGTCGTCGTCCACCGTCTGCGGCACCTGGATGCCGTGCTTCCGGCCCAGGTCGAAGTCGTCCTCGCCGTGGCCGGGGGCGATGTGGACGAAGCCGGTGCCGGCATCCGCCGTGACGAAGTCGCCCGGCAGCAGCGGCACCGGGAAGTCGTAGCCCTGGCCGTGCAGCGGATGGGCGCAGCGGGTGTCGGCCAGCCGGGCGCCGGGGAGAGTGTAGAGCTGGCGCCATTCGGTGATGCCGGCCGTCTTCGCGAGGTCGTCGGCCAGCGCGGTGGCGACCACTAGCCGCTCCCCGACCCTGGCGCCGCTGCCCTCGGCGACGGCGGCCACCTTGAACACGCCGTATTCCATGTCGGGGCCGTAGCCGATCGCACGGTTGCCCGGCAGCGTCCAGGGCGTGGTGGTCCAGATCACCACGGAGGCGTCGTCCAGTTCCGGCGTGGCCGCGGCCGAGACCGGGAACCGCACCCAGACCGTGGTCGAGGTATGGTCGTGGTACTCCACCTCGGCCTCGGCCAGGGCGGTCTTCTCGACCACCGACCACATGACAGGCTTGGCGCCCTTGTAGAGCCCGCCGTTCATCAGGAACTTGTGGATCTCCCGGACGATCGTCGCCTCGGCCGGGAAGGTCATGGTCATGTAGGGGTGCGACCAGTCGCCCAGCACGCCCAGGCGCTGGAACTCCTCCGCCTGGATGTCGACCCATTCCTGGGCGAACTGCCGGCACTCCGCCCGGAACCGGAGGATCGGGACCTGGTCCTTGTCCTGGCCGGCCGCCCGGTACTTCTCCTCGATCTTCCACTCGATCGGCAGGCCGTGGCAGTCCCAGCCCGGCACATAGACCGAGTCCTTGCCGAGCATCTGCTGCGACCGGCTGACCACGTCCTTCAGGATCTTGTTGACCGCGTGCCCGACATGGATGTTGCCGTTGGCATAGGGCGGGCCGTCATGGAGGATGAATTTCTCCCGGCCGGCCGACTGTTCGCGCAGCCGGTCATGGAGCCCCTGCTCCGCCCAGCGCCGCAGCAGCTCGGGCTCCTTCGCGGGCAGGCCGGCGCGCATGGGAAAATCGGTGCGGGGCAGGAAAACGGTCGATTTATAGTCGCGGGTCATGATCGGGTCCAGGCAGCCGTCGGCAGGCTGGTGCGGGCACCGGCCGGACGTCGGGTGAAATCAGGGAAGAGCGATAGCATCGCGGAGGCTCCCGCGTCCAGCCATGGCGGCGGGGAAGCGATGATTGGATGGCGCCGTCAAAAGGCGGAATGCCCGGCCCTCAGCGGAGGACCGGGTTGCTAATTCGCCGGGGCCGCGGGGCGGCCATATGCGTCGAGCCCAACATGATGGCGGGAGTTTAGGCAGGCGGCAGGCGGGGGTCAAGGCGGCGGCGCGGCTCCCGTAGGCTTTGCCGCGGACCAAGGAAAAAATCGCCGCCGCGCCGGCTCCCCGGATTAAACCGCCCCCCTCCCGCGTAATCGTCGCGAAACGGGCTGGTGGCCTCGGGAGAGAGCGGTGCGGCAGGGAAAATGGTGGACCTTGAAGAGGGGGCGGATCGTCGCGATCGCGGCGGTCGCCATCCTCGTGCCGGCGGGAGCCGGGTTCCTGGCGGGGCGGACGGTGCCCCAGCCGGTCGAGGTCGCGCAGATCGCCTGCGGCCTTCCGAAACAGACGGTCAGCTTCTCCCTGCCCGCCCCCCTGTTCAATCCCGCGCATGCGTCCCCGGAGCCCGGCGCCGCCCATCGGGTGCCGGTCTGGCTCGGGCCGTTCCGCCACCAGGGAACCTCCGACGTGGTCAAGCTGCGGTTCAGCGCGGACGCGCGGGGAGACGCGCCGACCGTCAGCCGGGTGAACGACGTGATCCACCTGCCGGTCCAGGTCGGCGATCCCGAAGACCCGCCCCGCCGGATCCTGCTGCACTGCCGGAACGACGTCGTCGCGCATGTCCAGTACGTCAGCAGCGGCGGCAGGACGACGGATTTCCCCGTCGTCCGCACCATGGTCGCCGAGGGCGCGGGGGGAGCAGGCGAGGATTCGTACCACGCTGCGAAATGATCATGAAAGCCGGGATGAAAACCGAACGCCCCGCGTAATTGGGCAAAACGCAGCCGATCGAACCGATCAACCGAAAGACAGACAGAGAACACGGGAGCATTTGGATGCAGTCTTCGCCAAGCCGGACAGATCTGACGCGTTATCTTTCCCGGATTCGCGAGTATCCAATGCTCGAAGCGGCCGAGGAACAGGAACTGGCGCGAGCCTGGCGTGACCGCCGCTGTCCGGAAGCCGCCGAACGGCTGATCGGCAGCCATCTCCGGCTCGTCGCCAAGGTCGCCCGCGGCTACGCAGGCTACGGCCTGCCCATGGCCGACATGATCGCCGAGGGCAACATGGGCATGGTCCAGGCGCTGAACGGCTTCGACCCCGACCGGGGCTACCGTTTCACCACCTATGCCCTGTGGTGGATCCGCGCGGCCATGCAGGAATATATCCTGCGGTCCTGGTCGATGGTAAGGATGGGCACCACCGGGGCGGAGAAGAAGCTGTTCTTCAGCCTGCGCCGGGCCAAGAGCGCCATGAACCTGCTTCAGGAAGGCGACCTGAGCCCGGAGGAGGCCCGCCAGCTCGCCGAGACCCTGAAGGTTCCGGTCGCCGACGTGACGGGCATGAACGGCCGGCTGGCGGGTCCGGACCAGTCGCTGAACCTGCCATTGCCCGGCATGGAGGACGGCCAGGCCCAGGACTGGCTGGTCGACCCGTCGGAGACGCAGGAAGAACTGCTGGCCCAGCGCCAGGAGATGGAGCGCAGGAGGAAGCAGTTGAAGCGGGCGATGGAACAGTTGCAGGAACGCGAGCGCTCGATCCTGGCGGCCCGCCGGCTGACGGAGGAGCCGCTCACCCTGGAGGACCTGTCGCGCCAGTTCGGCATCAGCCGCGAGCGGGTGCGGCAGATCGAGGCGCGGGCGATCGAGAAGCTGCAGCGCATGATGACCGGCGGGCGACGCATGCCGTCCCTGGCCGTGGCCTGACGGGAAGGCAGCGACCATGCCGCACGGCAAGCTCAAGGAGGAGATGGCGACCCATATCGCCAGCCTGCGCCGCTATGCCATCGCGCTCACCCGCAACGCGGACGAGGCGGAGGACCTGGTGCAGGAATGCCTCTCCAAGGCGATCGCCGGGGCCGACACCTTCCGGCCCGATGCCGATCTGCGCGTGTGGCTGTTCCGGATCCTGCACAATGTGCATGTCAGCGGCCTCCGGCGCCGGACGCTGGAGAACGCGGTCAAGGCCGATGCCGAGGCCGCCGGCCACGAGGCGGTGACCGAGCCGGCCCAGCACCGCCACCTGGAGGTGAAGGACGTCATGGCCGCTCTTTCCCAGCTGCCGGAGGACCAGCGCCGCGCCGTGACGCTGATCGCCACGGAGGAGCTGAAATACGAGGAGGCGGCCAAGCGCCTGGGCGTCCCGATCGGCACGTTCATGTCGCGGCTCGGCCGCGGTCGCGCGGCACTGCGCTCCATGCTCAATCAGGCCAAGCGGCCGAAGCTTCGCTTGGTCGGGGGGTCGGAATGACGATCGAAATCGACGAGAATGACCTTCACGCCTTTCTCGACGGTCAGTTGGCCGCGGAGCAGGAAGCCGTCGTCCTGGCATGGCTCGAGTCCGATCCGGATGCCCGGAAGCGGCTGCACGACTATGCCGAACAGAAGCTCCTGACGGCGATCGGGGCCGCCGAGGCGGCGCACGACTCCGATCCCGAGCACACCCGGGAACTGGCCGACGAGCTCGGCACCCGGCTCCAGCGGTCGCTGGGCCGGCGCCGTCCCCTGGTCTGGCTGCGGCAGGCGGCGGCGATCCTGGCGCTCGTCGCGGCGGGCTGGACCACCAACGAGCTGTATCACCGCGTGGTCGCGGACCGCCTGCCGACCTACGTGGTCGAGGCCACCGGCGCCCACCTGGTCTTCGCCGAAGGGCCGGTGCCGCAGGTCGGGGCTTCGAGCCCGACGGGCGCGGAACTCGCCCGCCTGCTGTCCGCCCGCCTGGGCGAGCAGGTCGACATCCCCGAACTGTCGCCCATCGGCCTGAAGCTGGTCGGCGGCAAGGTGATGGGAGGCATGGACCATCTCCTGGCCGGCCTCGTCTACGAGGACAGGGAGGGACACCGGCTGACCATATGCCTGTCGCCGCGCGACGACGGCCCGACCGACGGCCTGCACATGGCGGAGGTCGGGGGCGTCCGGGTCGGCTACTGGAGCAACGGCGAGCAGAGCTACGTCATCGTCGCCGACACGAGCGAGACCCAGCTCCAGGCCATCGTCGGCCAGCTGATGCGGGACAGGGCGTACCGGGACCGCTACTATTGAGCGCCCGGCCTTCCGCGGGCGGAACGGTCCGATGCGCAGGATCACCGGACGCGGCATGAACCGCGGCATGGCGGCAGCCTTGCTCGTCCCGCTCGGCGCGGCGGCGGGCACGGCGGCCTATTTCCTGTCGGCCCATCTTCATTCCGCCCAGCCGGTCGCCGTCACCCTGGCGGGCTGCCGCGGCTTCGGCACCGCCAACCTCGAGATCCCGCTCGAACTCCTGGGGGAGGGAGACCATACGCCGCCGGTCAGCTTCGGCCCGATCGACCTGCCGGGCGCCGGCGGTGCCTTGACGCTGCGGTTCCGCTCCGCCGGGATGCCGGGCGGCCACGGCGCCGGGGTGGTCAGGATCGGCGACGTGGTCGAACTGCCGCGGACCTTCGGCGATACGGGACTGGTGCCGCACCGCATAGACCTGAGATGCCGCGAGGGCGAGCTGAGGACGGTCCGCTACCGGCGCGAACACGCGGTCCACGAGTTCAGCGTCGTCGCCCGTACCGACAGGGATTACCTCGAAAAAGAGATCCCCTAGGAAAATCCGGTCGAGGCCCGCCTGAGTCCTTCCGTTTTCAATGGATTTTCCCACCGTCTGCCATACTTGTCGCGCTGGCTCAGGGGCCCTCGCGGAGCGGGTCTGAACCTCCGCGCCCCTGGGCCGTTACCGTCGGTCCGTCCCGAGGATCCGGCCGCGGTAGCCACGACGAAGTTCCCGACCGGCGCGAAAGGGTGTCCGATCGCGACATCCAAACGGCGGGGCGAAAAAGACAGGTATGCGAAGCTGACATGGTGGAACGCCCTCTCGTCTATGTGCTGGAACCGATCGCGTCGAGCGCGATCGCGACCCTGAGACAAAGTTGCGACGTGATCGACGCGGGCGACCCGGCCGGGTCGCGGTGGCACGAGGATGCGGATGGCCTGATCGTTCGGACCGGCAGGATCCCGCGCGAGTTGATCGCGGCGGCTCCCCGCCTGAAGGTGATCGGCAAGCACGGCGTGGGAGTCGACAACATCGATCTGGACGCCGCCCGCGACCGCGGCGTGGTGGTGGTCAGCACGCCCGGGGCCAATGCCAACGCGGTGGCCGAACTCTCGGTCGGCCTGGCGCTTTCCGTGGCACGCCGGATCGCCCAACTGGACCGGATGCTGCGCGACGGAAGCCTGGACGGGCCGCCGCCCCGCGGGACGGAACTGGCCGGGAGGACCGTCGGGGTGGTCGGGATGGGCAGCATCGGCAGGCGCACAGCGGCCCTGTTCAGGTCGGCGTTCGGCGCACCGATCCTGGGCTACGATCCGTTCGCGGCCGAGGACGCCTTCCGGGAAGCCGGCGCCGAGCGCTGCGCCGCCCTGGAGGAGATGCTGCCCCGCGTCGACGTGCTGACCCTGCACATTCCGCTGAGCCGCGACACCGAGAAGATGATCGATGCGCGCCGGCTATCCCTGATGCGCCCGGAGGCGATGGTGCTGAACCTGTCGCGCGGCGGCATCGTGGACGAGACGGCCCTGCGCGATGCGCTGGTCGGCGGCACCCTCTCCGGAGCGGCGACGGACGTCTTCGTGGAGGAGCCGCCGCCCCGAGACCACCCCCTGCTGGGCCTGCCCAACTTCGTCGCCACGCCGCATATCGGGGCGGCCACCGCGGAGTCGATGGAGCGGATGGGCATGGCCGTCGTCTCGGATGTCGCAGCCGTGCTGGCGGGTGCCGCGCCGCGCCACCGTGTCGTATGACCGGGACGCGGTCACCCTTCCATGACGACACGTACCGGACGAGGTCGAGAAGTGGAGGCCGGGCAATAGCCTCAACTTCATTTCAAAGTAGAAACGAAATAAATGTGATATGGATCGTTTCGGACTCGATTCGGATTAGCCGAGGGCCTAGGGTCGCGCTGCCGAACGCTCTTCCCCGGTCCCTTCCGGCGAGGGAAAGAGGTTCCCGTAACTGATCCGCTAGATATCGAAGAAAGTGGAGAAACCCCATGGCCATGGTGGACAAGATCGCCGTTGTCGGCGCCGGACTGGTGGGACGCGGCTGGGCGATCGTTTGCGCCCGAGCCAACCGCCGGGTCGCCCTTTACGACAGCAATCCGGAAGCCCTGCCCCTGGCGATGAAGGTCATCGAAGGCAACCTGCGCGACCTGTTCAATTTCGGCCTGATCGCGGTCGAGCCGGACCGCCTGCTGGAGCGGATCGAGCCGACCTCCGACCTGGCGGAGGCGATCGGCGGCGCCAGCCACGTGCAGGAATGCGTCCTTGAGCAGGTGGAGGTGAAGCGCGAGCTGTTCTCCGAGCTGGACCGGCTGGCCGAGCCCGAGGCGGCGATCGCGAGTTCGTCCTCCGGGCTGCCGGCTTCCAGCTTCACCGAGCACCTGAAGGGCCGCGCGCGCTGCCTGGTGGCCCATCCGGTCAATCCGACCTACCTGATCCCGCTGGTCGAGCTGATCCCCGCTCCCTGGACCGACGAGGAGGTCGTCCTGCGCACCCAGGCGCTGATGACGGCCCTTGGGCAGGAGCCGATCCGCACCACGCGCGAGATCCCCGGCTTCGTGCTCAACCGTCTTCAGGGGGCGCTGCTGAACGAGGCCTTCAAGCTGGTCCAGGACGGGGTGGTCACCGTGGACGACGTGGACAAGACCATCCGGGAGGGGCTGGGACTGCGCTGGTCCTTCATGGGACCGTTCGAGACGATCGACCTGAACGCGCCGGGGGGTATCGTCGACTACGTCACGCGGTACGGGCAGATGTATTACGAGATGGCGCAGAGCCAGGCCGAGCCGCGCGCCTGGGACGACAACACCACCGGCAGGATCGAGCGCCAGCGCCGGCTGCTGCTGTCGGAGGACCGGCTCCAGGCCCGGCAGGACTGGCGCGACCGCCGGCTGATGGCCTTGGCCGCGCACAAGGCCCAGGCCGGCAAGACCATCACCGAGTAGCGGGGCCGTCCGGCTTCGGCAGCCGTCGGGCAGCGCTTCCGGCCAGGTCGAGCCAGGGCTGCCATGCCAGTGCCGCCATCCGCATCCACAGCCCGACCGGGTCGGCCCACATCAGGGCGGCCGGCCGGAACGCCTCGCCGAACGACTGGAACGACGGGGTGGCCCGGATGCTGATGGTCATCACGTCGGACCCGCCGTCCCGATGCTCGCGGACGGTCATCTCGACGGTCGCGGTCGGCAGGGCGGCGGTGACTTTGGTTTCTTCCACGATGGTCTCTCCTCCGGCAAACGGGGCGGCGGGTGGGGCTTCCGTCCCCTTATAACCCGCCAACAGCCGGATGGCTGCCGCCTTGCCGGCAGGGCGTCCTTTCGAAGCAATGCTTCTGCACGGCGGCATCCGAGGCAACCCGGCGGCGGGCGGGTCGTTTTCCCCTGGTTTGCATATCCTGGGGAATCTGATGGCTTTCTGGCTGGTAACCGGCGGTTGCGGCTTCATCGGCTCGCATCTGGTGGATGCCCTGGTCGCGCGGGGCGACCGGGTGCGGGTGCTCGACGACCTGTCGACGGGACGGCGGTCCAACCTGCCGCCGGGCGTGGACCTGACGATCGGCGACGTGGCGGACGCCGCGGCGGTGTCCCGCGCCATGGCCGGCGTGGACGGGTGCTTCCACCTGGCGGCCGTCGCCTCGGTCCAGCGCGGCAACGAGGACTGGCTGGGCACCCACCGGGTCAACCTGACCGGCACCGTCGCCGTGTTCGACGCCGCCCGGACCTGCAATCCGGGAGGCCCCGTCCCGGTGGTCTATGCCTCGTCGGCGGCGGTCTACGGCGACAATCCGGAGACGCCGCTGGCGGAGACCGACGCCACCGCCCCCCTGTCGGCCTACGGAGCGGACAAGCTGGGCTGCGAGCTTCACGGCCGGGTGGCGTGGCGGGTCCACGGCGTGCCGTCCACCGGCTTCCGCTTCTTCAATGTCTACGGGCCTCGCCAGGACCCGAAGTCGCCCTACTCCGGCGTGATCGCGATATTCGCCGACCGGGTGGCCGGACGCCGGGAGATCACCGTGAACGGAGACGGTGGCCAGACCCGCGACTTCGTCTATGTCTCCGACGTGGTCCGGCACCTGGTGGCCGCCATGGACGGGAAGCCGGACGGCAGCGCCGTCTACAATGTCTGCACCGGGCGGCCGACCACGGTGCTTGAGTTGGCGAGGATCATCTCGCGCATCGGCGGGATCGAGCCCCGCGTCGCCCACGGCCCCGCCCGCGCCGGCGACATCCGCGAATCGCTGGGCGATCCGCGCCGGGCGGCGGAGGCCTTCGGCTTCACCGCCGGCACGCCCGTCGCGGAGGGGTTGCGGGAGACGCTGGCGGCGATCTCCCGCGGGATCGCCGCCGAGTAGGCGTCAGTAGCCGGACGCCCGGCGGCGAACGTTCCGGGCGAACCGGAAGGGTGACGGCAGGTTGGCAAGCACGCTTCCGATGCCCGAGACCCTGCCCGTGGTCCGCCCGACCCGCATGACGTCGGCGATCCGGCGGTCCAGGAAGGCCCAGGTGTCGGCCTTGCCGTCCGACTGGTCGTTGAGCCAGTAGAGGGTGGTCGAGGTCAGGACGGCGGCCAGCAGGGCGCGCTTCGTATAATAGTTATGGTCGGTCGAGGTGTCGCCCGCGGCGTACCACATGGCGTCGACCGTGCGGTAGACGATCCTGCCTCCCAGCGCCGTGTTCTGCGGCAGGGCCAGGAAGGTCAGGGCGCGCCGGACCGCCTCCTCGTGCGGCTCCAGGATCTCGAGCCGGGCCCGGACCGCCAGGGTGATGCGGTCGCGCACCTTCATGGCGGCGAGGTCGTGCCTGTCCAGCTCCTCCAGCATCCGCCGGTCGGCCCAGCCGCTGAAATGCTCCACGATCTGCGGGATGCCGCCGGGGAAAGCCAACTGCGCCATGCCGGCGTCATGGCCGGTCATGGCGATCGCGTCGCGCAGCGACTGGTTGCTCCAGCCGTCGAAGATGACGTTGGGCAGCATCGCCTCGAGGATGTCGTCCCTGATCTTGTCGAGATCGAACCCGTTCTCTTCCATTCCAGCCCCGTTCATTCCTGGGTCCCGTTCCCGTCGTTGGTTTGGCTTAAGGATGTGGCGTCGCGGCCCCGCAAAGCCAACTCCGACAGGTCGTCGGGAAAGTAGCGGATTTCCTCGTTGAAGGTCAGCAGGGAGAGGTCGGGCATCCGGTCCAGGTAGAGCACGCCGTCGAGATGGTCCAGCTCGTGCTGGACGACGCGGGCATGGAAGCCCCTCGCCTCCCGCTCCACCGGCCGGCCATCCGCATCCAGGCCGCGGTAGCGGATATGGGCGTGGCGCGGCACGATGCCGCGCAGGCCGGGGATGGACAGGCAGCCTTCCCAGCCCGGCACCATGCCGGCGCCGACCGGCTCGATCACCGGGTTGATCAGGACCGAGAGACCGCGCGGGCGGTCCGCCTCCCCCTCCAGGGTCGCGCGCTCAGCCGGCACCACGAACAGGATGATCCGTTTCGGCACATGGACCTGCGGCGCCGCCAGCCCGGCGCCCGAGGCATCGGCCATGGTCTCCGCCATGTCGGCGATCAGGCGCTGGATTTCCGGGTCGGACGGGTCCTCGACGGGGTCGGCGACCCGGCGCAGGACGGGATGCCCCATGCGGGCGATCTTCAGAATGGCCATGGGTGCAGTATGGGTGTATAAGCTGCGGAAGCAAAGCCCGCGCCGCACCGGTTTGTCGGAACGGATGCGGTCGGCAACCGTTTAGTCCTTGAGAAGGGGCTCCCCGGCATGCTAGAACCCGCGACCAAAGTCGGACGGGTGCCTTTTGCGCATCGTGCGTTTGAATTCAACTGTTGGAGAGACACCAAACCGTGCAAGTGCTGGTTCGTGACAACAACGTCGATCAGGCCCTGCGCGCGCTGAAGAAGAAGATGCAGCGCGAGGGGATTTTCCGTGAAATGAAGCTGCGGCGCAACTACGAGAAGCCCTCGGAGAAGCGCGCGCGTGAGAAGGCGGAGGCCGTTCGTCGCACCCGCAAGCTGCTGCGCAAGCGCATGGAGCGTGAAGGCTATTGATCGACTGACGATCCGCGCCCGTCGAGACCGCGGATATCAGGCCAAGCTTGCAAAAACCGCCCCGGCACCGTCCGGCGGCGGTTTTCGGCTTTGACGGCCTACGGCGATCAGTCGCGACTGTAGGGCCTTGTAGGTCGGCCTCGGCCGAAGGCCGACGCCGACAGCGTGGCCGGAGCGTTGACGCAGGGTGTCGGCGTTCGCCCTGACGGGCGAAGGCCGACCTACGGTTGATCAGGCGGTTGATCAGGTCAGCGATTTCTCCCGCTCGGCGCTTCCGGGCGCGGTGATCCAGCCGGCCGCCTCCTGCGGCGGCAGCGGGGCGCCGAACAGGTAGCCTTGCCCGAATCCGCAGGCCATGTCGGACAGCAGCTTCGCGTCCTCCGCCGTCTCGATGCCTTCGGCGATGATCTCCAGCTTCAGCAGGTGGGCGAGATCGACGATGATCCGGACCATGTCCCTGCTCTCGGTGGAACGGCACATGGCCGCGACGAAGGACTGGTCGACCTTCAGCGAGTCGACCGGGAAACGGTGGAGATAGCTGAGCGACGAGTAGCCCGTGCCGAAATCGTCGATCGACAGCCGCAGCCCCAGCGCTTTCAGTTGCCACAGCAGGCCGATGGTCTCGCCGGCATGGCTCATGGCCGCCGACTCCGTCAGTTCCAGCTTAACCTGGGCGGGATCGACGCCGCTTTCGGCCAGCGCCCCCGCCACGGTGTCCAGCAGGTCGCGGTCGCCGAGCTGCCGGGCGGAGAGGTTGACGCTGATGAACAGCGGATCGGCATCCGGCCCGCGCATCGCCGTCCAGCGCACCATCTGGTGGCAGGCCCTGTGCAGGACCAGGCGTCCGAGCGGCACGATCAACCCCGTGACCTCGGCGATCGGGATGAAGACTCCGGGAGGCACCTTGCCGCGGGCCGGGTGGTCCCAGCGCACCAGCGCCTCGAACCCGGCGAGGCGGCCTTCCGGCAGCGCCACGATCGGCTGGTAGGCGACCCAGATCTGGTCGCCGGCGTCGATCGCGCGGCGCAGGTCGGCTTCCAGGCTCAAGCGGTCCAACTGCGCCGCGTGCATGGTCTCGTCGTACCGGCAGGTCCCGCCGCCCGCCTCGACCGCCCGCTCGCAGGCCAGTTCGGCATTGCGCAGCAGCGTGTCGGGTTCGTCCTCGCCGGCGGCGATGCCGCGGCTCGCCGTCATGAAGACCGTCCTGCCGTCCAGATGGAACGCTTCGTACAGGGCCTGTTCGAGCCGGCGGGCGGTCTCCTCGGCGCCTCCGCCGGTTCCCAGGACGGCAAGCTGCCGGTCGCCGGTGCGGGCCAGCACGGCGTCCCCCTCCAGGCAATCCGCAAGCCTCGCGGTCAGCGCGCACAGGAGCGTGTCGGCGAAGGCCGTGCCGAGGCTGGTCTTCAGGGTTCCGAACCGCATCAGCTCGATCGCGACGATCCAGGCGGATCCGGACGCCGCCCTTCGCTCCGCCACGCGCTTCAGCAGCAAGGCGCGGTTGGGCAGACCCGTCACGGCATCGAAATAGGCCATGCGTTCCAGCCGGGCGCGGGCTTGGCGGCGTTCGGTGATGTCCCGCAGATAGGCGGTGAAGAAACGGCCCTCCGCCGTCGGCACCTCGGTGATCGCCAGTTCCAGGGGCATCCGGCTGCCGTCCGACCGCATGCCCTCGACCTCTATCCGGGAGCCGAGGACCCGGGTCTCGCCCGACGCCAGGTAGCGGCCGATCCCGGCCTGATGGGGGCCGCGCATTTCCGGCGGGACGATCACCTGGGCCAGGGGCAGGCCGATCACCGCTTCCCGCCGCCAGCCGAAGGTGCGCTCCGCCGCCCGATTGAACTCCACCACCCGCCCGCCGTCGTCGATCGTGATGACGCAATCGAGCGCGGTGTCGAGCATGGCGCTCTTCAGCGCTTCGCTGGTGCGCAGGATGCCGGCGGCCCGGCTGCGCTCCACCGCGCCGGCGATCAGGGCGGCGGCCGTCTTCAGCACGTCCAGTTCCAGCTCCGACCACACCCGCTCGCACTCACAGTCGTCGAATCCGAGATGCCCCCACCACGCGCCGTTCACCAGGATCGGGACGGAGACGAAGGACAGGATGCGCTGGTACTCGAAATCCTCGCGCAGGTATCCGGACAGGTCGCGGGTCAATCCCTGGATCAGCTCGCCGCGCCGGCGGCGCTCGGTCCAGTCGGTCAGCGTCGGATCGGTTCCGACCAGCTTCTCGTCGGTGTTGCGCGGATCGCCGACCAGCGGTGCCAGCCCCGGGGCGGCCCAGTCGTGCCGGCAGGTCTGCGCCAAGCCCTGCCCCGCCCCGTCATGGATCTCGAACAGGTAGACCCGGCTGACACCGGCGGCGATGCCGAGGCGCCCGAGCAGATCGTCGATCCCGGCACGCCAATCCGGGCAGGCGACCATCGCTGCGGCGCCGTGGGCGATCGCCTGGAGGATCGCGCTGCGGCGATCCACGGCATCCTGGAGAGAGGCAAGCATGGTGTTTTCCCCTCTCCGGCCGCCGTCACGGGAAAATCATAGCACGCCGATCGAACCGGTGCGCAAGTCGTACGACAGGCATGAAAAAGGCGGCGGCGCCTTTCGGCGCCACCGCCCTTTGGTCTATCCTTCAGGCAGACGGACAGACTAGTCCAGAGACTTCAGGACCTCTTCGGTAACTTTCTTCGCGTCGCCGAACAGCATCATGGTGTTGGGGCGGAAGAAGAGTTCGTTCTCGACGCCGGCATAGCCGGCCGCCATGGACCGCTTGATGAACAGAACGGTCTTGGCCTTCTCCACGTCCAGGATCGGCATGCCGTAGATCGGCGAGGCCGGATCGGTCTTGGCCGCGGGGTTGGTCACGTCGTTGGCGCCGATCACGAAGGCCACGTCGGCCTGGCCGAAGTCGCGGTTGATCTCCTCCAGCTCGAAGACCTCGTCATAGGGCACGTTGGCCTCGGCCAGCAGCACGTTCATGTGGCCGGGCATGCGGCCGGCGACGGGATGGATCGCGTAGCGGACCTCGACGCCTTCGTGCTTCAGCATGTCGGCCATCTCGCGCAGCGCGTGCTGTGCCTGCGCCACCGCCATGCCGTAGCCCGGCACGATGATGACCGAGGAGGCGTTCTTCATGATGAAGGCCGCGTCCTCCGCCGAGCCGGCCTTGACCGACCGGTCGCCGGCAGGCCCGCCGGCCGCCGCCGCGGCGCTGTCGCCGCCGAAGCCGCCCAGGATGACGTTGAAGATCGACCGGTTCATGCCCTTGCACATGATGTAGGACAGGATGGCGCCGGAAGACCCGACCAGCGCGCCGGTGATGATCAGCAGGTTGTTCTCCAGCGTGAAGCCGATGCCGGCCGCAGCCCACCCGGAATAGCTGTTCAGCATCGACACCACCACCGGCATGTCGGCGCCGCCGATCGGCAGGATCAGCAGGAAGCCCAGGGCCAGCGCCAGCAGCACGATGATCCAGAGCGCCGCGGTCGAGTTGGAGACGCACAGCCAGACGATGCACAGCACCAGCACGATGCCGAGGCCGGCGTTCAGCATGTGCTGCATGTTGAAGACCAGCGGCTTGCCGCTGACCAGGCCCTGGAGCTTGGCGAAGGCGACCAGCGAGCCGGTGAAGGTGATGGCGCCGATCGCGACGCCCAGCGCCATCTCGATCAGGCTGCCGGTGCGGATGGCGCCCGAGGTGCCGATCCCGTAGGCCTCCGGCGCGTAGAACGCCGCGATCGCGACGAACACGGCGGCGAGGCCGACCAGGGAGTGGAAGGCGGCGACGAGCTGCGGCAGGGCCGTCATCTCGATCCGGCGCGCGATGACGGTGCCGATGGTGCCGCCGATCGCCAATCCGACCAGGATCAGGGTGATCGACAGGCCGGAGATCAATCCCGGCAACATCAGCGTGGTGACGATGGCGATCACCATGCCGACGATGCCGAAATTGTTGCCCTGGCGGGAGGTCTCGGGACTGGAGAGGCCGCGCAGCGCCATGATGAAGCAGATGGCGGCGACCAGGTATGCCAGCGGGGCTAGTGTGGCCATGTTGGTTCAGGGCTCCCTTTATGCCTTCTTCTGCTTCTTCTTGTACATCGCCAGCATGCGCTGGGTGACAATGAAGCCGCCGAAGATGTTGACCGAGGCCAGGATGACGGCGAGGAAGCCAAGCATCGTGGAGAAGGTGAAGCCGGCCGTGCTGCCGGTCGCGATCAGCGCGCCGACGATGATCACGGAGGACACCGCGTTGGTGACGCTCATCAGCGGCGAGTGCAGCGCCGGCGTCACCCGCCACACCACGTAGTAGCCCACGAAGCAGGCCAGCGCGAAGACCGTCAGGCCGGTGATGAAGAAGCTGTGGTCGGCCGGAGCCTGCTCGACCGCGCCGGCCGCCAGCCGGGACGTCTCGGCGGCGAGCCGGTCGGCTTCCACGGTGAGTGATCGCAGTGCCTGCTGCAGGTTGGTGACCTGCTGGGCCAGTTCCTGGCTTGTCATCGGCTGTGTTCCCCTCAGCTCTTGGCCGCCTCGGCGGCGGCGAAATTGGGATGCACCACGGCGCCGTCGCGGGTCAGCGCGGTGCCCTTGATGATCTCGTCGTCCCAGTTGATCGTCAGGCCCTTTTCCTTGTCGATCAGCGGGGTCAGGAAGTTCAGCAGGTTCTTGGCATAGAGCATCGAGGCGTCGACCGCGTTGCGGCTGGGCACGTTGATGTGGCCGACGATCTTGACGCCGCCGACGTCCACGACCTCGCCCGGCTTCGAGCCCTCGACGTTGCCGCCCTGCTCCACCGCCAGGTCGACCAGGACGGAGCCAGGCTTCATGGAGCGGACCATCGCCTCGGTCACCAGGATCGGTGCCTTGCGGCCGGGGATCAGCGCCGTGGTGATGACGATGTCCTGCTTCTTGATCGTCTCGGCGATCAGTGCCCGCTGCTTCTCCTGGTAGCCGGCGCTCATCTCCTTGGCGTAACCGCCGGCCGTCTGGGCTTCCTTGAACTCCTCGTCCTCCACCGCGACGAAGGTGGCGCCGAGCGACTGCACCTGCTCCTTGGTCGCCGGCCGTACGTCGGTCGCGGAGACGACGCCGCCCAGCCGACGGGCCGTCGCGATCGCCTGGAGACCGGCGACGCCGACGCCCATGATCATGCAGCGCGCCGGAGGCACGGTGCCGGCGGCCGTCATCATCATCGGGAAGGCGCGGCCGAATTCCGCCGCGGCATCGACCACGGCGCGGTATCCCGCCAGGTTGGCCTGGCTGGACAGCACGTCCATCGACTGGGCGCGGGTGATGCGGGGCATCAGCTCCATCGCGAAGGCGTTGACCTTGGCGTCGGCATAGGCCTGGATCTGGTCGCGCGCCTGATAGGGCTGGAGGATGGCGACCAGCATGGCGCCGGGCTTCATCAGCGCCACCTCGTCCGGGCCGCCCTCGGCCTCGGTCAGGGGGCGCTGGACCTTCAGCACGATGTCCGCATCGCCGAGGGCGGCCGCCTCGTCCGGAGCGATGGTGGCACCCGCGTCGACGAAGACCTGGTCGGGAATCGAGGCGTGCTCACCGGCGCCGGTTTCGACAACGACGTCCAGCCCGAGCTGCTTGAATTTCTTGATGGTATCCGGCGAGGCCGCGACGCGACGTTCATGGGCGCGCCGCTCCTTCGGTATGGCGACTTTCATCCTGGCTGGTTCCCTTGCCGCTGATTTTTTTGCCGAGAATTGTGGCGGACGGTTGATGCGACGGCAAAATGCCGCATTCTGGAAAGTTTGTGAAGCGCTCTAGCCACTAACCTTTTCAATTCAATCATGTCCACTAAACCTTCAGTGCCGTGCCATGCACAGTGGACAATGGTCGCATGCGGCATGAGGGACGCGCACGAAAAAGGGCGGCCGACCCTTTCGGATCGGCCGCCCATGCCGGCGGTCTCGGACGTGAACAAGCCCGTGGAAGTTACCGGGCCTGGGCACCGCCCGGCAGGATCGAAGCCAGCTGGTTCATGAACTGAGCGCAACGGCCCTTGTTGTCGGCGTTGTACTCCTGCTGGATCTGGGTCAGGAGCTGCTGCACCTCGCCCCGGCGGTTGTCGGGAACCTGGTCGGTCCGGTTCTCGAGCGCAGCCCAGGTGGTCGGCTGGCAGTCGTTGATCGTGTAAACCTGCGGGACCGGCTCGCCGGTGCCCGTGCCGGGCGCCATGCTGCCATCGGCGCTACCGGTGATGCCGGTGCCCATCGGCTGGGCCTCGGTGGACCCGGCGACGGGACCGCCGCCCGCGACGCTCTCGCTGCCCGCGACACCGGCGCCCGCCGGCGGAACCACGCCGCCACCGGCCGCGGCGCTCATGTCGCTGACCTGGCCGCCGGCCATGACGATGGAGTTGCGCGCGTCGGCGAGGATCTGGGCGCAGCGGGCGCGGTTGCCGTCCTGCGCCTGGTTCTCCGCGGTCTGGAGCTGGACGCCGATGCGATCGCGGATCAGGTCGTTCTGAACGCTGTTCAGGTCGGACCGGACCGCGGCCACGTCGGTCGGACCGCAGGAGGCCGGGACCTGGAGATTGGTCGTGCCGGTCGGGAAGGTGGGGTCGCCGGCACCGACGCCGCCCTGCCCGATGGCGGCACGGCCCGAAGTGGTCCCGTCGGTCTGACCCGTCGTCAGGCCGGTATCCTGAGCAAGGGCCTGACCGGAGACGCCGATGGCGAGGGCCAGCACAGCTGCACCGTAATAGAGCTTGTTCATGGGGATTGATCCTCGTCTTGGGGGCGATTCGGCCGCCATTCGGCAACCTTTGGCCCCCTCAACAAGGGTTTTGGCTGGTTGGTTCCGCGATTTCTCACGGAAAATCGACAACACGCGGGCGGAATTAGGTAGGCAGCGGCACTCCATGGCGATCGAGCAGCTCGGTCTGGCGCCGTTCCAGAGCGTTCACGTCGAAGTCGCCGATCAGGTCATGGAAGAGGTGGTACCAGTTCACCTCGGCCTGGAGATGCAGGAACACCGACCCCAGCCCGATCGCCGCCCGGTCCATGAAGACGAATTCCCGGGGGATCTCCAGTCCGCCGACCTCGTGAAGGGCCTTGTGGACCTTCTCCGCCGCCTCGCGCCCGTACAGGGCGCTGTTGGTCTCGTCGATCCTGCGGGTCCGGTCGTCCATGATCGGGGCATAGACGAAGTGCGCCCAGACATTGAGGATATCGATCAGCTGGTTGTCGATCTTGTTGAAGCCCCAGACGCGGTACGCCTCCGCCGCCAGGTCGCGGTCGTCGGTCTGGAGCGCGTGGTACAGGTCGATGACGCCTTTGACGAAGCTCGGCTTGAAGATCCGGATGCAGCCGAAGTCCAGCAGGTTGATCGAGGCGTCGGGCCGGACGGTGTAGTTGCCCAGGTGCGGGTCGCCGTGGATCGTGCCGCAGGTGTAGAACGGCGTGTACCAGGCCCGGAACATGTTCAGGGCGAGGTCGTTGCGGCGTTCCGGATGGTCCTTGACGTAGTCCAGGATCTTCCGCCCGTCGAGCCAGCCCATGGTGAGCAGCCGCTTGGTCGACAGTTCCGGCACGACCTCGGGCACGTGGACGCTTCCGATCGGCGTGAGGATGTCGCGGTACAGCGCCGTGTGCCGCGCCTCCAGCGCGTAGTCCAGCTCCTCGCGCAGGCGGGCCGAAATCTCGGCATGGATCTGCCGGGTCGAGATGGTCTTGTCGTAGCGCTCGTAGATCGAGAAGATCAGCCCGAGCTGCCGCAGGTCGGCCTCGACCGCGGACATCATGTCGGGATACTGGAGCTTGCAGGCGAGCTGCCGGCCGTCGGGCCCGACCGCCTTGTGGACCTGCCCCAGGGAGGCGGCGGACGCGGCCTCGTGCTCGAAACTGGCGAACCGCTTCTGCCAGTCGGGACCCAGCTCCGACGCCATCCGCCGCTTGACGAAGGGCCAGCCCATGCTGGGCGCATCGGCCTGGAGCTGCGAGAGTTCCTGGACGTATTCCTGCGGCAGGGCGTCGGGAATGCTGGACAGGATCTGCGCCACCTTCATCAGCGGCCCTTTCAGCCCGCCCAGCGCGTCCCTCAGTTCCTTCGCGTGCTCGCCGCGTTCGAGCTTGATGCCGAGATAGCGCTGTCCGGCGAGCCGCGCCGCCAGCCCGCCCATCGCCGTGGAGACCCGTGCATAGCGGGCGATGCGCCCGCCGAACGAGTTCTGTTCAGTGCCGTTTGCCATGCACTCAAAGTGGTGCCCCGGCCGGCGAAAGACCAGTGCGCGGGGGCGCGGATCGGGCGGCGCCGCATGCGCCCGCCCTTCCGGACTGCCAAGCGAAAGGACCGTCATTTCTTGCGCATACAAGAATATGATCGCGTTATATTACCGGACTATAATAATATACCATTTCATGCAGAAGGCACCTATGATGCCGCAAGCATAGAAAACACGCCTTCCATCCCATCGGGGATACCCCGGCCCCCACCCGACCCGCCCCTGTCCCACGTCGTTCAGCAGGAGTTCCAGATGGCAAGAGTATCCCTGAGGGTGACCCACGCGGACAACGAGATCGTCGTGTTCCTGAACGGGCTGGTCGTCTATGCCCGGGAGCAGGAGGAGGACGTGTCGTTCGACGACGTCACCGACCTGGACCCCTACCTGACGTCCGGCCTCAACATCCTGATCCTGGTCGGGGTCAACTGGAGCGCCGCCGCCAACTATCAGGGCGCCCTGACGATCGGCGACATCACGCAGCCCTTCTCCTACCAGAAGGACGACGCGCAGCCCGGCGTCTCCTGGATCCAGACCTTCACCATCCCGGCCTGAGCAGGTCCCGTTAGGAAGAAACGCCCGCCACCCTGGCCACCTCCCCCTCGCCCAGCGGCGGCGGGTCGAACTGAAGGTGGATGCCGTGGCGGGTGATCCCGACCACGTGGGCGTGCTGGGGCTGGTCCCGGTCGGGGATGCGCAGCTTAAGCCGGTCGCCCGCCGTGAACTTGATGTCGCTGCTGATCAGGGCGCCGCCGCGCGACACGTCCAGCAGTTCGGCCTCCCCGGCGCCGAACGGGCCGGCGACCTCCGTCGCGACCTGGCAGGGGTGCCGGGTGTGGGCGCGGCGGTTGGCCTCGTCGGTCGAGGTGCGGACGATCTGGGTCAGCGCCTCCGCCAGGGCCTCTATCCCGTCGCTCAGCGCCGAGGCGGCCAACTTGCTGCTTTCCGCCAGTTCGTCGGTGCGCCGCACGTCGCCGGACAGGGCGTCCACATGGACCGAGACGTCGCGGGTCGCGTTCGCGGTGGCCTCGACGTTCCCGGCGATCTCGGCGATGGCCTCGGACTGCTCCCGCATGGCGGTGCCGATCCGGCCGGCGATCCCGTCGACCGCCGCTATGGAATCGCCGACCCGGCCGACGGCGGCGCCAGCGTCCTTGGCCGCGGCCTGGATGCGGGCGATCAGGTCGCCGATCCGGTCGGTCGAGCGCTCGGTCTCGCGCGACAGCGCCTTGACCTCCGCCGCGACGACGGCGAAGCCTTTGCCGGCCTCCCCGGCGCGCGACGCCTCGATGGTGGCGTTCAGCGCCAGCAGGTTGGTCTGCGAGGCGACGTTGCGGATCAGACCGACGATTCCGCCGATCTCGGCCGCGACCTCGTCCAGGGTGCGGATCACGCCGGCGGCGTCCCTGGCGCTGGCGACCGCGAGGCCGGCGGCTGCGGCCGCTTCCCCCACCTGGCCGTTGATCCGCCCGACCGAGTCGGACAGCCGGCCGGCCGCTTCCGCCGCGATGCCCACCGCCCCCAGCGCCTGGGCCGTGGCATCGGACATCTCGCGCGCGTTACGGTCCATGCTGCGCGCCGCCGCGTGCAGGCCGACGGTGGCTTCGCGCATGCCGCCGGTCTGGCCGGTCACGGTCTCGATCGCCCTGCGGGTCTGGCCGTCCACCTTGTCGGCCATGCCGCGGATGGCTGCGCGCACCTCGTCGCGGTGGATTTCCTCCAGTCGCTCCTCCTCCATCCGCATGGCGCGGACCTTGACGGCGTGCTCGCGGAAGACCTGGACCGATGCCGCCATGGCGCCGACCTCGTCGGCGCGGTCGAGGCAGGGCACCTCCTCGTCCAGCTGGTCGGCGGCGAACCGCCCCATGACCGCGCGCAGCCGGGTCAGCGGCCCCAGCAGCCCGCGCATCGCCAGGAACGACGCGGCGGCCACCACCAGGGCGGCGACCCCGCCCAGCAACCCGCCGACCCGGACCATGGCGTCCACCATGGTCATGAAGGCGGACCGCGGCTCGCCGACGAACAGCGCGCCGATCACCTTGCCCTGGGGATCGGCGATCGGATCGTAGGCGGCGAGATAGGTCTCCCCCAGCACGGCGACCTCGCCCCGGAACGGCTGCCCGCGCTTCAGGACGGTCTCGATCACGGCCGGATCGACCAGCCCCGTCCCGACCGCCCGCCGCCCGGTCGAGTCGCGCACCGATGTCGCCACCCGGCGGCCGTCGGAGAACAGCGTCACCGCCCCGCCGGTCAGCGTGCCGATGCGGTCCACCAAGTCCATGTTGCCTTCCAGCGGCGTGTCGCCCGCGGTCAGCTTGCCCTTGTCGTCGAGCCGCAGGTCGCCGAGGTGCCGAAGCATTTCCCAGGCGACCCGCATGTTGGCTTCCTGCCGCGCGATCCCCAGCCGCTCGCCCTCCGCCAGGAGCACGGCGCGGAGCGCCACGAGGTTGACGATGCCGATCGCCCCGATCGCGAGGATGCACAGGAGGGCGATCTTGGTGGATATGGACAGTCGGTTGACCAGCGGCACGATCCCACGCCTCGGCAGTCTCAGGGCGCGAGGAACCTATCACCGATGCGCGCGGGAGTCAGTGCCGGGATGGAGTCATTCGCATACTATCTTGCCGCAGGCGGGGAAGGATCTTACGGGCCTTCCGGCGGCTGGCCGCTTATCGTCACATATAGGCATCGACTTGTTTGCACGTCTGAACAGCCAGCAGGTCGGGCAGGATACGACACTAAGGTTGTCATGCCCGTGCGGACCAGGGCGCGGCGGCAACCGATGGCGCTTGCCGTATGGTCGGAATTTCGCTTAAAGTGGGGCCAAGGTCCGGTGGAGAGACGGAAGTTGGACTCTCCCGTCTCCCCGGTCGAAGCTAGAGCCTGATCAGGAGTTCAAACCTGACCCGGCCCCACTGGACCCGAACCTTGACTACCAAATGCATCAACTCCTTTCGGTTAGCGTCCGGGATGTTCACGCATCCCGGACGCGGCCGAATTTGGGCGAATGCGATGGAATGCGCATTGGCATTCACGCGCACTGCGGGCACCACCCGCGGCGCCTTATCCCGATAATCCATACTCCTTGACGTGCAGGCGTATTCAGCCCAGGGTCGACCCACCTTCGCAACCGCGAGGGGCGGCCGGACCGGGAAATGGCCTTCCCCAGCCCGCTGCGCCCCGGTCCCACGGGTACCGGCCGGAGGAAATGGCGGCCCTGGGACTTCCGCCCACCATGTCGCGGCGCCCATCGCAGGCCGAACTGGCACGCCCCTTCCGCCAGAGCCTCCATCCGGACCCGGCGAAGCAGCGGGAGACGAAGCGGCTGCACAAGGCGCGCATCGAAGCCTTGCGGAAACGGCGTGACCTTCAGAAGGAATGGTACGGCCGCACCGGCCTCGACGCCCTCAACCGGCGGCATGCCCGGCTGCTGGAGGAGAAGCCCGGCAGCGAGCGGGACCTGATGGAATTGATGATCGGTCCCGGCGGCGGGGGCGGCGGCCATGCCGCCCCCACCGCCGGGAACCGGAGAAGGGGCGTCAGCGGTCCTGCCGCTCCAGCTCGTCGATGAAGCCGCGGATCACGCCCAGGCCCTTGTCCCAGAAGGCGGGATCGGAGGCGTTGAGGCCGAACGGGGCCAGCAGTTCCTGGTGGCGCAGCGTGCCGCCGGCCGACAGCATCTTCAGGTACCGCTCGGCGAAGCCGTCCGCCGCGTCCTGGTAGACCGCGTAGAGCGAGTTGACCAGGCAGTCGCCGAAGGCATAGGCGTAGACGTAGAAGGGCGAATGGATGAAATGCGGGATATAGGCCCAGTAGGTCCGGTATCCCTGGTCGAAGCGAAGCGCCGGGCCGAGGCTCTCCGCCTGCACGTCCATCCAGATCTCCCCGATCCGCTCCGCCGTCAGCTCGCCCTCGCGCCTCTCGGTGTGGAGCCGCTGCTCGAAATCGAAGAAGGCGATCTGGCGGACCACCGTGTTCAGCATGTCCTCCACTTTGGAGGCCAGCATGATCTTCTTGGCGGCCGGATCCGTCTCCGCGTCGAGCAGCGAGCGGAAGGTCAGCATCTCGCCGAACACCGACGCGGTCTCCGCCAGGGTCAGCGGCGTGTCGGCCATCAGGTGGCCCTGGCGGCCGGCCAGCACCTGGTGGACGCCGTGCCCCAGCTCGTGGGCCAGGGTCATCACGTCGCGGGTCTTGCCCTGGTAGTTGACCAGCAGGTAAGGGTGGACGCTCGGCACCGTCGGGTGCGCGAAGGCGCCCGGCGCCTTGCCCGGCCGGACCGGCGCGTCGATCCAGGCATTGTCGAAGAAGCGGCGGCCTACGGCGGCCAGCTCCGGCGAGAAGCGGCCATAGGCGTCCAGCACGATGCCGCGCGCCTCGGTCCACGGGATCAGCCGGTCCACGTCGTCCGGCAACGGCGCGTTGCGGTCCCAGTAGTCCAGCGTGTCGCCGCCGAACCACTTGGCCTTGAGCGCGTAATAGCGGTGCGACAGGTCCGGGTAGGCACCCTTGACGGCGGTCACCAGCGCGTCCACCACCTCGTCCTCGACATGGTTGGACTTGTTGCGGGACGAGGTCGGGCGCGGATAGTTGCGCCACTTGTCCTCGATCTCCTTGTCCTTGGCCAGCGTGTTGGTGATCAGCGCGAAGGTGCGGACATTGGCGTCGAGCACCCGGCCGATCTCCACCGCCGCCTCGCGCCGGCGCTCGGCCGAGCGGTCGGTCAGGCGGTTCAGCGCCTCGGTGCAGGTCATTTCCCGGCCGTCGATGGTGAAGCGCAGCCCGGCGATCGTCTCGTCGAACAGGCGGTTCCAGGCGGCGCGGCCGACCACGTATTTCTCGTGGAGCAGGCGCTCCAGCTCGTCCGAAAGCTGGTGCGGGCGGAACACGCGGATGTCGCGCAGCCAGGGCGCGTACTTCGCCAGTTCCGGCGACTTCATCTTGGCGGCCAGCGCCGAGTCGTCGAGCCGGTTGAGCTCCAGGGTGAAGAACAGCAGGTGGGTCGAGATGCCGTTGACCCGCTCCTGGATGCCCTGGAAGAACTTGCCCACGTTCGGGTCGTTCATGTCGCCGGCATAGACCAGGTGCGCATAGCTCATGATGCGCGACAGGGTCTCGTCGATCTCCTCGTACTGGGCCACGGCGCTGCCGAGCTGGTCGCCGCCGAGGTCCGCCAGCTTGCCGTTGTAGCTCCTGTAGAAGTCCTTCGACGCCTTTTCCATCCGGTCCAGGTCGGCCTTGAGCGCGTCGGAGTCCTGCCCCGGGTAGAGGTCGCCCAGATCCCAGGTCGGCAGCTCGCCGAGGTCGGGCATTCCCGGTTCGGGATTGTCGAACGGCTCTGCGGTCGCTGTCTGGCTCATCGGTATCCTCCTGTTGCGCTGCCAGGGATATAGGCAGGCGATTGAACCCGTCCAAGCTGCCGTCCCGTTCTATATATCGGGCCGTAAACGGTGCCCATGCTCCTTCACGCCGCCAGCATCACGGCCTAAAGGCCCACTCCGGAATGGACCTCACCTACACGGAAGGCAGACATGAACAGCACGCGCCCCGATCACCCGACGCGGACCGACCGCGCCACCACCGATCGCGACACCTATGACCGCTGGTCGAGCCTGCCCGGCATGTTCTTCGACCAGGTGCTGCGCCAGGGCGGCCGGCCGCTGCTGATCTCCAAGCAGGCCGGCGAATGGCGCCGGCAGAACTGGGAGGAGGTCGCGCGCGACATCCGGCGCGCGGCTGCGGGCCTGCGAAGCCTGGGCGTAGGACGCGGCGACCGGGTCGCCATCGTCGCGGAGAACCGGCCGGAATGGCTGGTCGCCGACTTCGCGATCATGTCGCTGGGCGCCGTCACGGTCCCGGCCTACACCACCAGCACGGCGTCCGACCATCTCCATACGCTGACCGACAGCGGCGCCCGGGTCGTGCTGGTCTCCACCCCGGCGCTGATGCGCAAGGTGCTGCCCGCCGTCCTCCAGGTGCGCGGCATGCGGGCGTTGGTCTGCTTCGACGGGGACATGCCGGGCATGCCCGACGGCGCGCCCGAAGCCCTGGGCTGGGCGGAGCTGCTGAGGCGGGGCGAGCCCCGGGACGGGGAGCCGGATCCGGAGGACGTGCCGGCCGGGCGCGACGACGTGGCCTGCATCATCTACACCTCGGGCACCGGCGGGACGCCCAAGGGCGTCATGCTGACCCACGGCAACATCCTGTCCAACTGCAAGTCGGCCTATACCCTGGTCGAGGATGTCGGGCTGGGGGAGGAGACCTTCCTGTCCTTCCTTCCCCTCGCCCACGCCTACGAGCATACCTGCGGCCAGATGTTCGCCCTGACCCTGGGAGCCCGGATCGCCTACGCGGAATCGGTCGAGAAGCTGGCCGGCAACCTGGGGGAGGTCAGGCCGACCATCATGACCGCCGTCCCGCGCCTCTACGAAGTCCTGGAGACGCGCATCCGCCGGGAGGTCGAGCGGGCCGGCGGCGTGCGCCTCGCCCTGTTCCGCAGGACGCTGGAGCTGGGCGCCCGGCGGTACCGCCGGGACGGGCGCCTGGGGCCGCTGGACGCGGCGCAGGATTTCGTGCTGGACCGGCTGGTGCGCGCCCGCATCCGCGAACGGTTCGGCGGACGGCTGAAAGCCTTCATCTCGGGCGGGGCGGCGCTGGCGCCGGAGACGGCGCTGTTCTTCCAGTCGCTCGGCATCCGCATCCTCCAGGGCTACGGGCAGACCGAGGCGTCGCCGCTGATCGCCTGCAACCGGCCCAGCCGCATCCGCCACGACACCGTCGGCCCGCCGATGCCCGACGTGGAGGTCAGGATCGCCGGGGACGGCGAGATCCTGGCGCGCGGACCCATGGTGATGAAAGGCTATTGGGGCGACCGGGACGCGACCGACCGCACGATCGTGGACGGCTGCCTTCACACCGGCGACATCGGCCACCTGGCGCCCGACGGCTCGCTGGTCCTGACCGACCGCAAGAAGGACCTGATCGTGACCAGCGGCGGCGACAACGTGGCGCCCCAGCGGGTCGAGAACCTGCTGACGCTGGAGCCCTGCATCGGCCAGGTCATGGTGGCGGGGGACGGCAAGCCGTTCCTGGCGGCCCTGATCGTTCCCGACCTCCAGCTGGCGCGCGACTGGGCCGAGCGCCACGGCAAGCGGGCCGAACCGGCGGAACTGGCGGAGGACGCCGATTTCCGGAAGCATATCGGCGAGGCGGTGGAACGGGTCAATCGCGGCCTGTCCGGCATCGAACGCATCCGCAAGTTCGTGATCGTCCCGGAGCCGTTCAGCGTGGAGAATGCGCAGCTCACGCCCACCCTCAAGATCCGGCGCCACGAGATCCGCAAGCGCTACGGCGAGTTGCTGGAGAAACTGTATTGACGGACAGCGACCGATGCCACTGCAGGTTCTCCTTTTGGGGGTTCGACGCCGACAGCCATTCTGATGTGTTGTCACCCCATGAGCGACAATAGCTTTGATCACGAACGATGGATCCGCCGTCAGAGCGCCCTGGCCGAGTTCGGCCGGCAGGCGCTGCTGGTGGACGATCTGGATGCCCTGCTGCACGAGGCGGTCGTGCTGGCCGCCCAGGGGCTGGGTGTCGGGCGGGCCAAGGTAATGGAGCGGCTTCCCGGCGGCGACCGGCTGCTGATGCGCGCCGCGGTCGGGTGGCAGCCCGGGCTCGAGGGTGTCCTGGTGGTGGATGCCGGAAGCCGCTCTTCCGGCGGCTATACGCTGGCGACCGGCACGCCCGTGATCGCCGACGACATCGAGACCGAGACGCGGTTCGACGTCCCGCAGTTCCTGCGCGAGCACGGCATCCGGAGCCTGATCAACGTGATCATCCAGGGCCGGGGCGACCCCTTCGGCGTGCTGGAAGTGGACAGCGACGAAAGGCGCAACTTCAACCAGGAGGACGTGGACTTCCTGCAGAGCTACGCCAACATCCTGGCCGCCGCGATCGAGCGGCGCTCTTCCAACGAAGCGTTGTCCCGGCTGGCGGAGGAGCGCGCGGTCCTGTTGAGGGAGCTGCAGCACCGGGTCAAGAACAACCTTCAGATCATCACCAGCCTGCTCAACATGCAGATCCGCCGCGTCGGCGCCGGCGAGGTGGAGAGCCAGCTTCGCATCATCGGCAGCCGGGTGGAAACCCTGCGGGTCGTCCATGACAGCCTGTTCGAGGCGGGCAGCGTCGAGCGGATCGGCCTGCCGCGCTATCTGCGGACCCTGTGCGAAAGCCTGCTGGCGTTCCACGGCGTCCGGGCGGAGGACGTGACGCTGGACTTCGCGGCCGACGACGCCGACGCCGGGGTGGACACCACGGTGCCCCTGGGGCTGCTGATCAATGAATTCATCGTCAACAGCCTCCAGCACGCCTTCTCCGGGAGCGGTCCGGAGGGGGGCGGCAGGATCGCCCTCCGGCTGGACCGGACGGCGCCGGACGGCGCCCGGCTGACGCTGAGCGACGACGGGCCGGGGTTCGACCGGGTGAAGGCGTCGCGGGTCGGCACCGGCCTGCAGATCATGGACGTCCTGGCGGCCCAGCTCGGCGGCAGGCTGGCCTGGGACGGGGAAGCGTGGCGGAAGAAGGAGGGTGCCCGGCTGGTGCTCGACCTGCCGGTGCTCTAAGCGTCAGGCGACGCGGCTCAGCTGTCCGTGCGCACCCCGGCCAGGACTCCCTCGCCCGCCGCCCAGCGGGCGTCGGCATCGGGGGTCTCCAGCACGCGGGACAGACCCTCGATCAACTCGTAGGAGTTCCCGTCCAGTCCCCGATCGGCGAGCGCCGCGCGCAGGCAGTGCGACAGCAGCCGGCGCGACCGCATGTTGATCTTCGGAACTGGGATTTGCGCGCGAGCGTCCCGCTCCCGCGTCGACCGCTCGCAGGCCGCGGCATCGAACGACGCGTAGGCCCGGCAGCCCAGCGGCCGGACCGGGTAGATGCCGCACAGGCCGCCTTCCAGCATGGGACAGGGGAGGCCGAGCCCGACCCGCTCGACGGGAGACAGCCCGCGGGTCGCGGGCAAGGCGTCCGCCAGCCGGGACCGCAGCGCGTCGCGGCGTTCCGGCGGCCATGCCGCGACATGCTCGGCGATGGCCAGCAGTTCCGGCGCCGTCGCGGAGACATAGAGGTGGCAGCAATGGTCGCAGCCCATGCGGCAGGCGACCGTCTGGCGCGGCGGATGCGCCTCCACCGTCTGTTCCAACTGGCGATGGCAGGCCGCCACGAGGCTGCGGAGCCGCTCGCGGGTCGGCTTGGCGATCAGCGCCCGGAACCGCGCGGTCTGGCGGGCGACCTCCCCGGGGGTGGGCGGGTCCGTGGGCAGGGGCTTCTGCGGTCTCATGGGGCGGTTATAGGACAGACCCGGCGGTTTCGAAAACGGTCCTTCCTCAGGAGGCGAAACGCTTCGCCCCGGCGACGCAGAGCACCACGGCCACGGTGACCGCGACCATCGGCCAGCCGACCGCCTCGCCCAGCAGGGTCGCGGCCAGGGTCAGCCCGAAGAAGGGCTGGAGAAGCTGCAGCTGCCCGACGGCGGCGATTCCGCCCTGGGACAGGCCGCGATACCAGAAGACGAAGCCGATCAGCATGCTGAACAGCGACACATAGGCGAGGCCCAGCCATGCCGCGTGGCCGATGCCCGCCCACGACGACGGCATGCCGTACAGGCTCGCCGGGACCATGACCGGCATGGACAGCACCAGCGCCCAGGAGATCACCTGCCAGCCGCCGAGCTTCCGGGACAGCCTGCCGCCCTCGGCATAGCCCAGGCCGCAAACGATGATGGCCGCGAGCATCAGCATGTCTCCGGCGACCGATCCGCCACGGCCCTGAACCAGCGCATACCCGGCGACGAGCGCGCTGCCGAGGCCGGAAAAGACCCAGAAGGCCGGACGCGGCCGCTCGCCGCCGCGCAGGACGCCGAAGGTCGCCGTCGCCAGCGGCAGGAGGCCGATGAAGACGATGGACTGGGCGGAGGTGATGCGCTCCAGCGCCAAGGCCGTGAGCAGCGGGAATCCGACGACGACGCCCAAGGCCACGACGGCCAGGGAGGCGAGATCGCCCCGGTCCGGGCGTTTCTGCCGGAACGCGGCCAGGAGTGCGGCCGCCAGGATTCCGGCGATGGCCGCCCGGGCGACGGTCAGGAAGACCGGGTCGAACTCCACCACGGCGACCCGCGTCGCAGGGAGCGATCCGCTGAAGATCAGCATCCCGATGAAACCGTTGATCCAACCGCTCGAGGCCTTGTCCATGCACTCTCCCCTTTCCGGCGAGTATCGGCCACCGGGGATGGCTTTGCCAGGGACAGTCCGTTGCGATCCACGGCTGTCCGGCACGGAGATCGCTTATTCTGCGAAAGGGTTAATCGCGGGCAGAAACATTCCTTTTTCGTCATGGCCGGACTTGATCCGGCCATCGTTCGCGGGAAGCATCGAAGCCTCCGTGCCTTGAGATCCGCGGGTCAAGCCCGCGGATGACGAAACGAAGGAGAAAACAGTCGCCAGGAATGTTCTCAATGGTTGATTAACAAGTACCGTGCCGGACAGCCGTAGTTGCGGTCGGGAAAAAACCGTATCGGTCCGAAGGACAGTGCGGGTGGACGACGGTGTCGGCCCGGGCACGAGTAGCGGGACGCTCGCCTGGCGCGTCATGCGGGCGAGCCGCCGGCCGCTTCCAAGGTTAACTTAGCCCAATGCTCCGACCCGCGGATCTTCAGCACGCTGGAAGAGTCATTTTTTCAAAGAAGACCGGATCGCTCCGCCTCCGGCGATCCCATATAATTTTTTGTCTGCGCGACAGGATGTTGCGGATATTCGTTGCGTTTTCACGGGACTCATCCCCGATGGATTGCAGAAAAGGACAGTAAGAGTTACCTTTTTCACAAGAAGAAAAAAAAGACGGTTCTTAGGATCGCTCTCCAAGGAGGAACGGAACATGACGCTCCCGGCAGTCAAACTGGACGACAAATACACGCTCGAAAGCGGGCGGGTGTTCCTGACCGGCACCCAGGCGTTGGTCCGGCTGCCCATGATGCAGCGCCAGCGCGACGTCGCCGCGGGACTGAACACGGGCTGCTTCATCTCCGGCTACCGGGGATCGCCGCTCGGCGGGTTCGACCAGGCGCTGTGGAAGGCGCGCAAGTTCCTGGCCTCCAACCATATCCAGTTCCAGCCCGGCGTGAACGAGGAGCTGGGCGCCACGGCCGTGTGGGGCAGCCAGCAGGTCGGCATGTTCCCGGGTGCCCGCTACGACGGCGTCTTCTCCCTGTGGTACGGCAAGGGGCCGGGCGTGGACCGTTCGGGCGACGTGTTCAAGCACGGCAACGCGGCGGGAACGTCCCGGAACGGCGGCGTCCTGGTGCTGGCCGGCGACGACCATTCCTGCAAGTCCTCGACGTTCCCGCACCAGTCGGAGCACGCCTTCGTCGGCTCGATGATCCCGGTGCTGAACCCCGCGGGCGTACAGGAATTCCTCGACCTCGGCCTGATGGGCTGGGCGATGTCGCGCTTTTCCGGCTGCTGGATCGCCTTCAAGACCATCGCGGAGACGGTGGACAGCTCGGCTTCGGTCTCGATCGATCCGCTGCGCGTCAACTACGTGGTTCCGGACTTCGACATGCCGGTCGGCGGGCTCAACATCCGCTGGCCCGATCCGCCGCTCGAACAGGAAGAGCGGCTGATGAAGTACAAGCTCTACGCGGCGCTGGCCTTCGCGCGGGCCAACCGGCTGGACAGGACCGTGATATCCTCCCCCCGCCCGCGGCTGGGCGTGGTCACCACCGGCAAGAGCTACCTGGACGTCCGGCAGGCGCTGGACGACCTCAACATCTCCGAGGAGATGGCCGCCGACATCGGGCTGACCGTCTACAAGGTCGCCATGGCGTGGCCGCTGGAGCGCGAGGGCATCCGCCAGTTCGCCCAGGGCCTGGAAGAGATCGTGGTGGTCGAGGAAAAGCGGGCGCTGATCGAGAACCAGCTGAAGGAACAGCTCTACAACTGGCATCCGGACGTGCGCCCGCGGGTCGTCGGCAAGTTCGACGAGGGGGCGCGCGAGATGCTGCCCTCCTACAACGAGCTGTCGCTGGCCCGCATCGCCGTGGTGATCGGCCGCCGCCTGCTGAAATTCTTCGACCACGAGGGCATCCGCCGCCGGGTCGAGTTCCTGGACCGGCAGGAGAACGCGAAGGCCAGGAAGGCCCTGGTCGAGCGCAAGCCGTATTTCTGCTCCGGCTGCCCGCACAACAGCTCCACCGTGGTGCCCGAGGGCAGCCGCGCGGTGGCCGGGATCGGCTGCCACTACATGGCGACCTGGATGGACCGGCGGACCGAGACCTTCACCCAGATGGGCGGCGAAGGCGTGCCCTGGATCGGTCAGGCCCCCTTCACCGACGAGCAGCACATCTTCGCCAACCTGGGCGACGGGACCTATTTCCATTCCGGCCTGCTGGCGGTCCGGGCCGCCATCGCGGCCAAGGTCAACATCACCTACAAGATCCTGTTCAACGACGCCGTCGCCATGACCGGCGGGCAGGCCCATGACGGCGTGCTGACGGTGCCGCAGATCAGCAAGCAACTCGCCGCCGAGGGCGCCCGGCGCATCGTGGTGGTGACCGACGAGCCGGAGAAATATGCCGGGCCGGTCGGGCTGGCCCCCGGCGTCAAGGTCGAGCACCGCGACGACCTGGACCGCGTGCAGCGCGAATTGCGCGAAGTCCAGGGCACCAGCATCCTGATCTACGACCAGACCTGCGCCGCGGAGAAGCGCCGGCGCCGGAAGCGCAAGATCATGGTCGATCCGCCCAAGCGGGTGATGATCAACGAGCAGGTCTGCGAGGGCTGCGGCGATTGCTCGAAGAAGTCCAACTGCCTGTCGGTGGTTCCGGTCGAGACCGAGTTCGGCCGCAAACGCCAGATCGACCAGTCCACCTGCAACAAGGACTTCTCCTGCGTCAAGGGCTTCTGCCCGAGCTTCGTGACAGTCCATGGCGGGCAGCTCCGCAAGCCGAAGCCGGCGGCGGCGGGCAAACCGGCGGCCGTGGAGCAGACCGCGGCGGAGATGCCGCTTCCCGAGCCGGCCCGCCCCGGCCTGGACCATCCCTACGGCATCCTGGTCACCGGCATCGGAGGGACGGGCGTCGTGACCATCGGCGCGATCCTCGGCATGGCGGCCCATATCGAAGGCAAGGGCTGCTCGGTCCTGGACCAGGCGGGCCTGGCGCAGAAGGGCGGCGCCGTGACCAGCCATATCCGCATCGCGCCGCGGCCGGAAGACCTGCACGCGGTCCGCATCGCGGCCGGCGGGGCGAAGCTGGTGATCGGCTGCGACCTGGTGGTGGCGGCCAGCGGCGACTGCTTGTCCAAGATGGCCCCGGACTTCACCCATGCCGTGATCAACGAACACGAGACGATCACCGCCGAGTTCACCCGCAACGCCGATTTCCGGATCCCGGCCCGGGACCTGCTGGGCGAGATCGCCAAGTCCTGCGGCGGGGGGGACAAGCTGACCACCCTGGACGCCACCGGCTTGGCAACCGCGCTGATGGGCGACTCCATCGCGACCAACCTGTTCATGCTGGGGGCCGCCTACCAGAAGGGCTTCGTGCCGGTCTCGGCGGACGCGATCGAGCAGGCGATCGAACTGAACGGCGTCGCGGTCGACATGAACATGCAGGCCTTCCGCTGGGGCCGCCGCGCCGCCCTGGACGCGGCGGCGGTCAAGGATGCGGCCGCACCCGCCGCCGCGGCGCAGCGGGACGCCGAGGCGGACAAGCCGTCGCACCGCCAGCTGTCGGAGACGCTGGACGAGGTGATCCGGCGCCGGGTGGCCTACCTGACCGACTACCAGGACGCGGCTTACGCCGCACGCTACGAGAGGCAGGTGAACTGGGTGCGTCAGGTCGAGGCCGAGCGCGCCAGGGGCAGGACCGGGCTGGCCGAGGCGGTCGCCCGCAACTACTTCAAGCTACTGGCCTACAAGGACGAGTACGAGGTCGCCCGGCTCTACACCGACGGCACCTTCCTGAAGCAGCTCCGGGAGCAGTTCGAGGGCGACTACAAGCTGGAGTTCCACCTCGCCCCGCCCATGCTGTCGGAGACCGACCCCGCCACCGGCGAGCCCCGGAAGAAGGCCTATGGTCCGTGGATGCTGAAGGCTTTCCAGGCGCTGGCCCGCATGAAGGGCCTGCGCGGCACCCGCTTCGACCCGTTCGGCCGGACCGCCGAGCGGAAGCTGGAGCGGCAGTTGATCGCCGACTACGAGAAGACCGTCGCCGAGCTTCTGTCGGGCCTCACCTACGGGAACCACGGCCTTGCGGTGGAGATCGCCGGCATTCCCGACCGCATCCGCGGCTTCGGCCCGGTCAAGGACCGTCACCTGTCCGACGCCAAGGCGAACGAGGCGGCGCTGCTGGAAGCCTTCCGCAACCCCGCCCCGACGCCGATGGCGGCGGAGTGATCAGCCGTCCCGAAGCGCCAGGAAGGCGCCCAGCGGCGGCAGGCCGACCCTGATCCCGTCCTGCGGCGAGCCGTCGAGAAGCGCCGCCGGGCCGGGAAGCGGGATTTCGATGGCACTGTAGCGGCCGGCCGGCAGGACATAGTCCGCCCGGCCGCAGGACAGGTTGAAGACGGCGGCCAGCCGGTCGCCGCGCGTGAAGGACAGGACCGGCCCGTCCTCGTCCACCTGCCCTGCCCCGCCTTGCTTGAGTTCGGGATGGAGGCGGCGGAGAGCCAGGCAGCGCCGCCAGACGTTCAAGGTGGAGTCGGGCCGCATCTCCTGGCGGTCCGCCGCCAGGGCGCGGTGGGCTTCCGTGACCGGCAGCCAGGGCTTCCCGCCGCGGGTGAAACCGGCATGTTCGGCGCCCGCGATCCAGGGCATCGGCGTGCGGGAACCGTCGCGGCCCTTGAACTCGGGCCAGAAGGCGATGCCGAACGGGTCGCGCAGATCCTCGCGGTCGAGATCGGCCTGGGGCAGCCCCAACTCCTCCCCCTGGTAGAGGCACAGGGTACCGGGCAGGCAGCAGAACAGCAGCGCCAGCAGGGCCGCGAAGCGTTCGGGGTCGGCTCCCGCCGGCCGCCAGCGCGAGGCCGCACGCTCCACGTCGTGGTTGCTGAAGCTCCAGCAGGTGGCGCTCCCCGGTCCGGCCGCCGTCAGCGCGGCGTGGAAAGTCCCGGCGGCGAAGGGCCGCTTGGGCAGGTCGAGGGTGTAGGCGGCATCGAGCCCGCCCGGCTTCGTGTAGCGGTCGATCCGCTGCGCGGCACCGGGCTGGCTCGACAGTTCGCCCAGCAGCGCGCGGTCGCCGAAGCCGTCGGCGGCGGCCCGGATCCGCTCCAGCACGCCCCGGACGTCGAAGTGGGCGACGTCGAAGACATGGGCCTGCATGCCGAACGGCTTTGCCGGGATCTCCGCCGGCTTGGCCGACAGCGGCGGGTTGGCGCGCAGGGCCGGGTCGCGCATCAGGAAATCGACCGCGTCGAGGCGGAAGCCGTCGACCCCGCGCTCCAGCCAGAAGCGGGCGGCGTCCAGCAGGGCCGCCATCACGCCTTCGTTCCGTAGGTTCAGCGTCGGCTGGCTCGCCAGGAAGTGATGAAGGAAATACTGCCGGCGCCGGGGTTCCCAGGTCCAGGCCGGCCCGCCGAACACCGACAGCCAGTTGTTGGGCGCCGTGCCGTCGGCCGCCGGATCGGCCCAGACATACCAGTCCGCCCGCTCGCCCCGTTTCGAGCGGCGGCTTTCCTCGAACCAGGGATGCCGGTCGGAGGTGTGGCCGCAGACCAGGTCGATCATCAGCTTCAGGCCGCGCCGGTGGGTCTCCGCCAGCAGCCGGTCGAAGGTGTCGACCGTGCCCATGCGCGGATCGACGCCCTTGTGGTCGGTGATGTCGTAGCCGAAATCGGCGAGCGGCGACGGCTGGAAGGGAGACAGCCAGACGGCATCCACGCCCAGCGAGGCGACATGGTCGAGCCGCCGGATCACCCCTTCCAGGTCGCCGTACCCGTCGCCGTCGGTATCGAGAAAGCTCAACGGATAGATCTGGTAGATCGCCGCGCCGTGCAGCCAGCATCCAGGAGAGGTCAAGTCCCGCTTCCCATGAAGAACGGCCGGAGCACGGGGCGGCTCCGCCAGTCGAGGTGCCATCCTGACGGGAAACCCGTCAATAAGGGGTAAATGCCGTTCTTTCGGGCCGGGCTGCCGCCGCAGCTTGTTATTCGGCGATGCCGAAACACCTTACCGGATTGCCTGTTGGGGGCGTCGTCCAGGTAGCCGTACCACGGTAGCTCCCTCAACGAACGCCATGAGACCACCCATGAAACCATCGCCGCCAGCAACCGCCATGCTCCTGATCGCGGCAGGAACGCTGTCCGCCTGCGCCGGGTTCGAAGCTCCGCGACAGGAGGCGACGAACCCCGCCTACGAGGCGCGGCTCGCCCAGCTCGCCCAGCACCAGTGCAATTCCCGCGTCGCGGGCGCCGTCGAAGGGGCCGGCGTCAGGCCCGAGGAGATCACCGAACTCTTCTATACCCGGGAGATGGACGGCACGAACGACCGTATCGTCCGCTACACGGCATGGATGCGGCTGGCCGGACAGCCGGGCCACCTGATCGTGGACGCCGACGCCCTGAGCTGCCGGGCGATGCAGGTCTATACCCGGGGCGGGGCGGAGGTGGCGGGCGTATCGTCCTTCTAGGGCCTGAAGAAGCCGGGCGTTCCCCAGGCCGCGGGCGTGCCGTCCTGAAGCCGGCGGCGTGCCTCCTCCCGGCTTCGAGCCAGGAAGCGGTTTCCCGGCTCCAGGGCGCTAGCCTGGTCGTACGCGGCCAGGGCTTCGCCGAAGCGGCCCTGCGCTTCCAGCGCCAGGGCCAGATGCAGGCCGTATTGCCCGCGGTCGGGCGCCAGCCTCAGGGCCAGCCGGTGGGCGGCCTCCGCCTTGGCGAAGGCGCCCTCCTCGCGCTCGATGACGCCGATCTCGTCATGGGCGGCGTCGGCATCGGGATAGAGGGCAAGGCAGTGGCCGAGGCGCCCGCGCGCCGCCCGGCGGTCTCCCGCCAGCCGCAGGCGCCGTGCCTCGATCAGGGCATCCGCGGCATCGCCCGCCTCGAAGATCCGGCCTTCCAGCGGCAGGAATGCCGGCAGGCTGCCGTCGCGCGCGAAATCCCGTATCAGCGGTCGCCAGACCCCGAAGCGGTGCAGCATCGCCGGTACCTCGTGGCCGACGCCGCGCAGCGAGCGGAGGCGTATTCCGGGCAGGTGGGCGACGCGGCGGGCATAGTCCAGGTCGAACAGGTCCGATTCGCCGATGATGATGCTGGTGCGCCGGTCGGCTGCGGGCCGGCTCAGGACCGGCAGCAGGTCGGGATAGGGGGAAAGCGGCCGTCCGGCCAGAAAGCCCCGGCTGCGGCTGCCGGGCTGGTCCAGCAGGGTCTCCGGCCCGATCGCCAGCACCCGGTCGGCATTGATCAGTTCCCCGAACAGGAGCGCCGCGTAGGCTCCCATGGAATTGCCGATGCAGACCACGGTCCTGGGGGCGACCTGCTGCATCATGATCCGCAGGCCTTCGGCCGTCGAGTCGATGTCGTTGCCCAGTCCGGGCACGCCGTCCCGGTACCAGCCGTTGCCGGGAGTATTCACGAACAGCTTGTTGACCGGGACGTCGCGGAAGCTGGCGTAGAAGGAGAAGCGTCCCGGCGGCTCGGACACATGGGAGAAGACGATGGCCAGCACGTCGCTGTCCGGGCTCCGGTCCAGCCGGAACCACTCGATCATGCTGTCCGGGCAAGGGGTTTCGGCGTCCAAGATGTACGGTCCCGTCATTGCGACGGACCGTATGGTGACCGTTTACCGTTAAGGGACTTTCGCGGCGATGGTGACAAATGCGTGAGAGGCGGGGCAAGTCGCGAACCTCTTTCCCCGCTTCCGGATCCCGGCTTGCGCCCCGCCGCCGGCCATGCCAGACAATGATGCGACGCAGCATCGGCGGACGCCGGGGATGGGGGCGAGGGCATGGACGGCGCATCGACACACCGGTACCGGACCGTCTGGATCTCGGACATCCATCTCGGCACCCGCGGGTGCCAGGCCGACCGCCTGCTCGATTTCCTGAAGGCGGTCGAGTGCGAAACCCTGTACCTGGTCGGCGACGTGATCGATTTCTGGCGGATGCGCCGCGCCCGCTATTGGCCGCAGAGCCACAACGACGTGATCCAGAAGCTGCTGCGCAAGGCCCGCAAGGGCACCCGCGTGATCCTGACGCCCGGCAACCACGACGACATGCTGCGCGGCTACATCGACCACGAGTTCGGCAGCATCCTGGTGGTCGAGGACGCGATCCACGAGACGGCGGACGGACGGCGCCTGCTGGTGATCCATGGCGACCAGTTCGACGGCGTCGTCGCCCGGGCGCCCTGGCTGGGCCATCTGGGCACCCACGCCAACGCCGCCTCCCAGCTGGTGAATCAATGGTTCAACTGGGGCCGGTCGCGGCTCGGGTATCCATACTGGTCGCTGTCGGGCTACCTGAAGCACAAGGTCAAGCACCGCGGCAGGTTCATCCACAATTACGAGACGGCGGTCGTCGAGGAAGCCCGCCGGCGCGGCGTGGACGGGGTCGTCTGCGGGCATATCCATTTCCCGCAGATCAAGGCCCTGGACGGCATCCTCTATTACAACGACGGCGACTGGGTGGATAACTGCACCGCCCTGGTCGAGCACGACTCGGGCGAGCTGGAACTTCTCAGGTGGCCCGAGCCGGCGGCGTCGAAGCCGCCGGCCAGGGTCGTCCCGATCGCGTCCTGATCCCGCCCGCTGCGGATCAGCGCCGCACCGCGGCGCCGGCGGGCGGAGCGTGCCCGTGGGCACGGATCTCGCCGCTGCGCAGCTTGGCGCGGTAGTTCGCCAGCTCCCGCCGCACGACCGGGGCCAGCAGGTACAGCCCGATCAGGTTGGGCAGAGACATGGCGAAGATCATCGCGTCGGAGAAATCGACCACCGCACCGAGCTGGAGCGATGAGCCGATCACCACGAAGACGCAGAACAGCAGCTTGAAGCTGACATCCGCCGCCCGCGTCTCGCCGAACAGGTAGGTCCAGCTCTTCAGCCCGTAATAGGACCAGCTGATCATGGTCGAGAAGGCGAACAGGATGACGGCCACCGCGAGCACGTAGGGGAACCAGCCGATGGTGCTGCCGAAGGCCTGGGACGTCAGGCTGACGCCGTCGGTGCCGGGCGTGCCGTAGGTCCCGGTGATCACGATCACCAGCGCCGTGACGGTGCAGACGATCACGGTGTCCACGAACGGCTCCAGTAGCGCCACGTAGCCCTCGGTCACCGGCTCCTTGGTGCGTACCGCCGAATGGGCGATGGCGGCGGAGCCGATGCCCGCCTCGTTGGAGAAGGCGGCCCGCCGGAAGCCCTGGATCAGCACGCCGACGAAGCCGCCCGCGACGCCTTCCGGGCTGAAGGCGCCGGTGATGATGGCGCCGAAGGCCGCGGGGATCTCGGCCCAGTGGACCAGGATGACGACGAGGCCGGCCAGCACGTAGAGCCCGCACATGAAGGGCACGACTTTCTCCGTCACCCGCACGATGCTGCGGATGCCGCCGATGATCACGATGCCGACCAGGACGGCGGCGACCAGGCCGAAGATCCAACCCCGGCCGGCCAGGGGGCTGGCGTCGCCGCCCGTCACGTTGACGAACTGCTGGAACGCCTGGTTGATCTGGAACATGTTGCCGCCGCCGAGCGACCCGCCGACGCACATGATCGCGAAGAATACCGCCAGGAACCGGCCCAGCCCACCCATGCCGCGCTCGGCGAGCCCCTGGCTCAGGTAGTACATCGGACCGCCGGAGACGGTGCCGTCGGCGTTGACGCGGCGGTACTTGACGCCGAGCGTGCATTCCGTGAATTTCGACGTCATGCCGAGCAGGCCGGCGAGGATCATCCAGAAGGTGGCGCCCGGCCCGCCGAGCGACACCGCGATGGCGACGCCCGCGATGTTGCCGAGGCCGACGGTGCCGGACAGCGCCGCCGTCAGCGCCTGGAAGTGCGAGACCTCGCCCCGGTCGTTCGGGTCCTCGTAATCGCCCCGGACCAGCCGGAGCGCATGGCCGAAGCCGCGGAAATTGATGAAGCCGAAATAGACGGTGAAGAACAGCGCGGCGGTGATCAGCCAGACCACGATCAGCGGCAGGTCGGTGCCCATCACCGGCACCGAATAGAAGATGATCCCGGCGAAGGCGTCGGCGAGCGGCCCGATCGCCGCGTTGATGCGGGCATCCATGCCCATTTCCGGCGCGCCGGCGAGGTCGGCGGTGGTCTGCGCCGCCGCGGGGCCGGCGGCGGCCATCAGGGCCGCCAACACGGCAGGGACGAGCGCATGGGAAAAGCGGGGCTCGATCATGGCACCACCGTCACCGGTACCGGAGCCATCTGGACCAGCGCGCCGGCGACGCCGCCGAACAGCAGGGTCGTGACGCGGGACCTGCCCCGGCGGCCGATGAAGACCTGGCAGGCGTTGCTTTCGGCGGCGGCGGAGCACAGCTCCTCGGCGCCGTGCCCGAACCGGATCGCGGTCCGCGGTTCCGCCCCCGCCGCCTTCAGGCGATCCAGGAGCGGGTCGAGCAAGCGGGTCTGGGCATCCTCCAGCTCGCGCTCGCGCTGGCGATGCCTTTCGGCGACCTCGGACGGGCTCAGGAACTCGTAGCGCGACCACTCGATCACATGGACGAGAAGCAGGTCGGCTCCGGCGCGAGCGGCTTGATCGGCTGCGAAATCGACGGCGCGCCGGCAGCCGTCGCTGCCGTCAACGCCGACCATGAAGAGTTGTCCCATGGTTTCGGCCCCCCTGCGGGCTGTTCTTTTCCAGATTTCCCTGGGGCAACCACGGCGGAGGAGCTTTGTTCCAACGAATTATGACAAAACGCCTATCCGGCGCCTCCGATCGATCTGAGGGGCTCACCGGATGATATCGCGGTCGCCCCACAGATCGATCGGAGGCGCCGGCTCGCTGTCGAAGCGGATGCTCACCGAGGTGCCGGAGCACCGGTCGCCGTCGGGGCCGGTCGTGAGCTGCCCCCGGAGCTGGCGTGTCAGCTGCCTGACCAGACGGATGCCCAGGCGTCCTTGGCCCTGCTCGAAATCCAGGGGAAGCCCGACGCCGTCGTCCTCGACGCGGAGTTCGACCGGGCCTGGAGCGCGGCCGTCCAGGATGACGCGGACCGGGCCGCCCGAGATCACGACGCCGCCCTCGTCGGGATAGGCGTATTCCACGGCGTTGGCGATCAGTTCGTTGGCGATCAGCGCCAGGGGCGTCGCCTCGTCGATGGGCAGTTCCATAGGTCGGTCGCGGATGCAGGCCACCGGGATCCCCGGCCTGGAGAGATTGGCGCACAGCCCCTGCAGGAAGGCCGCGAAATCCATCAGGTCGGGCCGGTCGGTCAGGTAGAGCTGTTCGTGGACCTGCGCCACGGCCTCGATCCGCCCGCGGGCCTCGGTGAACTGCTGCAGGGTCGCCGGGTCGGTGATGGTCCGGTTCTGCAGGCTGAGCAGGCTGGAGATCAGCTGGAGATTGTTGCGGACGCGGTGATGCACCTCGCGCAGCAGCAGGTCCTTCTGGCGCAGCAGGTGCTCGCGTTCGGCCGCGGTGCTGGCCAGTTCCGCCTGGATGCGCTTCTGGCTGTCGATGTCGGTCGCGGTGCCGAACCAGCGGACGATGCGGCCGGCATGGTCCAGCACCGGCGTCGCGCGCCCGAGATGCCAGAAATGGGCGCCGTCGGCGCGGCGCAGCCTGTATTCCGCCTGCCACGGGCTGGCGGAGGCGTAGGCGGCCCGCCAGGATTCGAGCAGCCCGTCGAGGTCGTCGGGGTGGACATGGCTGCGCCAGGCCTGGGGATCGTCCGGGGAAGCGCCGGAATACTCGAACCAGCGGCGATTGAAATACTCGTTCTCGCCGTCGGGGCCGGTGATCCAGACGATCTGCGGCAGGGCCTCCGCCATGCCGCGCAACCGCTCCTCGTCGCCTTTCCTCCCGCTTCCCCGCGCGCCGCTCCGTCTTTCCGGCGAACCGGCCCGGCCGCTCTGAAGGACGAGACGCGCCGCCCCCGCCGCCAGCAGGCCGGAGATCAGGGCCCCGGCCAGCCCGGCGATCGTGAGGGGCGGAAAGGCGAACACGACGCCGGGCAGAGGTGCGGCGGGACCGGCGGTGCCGGGCACGATCGCTCCCGGAAGGGCGGCATCGTCCACCTGGCCGCCCGGCACGGGCACCGGCAGGACGGTCAGGGGAGCGGGAACCGGATCGGCCACGGGAGAGAGAGCCGGCAAGACCGCCGACAACAGCAGTCCCGGTACGGCTGCCGCTGCCGCTATCAGCCACAGGCCGTTGCGCAGTCCCATTTCGCCCCCGCCCACGATCACCCCTGGAAAGAACACCCGCCCCTTGCGGTGGTTCAGCGATGAATGCATTTGTTTCGAAATTCATCCGCGCCGTGTTGCCGCAGGGGACCGCTCATCCCGTGCCGCCGGTCCACCACAGGGTGGAGAGCGCTATGAAGACGTAGCGCCCGACCTTGCCGATCGCGACCAGGACGGTGAAGCGCGCGAGATCGACGCGGAGCGCGCCGGCGACCACCGTCAGCGGGTCGCCCACGACGGGCACCCAGGCGAACAGCAGCGACCAGACGCCGTAGCGGCCGTACCATCCGACGGCCCTGTCGTACACGGCGGGCTTGAGCGGGAACCAGCGGCGGTGCCGCAGATGGACCAGGAACCGGCCGAGCAGCCAGTTGAGGATCGAGCCCAGCACGTTGCCGGCCGACGCCGCCGCGACCAGGAGCACCGGGTCGAGCCCGCCGCGCGCCAGCAGGGTCGCCAGCAGGATCTCCGACTGGGCGGGCAGGACCGTGGCGGCCAGCAGGGCCGCCGCGAACAGGCCGGCATAGGCCGGGAGATCGGCTGTCACCGGTCCCTCGCGTCACGCCGCGGCCGGAAGCACCAGGGTCCAGCGCGCGCCGGGGTCCAGGTTGTCGACCGACAGCGCGGCGTCGAGCTGGGCGGCCAGCGATTCGATCAGGCGCATGCCCAGGCTGTCGCTCCGCCGGCGGTTGCGCGGGTCGAGGAAGTGCGGCGCGATGCCCGGCCCGTGGTCGCGCACGGTCAGGCGGAGCGCGTCGCCGTCGGTTCGGCCGAAGCTGATCTCGACCGGGCGCCCGGCCATGCCCGGACCCGCATGCTTCAGGGCATTGGTCAGGAGCTCGACCGCCAGCAGGCCGAGCGGAATGGCCGAGTCCGTCGGCACCTCGACCGGCTCGGTCCGGATCGCGACGTTGCCGCCGCCGCCATAGAGGGTGCAGAGCGTCTGGAGGTACGAGCCGAACTCGACCCGCCGGACGTCGTCGTTCTTGTAGAGCTGCTCGTGGACCTGGGCGATCGCGTTGACCCGGGACACGGCATCCTGGAAGGCCTGGCGGCTGCGGGCATCGTCGATCTGCCGGCCCTGGAGGTTCAGCAGGCTGGCGACGAGCTGGAGCGAGTTCTTGACCCGGTGGTTGACCTCCTTCAGGAGCATGTCCTTGCTGTCGACGACCTTGCGAACGCGCTCCTCGCTGCCGCGCAGGGCGGCTTCCGCCCGCTTCTCCCGGTCGATGTCGTAGAGCGCCACCACGCTGCCGATGATGGCGCCCGCGGCATCGACGATGGGGGCGCCGCTGACCCGGATCCAGGCGGTGCTGCCGTCGCCCCGCCGGTAGAGGAATTCGTCGCCCGCGACAACCTCGCCTTCCAGGGCGCGCGCCAGGGGCCATTCGCGAGGACCGACCAGCCTGCCGTCGGGGTGCCAGCCGACCCACTCGCCGTAGCTTCCCACGTCGAGGGAGGGCAGCACCCCGTGCCGCAGGATCTCCTCGACCCGCCGGTTGCCGTAGATGATCCGGCCGCCGGGCGCTTCCGCCACCATGACTCCGGCGGGCATGCTGTCGACCAGGGCCTCGAACCGGGCATTGTCGGCGGACATGCGGGCGATCAGCCGTTCCCGCTCGGCATCGGCCCTCCTGCGGGCGGTGACGTCGCGGACGATGCCGAACATCTGGCCGCCCTCCGGAGTTCCGCCGAGGGTTCCGTCGGGCATCCAGCGGCCCCGCGCCGCGAACCAGCGTTCCCCCTCCGGATCCCCGCCCTGCGGCACGGCCGCGGGGTTCAGGCGGTACTCGACCTCCAGCGTTCCCTTTTCGGCGATCGCCCGGTCGATCCGGTCCGCCATCATGGCGCGGTCGTCCGGGTGGACCACGGCCAGCGCCTCGTCGAGGCCGAGCGGCGTATCCGCCTCCAGTCCCTGGAGAGCCGCGGCACGCTGCGACACGATGAACCGCCGGCTGCCGCCGAGCATGCTCCAGGCACCCACATCGGCGGCTTCGAGCGCGATGGCGAGCCGGGCCTCGCTGGTGCGGAGCTCCTCGCCGCTGCGCTCCGCCCTGACCTGGCGGGTGACCTCCTGCGCGATGATCAGGACGCCGTCCACGGTCCTCCCGGTCGCCTGGAGCGGGATGAACTCCACATCCCAGAAGGTCTCCCGGTCGCCGCGGGCGTAGATCGAGCGGTGCTGGCGGAGGCTGAGCGGCTCGCCGGTCCGCCAGACCCGTTCGATGGCGGCGAGCTGCTCCGCGGGGATGCCTGGGAACACGTCGGCGATCGTCCGCCCCAGCATCGGCACCGGTTCCGGGGGGATGGACGCATAGGCCTGGTTGACGAGGGTGTAGCGGAGTTCCGGCCCGCGCACGATGGCGACGGCGGCCGGCACCCGGTCGACGATCCGAAGCAGCACGTCGGTGTCGGGCACTTCCAGCGCCAACGCAGAAAGCACCTGGGCGAGGGTCCTGCTCGCCGATATCGACGACGCGGCGGCGCATCTGCTGGTCATAGCGTCAGAGAACTCCAGGACTGCTGGGCCGGAACGGTTGGGCCGTCCCGGCTTCATTCTTTCCCGGAATGTCCCAGCCTGACCCAGTGGAGCGCCCGATGATGGCGTGAGTGAGGCGAGGCGCCGGGATGGCTCATGCCGGTTCGTATTTCGACGACCTGACATGGGTCCGGTCCACCGAGAGGTCAAGTTTGCCATCGACCACCGCGAGCCTGATCCGGCCCCCGCCGTCGAGATCCCCGAACAGGAGGTGCTCGGCGAGCGGCAGCTTGACCGCGCGCTCGACCAGGCGCGCCAGCGGACGGGCGCCCAGCGCCGCATCGAAGCCCCGCGCGGCCAGCCAGTCCAGGGCCTCGGGGCTGGCGTCGAGCGCGATGTTGCGGTCGGCGAGCTGTTCCGCGAGCCGGTCCAGGTGCGACCGCGCGATCAGGCGGACGGTGGCCGGCTCCAGCGGCCGGAACTGCACCGTGGCGTCCAGCCGGTTGCGGAATTCCGGCGAGAACAGGCGGTTGACCGCGGCCACCGCGGCGTCGGCATCGGGACCGGAGACGGCCTGCATGCCGAAGCCCATGGCCGGGCGGACCATCTCGGCGGCGCCGGCGTTGGTGGTCATGATCAGGACGACGTGGCGGAAATCGACGGTCCGGCCGGAGCTGTCGGTCAGCCGGCCGGCGTCCATGACCTGGAGCAGCAGCGCGAACAGGTCCGGATGGGCCTTCTCGATCTCGTCCAGCAGCAGGACGGCATGGGGCGCCTTGGACACCGCCGAGGTCAGCAGCCCCTCCTGGTCGAAGCCGACATAGCCCGGCGGCGCCCCGATCAGGCGGCTGACGGTGTGCCGCTCCATGTATTCAGACATGTCGAAGCGCAGCAGCGGGACGCCCAGCGTCTCGGCGAGCCGGCGCGCGATCTCGGTCTTGCCGACGCCGGTCGGGCCGGCGAACAGGTAGGAGCCCATCGGCTTCTCCGGGTCGCGCAGGCCGGACCGGGCGACCTTGACCGCCGACGCGACCGCCTGGATCGCGGCATCCTGCCCGAACACCGCCGCCTTCAGGTCGGCCTCCAGGCCGCGCAGCGCCGCGCGCTCGTCCCGGCCGGCGCGGCGGACCGGCATGTTGGCGATGCGGGCGACGACCGCCTCGATGTCGGGCGCCTCGATCCGCCGCGGCCAGGCCCGGCCGGCGTCGAGCCGGGCCATGGCGCCGGCCTCGTCCAGGACGTCGATCGCCTTGTCCGGCAGGTGCCGGTCGGTGATGTAGCGGGCCGACAGCTCGACCGCGGCGCGGATCGCGTCGCCGCTGTAGATCACCTGGTGATGGTCCGCATAGCGGTCCGCGACGCCTTCGAGGATGGCGACCGCGTCCTCGACCGAGGGCTCGGCGACGTCGATCTTGCCGAACCGGCGGGCGAGCGCCTGGTCGCGCTCGATGTGCTGGCGGTATTCGCGGTAGGTGGTGGCGCCGACGCAGCGCAGCGTCCCCTCGGCGAGCGCCGGCTTCAGCAGGTTGGCGGCGTCCATGGCGCCGCCCGACCCGCCGGCGCCGATGATGGTGTGGATCTCGTCGATGAACAGCACGGCGCCGGGGGTCCTGCCCAGCTCGGTGACGACCGCCTTGACCCGCTCCTCGAAGTCGCCGCGGTATCGGGTGCCGGCCACCAGGGCGCCCAGGTCCAGCGCGAAGATGCGGGTGCCCCTCAGCGCGTCGGGGGCCTCCCCCTCGACGATCCGGAGCGCCAGCCCCTCCGCGATGGCGGTCTTGCCGACGCCCGGCTCGCCGACCAGGATCGGATTGTTCTTGGTGCGCCGGCACAGGATCTGGACGGTCCGCTCGATCGCCGCGTCGCGGCCGATCACGGGGTCGATGCGGCCCTCGGCCGCCTTGGCGTTGAGATCGACGCAGTATGTCGCGAGCGCGCCGTCGGCGGCGGGGGCCGCCGGGGGATCGGACGCGTCCAGCGCCCGCTGCGGGGCCTTGCGGCGGCGGGCCTCCATGTCGCGCTGGACCATGTGGTCGACGATCCGGTCGCGCGAGACGCCGTGGCGGCGGAGGATGGAGGCGGCACCGGCACCCCGGTCCACCAGCAGCGCCAGCAGCAGGCAGGCGCCGTCGCATGGGGCATCGGGCTTGAAACGCTCGGCCCGCTGGATCGTCCGTTCCACCGCGTCGTCGCCGTGGGGCCGCTGGGGAAGACGCGGCAGCAGCCGGTCGATCTCGCGGTGGATGGCCCGGGGATCGGCCTCGCACGCCATCAGGGCGGCGACGGCATCGACGTCGCCGGTCAGGGACAGCAGCAGGTGCTCCTGTCCCGGTGCCGCATGGCCGTACTGGGCGGCGAGTTGATACGCGTTCCTGACGGACTGTGCGGCGGCGTTGCTGAGCATGGGCTGGCCTTTCCTGTCCTGGTTGGCTGTGCCGGCGATCCCGCCGGCGCCTTGCGGTCGCGCTCCTGGACAGCAGTCTTACTTTCGACATAGTGAATCAATTATTAACCATAACATCATCAACCCGTCATTACTGCCGGGCTCGACGCGGAATACATCCGTCCGCCCGCCAAGCCCGAATGCTGCATCGCCGTCCGGAGGGGTCCGTCGCCTTTTGCGTTGATGACACCGGGGCAGGCTGCGGCATAAGGGTGGTTGCAGGGCAACATCGAATATCCTCTGGTGCAATCACTCCAATCCGACCAACAGCAGGTGGGCGAGCATGCTTCTCCCGCGGACGGGCGTTGGTCCCGAAGGCCTTGGTTCCCAAGCATATCCGGCCGACGGGGCAGTTGATCCAGCCATCGACGTGACCGAGGCGGTGGCTGCGGCGGAAGCGGCCTTCGGGCGGCTCCAGCAGCCCGACGGGCATTGGGTCTTCCCGCTCGAGGCGGACGCCACCATCCCGGCGGAGCACATCCTGCTCCAGCACTTCCTGGACGAGATCGACCCGGAGGTGGAGGCCGGCCTCGCGACCTTCATCCGGCGCCGGCAGGGCGAGGACGGCGGATGGCCGCTGTTCCACGGCGGTGCCATGGACGTGAGCTGTTCGGTGAAAGCCTATTTCGCGCTGAAGGCGGCCGGCGATCCGCCCGACGCGCCGCACATGAGGCGGGCGCGCGACGCGATCCTGGCCCACGGCGGTGCGGCCCGCTGCAACGTCTTCACCCGCATCCTGCTGGCGCTGTTCGGCCAGATCCCGTGGCGCGGGGTGCCGGCCATGCCAGTCGAGATCCTGAACCTGCCGGCCTGGTCGCCGATCCACATCTCCCGGATCTCCTACTGGTCGCGGACCGTGGTCGTGCCGCTGCTGGTCGTGATGGCGCACAAGCCGAGGGCGCGCAACCCGCGCGGCGTCGGCATCGCCGAGCTGTTCACCGTGCCGGCCGACCGGGTCGCCGACTGGCACTCCGCCCCCGACGACACGGCGCTGGCCCGGCTGTTCCGAGGGCTGGACGCCTTCCTGCTGCTGATCGAGCCGCGCCTGCCGAAGACCGGCCGGCGGACCGCGATCCAGCGCGCCGTGAGCTTCGTGACGGAGCGGCTGAACGGCGAGGACGGGCTGGGCGCGATCTTCCCGGCGATGGTCAACGCGATCCTGATGTATGACTGCCTGGGCTATCCCGTCGACCATCCCGACGCGGCGACCGCCCGCCGGGCCATGGACAAGCTGCTGCTGCGCCGGGGCGACGAGATCCTGTGCCAGCCCTGCCTGTCCCCGGTGTGGGACACCTCGCTGGCCTGCCACGCCCTGGCCGAGGCCGGCGGTCCGGCGGCCCGGGCGATGGCCCTGCGGGCGGCCCGCTGGCTGGCCGACCGCCAGGTGCTGGACTGCCAGGGCGACTGGAGCTGGCGCCGGCCGGGGGTGCGGCCGGGCGGCTGGCCGTTCCAGTACGCCAACCCCCACTATCCCGACACCGACGACACCGCCGTGGTCGTGATGGCGCTGGACCGCTGCGAGGCGGAGCTGTTCACCACGGCGATCGACCGCGGGCGCGAGTGGATCGAGGGGCTTCAGAGCACCAACGGCGGCTGGGGCGCGTTCGACGCCGACAACAACAGCCATTACCTGAACTATATCCCCTTCGCCGACCACGGCGCCCTGCTCGACCCGCCAACGGTGGACGTGACGGCGCGCTGCATCGGGATGCTGGCCCAGCTCGGGCTCGACCGGGACCACCCGGCCGTCGCGACCGGGATCGACTTCATCCGGCGGGAGCAGGAACCGAACGGCTCCTGGTTCGGCCGCTGGGGCACCAACTATATCTACGGCACCTGGTCGGCCCTGTGCGGCCTGAACGCCGCCGGTGTCCGGGCGGACGACCCGACGGTTCGGCGCGCGGCGGAATGGCTGGCGTCGCGCCAGAACCCGGACGGCGGCTGGGGCGAAGGCGGCGTCTCCTACTGGCCCGACCGCATCGCCGAAGACCGGTGCGCGAGCACGGCGTCGCAGACGGCCTGGGCGCTGCTCGGCCTGATGGCGGCGGGCGAGGTGCGCGGCGCGGCGGTGGCGCGGGGGGTCCGCTACCTGCTCGACACCCGCAACGCCGAGGGGCTGTGGGACGAGGAGGACTTCACGGCGGTCGGTTTCCCGCGGGTCTTCTACCTGCGCTATCATGGCTATGCCGCGATCTTCCCGCTGTGGGCGCTGGCCCGCTACCGCGGCCTGATCGAGGAACGCCGCACGACGGTGCCCTGGGGGGTGTGAGGGGGCGCGTCGCCGCGTCGCGGTCGGGCGCGCGGTCGGTCGAAACGAACGTGATCCTCACTGCGGGGCGGGGATTCAGGCGACGGCCGGTACCCGGAGGGGCGGCACCGGCGCCGACAGGGAGGTGGAGCCGAACAGGGCCGCCGTCTTGGGGGAGGTCACTGTTTTTCGGGCCGAAAGGTCACTATTCCGCTTGGCGGCCGGCGGGACGGCGGGCTTGCCGGCGGGTTTCGCCGCCTCCGACGCGGGCGGCTGCGCGGCCACGGGGTAATCGGCATCCTCCGGGGGACAGTCCAGGTTCTCCAGGTCGGCGTCGGGGTGCGGCCTGTCGCCGCCCAGGTAATGGTGCGGGATGCGCTTGTCCTGGATCACGCCGCGGAGCTTCAGGCCAAGCTCCACCGCGCGCAGCGCCAGCCCGAGGCTCTTGCGCTCCAGCGCCTCCCCCGCGATGGTCTCCACCAGTTCGGCGGCGCGGTCCAGGGCGGACTTGTGGACGGCCCGCCGGTCGGTGCGGAGCTGGTCGATGCGGACGCGGATTTCCGGCTGACCCATCAGCACGGCGGCGCGCTGCTTGGCCCCCTTGGGCGAGTACCCCGCCCGCCGCGCCGCCTCCGCCCCGCCGACGTTGCAGGCCATGGCCTGGCAGAAGGCTTCCTGGCGCGGGGTCAGGACGATCACGGGCGGGGCGGAGGCGGCTTGCGCGGGGGACTGGTGGTCGAGCATGGCCGGGGCGCCTTGGTCGGATGGGAACAATTCGGGAACATTAAGCCGATTTCGTGGTGAATGCAATGTTCTTGAGTTCGCGCGCCGGTCGGCGGGAGCCGGGCTCTTGGGGTCAGACCACCATTTCCCCAGGAGGTCGCCGTCGAGAAGCGCAGATGGGAAATGGTGGTCTGACCCCAAGAGCCCTCGTCGGCATCAAAGGTCGATCTCTTGTCCAGCGGTTCAGAAAGTTGGCATTCAGCTCGTGTGCGGGTTAAGCGTCAGCGACGACGGCGTCCGCTTCTGGGTGGGCGCGAAACGGTAATCCCGTTCGGTCCATCTACGCACTGCACCCTCACCTCGCCCCCTTGGGGGAGAGGGTCAGGGTGAGGGGGTCGGGCGACGGCGTTCGTGTCGGGATCGACGAATTTCCCCGCAAAAAACCGCCTCAGCGCTTCGGGCCGGCTTCCTCCAGCGCCTTCTCGACGTGGCGGGAGAAGACGTATTCGGCCGGGCGCTGGCGGTCGAGGGGGATCTCCGGGGCCATGCCGCCGTCGGTGCGGACGCCGTGACAGGCGACGCGGAAGGCTTTCAGGGGGTTGCGGACGGAATCGGCGACGGCGGTCGCCTCGTAGCCGCTGTGGACCATGCAGTCGGCGCATTTCTCGTAGTTGCCGGTGCCGTAGGCGTCCCAGTCGGTTTCATCCATCAGCTCGCGCCAGGTCCCGGCGTAGCCTTCCCCGAGCAGGTAGCAGGGGCGCTGCCAGCCGAAGATGTTGCGGGTCGGATTGCCCCAGGGGCTGCACCGGTAGGTCTGGTTGCCGGCCAGGAAGTCCAGGAACAGGGACGACTGGTTGAACGCCCAGCGCCGGCCCCGCCCCGCCCGGAAGATGTCGCGGAAGAGCTGCTTGGTGCGGCGGCGGGTCAGGAAATGGGCCTGGTCGGGCGCTCGCTCGTAGGCGTATCCGGGCGAGACCGTGATGCCGTCGATGCCGGCTTCCATGGCCTCGTCGAAGAAGGCGGCGACGCGGGCGGGGTCGGCGCCTTCGAACAGGGTGCAGTTGATGTTGACTCGGAAGCCGCGCTTCTTGGCCTCCCGGATCGCCGCGACGGCGCGGTCGTAGACGCCGGCCTGGCAGACCGAGGCGTCGTGCTCGGCCCGGCTGCCGTCGAGATGGACCGACCAGGTGAAGAAGGGGCCGGGCTTGAAGCGGTCCAGCCGCTTTTCCATCAGCAGCGCGTTGGTGCAGAGATAGACGAAGCGCCGCTGGGCGATCAGCCCGTCCACGATCCGGTCGATCTCGGCGTGGAGCAGCGGCTCGCCGCCGGCGATCGAGACGACCGGCGCGCCGCACTCGCGCGCCGCCTCCAAGCAGTCTTCCACGCTGAGGCGGCGGTTCAGCAGCGGGTCGGGGTAATCGATCTTGCCGCAGCCGGCGCAGGCGAGGTTGCAGCGGAACAGCGGCTCCAGCATCAGCACCAGTGGGTACCGCTTGACGCCGCGCAGGTGGCGGCCGACGACATAGGCGCCGACCATGGCGGTTTGGAGCAACGGGACGGCCATCTGAGCTCACTTCCTGTTCAAGTCGGATTGGTGCCGGGGGAGCGGGCCGGTGCCGGCCGCCTCCAGCTCGACGGGCAGGCGGAAATGCAGGGTTTCCTCGATGCCGGGCAGCGTCCGGACCCGCAGCTTGGCTCGCCGCGCCAGGGCGTCCAAGACCTCCTGGACCAGGTCCTCCGGCGCCGAGGCGCCCGCCGTGACGCCGACCGAGGATACCCCGTCGAGCCAGGCCGGGTCGAGCGCCGAGGCGTCGTCGATCAGGTAGGCGGGGACGCCGGCATCGCGCGCGATCTCGCGCAGCCGGTTGGAGTTGGAGCTGTTCGCCGCCCCGACCACCAGCACCAGGTCGACCAGCGGCGCGAGGCCCAGCACGGCGCGCTGGCGGTTCTGGGTGGCGTAGCAGATGTCGTTGGTGTCGGGGCCGACGATGGCGGGGAAGCGGGCCTTGAGCGCCTCGATGATGCTCCGGGTGTCGTCGATGCTGAGCGTGGTCTGGGTGATGTAGGCGACCCGGCCGGGATCGGAGACCCGGAGCCGGCCTATATCCTCGATCGAGCCGACGAGATGGACCGGCCCGTCCAGCCGGCCCAGGGTTCCCTCGACCTCCGCATGCCCGGCATGGCCGATCAGCACGACGTCGCGGCCCTGGCGGGAATAACGCGCCCCTTCCAGGTGGACGCGGGCGACCAGCGGGCAGGTCGCGTCGATCACGCGCAGGCCGCGCGCCCGCGCCGCCTCGTCCACCGCGGTCGAGACGCCGTGGGCGCTGAAGATCGTGACCGCGCCGGGCGGCACCTCGTCCACCTCGTCCACGAACCGCACGCCCTTGGCCCGCAGGCGCTCGACCACGTGGCCGTTGTGGACGATCTCGTGCCGGACATAGACGGGAGGGCCGTAGAGCGCCAGCGCCCGTTCCACGATCTCGATCGCCCGCTCGACGCCGGCGCAGAAACCGCGGGGTTGGGCCAGGATCACCTGCATGCGCGCGTCCTTTGGTCGTTTCCGGGGCCGGTCGGGCCAGGGGGACTCCCCGAGGGTCCAGGCTATATCGGGAGGGAAAAATCGGGCAAACACGCATTTGGATCAGTGGCCTCGGTCCGATACCCCTCACAAACCGTTGAACGGGCGTGATGGATTTCAAGCGGACAAGGGAAGCATGCCGTTCAGCGAAGTGGATGTGGTCGTGGTCGGTGCCGGGGCGGCCGGTCTGGCGGCGGCCCGCGAGCTGGCCCGCCGGGGCATCTCGGCGGTCGTGACCGAGGCGCGCGGCCGGACGGGAGGCCGCGCCCACACCGTGCTGACCGCCGGCGGGCACCCCGCCGACCTGGGCTGCGGCTGGCTTCACTCCGCCGACCGCAATCCCTGGTGCGGGATCGCCGAGGGGCTGGGGCTGGAGATCGACCGGAACCCGCCGGACTGGGGACAGGGCTCCGTCGGGCGCCGCCTGGGCCGGGAGGCCATGACCGACTGGGCGGAGGCGATGGAGCGGTACTGGGAGCTGATCGACCGGGTCGGCGACGGCGGACCGGCTGGCGGGCCTGGTGGCGGACCGGACCGCAGCGTCGCCGAGCTGCTGCCGGCCGGGGACCGCTGGCTGCCGCGCTTCGCGGCGGTCATCGGCTACATCTCCGGCGCCGAGCCCGGCGACCTGTCGGCGGTGGACCTGGTGCGCTACGCCGACACCGGCGTCAACTGGCGGGTGGCGTCGGGCTACGGAACGCTGGTGGCGCGGGCCGGCGCGGGGGTCCTTGTCTCGCTCGACACGCCGGTGACGTCGATAGACATGACCGGGCCGCGGATCGTGCTGACCACGCCGAAGGGCGAGCTGTGCGGGCGGGCCGTGATCCTGACCGTTCCGACGCCGCTGCTGGACGGCGAGGCGATCCGCTTCACGCCGCCGCTGCCGCCGGAGAAGACCGAGGCGGCCCGCGCCTTGCCCATGGGCCATGTGGCGAAGCTGTTCCTGGAGGTCGCCGAGGAGGGCGGCCGGCCCTGGGACCTGGAGCCCGACACGCAGGTCCCCGGCGCCCTGGACCGCGCGCGGACCGGGCTGTACCACCTGGAACCGCTCGGCCGGCCGCTGGTCGAGGGATATTACGGCGGCGCCCTGGCGCTGGACCTGGAGCGCGCCGGGCCCGGGGCCCTGGAGGATTTCGCGCTCGGCGAGCTGTGCGGGCTGTTCGGTTCGGCGGTCCGCGGCCGGCTGAAGCCGGTGGCGGCCTCGGGCTGGGCGGCCGACCCGTGGTCGCGCGGGGCCTATTCCTACGCGGTGCCGGGCGGCGCCGACCGCCGCGCCGACTTGGCGCGGCCGATCGACGGGCGGCTGTTCTTCGCCGGGGAGGCCTGTTCCCGGGACTCCTACTCCACCGCGCACGGGGCCTACCTGACCGGCATCGAGGCCGCGGCGGCGGTGGCGGCCGTCATCCGGCCGGACGGATCACGCCCTTGACCAGGATGATGTTGCCATAGAGGCGGCGCTCGCCGGTGGCGATCACGGCGTAGGCGCCGCGCGCCCGCTCGTAGAAGGCGAAGCGGTCCATGCCGAGGATCTCGATCGCACGGCCCTCCGCCGCGTCGGCCAGCGCCTGGAACTCGTCCAGGATCGGCGGCCACTCCGTTCCCGGGGTCATGACCGCGGCCGGCGCCTCGACGAAATCGTCGAGCGGCAGCAGCGACAGCACCGCCTCGAGGGCCGCGGTGGCGTCGATGCCGTCCAGCCGGACCAGCCGCCTGGCGTTGGCCGCCGCGGGATAGTTGGCGTCGACGATGGCGAGTTCGTCGCCGTGCCCCATATCGGCGAGGATCTGGAGCAGCGCTCCGTTGAGCAGCGGATCGATCGTCTTCAGCATGGCTTTCCTGTTCCTGCCCTGATGCGGCTTCCTGGCCCGTTTCGGGGGTCGGCCGTGTTATCGATTGAGTCCATGGTTAATGAAACGCAAGGGTCAATGAACCGCAAGGAGGATGGCATGGAACTGGAAACGCGCAAGCTCGGCCGCACGGACGTATCGCTGACGGTGTTCGGGTTCGGCGGGACCTCGCTCGGCAACATGTACCGGGCGATCGACGACGAGGCGGCGCTGGCCGCCCTGGACGCCAGCTTCGCGGCGGGCGTCCGCTACGTGGACACGGCGCCGCTGTACGGCCACGGCCTGAGCGAGCACCGCGTCGGCGGCTGGCTGCGCCGGGTCCGCGGCGAGAACGTCGTGCTCTCCACCAAGGTCGGCTGGCGCCTGTTCCCGGCGCGCGGGGAACCGACCGAGGCGGGGCTGTTCATGGACGTGCCGCCGTTCCGCCGGGGCATCGACTACAGCTACGACGGGGTGATGCGGTCGTTCGAGGACAGCCTGCAACGGCTCGGCACCGACCGGGTCGACATCGTCTTCATCCACGACGCCGACCGGCGCAACCAGGGCGACGCGTTCGAGCAGCGCTTCAAGGAGGCGATGGAGGGCGCCTACCCCGCCCTGCTGAAGCTGCGCGAGCAGGGGATCGTCAAGGCGATCGGGGCCGGGCTGAACGAGTGGGAGGCCTGCCAGCGCTTCGCCGAGGCCGGCGACTTCGACTGCTTCCTGCTGGCCGGCCGCTACACCCTGCTGGACCAGGAGAGCCTGGACAGCTTCATGCCGCTCTGCGAGAAGCGCGGCATCGGGATCGTGCTGGGCGGGCCGTACAATTCCGGCATCCTGGCGACCGGGCCGGTGGAGGGCGCCCACTACGACTATGCCCCGGCGTCGCCGGAGATCCTGGAGAAGACCCGGCGGATCGAGGAGGTCTGCCGGCGCCACGGGGTTCCGCTGAAGGCGGCGGCGCTCCAGTTCCCGCTGGGGCATCCGGCGGTGGCGTCGGTCATTCCCGGCATGGGCAGCCCGGCGCGGATCAAGGAGAACATGGACCTGCTCGCCCATAAAATTCCGTCCGACCTGTGGGCGGAATTGCGGTCTGACGGGTTGATCCGTCAGGACGCCCCGCTCCCCTGAGCGCAAGGGGTGCGGGCGATCCGCCTGCAACCGCGAGAGCTGGAGGGAGGAAGGCATGAGCACCGGCAAGGGTTCCGAAGCGGCCGAGCAGATCGAGAAGGCGCTGGACCGGAAGACCGGAAAGGCGTCCGGCGACACCGACAAGAGCCCCGAGCGCAAGTTCGAGGAGATGGGCGAGCGCGACGAGATCCGCGACAAGGCGGGACGCACGCCCGAGGGCCGGTGACGCCGCCACCCAGACCGACGTGATCCCCGGGGCGCCGACCGCGCCCCGGGAAGGAACAGCGAAGACAAAAAAGTGGAATGCCGATGAAGATGTTTATCCTGGGCACCCTGACGGCGATCGTGATCGCCGCGGGCGTGGGCATCGTCCTGTCGAACTACCTGACCAACCCCGCCTACGACGCCTTTTCCACCCCCAGCGCCCGGGTCGGCGAGGAGTCCACGGCCGACCACCGGTTCGGCGATCTGGCGAACTAGGGAACGGAATCCATCTTCCGGCGACGCCCCATAAAACGAAAGCCCATAAAACGAAAGAAGGTGCTGCGCCCGGAGGCGCCGCACCCCTTTCCTTCCAGCCGGAGCGGTGCCGCGGATCAGAAATCCAGGCGGGTGCTCAGGATGGCGACGATGCCTTCGTTGCTCGTGGTGCTGGTCGCGCCGGTCGCGGCGTCCACGTTGCGCAGGTCCTCGTCCACGTACATGACGTCGCCCTGGACCACGAAGCCGGGGGCCAGGGTGTAGGCGGCGCCGCCGCCGTAGGTCTTGTAGGAGGAGGCATAGGTCGCGGGGGTCACGCCGCCGAAGTCGTCGAACTCCGGCCCGCCCTTGAAGCCTTCGGCGTCGGCGTAGGACAGGCCGACCGCGAGCGGGCCCGCCGTGTAGCTGACGCCGACATGCCAGATGCTGGTGTCGCCCGACGTCGCCGGCACGCCGGAAACCGCGTTGTAGTCGCCGCCGTCGATGTACCCGCCGCCGACGGCGAAGCCGCCGAAGCCGACCTGGCCGCCGACCTGCCACGCCCAGAAGTCCTCGAGCGACGGTCCGCCGACGGTGCCCAGGTCCTGGCCGGTCGCCGTGCTGCCGGTGGCGCCCGCCGCCACCGAGAAGCCGGAGAACTCGCCGGTGTAGTTGGCGCCGAACTCCCAGAAATCCTTGTAGCCGCCGGCGGTCTTGAAGCCGACGACGTCCTGGCCCTCGCTACCGTCCTGCGTGGCGTAGCTGACGCCCGCCTGGATGCCGGCGAACCGCGGCGTCAGGTACATGATCTTGGTGGCGTCGCCGGAGTCCGGCGCCTGCACGACGCTGCCGGTCGGGAGGCCGCCCAGGGCGAAGCCGGCGCGCGGGCCGACGTCCGGGGTGTTCTCCAGGAAGAGGTAGCCGTCGCCGTCGATCTGCTCGACGCCGATCAGGGGAGCGTAGATCGACAGGGTGTCGGCGGCGCCGTCCAAGTCGCCGAGCTCGATGCGGCCCCAGGTGCCGCCGAGATAGACCGACGCCTCGTCGGTGCCGACGCTGTTCGAGGCGGCGCCGATGCTGTTCTGCAGCTCGACCTTGGCACCGTAGAGAAGGCCGTTGTCAGCCTTGCCGTCGGCCCGGACGACGATCTCGGTCTCCAGCGCGAACTCGCGGCTGGTCCGGTTCGAGGCGTCGTCGTCGTAATAGGCGCCGAAGAACTCGGTGTAGCCGCCGAGGCTCACGACGAGCTGCGCCTGGGCGGACTGCGCGGCAAGGGAGACCGCGGCGACGGCCGTGGTGGCAAGGAGGAGATTTCTCATGACGATTCCCCGATCGGGTCGAACGTTAAGCGTCGCATCATCAGAGCGGCCAATAGGTGCGTATGCAACTATTACCGACGCGACGGATAGTGATGACGGAAATATGATGCACAGCAGCAACACTTTGAATCTTTACGGCAAATCCGTTCTTCATTAACGCAAAATCAATCTTGGACGGAAATCGCAACGCGCCTGGGCATCGCCTGTTGGAACGGTTTTCACCGGGAGATCGACCATGGCCGAGAACGACGGCAAGAAAGACGAAAAGCCCCAGCCGGGAACCGATGCCGACCGCGACAAGACGCTGACCGAGAAGGAGGAAGAGCGGTCGGGCGGCGAGAACAAGAGGACGCCCGGACCGGTCTACGACGTTTGATCGATTTTTGAGCCTGATTTCCCGTTCGGACGGATTTGCAACGCCGGTCCGATGTGACACTATCGGCGCGTCTTTTACTCCTATCGATGGTAAGGGCGCGTGGCCGGGGAAGCAGGAGAGTTCGGGTCCGGAGGAAGCTGGTGGTCGGACGACCCGACCCTGGCGCGTTTCGTCGTCGACCTGATCGCGGGCGAGTTCACGCGCCTGCGGCCCGGTTCGCAGGCGTTCGCCGACCGTCCCGGCGGAGAAGCCTGGCGGAACGGCCCGATCGAGGCCGACAGCCTGGAGATGCTTCAGCTCTCGGCGGCGCTGGCCGAAGCGCTCGACCTGGCGGCCGCGCCGGGCACCGCCGACTACCTGCCGGGCCGGCGGACCTTCGGCGGCCTGCTGGACATCTGCCGGTCGGCGCTTCCCCGGTGCGGCTCTCACATCACCTTCAGGACATCGGGCAGCACCGGCGCGCCGAAGCCCTGCCGCCACCGCCTTGCCGACCTGGAGCAGGAGGCGGCGTTCCTGCGCACCCTGTTCCCAGGGCGGCGGCGCATCCTCGCCGCGGTGCCCTGCCACCATATCTACGGTTTCCTGATGACGATCCTGGCCGCCGCCCGCGAGGGCGGGACCAGGCTGCCCGTGGTCGATATCCGGGGACTGGCGCCGGCGGCGCTGGCCGGGCTGGCCATGCCCGGCGACCTGATCGTCGGCCATCCCGCCTTCTGGTCGGCGTTCGTGCGCGGCGGGGCCGCCCTGCCCGCCGGCGTCCAGGGCTCGGTTTCCACCGCCCCTTGCCCGGCCGGGACGGCCCGGGGCGCGGTCGGGGCCGGTCTCGACCGTCTCGTCGAACTGTACGGATCGTCGGAAACCGCCGGCATCGGCTGGCGCGACGATCCGGCCGACGGTTTCCGGCCGATGCCCCACTGGCGCCGCGTCGGGGACGCCGTCCTGCGCCGGACCTACGCCGACGGCACGGAAGGGGACGCCGCGGCGCCGGACCGGCTGGACTGGACCGCGGACGGCCGCTTCCGCGTCGCGGGGCGCCTGGACGGTATGGTCCAGGTCGGCGGCGTCAATGTCTCCCCCGAGCATGTCGGGCGGCGCCTGCGCGAGCATCCCTGGGTCGCCGACGCGGCGGTACGGCTGATGGGCCCGGCGGAAGGCGACAGGCTGAAGGCCTTCATCGTGCCGGCCCCGGGCGCTCCAGCCGGACCGGAACTCCATCGGGCGCTGACGGGCTGGATCGACCGTAACCTGACCGTCCCGGAACGGCCCCGGGCTCTGACCTGCGGGCCTTCGCTGCCTTCGGACGCCCTCGGCAAGGATGCGGACTGGACCGTTGCCTGAACCATCGCCTGAACCTTTCCCGCCCCCTTCCAAGCCCGCGGCTCCGCCATGACCACCCTGCTCGACCAGCCCGACATCCTCAAGACCTCCGCCGGAGCGGCCTTGCGGGAATTCATCAACCAGATCGCCTGCCCGATCTTCGTCATCGACGTCGAGGATGCCGACGGAACCGGAGGGTTCCGGGTCGCCATGCTGAACGACTGGTACGAGCGCGCCTTCGGCCTGAGCCATGCCGACTGCGCCGGCCGGCTGGTCGGCGAGGTGCTGGCGCCCTGCCTCGCCTACCGCATCACCGACCATTACCGGCAGTGCGTGGCAACCCGCGGACCGATCAGCTACGAGGAGGAGATCCGGCTGGGAGACCGCGTCTTCTGGACGCGGACCGTGCTGAACCCGCTGTTCCACGACGGGCGGGTCGTCCGCCTGGTCGGGACCTCCACCGACCTGACCGACCACCGCCGGCTGGAGCAGGCGCTGGAAGCCGCCCAGCGCATGGCCCGGCTCGGCTGGTGGCGCACCGACCTGGCGACGGGCGGCACGGTCTGGTCCGACATCCTGTACGGCATCCATGACCGCGACCCCGGCGCCGGGCCGCCCGATCCCGCCGGATTCCTCGACCTGGTCCATCCCCAGGACCGCGGTCTCGCGGCCCCGTCGGCGCGGGTCGGATCGTTCGACTATCGCATCGTCCTGCCCGACGGCGAGATCCGCTACCTGCACGAGGAGCGGGTCGTCCACAGCAGCGGCGACGGGCATCCGGTCGCCCTGTTCGGGACGGTGCAGGACGTCACCGCGAGCAAGCGGGCGGCCCTGGAACTGATGGCGGCGAAGGAGCAGGCCGAGCGGGCCAACCAGGCCAAGACGTCGCTCCTCGCCAACATGAGCCACGATCTGCGCACGCCGCTGAACGCGATCATCGGCTTCTCGGAGATCATGGCCGAGGAGATGCACGGCCCCCTCGGCAACCCGACCTACGTGGAATATGCCAGCGACGTCCTGTTCGCCGGCCGGCACCTGCTGGACATCATCAACGACCTGCTGGACATGGCCAGGATCGAGGCCGGCCAGGTCACGCTGAACGAGGAGACCGTGTCCGCGAAGCGCCTGCTGGGCGACGTCGACCGGCTGCTGCGGGAGCGGGCGTCGAAGGCGCGGCTGAAGCTGACCGTGGCGCCCGCGCCGGACGACGTGGCCGTGGTCGCGGACCGGCGCCTGCTGCGGCAGGTGCTGCTGAACCTGGTGGGGAACGCGGTCAAGTTCACCGAGGCCGGCGGCGAAGTCACCCTGGCGGTCCATATCCTGGCCGACGGCCAGATCTGCTTCACGACCTCGGACACCGGCATCGGGATCTCCGCCCGCGACCTGCCGGTCGCCCTCGCCCCCTTCGGCCGGATCGGCTCGCATCTCCAGGCGAACACCGAAGGCACCGGGCTGGGGCTGCCGGTCGCCAAGGCGCTGGTCGAGCTGCATGGCGGCATGCTCCATCTCAATACCAGCCCGGGCGTCGGCACGACCGCCTTCATGACGCTGCCGTCCTGGCGGGTGCGCACGCCCGACGGCAGGCCGCCGGCCCCGACCATCGGCGGCCTCAAGGAGTTCTTCAGGATCGGCGACCGGGGCGTGTACGAACTGGTCGAGGAAACGGGCCGCGATGCCCTGGCGGAGCTGCCGATCGGCATCGTCCAGCTGGACCGGACGGGACGCGTCCTCAGCTACAACGCCGCGGAGGAGAACTTCGCCGGGCGCAAGGCCGACCTGGTGATCGGCTGCGACTTCTTCCGCGACGTCGCCCCCTGCACCTTCACGCCGGAGTTCCACGGCCGTTTCCAGGAGGGCGTCGAGTCCGGGACGCTGAACATCATCTTCAGCTACGTCTTCACCTTCGACCAGCCCATGAAGGTGCTGATCGAGATGCGTTCCGGCCGCCAGCCCGGCACCGCCTGGCTGTTCATCCGCTGGATCTGACGGCGTTCGCCCCTCCGCCGGCCGCGACGCCGGGCCGGCGGAGGGGCCGGGACGTCCAGCGGCGTCCCAGCCTCTGGATCGGCGCCTCGACCAGGAAATACGCCGCGATGCCGGCCGCCGCCGATATCGCGATCGCGGCGGCCATGAAGATCCAGGCGGCCGCCGCATCCTGCTCGACCAGCCCCAGCCGGTTCCAGGCCGTCCTGACCACCCCGAGCGTCAGGATATGGGTCAGGTAGATCGAATAGGACGCGTCGCCCAACAGGGTCAGCAGCCCGTACTTCCGGATCGCGTCCCTGAGTTCCAGCGACAGGCAGCCGACCACCGTCAGGACGGCCGGAACGCCCCAGACCAGCAGCCGCGTCTCGGGAATTTCCCACGGGGTCAGCGCGACCATCCAGACCAGCCCGACGGCGATCGCCGACAGGGCGGCCCAGGCCGGCAGCGCCAGCCGTCCCTCCAGGTACAGCCGGCCGATCAGCATTCCGGCCGCGAACTCCAGGATGATGGAGTCCGCGAAGAAGATCAGGACCGGATCCCTGAAGGGAACGACCAGGCCGGTCACCGAGATCGCCGCGAACAGCGCGGAGATCGCCGGGATGATCAGGGCGCGCGGCAGGAACAGGGCCGCCGCGAAGAGCAGGTAGAAGAACATCTCGTAATTGAGGGTCCAGCCCGGGATCAGCAGGGGCCAGATCCGGGTCGGCGCGGCCGGATAGAAATGCGGGACGAAGAACAGCGACTTCAGCACGTGCTCGGGCGTCAGCTCCACCGCCCGGAACAGGGTCGGCAGCAGGAGGGCCGCCGCCGCGACGGCCAGCGTCACGAGCCAGTACATGGGAACGATCCGCACGACGCGGTTCCTGAGGAAATCGCCCGGCGTGGTCGGCCGCAGGGACGTCGTCACCCACATGATGAAGCCGCTGATGACGAAGAAGATGTCCACGCCCGCCTGTCCGAACAGCCAGACGCCGCCCGTGTAGAACACCTCGAAGTCGGTGATCTGGTAGCGCGCGTGGTGGAACACCACCAGGAGAGCCGCGAACGCCCTCAAATACTGAATTGAAATAATATTAAATTTAATATTCCCCAAGGGTTGCCGAGCGGGAGAACGCGATGTGATCGTCTGACTCATGTTCAACCACAATATATGTCGATGTCGGTTGCCCATGATAACAGAACGTCGGCTTGGAAGCCTCTCGGCGGAGACGGCGAACTGGAAGCTACTACGCTTGATGCGCGCTTTCGATTACGGGTTACGCTAGTGGTTCTGCACAGTGGTTTTTGATGACGTTCGGCGGAGCGGAGTGCGGTAGGTCGGCCTCCGGCCGTTCCACCCGCCGAGCTGTGTTGCGCCATGGGCGCAACCTACGGCTCGATGCAGGGCGGAGGCGATGCGGGCCGACGATCGTAGGTTGCGCCCATGGCGCAACGCTTCGGATCAGCTGTCTCGGGCGGATTGACCGGATCGCGTACGGCTCTAATCAATCAGAAACACTGTGCCGGGCCGCAGCCGCTCAGTCCGGAGGGGAGTCGCTCCAGTCGCCGAGCGACATGATCGAGATCGCGAGGCCGACGAAGCCGAACAGGATCGCCATGCCCCAGATCAGCAGCAGGGCCCCGGTCAGGTCGCCGGGCGAGGCGCCCGCTCCCAGCGTCAACGCCCCGATGCCGCCGACATCGGCCGCGATCAGGGCGGTCGCCGTCACCGCTCCCCCGGCGAAGCCCGCGCCGAAGGCGCCCGCCAGCCTGCGCAGGATGGGTCGTTCGTGCCGCAGCGGCCATCCGGGACCGCTTCGCCGTTCGCCGGGGTCGGACATGCCATGCACCCTGTCTGCCATCGGGTCATCCATAAACTGTTCCGTTCCTCGCGGGATTGCGAATCTTCAATGCGGGCAAATCGCGGCGGATGCACGCTCCCTGTCGGGTTTCGCATCCTGCGCCCCTGTCGGGCGCACCGCTCGGGGAGTTCCACACCATGCATCTCGATTACGAGGCCTATGTCGCGCTCGGCTTCCTCGCCGCCACGGTCGGCGTGACCGTCGGGCTGTTCTGGTTTCTCCTGTCCCGCAGGATGAAGTAGGGGATCGGCCGGGAATACCGGCGTACTCGTTCTCCTGGACAATACGCTCCGTCGCCTTGTAACAGGAACCTTCGGACCGGCGGACGGCCGGTCCGAAGGTCCTTGCAGAAGGCAAAGAGCACATCCCCATGGAACAAGAGTACCGGCCGGTTTCCCCGGAGGCCCAGGTCGAAGCGTTGCGCACGCTCGTCGCGGCCGTGACCGCCGCCCGCGACGGCGGCTCGCCGGAAGCGGGCCTGGCTCCGGGCCTGCTGGACGTCCTGGACGGCCTGGAACCCCGGGACTCGGCGCTGGTGTCGGAACTGCTGATGAGCATAGCGTTCCGGGCGGGCGCCCGGGTGTCCGAACGCTATCCCTACATCGAGTTCGCGATCCATCTCGGGCGGGCGGCCCTGGGCGAGGAAGGCGGCGGCGACCCCGCCGACTTCCTCCAGGACCGGCTGCCGGCCTGGGACGTGCTGGAGCCGGCGCTGCGGACCATGCGCCGCCACGGTCGGCGCTGGTGGTCGCGCAATTCCCAGGGCGACCCGATCGACCTGCTCCAGGCCTATGCCCTGGGAGCGGCCCAGCTCGCCTGCCTGGGCCATTCCGACCAGGATTCCGGCCGCCTCGCCGCCTCCGGGCTGCTGTTCACCGCCGCGGCGCAGATCCTGACCCTGCGTCGGATCGAGGACCCGGCCGCCTGGGAACAGGACCAGGAAGCGGGCTAGGCGTCCGCGGCCCGGACCTCGTCCTGCCGGCCGCGCGAGGCCAGCAGCAGGGCGAACACGGCGCCGGCCAGCCCCAGTGCGGCCATGGCGTGATAGGCTGCGGCGCCGAGCCCCGCGTAGGCGGCGCCAGCCAGCATCATGGCCAGCGCCGTGCCCATGCCCGTCGCGAGCGCGCCGTAAAGCGCCTGGGCGGTCGCGGAGCGGTCGATCGGGACGGCCTTCGCGATGTACTGCATGGCGGCGAGGTGGGCGGCCCCGAAGGTCATGCCGTGAAGCACCTGGAGCAGCGCCAGCACCGGCACGCTCTCCGCCACGGCCGTCCCTGCCCAGCGGACCAGGGCGGCGAGCCCCGCCAGCACCAGGAGGCGGGCGGGACCGAGCCGCGCGGTCGCGGCGCCGCCGAAGGCGAACAGCAGGATCTCGGCGATCACGCCCTCCGCCCACAGCCCTCCGATCACCGCCTCGGAATGGCCGAGCCCGCGCCAATGCAGGGTGCCGAACGCGTAATAGACCGCGTGGCTGGACTGGACGGCCGAGGTGGCCCCCAGGAACAGCAGGAATCCGGGATCGCGGAGCAGCGCCGCGATGCGGCTGGTCCGCAGCGGCGCCCCCTCCCCCGCCGGCCCGCGCGGCGGCGGCTTCGGCGCCAGCCAGCAGGACAGGGCCGTGAGGGCCATGGCGCCGATCAGCAGGTGGAGCACGGTCTCTGGACGGCTGTCGGCCACGACGATGCCGCCCAGGCTGGCGGCGGCGATGAAGCTGACCGAGCCCCACAGGCGCATCCGCCCGTAGTCGAGCCGGTGGGCCCGGGCGACCAGCAGGGTCAGGTTGTCGCCGATATTCATGATCGGGCTGAAACCGGCGCTCATCAGCACGGTCACCAGCAGGATCGGCACGAAGCCGTCGGCCGGCAGGTACAGCAGCGAGGCCGCCAGGGCGGCGGCGCTGAGCAGGATCAGCGCCGTCCGCCGGTTGCCGGTGCGGTCGACGACCACGCCCGCCACCGGGATGGTGACGATGCGGACCCACAGCGCCACCGCCAGGACCGTCCCGATCTCCCCCGCCGACAGGCCCCGGCTCTCCAGCCAGACCGGCCAGAACGGCAGCTGGATGCCCAGGATCAGGAAATAGGCGGCGTAGAACAGGGACAGGCGAAACGGCAGCAGCATGGGGTTCCGGCGGAGAGGTGCTCAGGCCAGCGGAATTTCGTGGCCCTTCTTCGGCACATCATAGCCGCGCCGGACGGCGGGACGCCCTGCGATGGCGAGATACCAGCGCCGCACATTCGGGAATTGCGCGAGGTCGATCCGCTGCCATTCGAACCGCGAGACCCACGGCCACGTCGCGATGTCGGCGATGGTGTAGTCGCCGCCGGCCAGGTACTCGGTCTCGCCCAGGCGCTTGTCCATGACGGAATAGAGCCGCCGGGCCTCGGCACCGAACCGCTCCTCCGCATAGGGCGCCTTGCCGGGGTTGAACTGAAGGAAATGGTGGGCCTGGCCCAGCATCGGGCCGGCGCCGCCCATCTGGAACATCAGCCACTGCCATGTCCGCCACCGCCCCGGCCCGTCCTGGGGGATGAACATCCCCGTCCTCTCCGCCAGGTACAGCAGGATGGCGCCGGATTCCATCAGCGCCGCGCCGGTGTCGTGGTCGACGATCGCGGGGATCTTGTTGTTCGGGCTGATCTTCAGGAAGTCCGGCGCGAACTGCTCGTCCTTGGTGATGTCGATCGGGTGGACCGCGTAGGGGAGGCCGGTCTCCTCCAGCATGATGGAGGCCTTCCGGCCGTTCGGCGTGGTCCAGGTATAGAGATCTATCATGGCGTTTCCTCGGCTGCGGGAGGGTCGAGTGTGGCCCACTTCGACGCTCCCGCAAACCGGGCAGTCAGGCGGCGCGCACCTTTTCGATGAACTCGTCCACCGCGCGCCGGAGCACCATGGACTGGCGGGTCAGCTCGGACGATTCGCGGAGCACCTGCTCCGCGGTCGCGAGCGAGGCGTCGGCCGCGGCGGTGACGCCGGCGATGTTGGCCGCGACCTCGCTGGTCCCGGCCGCGGCCTGCTCGACGTTCCGCGCGATCTCGCCGGTCGCCGCCTGCTGCTGCTCGACCGACGCGGCGATGGCGGCCGAGGTGCCGCTGACCTCGTCGATGGTGTGCAGGATGTCCTGGATCGCCTCGACCGCCTGGGCGGTCGCGGCCTGGACCGAGCTGATCTGGCCGGAGATGTCCTCGGTCGCCTTGGCGGTCTGGTTGGCCAGGTTCTTGACCTCCGACGCGACGACGGCGAAGCCCTTGCCCGCGTCGCCGGCGCGCGCCGCCTCGATCGTCGCGTTGAGGGCGAGCAGGTTGGTCTGGCCGGCGATGGTGTTGATCAGGCCGACCACCTCGCCGATCTTCTGGGCGGCGGTCGAGAGGCTGCCGACGATCTCGTTGGTCCGCCGGGCCTTCTCCACCGCGTGCTGGATCGTGCGCGACGACCGGTCGACCTGCCGGCCGATCTCGGCGATCGAGGAGGCCAGCTCCTCCGCCGCGGCGGCGACGGTCTGGACGTTGGTCGAGGCGTGGTCGGCCGCGTTGGCGACCGCGGTGGCCTGCTGGGTCGCCTGCTGGGCCGCCGTGGACATGGTGGCCGCCGTCGCGTTCATCTCCCCCGACGAGGTCGTGACATGGGTCACGACGCCGTTGACATGGTTCTCGAAATCGTCGGCCAGCTCCATCATGGACCGGCGGCGCTCCGCGGCGGCGCGCTGCTCCTGGACGGACTGCTCGGCCTGGAGCCGCTCGACCCGGATCGCGTTCTCCTTGAAGACCTGGACCGCCCGCGCCATCTCGCCGATCTCGTCCTCGAAACCCAGCCCCGTGACCTCGACGGAGCGGTCGCCCGACGCGAGCAGCGTCATGGTGGCGGTCATGGTCTTGACCGGGACGACGATGCTGCGGGCGATCAGCCAGGCAAGCAGGATGCCGCCCAGGAGCGCGGCGGCGACGAGCGCTCCGCTGACCCCGATGGTTCTGTCGATCTCGCTCAGGGTTTTCCGCTCGGTCTCCCGGAAGATGGCGCTCCAGCCGTCCACGGTGGCCTGGGTCAGGCTGCCGAACTCCTCCGCGACGACCGGCATGGCCTCGTAGATGAGGCTGTTCATCTCGAACGCCGACGCGGCCATCCGGTCGAAGGTCTTCGAATAGGTCTCGGCCAGCCGGAGCACGTCCTGGGCCAGCGCCATGCGGTCCGGGTCGTCGAACCATGCTGCGAGGTTGGTCGCGGCCGGCCTGAAGGCGGCGAGCCGCCGCGTCACGCTTTCCGCCAGCGCCTCGTCCGGCGTCGCCAGGAATTGGGTGGAGTTGAGCCGGGCATACATGAACTGTTCCTGGGCGATCCCGGCCAGGCCCGCGGTCTCCATCTGCCTGGCGGCGGTGGCCTCGCTGATCAGGTCGGACAGGTTCCCGACGATCTGGTCGCCGAGCGGCCGAAGCGACTGGTCCAGCAGGGTGTCCCGCTTGACCCTGGCTTCCTTGACCTTGGCGAACTTCTCCCCGTAGTCGGCGGTCAGCTGGATCATGCGCTCCAGCCTCGCCCGGCTCGCCCCGTCGCGCGCCGCCGGCAACAGGTTCGTCAGGCTGGAAGCGATGTGGCCCAGGAGTTCATGGACGCGGCCCGCGGCCGTCTCGGTCCCCGACGAGGTATAGAGCAGCGCCTGCCGGCGAAGTTCCGCGAAGTCCTGGTTGATCGTGATCACCATGGCCGTGTTGGCGGAGGTCTCGCCGTACCGCTGGAAATTCGCGCGGGCGGCGATCAGCTCGACGATGCCGAAGCCGCCGACGGCTCCCAGCAGGGCGAGGATGAGCATGAACCCCGCGTAGATCCTGGTACCGATCCTGAACCTGGATGAAAGAGACCCCATCGTCCTGCCTCGCCCTCTGGCCGCCCGCCGCCGCGATCCCGCCGTCCCGCGGCGGATCGATGCGGACCCTGCTTGATTTGTATCGGTCGCAAGGAGCGCGGCGGCAGCCCGCGCCACCCCAGCGTGCAGGAAGCCGCTGCGCTCCGCCCGCACCGATAGCTAACTTTCGGGCTTGTCTTCCGTGATTTGAATCAGTCTTACGTTGCCGTGCCAATTAGCCGCGTATAGTACGCTATCTTCCGTATCGATCGGACCGGTTCGCCAAGGCGCCGGGCGGTGCGGGACCCGGCCGAAGTCACGCGATTGTTCTTCTCACCAGCGGTCCGTCGCCTTAGGATGGGTTAACCCGAAAGGTTCAGAGAACAAGCCCATGGCTGTTGACCAGCGACTGCCGCCGGTTCCCGGCAAGAAGCCCTCGGTACCCGGCGCCGCCTGGCAGCCGCCCGTGCCCGCCCGCAAGCCGGGCGGCGAAGGATTCGCCGCGGCGGTGGAGCGGGCGGGAGTTCCCCTGCCCGGCCGCAAGCCGGCGGACGTGCCGCCGGCTTCGGTGGCCGGCGGGCCCGTGGTCGACGCGATCCGGTCGGTCGCCGGGCTGTCCGGCCACAGCTTCGCCTCGCTGCTCTCCCAGGCGCAGCAGGAAAGCGGGCTGGACCCCAAGGCGCGCAACCGCAAGAGTTCGGCGACCGGTCCCTTCCAGTTCATCGAGCGCACCTGGCTCGACCTGGTGCGGCGCCACGGATCAGCGTTCGGCCTGGGAGAGGTCGCGAAGCAGATCAAGGTGGTCGACGGCGCGCCGACCGTCGGCGACGCCGCGGCGCGCCGGAAGATCCTGGCGCTTCGCGAGGACCCAAACCTGTCCGCCGGCATGGCCGCCCGGTACCTCGGCGAAGGCAAGGAGCGGCTTGGAAAGCTGCTCGGCCGGCCGGCCTCGACGATCGAGAGCCGAATCGCCTACATCATGGGCCCGAACGGGGCCGCCCGGCTGATCAACGCGGCCGAGAAGACGCCCGGCAAGCTGGCCCGGGACCTGCTGCCTTCCGCCGCGGCGGCCAACAGGAACCTGTTCCACGACCGCAGCGGCCACGCGCTCACCGCGTCGGACATGCTGAACCGGCTGACCCGCAGGATGCAGGCCGACGAGAAGCGATTCGCCGCGCTCGAGGACGCCCCCGACCCGCAGTCGGCGCCCGCGCACTCCAACGCGCTGCTGTTCGCGCAGATGCAGCAGGAGGGCTGGCCCGGCGAGCCGGAGGACGAGGCCGAGGAGAGCGATCCCCCGGTGCCGGTCCGGCGCCAGGGCTAGGGCTTTACCCGATCGGGTCGATCCGCCGGGGCTGCCGATCAGACGTGTTGCGCCATGGGCGCAACCTACGGTCGGCGGCCCCCATCACCGCCGCGATGCCGCCGGCCACGGTTTGCCTTGGCCCGGATTCCAGCCTTGAAATCGCAGGCCCGACCTGATCGGGCGGCCGCGGACGCATTACATCTACACGAGAAGCCATGCCGACGAGCGGCTTCACAGCAGCGGAACAACACGCCTCGATCATGCGCACGGGCTCGCCGCCCGCGGGGAACGGTCGCGCGCCGCGGGTGTTGCCCCGAGCGGCGGCCATATGCGCGAGGAGATGGACGCGATGAAGATCGATCCGAAACTTCGGGAAGATTTGGCTCAGAAGCTCTACGAGGAGAGCGATCGGACCGGCGTCGCCTGGGTGCGCCGGCCGGAGTCGGTGAAACACGCCTTCCGGGAAGCGGCGGAACGGAAGCTTCGCTCCCCTGCGGACGCCGGGCACGGGCACGGGCACGGGCACGGGCACGGGCACGGGCACGCGCAGGACCAGATCAGGCAGGATCGCGGGAAGCAGGCCGCCGGAACGGGCCGGCACGCCGGCGGGCCGCACCGGGGCAAGCCGGTGATGGAGCCTTGCACCCGGTGACGCCCGCCTCCCCGGGCGCCCCCGGGCAGGACCGCCTCGTCCTCGACACCAACGTGTTCGTGGCCGCCGGATTCAATCCGGCGAGCAATGCCGCGGCCGTGGTGGAGGCGGTCCGGGAGGGGCGGTACCGGTTCGCCTGGGCCGAGGCGACCCGGGGCGAGACGGAGGCGGTGATCCGCCGGATTCCCGGGCTGGACTGGGAGCGTTTCGCCTGTCTTTTCGCGGCGGCCGACGAACATCGCGGCCCGCTCGACGTTTCATCATTCTCCAGGGTGGAAGATCCGGGCGACCGCAAGTTCGCGGCGCTGGCCGCGGCGACGGGGGCGGTGCTGATCACCAGCGATGCGCACCTGCTGTCGTGCCGCGACGAACTCCCGGTCACGGTGTCGACGCCGCGGGAACTGGTCGGCGGATCGGCGCCCCGCAAACCGGGACCCGGAAACCGGGTGGAAGAGGAACCATGTCCTTCATAGATACACTTGTCAGCCACCTGGGAGAAATCGGCGTCGAATCGGACGACCTGCCGCTCCTGGTGCCGGCGGTCATCGCCGCGGGCGCGATGGTCGCCTTCGCCGACGGCACCGCCGAGGGCCGCGAACTGCGTGAAATCGATTCCGAGGCGCTGCGCTGCCTGATGGGCGACCAGGAGCGCGCCGACGATATCCACCGCGTGCTCGACCAGCACCTCTCCAATTTCGACCGCGACCGGACCTTCGGGCACGACCGCGCCCTGGGCGTGCTGGCCGATTTCGCGCCGGACGCGCCCGAGGAGCAGCGGGAACTGGTCCTGCGCTCGGCGCTTCAGGTTGGGGGAGCGGGTGCCGAGGGCGCGCTGAGTCCGGCGGAGCGGGATGCGGCCCGGGAAATCGCTCGGATACTGAGGCTGGACCCCGCCGCCCGGGGACTTTGATGCGGCCTCGGGACGCCGACACCGTGGCCGGTACGTCTACGCAAGCCGTCGGCCTTCGCCCCTTCGGCGAGGGCCGACCCGCGGTCGATGCTTCGAATGGCAGGGTTCTTCGGGAAACCTGGGCCCGGCGTCACCCCCGGGGGGCGACCACCATGCAGTCCTGGCCCTTCGATTCGAGCCTGGAGCAGGCCTGCTCGGCGGCGGCCTTGGTCATGCCCGTGAAACGGGCCTGGAACACGCCGGTACGGGATTTCAGGACGGTGCCCTGCGCGCCCTTGACGTGAGCCGGGATGACCTTCTCGGTCGTCGCAAGGCCGGTCTGGCCAGCCTTATGGCTCTTGTAGCTGCCGACCTGGATCGCCCAGGAGCCCGGCTTGGCCGCCGGGGCCGGCTTGGCCGCCGCCTTGGCGGTCGGCTTGGGGCTTTGGGCGACGGCCTTCTCGGCCCGCGGGGCATCGGCCTTGATCGTCGCCCGGACGGTCGGGACGACGGCCGCGACCGCCACGGTGGAGACGGACCGGCCGAGCGGCTTGACGCCGAAACCGTGGTCGAGCAGGGCCGCGACCCGGTTGTCACGTTCCCGCGAGCTGCTGCCGCCCAGGACGACCGCGATCAGCCGCCGGCCGTCGCGCACCGCCGTGGCGGCGAGGTTGAAGCCGGAGGCATTGACGAAACCGGTCTTGATCCCGTCCATGCCGTCGTAGCGGTTCATCAGGCGGTTGTGGCTGTGGACCACGGCGCCGTTGTAGGAGAAGCTGCTGCGGCTGAAATAGGGATAATGGCGCGAGTGCGTCTTGATCAGCGCCTGCGACAGCGTCGCGATGTCCCGCGCGGTCGTCTTCTGGCGGACGTTCGGCAGGCCCGAGGCGTTCAGGAACGTCGTGTTCCGCATGCCGATCATGCGCGCCTTCATCGTCATCATCTCGGCGAAGCCTTCCTCCGTGCCGCCGATCGCCTCGGCCAGCACCACGGCCGCGTCGTTGGCCGACCGGGTGACCAGGCCGAGGATCGCGTCCTCCACCCGGATCGACGTGCCGGCGACCAGCCCCAGCTTGGACGGGGACATATTCTGCGCGCGCCGGGACACGGGAATGAACTGGTCCAGGGCCAGTTCACCTTTGTCCAGGCTGTCGAACGCCAGGAACAGCGTCATCATCTTGGTCAGCGAGGCGGGCTGGGTCGGGAGGTCCGGGTTCTGGGCGTGCAGGACGACGCCGGTGGCCGGATCGATCAGAAGCTCCGCATAGGGCGGCGGGGCGGCTTCGGCCGAAAGCGGGAACAGCAGGGCGCAGACGATCGCTGCGACGAGGGAAATGCGCGAGGGCAAGTCAATGGAGCGGCGAAACATGATGGTTCCTGAAAAACACTGCCGCATCATGATTAGGCGCCATTGGTTAAAAAATTAAGAACTTCGTTTCATTCCTTTTCAGTGACTTGCGGTCCATCCCTATGACAAAGGTTAAGGTCGGGCCGCACGACGGTCGGAGCCGTCACGCCGGAAAGCCTGTCTGGAACGGGCGGATCGTCCTGAGGCAGGGCGGCTTCGGATCGTCGCCGGATCCTACCGCGGGGAGCCGATTCGGGCATTGGGGGGATACGGCTTGCCTCATTTCGGTTTCATTATAATCTCGGAACGTTAAACTTCCATCAAGTGGGCCGTCCGGCCGGGCGGCCCGGCTCAATCCGGGGGTACTCTGTTCGCCCGTTCTCCCCAGCAACCGCCCCCGCAACCGATGGTAGATACGAATTGCTGTGCAGTTCAGGAAAGAAGCAAGGGACCGAAGCCACCGCACCACCATCACGGGGCCGCCTCCGGCATGACGTATCCTCTCGTGCGAGACGCCGATGACTGAGAGTTCCGATCCGGCAACGGGCAAACGGTTTCGGATCATGATCGTCGAGGACGACGCCCTGGTCGCGCTGGGGATACGCTGCACCCTGGACGAACTCGGCTACGAGGTCTGCGGCGTGGCGGCGTCCGAGCCGGAAGCCCTGGCGCTGGCGGGCCGGACGCAACCGGAACTGGCGTTGATGGACATCCGGTTGCGCGGCCCGACTGACGGGATCGATACCGCGCGACGCCTGCGCGCCGAGTTCGGCATCCGGTCCGTCTATCTGTCGGCCTACACGGACCACCAGACCATGAGCCGAATCACCTCGACCTATCCCCTTGGCTTCGTCCAGAAACCCTATTCGGCCGTTCAGCTTCGCATGGCGCTGGACCTGGCGGTCCGGCGGCTCGGCAGCTGACCGGCGAGGAGCCCGGAAATGCCCTCCGGCGACGGGGAGGGCCGGACTGTGAGGAGGATGGAGCATGACCGAGCCGCTGAGCCTCGACCCGGGCCGGCTGACCCTGCCCCTTCTGCGGCGGATCGCCCGGGACGCCGGAGTGCCGGCGGTGCTGGCGGACGGCTGGAGGGACGAGGCGGAGGCGGCGGCGGCGACGGTTTCCGACGTGATCGCCCGCGGCGACGCCGCCTACGGCATCAATACCGGATTCGGGCTGCTGGCGCGCAAGCGCATCCCGCCGGAGAGCCTGCGCGAGCTTCAGACCCGGCTCGTGCTCTCCCATGCGGCCGGGACCGGCCCGGCGCTGCCGGCCGAGGTGACGCGCCTGATCCTGGTGCTGAAGGCCGCGAGCCTCGCCCGGGGCCGGTCCGGCGTCCGTCCCCTGGTCATCGAGACCCTGCTGGCGCTGGCCAATCGCGGCGTGCTTCCCGTGATCCCGGCCAAGGGATCGGTCGGCGCCTCCGGCGATCTGGCGCCGCTGGCGCACATGGCCGCCGTCCTGACCGGCATCGGCGAGGCGATGACCGGCGACGGGATCGTTCCGGCCGCGCAAGCGCTTGCCGCGGCCGGGATCGAGCCGCTGGTGCTGGAGGCCAAGGAGGGCCTGGCGCTGCTCAACGGGACCCAGGTGTCGACCGCGCTGGCGCTGGTCGGCCTGTTCGCCGCCGAGGATTGTTTCGCCGCCGCACTGGTCGCGGGCGCGCTGTCGGTCGATGCCGCCCGGGGCAGCGACGTGCCGTTCGACCCGAGGATCCACGCATTGCGCGGGCAGCCCGGCCAGATCGAGGTCGCCCGCGTGCTGCGCCGGCTGCTCTCCGGCAGCGCGATCCGTCAGTCCCACCTGACGGGGGACGAGCGGGTCCAGGATCCCTACTCGCTGCGCTGCCAGCCCCAGGTCATGGGCGCCTGCCTGGACCATCTCCGCTTCGCGGCCCAGGTGCTGGAGCGGGAGGCGAACGCCGTGACCGACAACCCGCTGGTCTTCCCGGACAGCGGCGACATCCTGTCCGGCGGCAATTTCCACGCCGAGCCGGTCGCCATGGCGGCCGACGTGCTGGCGCTGGCGATCGCCGAGACCGGAGCCCTGTCGGAGCGGCGGACGGCCCTGCTGATGGACACCACCCTGAGCGGCCTGCCGCCCTTCCTGGTAGCGGAAGGAGGGCTCAATTCCGGCTTCATGATCGCCCAGGTGACCGCGGCGGCCCTGGCGTCGGAGAACAAGCAGCTGGCGCATCCGGCCAGCGTCGACAGCCTGCCGACCTCGGCCAACCAGGAGGACCATGTCAGCATGGCGACCCACGGGGCGCGCCGGCTGGGCGAGATGGCCTCCAACACGGCGGGCATCGTGGCGATCGAGCTGCTGGCCGCGTGCCAGGGCGTGGACTTCCACCGCCCGCTGGAGACCTCCCCGGCGCTGGCCGGCGCGCTGGCGATCGTCCGGGACCGCGTGCCGTTCTACGACCGCGACCGCTACTTCGCCCCGGACATCGCCGCCGCGGCGGGGACGGTCACGGAAGGGCTGTGGCACGCCTTCATGGACCAAGGGCTGCTGCCGGGAGCCCCGGGGCCGGGAACCCTGTGAACAGGCGCTCCGGTCGCCTATAATCATACAAAACCAAGACCGCATGCACCGGGGAGGCAGACAAAAGATGCGCGGACTCATGATGGACAAGCCGCTGCTGATTTCTTCGCTGATCGACTACGCGGAGGAATATCACGGCACGACGGAGATCGTTTCGCGCACGGTCGAAGGACCGATCCATACCTATACCTATGCCGAGGCGGCCAAGCGCGCGCGTCAGCTGGCCAACGCCCTGATCGCGCTGGGGGTCGGGCCGGGCGACCGGATCGGCACGGTGGCCTGGAACGGATACCGGCATTTCGAGATCTATTACGCCACCTCCGGCATGGGGGCGATCTGCCACACGATCAATCCGCGCCTGTTCCCGCCGCAGATCTCCTACATCATCAACCACGCCGAAGATTCCTACCTGTTCGTGGACCTCACCTTCGTGCCGCTCCTGGAAGGGATCGCGGAGCAGCTGACGGGCGTGAAGGGCATCGTGGTGATGACCGACCGGGACCATATGCCCGAGTCGAAGCTGCCGAACCTGCTCTGCTACGAGACCCTGGTCCGCAGCCATTCCGACCAGTACGAGTGGCCCCGGCTCGACGAGTGGACCGCCTCGTCGCTCTGCTACACGTCGGGCACGACGGGCAATCCCAAGGGCGTGCTCTACAGCCACCGCTCGACGGTGCTGCACAGCTACGCGGTGGCGCTGCCCGACGCGCTCGACCTGTCGTCGCGCGACGCGGTGATGCCGGTCGTGCCGATGTTCCACGTCAACGCCTGGGGGCTGCCCTACGCCTGCCCCATGACGGGCGCCAAGCTGGTGTTCCCCGGCGCGAAGATGGACGGCGCCAGCCTGCACGAGCTGATGGAGCTGGGCAGCGTGACGGTCAGCGCCGGCGTGCCGACGATCTGGGCCGGGCTGATCCGCTACATGCAGGAGAACGGCAAGACGTTCAGCACGCTGAAGCGGACGATCGTCGGCGGGTCGGCGGCGCCGCGCGCCATGATCGAGACCTTCCAGGACGAGTTCGGGGTCGAGCTGCTGCATGCCTGGGGCATGACCGAGACCTCGCCGATCGGCTCCGTCTCGCGGCTGAAGCCCGGCATGGAGAACCGTTCCGAGGACGAAAGGATGGCGGTCCGGGCCAAGCAGGGCCGTCCGTTGTTCGGCATCCGCATGAAGATCGCCGACGACGAGGGCAAGCCCCTGCCCCATGACGGCGTGGCCTTCGGCCACCTGAAGGTGACGGGGCCGTGGGTCTGCGCCCGCTACTTCAAGGAGACGACCCCGTCGTCCCATGACGACGAGGGCTGGTTCTCGACCGGCGACGTCGCCACCATCGACGCCGACGGCTTCATGCAGATCACCGACCGCAGCAAGGACGTGATCAAGTCGGGCGGCGAGTGGATCAGCTCGATCGACCTGGAGAACACGGCGGTCGCCCACCCGGACGTGGTCGAGGCGGCGGCGATCGGCATCGCCCATCCGAAGTGGGACGAACGCCCGCTGCTGGTGGTGATCGCCCGGCCGGGCAGCGGCCTGACGCGGGAGAGCCTTCTGGCGTTCTTCGAGGGCAAGATCGCCAAATGGTGGCTGCCGGACGACATCGTCTTCGTCGAGGAGCTTCCCCACACCGCGACCGGCAAGCTCCTGAAGACCCGGCTGCGCGAGCAGTTCAAGGACTATCGCCTGCCCACCGCCGCGGAGTGAGGTGGCGGCGGAGGCGGCGGAGATGGTATTGGGGCGTCCCGCACCTACATGGGTGGGGACGCCCAGCCCCATCCGCCTCCCCCTGGAGATCATGAAGGCCGACCTCGACGCGCCGTCCGCCGCAAGCGATGCCGGGACCGCCCCCGCCGACACGGGAGCCGAGGCATTCCGGCACGCGCCGGCCAACCCGGTGGTGCGCCATGGCCTGATGGCGTTCGGGTTCGTCATGGTCGGCCTCGGAGCCCTCGGCGTCCTCCTGCCGGTGGTGCCGACGACGCCGTTCCTGATCGTCGCCGCCTGGGCCTTTTCCCGGAGTTCCGAGCGGTTCCACCGCTGGCTCTACGGCCATCCCCGGCTGGGTCCGCCGCTGGTCGCGTGGAACAGGCACGGCGTGATCCCGGTGACCGGCAAGGTGCTTTCGGTCATAGGAATGTATGGCAGCCTTGTCCTGGTAGTCCTTTACGTCGCGACCGACTGGGTCCTTCCGGCCGTCCATTTCATCGTCATAACCGCCGTCGCCGCCTATATCCTGACGCGGCCGAGTCGGGTCCCGGACTGACCGGCGGGCCGGTCCCTCATGCCTGGCCGGCGGGCCGGCCCCTCATGCCTGACCGGCCAGCCAGTCGAGCAGCGCCTCGCAATCCTTCAGGTCGGCGCGCTGGACCTCCCGAAGGTCCGCCAGGACGCCGCACAGCTCGTCGCTCGCGACGCGCGGCAGGGTCGCGTCGAACCGGGAAACGACCCAGGCCATGCCGCCGTTGAGCAAGGCCAGGCGCTCGGCCACCGCCTCCAACCCGAGGACCTCGTCGTGGAAGCTGCTGGTGACGCCGGACGGGGTCTCGCCGAGCTGGGTGACGATACGGGTCAGGACGCCGCAGAACCGCGCCTGATCGCGCTGGACCGACGCCAGAAGGTCGATCGCCTCCTGCTGCTCGAACTCGGCCAGGAGCGCCGTCAGCGCCTTGGCGCTGGCCCGACCGACCTCCAGCATGGCGTTCAGGAGGGACGCCAGCTCGGCCTCCGGGATCGGGTCCACGATCTGCGCCCGGCCGGAATAGGCCGGATCGATCTCCGAGGCGTAGCAGGGCGGCGAAGCACAGCTTGCCGGTTCAAGGTCGGACATGCCCAATACTCCTTCGGCCGGATTATAGTCCATCCGTACCGCGCCTGGAAGTCCGGCCCAAAAATGTCCCGAACGTTGACAGGAATAATCGAGTCGAGACGGTGTTCATAATCGAGTCGATTGGTTGGGCTTTATTCAGCCGATCGATGACTATCCTGCAAATCTTTCGGAAAATCGAAGGGAGTCGCTCGGATGCGAAACAAACTTTGGCTGGTGCTGGCACCGATGATGATGTTGGGGCTTGCCGCCTGCGGCGAGGATACCGCGTCGACCGATGAGCCCGCGACCCCGCCCGCCGCCGAAGCACCGGGTGCCGCGGGCGGCACGACCACGCCTCCGCCGGCGACCGGCACGGGCACCCAGTAAGTAACCCGGGAACAATCCCTCAGGTGCCGCCCTCCCCGGGCGGCACCGGCCGGGGCCGGCGATCCTCGCCGATCGCCACATAGGTGAAGACGCCCTCCGTCACCTTCGTCGCGATCCGCCCCTGCCCCCGGCGGATCCAGGTGTCGACCTTGACCGCCATGGACGTCCGTCCGATCCGCTGGACCGTGCAGTAGCAGCTCACCTCGTCGCCGATCAGCACCGGCTGGTGGAACTTCATCGCCTCGATGCCGACGGTCGCCACCCGGCCGCCCGCGCGCCGGGCCGCCACCATGCCGCCGGCGACGTCCATCTGGGCCAGCAGCCATCCGCCGAAGATGTCGCCGTTGGGGTTGGCGTCGGCCGGCATCGCGATGGTGCGCAGCGCCGGGCCATGGCTGAAATCGGGGCTGAAATCGGGTTCCTGATCGGCCATCGCGGCTTCCTCTTGAGTCGGGGGACGAATCCGAATACCAAATCTTGTAGTCGATCCATGATGCGGCGCCGCATTCGCTTGCGGAAGCAGTGATCTAATTCCTATAATACGGCCATGAGCGATCTATTCCAGAACACCGCGCGCAAGGAAGACAGCTATTCCGCCCAGGATATCGAGGTCCTGGAGGGGCTCGAACCGGTGCGCCGCCGCCCCGGCATGTATATCGGCGGCACCGACGAACGGGCCTTGCACCACCTCGTGGCCGAGATCCTCGACAACGCCATGGACGAGGCCGTGGCCGGCCATGCCAGCCGCATCGACCTGGAGCTGGCGGCTGACGCGACCGTCACGATCCGCGACAACGGCCGCGGCATCCCGATCGACGAGCATCCCAAATACCCGGGCAAGTCCGCGCTCGAGGTGATCATGACGACGCTGCACTCCGGCGGCAAGTTCAGCGGCAAGGCCTACGCGACCTCGGGCGGCCTGCACGGCGTGGGCCTGTCGGTCGTCAACGCCCTGTCCGACCGGCTGACGGTGGAGATCGCGCGCGACCGCCAGCTGTTCACGCAGAGCTACAGCCGCGGCCTCGCCGTGGGCGACCTGGTGAGCCTGGGCGCCGTCCACAACCGGCGCGGCACGACCATCAAGTTCCACCCGGACGCGCTGATCTTCGGCGAGGGCGCCGCCTTCAAGCCGGAACGGCTGTACCGGATGGCGCGGTCGAAGGCCTATCTCTACAAGGGCGTCGAGATCCGCTGGGCCTGCGATCCGGAACTGCTGGGTCCCGACGCGGTGACCCCGGCGGCGGAGACGCTGCACTTCCCCGGCGGCCTGAACGACTACCTGACCGCCGCGCTGAAGGAGCGCAAGGCCCTGACCCCCGCCCCGTTCGCGGGCGAGGTGCCGTTCCCCGGCGACGCCGGGCGGGCCGAATGGGCGATCGCCTGGCCGGAGGACGAGGAAGGTTTCATCCATTCCTACTGCAACACGGTGCCGACACCCCAGGGCGGCAGCCACGAGATGGGGCTCCGCGCCGCCCTGACACGCGGACTGAAATCCTTCGGCGAGCTGGTGGGCAACAAGCGGGCGGGCCAGGTCACCGCGGACGACGTTTTCGGCGGGGCGACCATCCTGCTGTCGGTGTTCATCCGCGACCCGTCGTTCCAGGGCCAGACCAAGGAGAAGCTGGCGACCGCCGAGGCGGCGCGCCTGGTCGAGCTGGCGGTCAAGGACCACTTCGACCACTGGCTGTCGGCCGATCCCGCCGCCAGCAACCTGCTGCTGGACCACCTGATCGAGAAGGCGGAGGAGCGGCAGCGCAAGCGGCAGGCCAAGGAGATGTCGCGCAAGACCGCGACCCGCAAGCTCCGCCTGCCGGGCAAGCTGGCCGATTGCAGCCGCAACACGCCGGACGGCACGGAAATCTTCCTGGTGGAGGGCGACTCGGCGGGCGGCTCGGCCAAGCAGGCGCGGATCCGCGAGACCCAGGCGATCCTGCCGCTGCGCGGCAAGATCCTGAACGTGGCGAGCGCCAGCGCCGACAAGATGCGGGCCAACCAGGAGCTGAGCGACCTGATCCAGGCGCTGGGCTGCGGCGTGGGCCGCGACTTCTCGTCGGACAAGCTCCGGTACGAGCGCGTCATCATCATGACCGACGCCGACGTGGACGGCGCCCATATCGCGTCGCTGCTGATGACCTTCTTCTATCGCGAGATGCCCGGCCTGATCCAGAACGGGCACCTGTACCTGGCCCTGCCCCCGCTCTACCGGGTGACCCACGGCGGCAAGTCGGTATATGCGCGCGACGACGCCCACAAGGACCAGCTGGTCAAGACCGTCTTCGCCGGCAAGAAAGTGGAGCTGAGCCGCTTCAAGGGCCTGGGCGAGATGCAGCCGGCCCAGCTCAAGGAGACCACCATGGACCCGGGCAAGCGCACCCTGCTCCGCGTCGTGGTGCCCGACACCCACGACCCGGAGATGCGCGGCCAGGTGGAGGAGACCAAGTCGCTGGTCGAGAGCCTGATGGGCCGGAAGCCCGAGCTGCGCTTCCAGTACATCCAGGAGAACGCCCGGTTCGTCCAGGACATCGACGTCTGACGGAAAAAATCCCGCCGGAACTTCCTTCTCCCGGGGGCTGTTGGCATGGACGGTGCTGAGAAGCGCCGAACCAGAACACCCCCGAGGGGCACGAAAGCCGATGCAGATCCGAGAGATCATGACCCGCGACGTGGAGGTGGTCGCCCCCGGCGACACCATCCAGCGCGCGGCGAAGCTGATGGACGAATTGAACGTGGGCGTCCTTCCCGTGTGCGAAGGCCCCAAGCTGGTCGGCCTGGTCACCGACCGGGACATCACCGTCCGCGCGACCTCCGTCGGCAAGGCGCCCGGCGAGTGCAGGGTTTCCGAGGTGATGACCGACGAGCCGCGCTACTGCTACGAGGACGACGTGGTCAGCGACGTCTCGCGGCTGATGGGCGACATGCAGATCCGCCGCGTCCCCGTGCTGGACCGCGACGACCGCCTGATCGGCATCGTCTCCCTGGGCGACATCGCGACCGAGGCGGATCGTCCCCAGACCATCGCCGACACGCTCGGCCAGGTCTCCGAGCCGTCCGCCCCGGACCGCGGCTGATCACATTCTTGAACACTTGAAGGAGAATCGCGGCATGGCTGCCGACAACCAGAATCACGACAAGGCGCACGATCTGGCCGAGGAAGGCCTGGACAAGATCATCGAGGGGGACGGCAAGGAAGGCAAGAAGCTGGTCGAGGAAGCGAAGAAGCTGGACTCCGAGGCGGTCGCCGAGGTCGCCCAGGAGGTCGAGGAAGACCGGAAGCAGGCCGAGAAGTTCCAGAAGTAAGGCCTCAACGCTCCAGGATCGTGCCGGTCACCACCGCCTCGTGCAGGTCGCAGCCGGTCAGGTCCGCGTTGGTCAGGTCGCAGCCGTGCAGGATCGCCTTGCGCAGGCGCGCCCCGGCCATGCGGGCCCGCACCAGGGACGTGCGCAGCAGCCGGTCGGCACCGATCCGGAGCGAGGCAAGGTTGGCCTCCTCCAGGCAGCCGTCGATCAGGATGGCGCGGTCGAGCCGGGCGCCGCGCAGGTCGGCGGCGCGCAGGTTGGCCGACCGCAGGTCGGCACCGTCGAGTTGCATCGACTGGAGCTGGGCTCCCTGAAGGTTGGCGCCGCGCAGCCGGACACGGGATGCGATGCCCAGGCTCAGCACCCGGTTGCGCAGGTCGGCGCCGTCCAGGTCCATTCCCGACAGGTTGAGCTGAGTCCCGTCCTTGCCGCCGCTCTTGAGCCAGCGCGCATGGGCCGCCAGCATGCCTTCCAGGTCCAGCGACGGGGCGGGCGCGGGCTCCGGTTCCTTGTGCTCGACCGGCAGGGGAACCGGATTGACCTGCTGGGCGACCGCGTCGGCATCGGTCCGGATGGCAGCCTGCAGCCGGGTGTTCGCCGTCGTGGTGGCGCCCGTCAGGTCGGCTCCGCGCAGATCGGCGCCGGAGAAGTCGGTCCCGCTGAGATTGGCCCCGACGAACTTCGAATTGCGCAGGTCGGTACGCACGAGGCGCGCGTCCGACAGCTTGCTGTGGGAGAAGTCGGCACCGGCCGCGAAGGACCCCGACAGCTTGGCGCGGGCCATGTCGGCCCGGACCAGGATGGTCGAGCTCATGTCCGCCGGCCCCGGCTCGAACCCGATGACCTTCAGTTCGCCGTCGCTGCCCTTGTTCGCCATGGAACCGTCGCGCAGGTCAACCTCGACCATGACGGCGTCCTGGAGCAGCGCGCCGCGCAGGTTGGCGCCGCGCAGGTCGGTGCGGAACAGGTGGCTGCCGGTCAGGTCGGCGCCGCGCAGGTCGGCACCGAACAGGTCGGCATGGTCCAGGACGGTCCCCGTCATCCGCGCATCCCGCAGGATGGCGCCGGACAGATGGGCGCCAGTCAGGTTGCGTCCGGTGAAATCCAGGCCCGAGAGATCGAAGAACGGCATGTTAGCCCGCGAGCCGTTGGGCCGCCCTTCCATGAAGCGCTTGTGCCGCTCGCACACGCGATCAAGTTGCTCCTGCGTCAGCTTGATCCTGGCCTTGCGTTCCTCATCGATGGCCATGCGTCATCCGAACAGCTTGTCGATGTCGCTCTGGTTGATCTCCGCGCTGCCGTTCATCGCGGGGGCCGGCGCCGGGGGTGGCGGGGGCGGAGGAGCGGGCGGCGGCTCGTAGGCCGGCGGAGCCGGCGGGGCGTCGAAGCTGATGCTGTCGAACAGCGCGTCGATCGTCGCCTGGTCCACCCCGTCGCCGAGCGCCGGGCCGTTGAGCAGGTGGGCGTCCGGGCGGTCGTCGTTCATCTTGCGGTGCGACGCGGTCGCATCGGCCGAGGCCAGGACGGCGCGGTCGACGCCCCAGATCTCGATCATGGTGTTCACGCGCTGCTCGATGTAGCGCAGGGTATTGACCACCTTGGTGGTGCGCTGGCCCGTGATGTCCTGGAACGAGCAGGCGGTCATGATCTCCATGATCTGGATCTCGATGTCGTTCGCGACCTCCCCGACGTCGAGGCTGATCTCCCCCCGGGCCGCCCGGTGCATCTGGTTGGCGAATTCCTGTATCCGTTCGGCCGCGTTCAGGATCTCCGTGGTCGCCCGTTCGGTCGCGGTCACGATGGCGTCCAGCTCGCCGGTGGCGGCCATGATCCGGTTGGCCCCGGCGTCGGCCGGCCGGAGCGCCGCGATCTCGCTGCGGGTCTGCTGGATGTAGCTGCTCATCTCCTGCAGTTCCTGCCGCAGGATGCGCAGATGGGTCGAACGGTCCGTCGTGATGCCGGCTGCATCCGTCACCGTCTCGATCGGCTGGGCGGCGGTGACCGCCACGGCTTCCACGCCGCGCAGCCGGTCGACCTGCTCCTCCAGCTTGCCCGCCAAGCGCCGCCAGTCGTCGACGGAGACCACCCGCGTCCGGCGGTCGCGCATGCGGAGAAAGGCCCGCCCACGAGCCGACGAGGACAGCGCCTCCTCCATGCTCAGATAGTCGAGTTCCGTGAGGTCGAGCAGTTCAGGTACGGTCATCTTCGGACTTCTGACCAGTCAGGGAGGCAAGGATCGGGCGGGCGTGCGGAAACATATCGCCGTCCCCTTAACTTAACCCTAATGATCAGGAACCTGCGCCACGGTGCCCCCCGCTGCTGTGGCTCCGCTCCGGACCGAACCTGTCATAATCCAAACCGACCAGACGGGCGGTAAGGGCAGCTACGTTATGCCGACGGACAATCCCCTCGGCACCATCGTGACGAAGCAGAACATGGCTCTGGTCGAGTTCGACGGGCAAGCCTACGGCCTCGATCTCGCCGATCCGAAGACCGTCCGCCTGATCCGGCAAGGCCGTGTGGTCTTCTGGAACGGCGTGGTCTACCTGCTCGACGTCCTGTTCCGGATGCTCGAGCCCTACGAGCTGGCCCACGCCATGTCCTTCACGGACGGGGAGTATCAGTACGAGTTCGTGGGCAACAAGACCGAGGTCACGAAGCAGATCGGCAACTCGGTCCCGGTCGGGACGGCCTGCGCGCTTATCATGGCGCTCCTGATGCCGCATGAAGCAGCGCGCGCTGCGTGACCTTCTCTGTACGCAGCCTTCTCCGTCCATCCCCGACGAAAGTCGTTAAAGCACGTTATAAGTTGTACAAGCGGGACCTTCTTGCGTGGCATCAAGGAACTCGGACCAGGACCGCGACCAATCGTCATCGCCTGCAAAAAAGATCATCGCTGCATTATCGGAAGCAGTATCTCTCTCGGGCTATGGTGTTTTCCGGAGAGATTCTATGACGACCGACAAGCTCGTGGCAGTGCTGATGCTGACGGCCACAATGATGCTGCCGACCGGCTGCGGTGGGGTGAACAATGCCCTCACGTCGAAGAAACAGACCGTCGAATACTACCGTATCTACAATCTGGCGACCGATGCCGGCAAACAGGCGGTGGGGAAAGCTGCATCGGACGGCCTGGGGCGGAACACCAGCAACATCAACACGACGATGCCGATTCCCGCCTCTGCCGAACTACCTGAGAAGCCCGGCCGCTTCAAGATCACCGACCCGATGGCCGGCACGAAGCTGGGAGCTCTGGCGTCCATGAGCGGCGGGCTCGGCTTCAAGACCGCCGAATGCGAAGGTGCGGCCTGGACCGCCAAGGCGGTTCGGACCGTCTCCGGCTCCAATACGCTGAACCTCTCGACCTGCCTGTTCCAATATAAAGGCGGGTACCACCTCGACATGTACGCGACGTTCACGAAGGTCGAGGGTGGCCTTTCGGAGATCAGTCGGCAGATGGCCTATGCCGCGGTCGGCACGCCCGAGGAATGGGTCGAGAAGACCTTCAACGACGTGCTTCTAAAGATCCGGGAACAGACCGGGGCCGAGATCACCTACCTCGAAGGCTATCCAGAGCCCGGCCCGCTGCCCTGGCTGGACCAGGGTGACCGGGCGGGCCAGCCCGCTTCTCCGAAACCCGGCACCTGACCTGCGTCCTGGAGTCTTATGGGGAATGGACGATGCCGTGAACACGGATGCCGGCGCGGAAGCATCAGACTCCCGCGGTCGCCGCAGTGACCGGAGCGGAAGTCGGAGGAGCGGGGCCGGCCCGGTGCGTATGCACGGTTCGGTCCGGTCCTTCGTCGGCGCCAAGCGCTTCGGCTTCATCGACGGTGAGGATGGGCAGAGCTATTTCTTTCACGCCAATGGTCTGACCGACCCGACATCCGCCGGTGACATCGCCATCGGCGCACTGGTCGAGTTCGAGCCCCATCCGGGCCCAAAGGGGCTCGAGGCCCGCCGCGTCATTGTCGAGCGGTCGAAGGGCGAACTCTGGACGCTGCCGGAAAAGCTCGTGATCTGCCGTGACAGCAAGCTGCGTCACGGCGAGATCTTCGCCATCGGCGGGCCGGTGACCTGCTGGTCGGACAGCTCACCGGACACGGCGCGGCGAGAGCTGCTCGAACTGGCGGAGTCCCTGGGCGCCAATGCGGTGCTCGGCCTCGCTTACACCAAGCGTACCGGGTCGTCGGGCAATTACCAGTTCACCGTCCATGGATTCACAGCCTCGCTGGCAGTCATCGCCGAGTCCCGGCCGTCGGCCGATCTGGACCGTATCCGGGCATCCGAACTGCACCGCGACGAGGCGGCTGCGGAGTTCGTGCGCCGGCATCAGGAGTACATTCAGCGGCTGGCCGAAGAAGAGGCCTGGCGAGGAAAGCAGATCGTCTGGATGGCTGTCTTCGTGGTCTTGATGGTGTTCGTGCTGGCGGTCGCTTCACGGATCAAGTGAGAGGATCGGGGCGATGGACACTAGTTCCGGTGAGAGCGCCGTAAGCGGGTGCTCACCACGACAAGGCGTGATCGCACCCGGTTCACCCCTGTCAGCGAGCGACCCTTATGCCGCCATCTTCACACGCTCGCCCTGCGCCGCCATGTCCAGCCGGGCGATCGTCGCCGGTCCGGAGTCGATCTCCAGGGCCAGGGCGGTGAACCCGTGGCGGTCCACTACCGGCGTCCCGAGGCGCCGGGGTGCGGCACCGGCCCAGACCAGCACCCGCTCCAGCACCGGGTCCGAAACGGTGAGGTAACAGGTCACGCCCTGTTCCCTGGCGACCCGGCCGGCTGCGGCCAGCACGCCGGCGGCGAGCCGGCGCGAGAGCCGCGGATCTGCGTCCGGATGCACCACGAACCGCGACCCCTCCCATGCCTCGGACGATCGTCCGATGCCGGGCACGCCTGTCCGCTCAGGCCTTGCGGACGGCGGCGCTCCAGCTTTCGCCCCGGAGCGAGTCGTCACGGGCCTGGCACCAGCCATTCTCCCAGGCGAGGTGCATGACCCGGTCCGCCTCGTAGGGATTGGCCTGCAGGGGCTGCCCGTCGTGGAAGGCGGCATAGCCCTCGTCGTATTCGATGATCCGGGGGTCGTCCGTCCGGCCGGTGAAAACCGTCTTCCGGCCGGCCGGCCGACCCCCGGATTCCTGGTCGATGAAGGCGCGGAACTCCGGGAACCGCATCAGCACACTGTCGTCGACGCCGCCGGGATGCTCCGCCAGCGTCCTCATGCCGCGCGGCGTGATCCTGAAACCGCCGTCCCCGGCGGGTTCCAGAAGGACGGCCTGCGTCAGCCTGTCCAGCGCGCGGGCGAGTTCCCCGCGGATCTCCGAGTCGGGCACCGGCAGGGGCTCGCCGACCGACCGCAGGTTCCCCTTCAGCCTGGAGAGCGCGTCGTCCAGCGTGGCCCGGCCTTCGGTCGCGACCTTCAGCAAGGCCAGCATCAGATCGACCTGATGCAGAAGCGGATATTCCTTGAGTTCCATCATCTCCCCCTGCCCTACCTGTTGAACCAACCCGGGAGCCCGGGTGATGTTCCCGGAAATCGGGCCTCCCCGGCCGGGGCAACAAAAAAGCCGCCCGGCCGGGCGGCTTCTTCGCAGGCGTCGCGAGGGTGTCGGGAGTCGTCAGCCGGCGGAACCGACACGCTGGCGCAAGGTCTGCAGCAGGGCCTCCATCTGACCGCCGCCGCGCTGGACGACGGAGGAGAATTCGGAGCGCTGGGTCACGCTCATGCTGACCCCTTCGACCGCGACGTCGATCACCTTCATGGCGTCGCCGCGCTGGCGCACCCGCCAGTCCACGGCCACGGGCGGCGCGTCGGGGCGGATGATCTGCGACGTCACGATGGCGTCGTTCTCGCCTTCCGGCCGGTGGCCGGTGATCTTCAGGGTCTCGTTGACGTCCAGGTTCTGCCCGGAATACTGCGCGAATCGGTCGGCATAGACCTGGACGATCAGCCGCTCGAACAGCGACCCGTACTCCTGCTGTTGCGCCGGAGTCGCCGTGTTCCAGGTGCGGCCCAGAACGAAGCGGCTGATGTAGGGCACGTCGAAGCCCTCGTTCAGCAGCACGCGGAACCGCTGCATGGATTCCTGGCGGCCCAGGTCGGGCTTGACCAGGACGTCGATGGCGCGGGCGCCCAGGTCCTGGATGAACTTGGCTGCCGCTTCCGAACGGGCGTCGGCGCGGCCAGCGGTGGGAAGCGCGACGGTACCCGCAAAGGCGAGCAGCGCGGCGCAGGCGATGAAGAAGCGGCGTGTGATCATGGCGTGCTGGACTTAGACGTTCCGCCGGAATTGTCAACCGGCGGCGCCTCGTCCTCGGGAAACTCCGGGAATTCGGGGTATTCCTCGGCCGTCGTCCGCCCGTCGTTGATCTCGCTGATTCGGTTCTGTCGGTACAGGCTGCGCAGGGAGGCGTAGTAGTCGAGCGAGTTGCGGCGCAGGTCGTCGATCGGCTCGATCAGGCGGGAGCGGGTGTCGATGCCGCCGGCGATCGCGCGCCCCAGGGTGATGCCGTCGCGGTCGGTGTTGGCGGCCCACAGGTTGACCGGGTCGCCGAAAGCCTCGGCCGCGATGCCCGTCGTGTCGCGGAAGTTGGATGGGCCCAGCAGCGGCAGCACCAGGTACGGGCCTTCCGGCACGCCCCACACGGCGAGGGTCTGCCCGAAATCCTCCGCCTGGTATTCCAGGCCGTGGTCGGCCGCCACGTCCATCAGGCCGCCGATGCCGACGGTGGTGTTGACCAGGAAGCGCTTGGTCGCCACCTCGGCCCCGGCCCAGTCGCCTTGGAGCAGCTCGTTGGCGATCGTCAGCGGACTGCGCAGGTTGCGCAGGAAATTGCGGATGCCGTCTCGAACCGGGTTGGGCACGATGCCGCGGTAGATTTCCGCGGCCGGGCGGATCAGCAGGATGTCGGTGCCTTCGTTGAAGCCGAAGATCGCCCGGTTGAAGCCTTCGAGCGGATCGTTCGCCTCCTGGTAGGCCGCGAGGGCCGCGGGATCGTCGCGCGGGGGCAGGACGCATCCGGACAGGACCGAGCCGCAGACGAGCAGGGCAACGGCGGCAACGGAACCGCGAAAGCGCGGGAAGCCAGACAGGTTCATGGATAATTCGCTCATCCAGAAGAGGAGGATCGGGGGCCGGTGCCGCCACGGTCCGACGTCGCAGAAGGCGCGGATCGTCTTGAGGTAACATACGGAATGGTTTTTGACCAGATGCCACCGCCGCGGCACGGCAGCCGTGGGAGCGGGCGAGCCCGCCCCGCCGTTTTTCCCAGAAAAGGCGTTTACGTCGCATAAAGATATCTTTATATATCGATCGACGGGAACGGCATCGGCACACATCTCCGGCACACTGGGACAGGCAAGGGAATGGACTCACTGCTCACGGCACTCAAGGCGGCGGCGGAACCGACCCGGTTGCGGCTGATGGCGTTGTGCGCCCAAGGCGAGCTGACCGTGACCGAGCTGACCCAGATCCTGGGCCAGAGCCAGCCGCGCGTGTCCAGGCACCTGAAGCTGCTGTGCGACGCGGGACTGCTCGACCGCTTCCGGGAAGGGACCTGGGCGTTCTACCGCCTGGCCGAGCGCGGCGCCTTCGCCGACCTGGCGCGCACGCTGATCGACGCGGTGCCGCGGGACGACGCGACCCTAGCATTGGACCTGGAGCGGCTGAACGCGATCAAGCGCGCCCGGGCCGAGGCCGCCGCCGACTATTTCCGCGAGAACGCCGCCCGCTGGCACGAGATGAGGTCGCTCCACGTGCCCGAGCGCGAGGTCGAGGCGGCGCTGCTGCGGCTGTTCCCCGCCTCCGGCATCCAGGACCTGCTGGACCTCGGCACCGGCACCGGCCGGATGCTGGAACTGCTGGCGCCGCGCGCCGAGCGCGCCCTGGGCATCGACCTGTCGCGGGAGATGCTGGCGATCGCGCGGGCCAACCTGGAGCGCGCCGGCCTGCGCAATTGCCAGGTCCGCCAGTCCGACATGTACCAGCTGCCGCTGCCGTCCGCCTCGTTCGACGCCGTGGTGATCCACCAGGTGCTTCATTTCGTCGAGGAGCCGGCCGACGTCCTGGCCGAGGCCGCGCGGGTGCTGCGCCCCGGCGGCCGGCTGGTGATCGTCGATTTCGCCCGCCACGATCTCGAGTCCCTGCGCACCGAGCATGCCCACCGCCGGCTCGGCTTCGGCGACGAGGAGGTCACCGGCTGGCTGCGCGCGGCCGGCATGGCCGCCGGCCCGGTCGTCCGGCTGCCCGGCGATCCGCTGACCGTCAATCTCTGGCCGGCCACCCGCGAGGACGGCCCCCGCCCCGCCGTCGCGGACGCCGCCGTCCCCACCCTTTCGACCCTCGGAGTGAATTGAATGAGCGTGGCCTCCCCCAGCCCGACCCTTTCAGGTCTTGACCGGCATGCCGGCGTGATCGCGCGGACCGGCCTGCGGCTCGATGTCCCGCTGCCGGCGGACCTGGCCGTCAGCTTCGAGTTCTTCCCGCCCAAGACCGAGAAGATGGAGCAGACCCTGTGGCAGGCGGTCCATAAGCTGGCCCCGCTCCGGCCGGAGTTCGTGTCGGTCACCTACGGCGCCGGCGGCACCACGCGGGAGCGCACCCACGCGACGGTCTGCCGCCTCCAGAAGGAGACCGGCATCCCGGCGGCGGCCCACCTGACCTGCGTCGGCGCCACCCGGGAGGAGATCGACGCGATCGCCCGGACCTACTGGGACAGCGGCATCCGCCACATCGTGGCGCTGCGCGGCGATCCGCCCACCGGCGTCGGCACCGCCTACGAGCCGCATCCCGGCGGCTACGCCTATGCCGCCGACCTGGTCGAGGGACTGAAGCGGGTCGCCGACTTCGAGATCAGCGTCGCGGCCTACCCCGAGAGCCACCCGCAGGCGGCCAGCGCGGCGCACGACCTGGACAACCTGAAGCGCAAGATCGACGCCGGCGCCACCCGGGCGATCACCCAGTTCTTCTTCGACGTGGGCGCCTACATGGGCTTCGTCGAGCGGGCGGCGGCGGCCGGCATCACCGTGCCGATCGTTCCGGGAATCCTGCCGATCACCAACTTCACCCGCGCGATCGAGTTCGCCGGGAGCTGCGGCGCCGCGATCCCGCCCTGGATGGCCGACCTGTTCTCCGGGCTGGACGACGACCCCGATACGAGGCAGCTGGTCGCCGCGACCGTGGCGGTCGAGCAGTGCCGCCTGCTCCATGCCGAAGGGATCGGGAACTTCCACTTCTATACCCTGAACCGCGCCGAACTGACGGTCGGCATCTGCCACATGCTGGGCGTCCGGCCGAAGCGCGAAGCCGCCGAAGCCCTGCCCGCCGCCGCGTCGTAACGGACGCCGACCCGTAGAAACACACCGAGACGGAAGAACCATGGCCCATCTCCTCGACCTTCTCAAAGAACGCGTCCTGCTGTGCGACGGCGGCATGGGCAGCAGGGTGCAGGCGCTCGACCTGGACGTCGAACGCGACTACTGGGGCATGGAGAACTGCACCGACGTGCTGGTCCTGTCCCGGCCCGATCTGGTCCGGGAGATCCACCGCGGATACTTCGAGGCCGGCGCCGACATGGTGGAGACGAACACCTTCGGCGCGTCGCCGATCACGCTCGGCGAGTTCGACATCCCGGACAAGGCGTTCGAGATCAACCAGAAAGCCGGCGAGCTGGCGCGGGAGGCGGCGGAGAGCTTCAAGGACGGCCGCCAGCGCTTCGTGCTGGGCTCGGTCGGCCCGGGCACGCGGCTGCCCAGCCTGGGCCACGTGGCCTACCAGCCGCTGGAGGACGCCCTGACGGTGCAGGCGCGCGGCCTGATCGCCGGCGGCGTCGACGCCATCCTGATCGAGACCTGCCAGGACCCGCTCCAGATCAAGGCGGCGGTCAACGGCGTGAAGGTCGCCAGGAAGGAGGCCGGAACCGACACCCCGATCTTCGTCCAGGTCACGGTGGAGACCACGGGCACCCTGCTGGTCGGCAGCGACATCGCGGCGGCGGCCACGGTGATCCACGCGCTGGACGTGCCGCTGATCGGCCTGAACTGCGCCACCGGCCCGGCCGAGATGTCGGAGCACGTGAAGTGGCTGGCGGAGAACTGGCCGGGCCTGATCTCGGTCCAGCCGAACGCCGGCCTGCCCGAGCTGGTCAACGGCGCCACCCGCTATCCCCTGCTGGCCGACGAGCTGGCGAACTGGCTGGAGCGCTTCGTGCGCGACGACGGGCTGAACCTGGTCGGCGGCTGCTGCGGCACCAACATCCCGCACATCCAGGCGACCGACGCGATGCTGCGCCGGCTGGCCGGGGCCGGGCAGATCCGGCCGACGGTCAAGCCGCGCACCCATCACTGGATCCCGTCGGTCGCCTCGCTCTACGGCCAGGTGTCGCTCCGCCAGGAGAACGCCTACCTGTCGATCGGCGAGCGCTGCAACGCCAACGGCTCCAAGAAGTGGCGCGAACTGCAGGAGCGCCACGACTGGGACGGCTGCGTCGAGATGGCGCGCGACCAGGTGAAGGAGGGCAGCCACACGCTGGACGTCTGCACCGCCTTCGTCGGCCGCGACGAGGCGGCGGAGATGAACGAGGTGATCACCCGCTTCACCGGGTCGGTCACGGCGCCGCTGGTGATCGACAGCACCGAATACACCGTGCTGGAGCAGGCGCTGGCGCGCCACGGCGGCAAGCCGATCATCAACTCGATCAATTTCGAGGACGGCGAGGAACCGGCGGCCAAGCGGCTGATGCTGGCGAAGAAGTTCGGCGCCGCGGTGATCGCGCTGACCATCGACGAAGAGGGCATGGCGAAGACGGCGGAGAAGAAGCTGGAGATCGCCCGGCGGCTCTACGACTTTGCGGTCAACCGGCACGGGCTGCGGCCGGAGGACCTGCTGTTCGACCCGCTGACCTTCACCGTCGCGACCGGCAGCGAGGACGACCGCAAGCTGGGCCAGTGGACGCTGGAGGGCATCGAGGCGATCAGCCGGGAGATGCCGCAGTGCCAGATCATCCTGGGCCTGTCGAACATCTCGTTCGGCCTGAACCCGGCGGCGCGGCACGTGCTCAACTCGGTCTTCCTGGACCATGCGGTCAAGCGCGGCATGACCGGGGCGATCGTTCATGTCTCCAAGATCATGCCGCTGCACAAGATCCCGGAGGCCGAGGTCAAGGCGGCCGAGGACCTGATCTTCGACCGCCGGAGCGAGGGGTACGACCCGCTGCACGCCTTCATCGCGCTGTTCGAGGGGCGCAAGGCTGCATCCGCCGTGAAGAAGGAGCGGCCGGCGGCGATCGACGAGCGGCTGAAGCAGCGGATCGTCGACGGCGACCGGACCGACCTGGACGCCGACCTGGCGAAGGCGCTGGAGAGCTATCCGCCGCTGGAGATCATCAACAGCTTCCTGCTGGACGGCATGAAGGTGGTGGGCGAGCTGTTCGGCGCCGGCAAGATGCAGCTCCCCTTCGTGCTCCAGTCGGCCGAGACCATGAAGGCGGCGGTGGCCTACCTGGAGCCGCACATGGAGAAGGTCGAGGGCCAGGAGAAGGGCACCATCGTGCTGGCCACGGTCAAGGGCGACGTCCACGACATTGGCAAGAACCTGGTCGACATCATCCTGACCAACAACGGCTACCGCGTGGTCAACTTAGGAATCAAGCAGCCGATCACGAACATCCTGAGCGCGGCGAAGGAGCACAAGGCCGACGCCATCGGCATGTCGGGCCTGCTGGTCAAGTCCACCGTGGTGATGCGCGAGAACCTGGAGGAGCTGAGCCGCGGCGGCATCGAGGTCCCCGTCCTGCTGGGCGGCGCCGCCCTGACGCGGGGCTATGTGGAGGACGATTGCGCCAAGGCCTATGCCGGCGGCCGGGTCGCCTACGCCCGCGATGCGTTCGACGGGCTGTCGCTGATGGACAAGGTGGTCAACGGCCAGTTCGACACCTTCCTGGCGGCCAACCAGGCCAAGCGACAGGGGCGCGCCACCAACCAGCGGCGGAAGCTGGGCCAGCCGGTCGAGGCCGACGCGGGAACGGTGGACGTCGCGGCGGCGCGAGCCCGGCGCGAGCGCCTGGGCGACGGGGTGGCGGTGCCGACCCCCCCGTTCTGGGGACCGCAGGTGATCGGGCGCGTGCCGCTGAAGACGCTGGTGCCGTACCTGAACGAGCGGATGCTGTACCAGCTCCAGTGGGGCTACCGGAAGGACGGCAAGACGCTGGACCAGTTCAAGGAGTGGTCGAAGAAGGAGCTCCGGCCGATCCTGAACCGGATGCTGGCCATCGCGGCCGAGCAGGAGATCCTGGTGCCCCAGGCGGTCTACGGCTACTGGAAATGCGCCGCCGACGGCAACGACGTGATCCTGTACCAGGAGGACGGCAAGAGCGAGGTCGCGCGCTTCACCCTGCCCCGCCAGCGGAAGGAGGACGGGGAATGCATCGCCGACTTCTTCCGCGACGTGTCCCGCGGGCCGTCGGACCGCGACGTGATCGGGCTCCAGGTGGTCACGATGGGCCAGAAGGCGAGCGACGTGGCCCGCGACTGGTTCGCCGAGAACCGGTACCAGGACTACCTGTACCTGCACGGGCTGGGCGTCGAGATGGCCGAGGCCATGGCCGAGTATGTCCACAAGCGCATCCGCGCCGAGCTGGGCTTCTCGGCCGAGGACGACCGCGACATGGAGAAGATGCTCCAGCAGGGCTATCACGGCAGCCGCTACAGCTTCGGCTACCCGGCCTGCCCCAGGCTGGAGGACCAGGACCAGCTGCTGAAGCTGCTGGACGCCGGGCAGATCGGCGTGGAGCTGAGCGACGAGTCGCAGCTCCACCCGGAGCAGAGCACCAGCGCGATCGTCGTGCATCACCCCCGGGCGAAATACTTCTCGGTGTGAGGACGCGGGGGCCGGTCCGGGACGCCCCGGGAGCCGCGTGGCGGACCCCGAGGGCATCATCCGGCCCGGTCCCCGCCTCATAGGTGCTAACTTAAAGCATTTTTGGTAAACTCCGTCATACCCGGACTTGATCCACGGCTGTCCGGCACGATGATTGCTCAACCAACCGGGACACGCTTTTCTGGCGGCTTTTTCCTCTTTTTTGTCGTCATGACCGGGCTCGACCCACGCCTGTCCGGCACGGTACTTGCTCATCAACCATTGAGAACATTTTTAGCCATTGTTTTCTCCTTCAGTTCGTCATCCGCGGGCTTGATCCGCGGATCTCAAGGCACGGAGGCTCCGATGCTTCCCGTGAAAGATGGCCGGATCAAGTCCACGGCTGTCCGGCACGGCGGTTGCTGATCAACCATTGAGAACATTTCTAGTGACCGTTTTCTCCTTCAGTTCGTCCTCCGCGGGCTTGACCCGCGGATCTCAAGGCACGGAGGCGCCGATGCTTCCCGTGAAAGATGGCCGGATCAAGTCCGGCCATGACGGAAAAGGGGTAGTTCCGCCTTGAGTTCAGGCTTGTGAGCAGTACGCAACAACCGTGCCGGACAGCCGTGGATCAAGTCCGGGTATGATGGAAAAGGTGGGCGACTTATTCGGAGTATCGATCCGAAACGTTCAAAGTTAGCGCCTATAGGTCCCCGCTTGGCCGGCACGCCAACCGCCGGGCCGTGCAGCCGGAGCCTTCGAAAGCCGATCGCGCTTGCCGAGGGCGGGGCCGGCATGCGGCTCCGGATCTCCCGCGGCACGCCTGCCGCGACCGGCCCGCTCAAGAGCACTACACCCAAATATATACGAATAAAATTATGTTCAATTGCTCCGGAAAAAAAGGCCAGTATCCACACGGAAAACAGGGTCTTGTCCCGACCGCCCGATCGGACCGGGACCCTGGAAACCGCCGTCCTGATCTGCCGTCGGCTTCCCCTCGGAAAATTCGTCCATGGGGGGAGGCCAGGCACCGAATCATCGATCAGCCGCGCTCGGCCGTTCCCTCACGCCTTGTGGAGACAAATCATGGAGTCGCTCAAAAGCGTCAGCATCAGAACAATGTTGACGCTCCTATTCTGTAGCATCCTGGCCTTCCTGGTTTCTTTGATTATCCTGGACAGTGTCAAATCTTTCAGGACCTTTTCGGAAGTACGGACGATACAGGGGGTGACCCAGGCATCATACGACGTCTTCAAGTCGATGCAGGCGATCCGGCTCGAACGCGGCGCCACCCGCCGGGTGCTTCTGCACCCCGTCGGCGCCGAACCGGCGACGCTGGAGAAATTGCCGGGCTGGCGCGGCCAATCCTCGGACGTCGTGAACGTCGTGGCAGGGATTTGCGCCCGCGTGCCTTGCGGAGCGGGCCTGGACGAGGCCGCGGTCCGTGATGCCATGGATAAGCTGAACGCCCTCCGCCGCAATGCGGATGCCGCCTTGCAGGTCGAGCCCGGCCAGCGTCCCAAGCATCTGATCGACACGTGGATGGGAACCGCGGGAGGCACTTTGGAGCTGCTCGCCAGGATCTCCAACGTCCTGCTGGAGCCGGCCCGCGCGATGGATCCCGTGTTCAGCGAGCTCATCGGCATCAAGGACGCCGCCGTGATCGCGCGTGAAGCCTCCACCCCCATCCGCGTGACGTTCGACAGCGCCGTGGCGAAGCAGGGAGTCACCGCCGAGGACCGGCTCCAGATGGCGCTCGCCCGCGGCCGGCTGGACACGGCATGGCGGATGGTCAAGGAGGCTGCGCAGCGCCCGGGCGCGCTCGAACCCGTCAGGAACGCGGTTGCCGCGGCGGAGCGCAGCTACATCAACGACTATCTGCAAAAGCGAGAGGCCGTCCTGGCCGCGATCGGCGCCGGACAGGATCTGCCGGTTCGGCTGGATGACCTGAACCTCCTGGCCGACAAGTCGCAGTCCGACCTGGACGCGGTGGCCAACGTGGCGCTCGACGAGATGAACCGGCATGCCGCACGCATGGAAGAGGCGGCCGCGACCACGCTGACCTTCAACGGGGCCATCTTCGTGGCCGCGCTCGTCCTTGCGATCACCGGGCTCAGGATGGTCCGCGGTCGTGTCACGACCCCGATCGGCGGTATCGTCGAAGCCATGCGGCGCGTGGCCCGGGGGGACGTTTCGGGCGAGGTGCCCTACAGGGACCGCCATGACGAGATCGGCGCCCTTGCGGACGCCCTGCTGGTCTTCAAGGAGAATGCGGTCGAGCGGGAGCGCCTGGAAGCGGCCCAGGCGGAGGAGCGCAGGGTCAAGGAGCACCGCGCCGCCGAGATCGACATGCTGGTCCGCAACTTCGACCAGGGCGTCACCGGCATCCTGCGGACCGTGAGCGCGGCCGCCACCGAGTTGGACAGCACGGCGCAGAGCATGTCCGCCATCGCGGAGGAAACCAGCCGGCAGGTCACCGCCTCGGCCGCCGCGGCTGAACAGACCTCGGCCAACGTCCAGACGGTGGCCGCGGCGGCGGAGGAAATGTCCGGCTCGCTCCAGGAGATCGCGCGCCAGGTCACCCGCTCCACCGGGATCGCCAATGCGGCCGTGCAGCAGGCGGAGCAGACCAACGGCACGGTCCAGGGCCTTGCCGAGGCGGCGCACAAGATCGGCGAAGTGGTCAACCTGATCTCCAACATCGCCAACCAGACCAACCTGCTGGCCCTGAACGCCACGATCGAGGCGGCGCGCGCCGGCGAGGCGGGGAAAGGCTTCGCGGTCGTCGCGTCGGAGGTGAAGAACCTCGCGACCTCGACCGCCAAGGCGACCGACGAGATCTCCTCCCACATCACCAACATGCAGGCGGCATCGACCGGGGTCGTGGACGCGATCCAGGGGATCGGCGGCACCATCCGCCAGATCAACGACATCACCGTCACGATCGCGGCGGCGGTGGAGGAACAGACCGCGGCGACCGGCGAGATCTCGCGCAACGTGACCCAGGCGGCGACCGGTACCCAGGAGGTCTCCGCCAATGTCGGGCAAGTGACCCAGGCGTCGGACCTGACCGGCGCCGCCGCCACCCAGGTGCGAAGCGCGGCGGGCCAGTTGGCCCAGCAGTCCGAGATTCTTCGCGGGGAGGTGGAGCGCTTCCTGGCCAGCATCAAGGCAGCGTGAGCGCCCTCTGCCCGGATCCATGCGGGGATCCTTGATGGGGCCGGGACTTCGCCACCGCGTCGGCCCCGGCCGTCATCTGGCCGTCAGGCGGTCGTACAGGGCGGGATCGCGGGGCTGGCAGTTCATTCTCTCGAAATGAGTGAACCTGATTTCAAGACGCGGGTCGGCAGAATAAGCCGACCCGCGCATAATCCGGGCAAGGGCGAGCCGAACTTCCGGGGGAATGGAGAGACACATGGTAGAAGGAGCGGAAGGTGCGGCCGAACTATCGAGGGACCTGCTAATCAAGGCTTTCGACATGATGGGCGAACTGGCGGCCTCGGAAGGAAAGGTCGTCGAGATCGCCGTTTATGGCGGATCTTGCCTACTTCTCGCCAGCGACATCCGGGACGTTACCCGCGACGTGGATGCGGTGTTCCTCAGCGAGCGCGGGTTCGGCTACGAACTTGCCGACAGAGTCGGCCAAAGGCTCGGATTGCCGGACAATTGGCTGAACCAGGCTGTGAAAAGCGTCGCTCCCCCGAAAGGCAACCCGCAACCCAATCTCCTTCCTTTCGGGGAATATCCCGCGGGCGGGCAGATCGGGCTGAGAGTCTTCCTGCCGACACCGGAATACATGCTGGCGATGAAGCTGCTGGCGAACCGGCGCGACGACCCGGACGGGATGGCGCGGGATCGCAGGGACCTGTATCTGCTGATGCGGCTGACCGGACTGAAGAGCCCGGATCAGTTGGCCGGCCTGATCAGGCTCTGCTATCCTGCGGTTCCTGGCATCAATGCGCGGATCGCCGCCAAGATCGACGACATCCTCCGAGGATATGGAAGTGCCGGCGAACCTGAAGCTCCGACCTGGAACGCTGGCCGAGGCGATCCGACGCTATAGCGCCGGAGAGCAGAAGTTCGGCGTGGCGCTCGGCGAATTCCTGGACGAGTTCTACCTGGACCGCGAGCCGTCCAGCCGCCGCGCCCGCATCGAAGAGGCTCCCGAGTTCGTCGGCGACGATATCATCGACGCCTATGTCGGTGCCGTCGGCGAGCACCTGGCCCGCCGCTGGAAGCTGGGCGATCCGCCCGAATGGTCCGACCATCCCCGCCGGTTCCTCCGCCGCATCTGGTTTCCCGAAGGCGTGGAAGCCGAGAAGCCGATTCTGCTGGTCGAAAGCCCCCTAGCCTTCCGCCGCCGCATGCTGTTCGTCGAAGCCGAACCGCTGCGCCGCGCCCGCATGCCGCATGACGAGCGGTGGCGGGCGTACGAGTATTTGCGGACGGGGATGATGCCTGAGGAGGAGGTCGACGGTTAGATTAGCCTCGCTATCAGAGCCTGTTTGACTGACCACCAAGTTATTCTATTCCGGCACTCGTAGGTCGGACTTCGCCCCTCTTGGGGCGAACTCCGACAGCACTTCGCTGGCGGGTCGCAACGTCTCGATTGCCGACGCCCTTGTCACCGTTCGCGTCGTCTCGGCGTTCGCCCGAAGAGGGGCGAAGTCCGACCTACAAGAATGCAGTGCTGCTGCAGGCAAATTGAATTCTTCAGATCGCAGTCAAACAGGCTTTGACAGAATGACGCGGCAAGGTCTTGGCGCGTTCGTTTCAGCCGCCCCTCGGCATCTTATATCTTAAGAGGTAGATTGCTGTTCCGCCTGCGATCCTTCTTGGCTATCTTGCTGGCCGATGGCCGTCAGCGGAACTCCCATGACGACGTGAATACCGGCATAGGGCAAGGATAGCGCAGTGCCAAAATCGATTACCCAATATCGCGTCTTCATCGGGTCTCCGGGCGGATTGGAAGAAGAGCGCAACAGTTTCAAGCAGCTGCTCGACCGGTATTCGATCGTGCATGGCGGACATCATGACGTCATGTTCCATCCCGTCGGATGGGAAGATACGACCGCAGGCGTCGGGCGTCCGCAGGCGTTGATCAACGAGGATCTCAAGCAGTGCGACTACGCCGTGTTCGTGCTGCACGACCGCTGGGGCTCTCCGACCGGGCCGACCTACAGTTCGGGCACTGAGGAGGAATTCGCGCTTGCGGAGGAGCTGTACCGTGCGGCCAAGATCTACAATATCGCGCTTTTCTTCAAGGACGTGGACAAAAGCAAACGAAACGATCCGGGACCACAATTGAAGGCGGTTCTGGAATTCAAAAGGCGGATCGAAGACGAGAAACGATACCTGTTTCGACAGTACGTGCATAGCGCCGACTTCACTGACGCTCTCGAAGTCCATCTGGCAAGCTGGCTTCGGAATCATCTGATGACGGCACGCGGATCTTCGATGCTCGACCCAGTCGCGAAAGCCGCCTCGTCGATCTCCGGCGCGGTCCGTTCGCCCACCGCCGAGCCTACGTTCGATTATTGGATCAACGAGGCGAAGAGCCTCACGAGCGCAAGCACTCCAGATTACACGAGAGCATTGTTCTGTGCCGAAAAGGCGATTGGTGCATCCCGGCCTGGGAAGGAGTGGGCCGAGGCAAAAAACCTTTGGGGAAAATGCCAGTACAACCTAGGAAAGTTGAACGAGGCAATCGGCACCTTTATGGAGGTGGACGACAGGCTGGCAACATCACAGCATCCGGATCACCGCGAACAGGTCGCTAGGGCGCTCGTCAACAAGGGCCTCACCCTCGACAAACTTGGGCGCAGCCAGGATGAAATCGCCGTCTACGACGATATCCTCGCCCGCTTCGGCTCCGCGGCCGAACCGGCGCTGCGCGAACAGGTCGCCAGGGCGCTCGTCAACAAGGGCATCGCCCTCGGCGAACTCGGACGCGGCCAGGACGAAATCGCCGTCTACGACGATATCCTCGCCCGCTTCGGCTCCGCGGCCGAACCGGCGCTGCGCGAACGGGTTGCCAGGGCGCTCGTCAACAAGGGTATCACCCTCGGCCAACTCGGGCGCGGCCAGGACGAAATCGCCGTCTACGACGATATCCTCGCCCGCTTCGGCTCCGCGGCCGAACCGGCGCTGCGCGAACAGGTCGCCAGGGCGCTCGTCAACAAGGGCATCGCCCTCGGCGAACTCGGACGCGGCCAGGACGAAATCGCCGTCTACGACGATCTCCTCGCCCGCTTCGGCTCCGCGGCCGAACCGGCGCTGCGCGAACGGGTTGCCAGGGCGCTCCGCAACAAGGGCATCGCCCTCGGCAAATTCGGACGCGGCCAGGACGCCCTCGCCGCCTACGACGATCTCCTCGCCCGCTTCGGCTCTGCGGCTGAACCGGGCCTACGTGAGCAAGTCGCCAGTGCGCTCCGCAACAAGGGGGTCACCCTCGGCAAACTCGGACGCGACCAGGACGCCCTCGCCGCCTACGACGATCTCCTCGCCCGCTTCGGCTCCGCAGCCGAACCGGCCCTGCGCGAACAGGTCGCCAAGGCGCTCCTCAACAAGGGCGTCGCCCTCGGCGAACTCGGACGCGGCCAGGATGCCCTCGCCGCTTACGACGATTTCCTCGCCCGCTTCGGCTCCGCAGCGGAATCGGCGCTGCGGGAACTCGCTGATGATGTGCGGCTTGTCCGGGATTTCCTCAGGCTAAAGGCAGCCAAATAAAGGGTGTCCGGTCAGGCCGGACGCGCCAGCGCCTCGCGCCGCTCTTCGCCCGCCAGGGCGAACGCCGATGTCCGGCATCGACGCTCCGGCAGCGGTGTCGGCGTCGGCCTTCGGCCGAGGCCGACCTACGGCGAACCGGGGGGGAGCGGTGCCTGTCCCGGCCGAGGACACGGGCGCCTCGTGAAGTCTCCCGTCCCGGCGAGACCGCCTTCGCGGCCGGTCCGGAAAGTTCCGCCTCCCCCCTCAGCTCAGCATGCTCGTCATCAGCGACCGCAGTTGTGCCGGCTTCACCGGCTTGTTGAGGAGCTGGAAGCCGCTGGCGTTGACTTCCTCCTGGACCTCGGGCAGGCGGTTGGCGGTGATGATCAGGCTGGGGATGGGGGCGCCGCAGTGGCGGGCGACGCGCTGCAGTTCGGCGACGCCGGTGGCGCCGTCCTCCAGGTGATAGTCGGCGATGGCGATGTCGGGGGCGCGTTCCATCCGGTCCAGGATGCCGATCGCCTCGCCGCCGGTGGTGGCGGTCACGACCGTGCAGCGCCAGCCCTCCAGCAGGGCGGTCATGCCGGACAGGATGCTGCGCTCGTTGTCGATCACCAGCACCAGGGAGCCGGCGAGCCGGTTCGCGACGGCGGCGGGGGCCGGCTGGGGCGGGCGGATGGTGCGGCCGCGCTCGCCGAGCGGCACGGTCACGGAGAAGACAGACCCCCGGCCGGGGACGGAACGGACGCCGACGCGGTGGTCGAGCATGCGGGCGACGCGCTCGACGATCGCGAGGCCCAGGCCCATGCCGCGGTCGCGGGCGTTCTGGTCGTTGCCCAGGCGGCGGAACTCCTCGAAGATCTCGGCCAGCTTGTCCTCGGGAATGCCGGGTCCGGTGTCCCACACCTCTATGCGCAGGCGGCCCGCGGCCTGCCGGCAGCCCAGAAGCACGCGCCCGGTGCGGGTGTAGCGCATGGCGTTGCTGAGGAAGTTCTGGAGGATGCGGCGGAGCAGCCGGATGTCGCTGTGGACCACGGCGCTGCTCGACACGACGCGGAACTCCAGGTTCCGCTCCTTCGCCTGGGCCGCGTACTCGGTCGCCATGGCGCCCAGCAGGGATTCGATCGGGAAGGCGCCGGGCTCCGCCTGGACGACGCCGGCGTCCAGCTTGCTGATGTCGAGCAGGGCTCCCAGCAGGTCCTCGACCGCCGCCAGGGCCACGTCGGTATTGTCGATCAGCGAGGCGTTCTGGGGCGTCTGCTCCAGGTCGCTGAGCGCCGAGACGAACAGGCGGGCGGCGTTGAGGGGTTGCAGCAGGTCGTGGCTGGCGGCGGCCAGGAACTTGGTCTTGGACAGGTTGGCCTGCTCGGCGTCGGCCTTGGCGACCCGCAACGCCTCCTCGATCTGCTTGCGCTCGGCGATCTCCTGGTGGAGCTTGCCGTTCAGCGCCATCAGGGCGGCGGTGCGCTCGTCCACCCGGCGCTCCAGGCTTTCCTTGGATTCCTTCAGCGCCTCGGCGACCATGCGGCGCTCGGTGATGTCCTGGATCAGGGCGAAATAGCCCACGACCTCGCCGTTCTCGCCGAAATGGGGGATGTATGTCGCCAGCGCGTAGCGGACGGCGCCGTTCTCGGCCGGAAGCTCCATCTCGAAGGTGACTTCCTGGCCGGCGAGCGCCGCCAGCACGTTGGGCCGGCGCTGCTCGTAATGCTGGCGGCCCAGCGCCACCCACATGGGCTGGCCGTCGATCTCCTCCCGCGGGCGGTTGAACCAGTCCTCGTAGGGCTTGTTGACGAAGCGGAAGCGCTGGTCGCTGTCCACATAGGCGATCAGGGCCGGCATCGCGTCGGTGATGGTGCGGATGCGCCGCTCGCTGTCGCGCAGGGCCTCCTCGTTCCGCTTGCGCGCGGTGATGTCGGTGTAGGTGTTGACGAAGCCGCCGCCCGGCATGACCGTGCGCCGGATGTCGAGCACCCTGCCCTGCCACTCCTCCTCCAGCGCCAGGGGCCGTTCCGCCAGGTCCTGGTAGGACATCGCCATGCCGCTGAGCCCCGCCCAGCCGAGGCGGGTATTGTGGCGGACGAAGTCCTGGTAGGTGGCACCATGCCGGACCACGTCGGGCGGCAGGTCGAGCAGATGGGCGAAATTGTCGTTCCAGGCGACCAGCTTCAGGTCCCTGTCATAGACCGCGACGCCCTGGGCGATGTTGTCCAGGGTGGCCTGGAGCAGCACCGACTTTTCCGCCAACTCCTGCTCGCGGCGGCGGGTCTCGTCCCGCTTCAGGTCGGTGATGTCGGTATAGACGCCGACCACGCCGCCGTCCCGGGTGCGCCGCTCGTTGACCTGCATCCAGCGGCCGTCTGCCAGCGCGTGGACATAGGGGCCCTGCGGGTTGCGGTGCTGGACCATGCGCTGGTCGAACCAGCCCTGCCCGCCGTCGCGGACGTCCTGGACCGACCGGGTCTCCACCGCCAACCGGGCGATCTCGTCGAAGGCGATGCCGGGCCGGATCCGGTCCTCGAAGGCCGGCCAGAAGGCCAGGTACTTGCCGTTGCACATGACCAGCCGGTCGTCGCCATCGAACAGGGCGAAGCCCTCGTTGACGGACTCGATCGCCTCGGCCAGCCGGGCCTGCACCGTCTCCGCCATCTCCTTGGCGCGGGCGAGGTCGCGGTTGGAGCGCTCCAGCTCGCGCAGCGTCTGCTCCAGCTCGATCGTGCGCTCGCGGACCTTGGTCTCCAGCACGATGGCGGTCTGGAACAGAGAGAAGGCGCTGCCCTGGAAGTCCATGCTGCGCTCGACCCGGTCCATCAGGACCTTGTTGATGCGGTGCAGCTTCCGGTTCTCGCGCTCCAGCTCGGCGATGCGCTGCTGTTCCGGCGTCTGCCCCGGCTCGGGCGCCGGGGATTCAAGGGTCAGGACTCGCATCGCGCACCTATGGCGACGCCGGTGAAGGTCTGGTTGACATGCATCGCGTTGAACTGCTCTCCGTAGGTGCAGAACCCGATCACGTTGTTTCGGGCGAGCACCTTGGAAACCAGGTGCTTGATCTGCTTCTGCTCCATCTCCAGGCTGCGCAGGATGCAGTCGCAGCCCAGGATCAGCTCCGGCTCCCCGACGTCGTCGTGCAGCCGGCTGAACAGGTTCTCCAGGTTCTGGACCAGGTCCACGCCCTCCGCGACGGTCAGCACGATGCCCTCGTCGATGGCGCAGAAGAAGGTGAGGCTCTCGTCGTCATTGACCTTCTGGATCGATCGCACATGGTATTCGCCGCCGACCCGCACGACGACGGGGTAGGCCGCGAAGATCATCGGGGTCAGCGGCTCGCCTTCCAGCCCGACCATCCGTGCATACTCCCGCCCCGCCGGCTCGGCATTGATCTCCGTCACGATGCGGCGGGCGGGATCGGCCTCCGTCACCACCATCTTGCGGTCGGAGCTGACGAAATGCTCGGTGCGGAACACGGTGAAGCGGCGCACCGTGTCGACCAGCACCAGGACGGCGGCGTTGCTGCGGAACTCCCCGTCGTGGAGGATCCAGGTCCGGGTGAACCGGAGGTCGTCCCCGGCCGAGCCGCCGAACAGCGGGATGTCGCCGAGCGCCGAATAGATCGAGCTGACCACCAGCTCCTCCCGCACGGACAGCCCGTCGATCAGCAGCAGGGCGAAGCTCTTGCCGGCGACGGGCTCGCGGTCGTCCAGGGAGGCGTCGAGGCTGGCGTCGAGGGCGGCGCCCTCCAGGGCGGCGTCCCGGCGGGCGGACAGGCTGCGCACCAGGGCATGGGCTTGGGCGATCTCGAACCCTTCCAGGTCGTCGATCCGCTCGGCCACGGCGGAGAAGTCGCTGCGCGGGAAGCTGACCCCGGTGATCGACCCGGTCATGTAGCCGACCGGGGTGATCTCGCCCGCGGTGGTGCAGCCGATCACCAGCGTGTCGCCGAACAGGCCGGCCAGCGCGGGGCCGAGCGCTTCCAGATCGTACTGGGGCGAGCAGAACACCAGGACGAAGGCCATGTCGGGCTGGGCTATGGCGTCGTACAGGTCGCGGGCGGCCTGACGGGGATCGAGGGCGTGACTCATGCCCCGGCGCAGCCGGGGGGATCGCGCGTCGATGGCGGCCCGGCCCAGGGCGCCGGTCGGCTGGACGGGCACCTCCTCCTCGGCGGGCGGCGGCAGAGGCGCCGCCTTCACCAGGCTGTCCAGGTGCTTGAGAGCCGGCACGCGCGACGTCCGACCGCCGACGCGGCCGGTGCGAGGCCCCTTGGCCATTTGAGTTTCTCCGCCTTTCCCCTGGCTGCGGGCGGTCGGCGGGAGCGATCCAACCGATCCCCCCGCCTGCGCCGCCCCTGCAGGCACAAAATTACCCCCCGGGGAACGGTTCTGCCAAGGGCGCTGCCCAGGGTGCGGCGTTAGACCAAAGTCTAAGCATCGGGTCCGAACCGGAATGCCGGCAGGAAAATGGAGAAAATACGGGGGCGTGTAAGCGGGTTCACAGTCGCCGAGGTCCTCTCCGCCCATGATCCGCCAGCTCATGGTTAATGAACGGCAAATAAAACCGAAGGGACCTATCATGTTCGCCTTGCAGCAGATCACGATGCCGGCAGCCGGGCGGCTTCCGGCTCACCTGTTCCGGAGGATGCGGGCCGCCGTCCGGCGCCTGTTCCGGGAGCGGGCCAACCGCAGACTGGAGCAGCACCTCTCGGCGATGGACGACGCGATGCTGCGCGACCTCGGCATCGAACGGCAGCGGATCCGCGACGCGGTGAGAAACGGACGGCCGTGAGGATTTCCCCGCGCCCACGGAACGATGCCCCGCCCGAACGCATAAAGGAGGGATGGAAAAGCAGGGCACAGCACGAGGGGAATCCATGTCCGCCGATATCGCCGCCAAGCCGGGGCCGCTGCCGAGGGCAAGCCTGCGGGACACCCTGGCCGCCGTCGCCGAGATCGTCCTTCCGACGATCTCCAAGGGCGTCATCATCCGGAGGCCGAGGGTGGTGGGGCTTGCGGAACGGCTGGGACTGGACGGGCGGGCCGTCCGGCGCATGCAGCGGCTGCGGGCCAAGTACGGGCCGGGGCCGCTGATGCTGGCGATCCCGGGCCGCAACCAGGCGATCATCCTGTCGCCGGAGGACGTGCATACCGTGCTGGACAACGCGCCGGAGCCTTTCTCCCCCGCAAGCGCGGAGAAGCGGGCGGCCCTCGCGCACCTGGAACCGCACGCCTCGCTGATCTCCCGAGGGCCGAAGCGGGACGACCGCCGGCGGTTCAACGAGCAGGTGCTGGACAGCGGCTGCCCGGTCCACCGGATGGGCGAGCGGTTCGTGGCGGTCGTGGGTGAGGAAGCCCGGGCCCTGCTGAAGACGGCAGGGTCCCGCGGCGAGCTGGCCTGGGACGATTTCACCGCGTCGTGGCAACACATGGTGCGGCGGGTGGTGCTGGGCGACGCGGCGCGCGACGACGAGGACCTGACCGACATGCTGGCCCGGCTGCGCGCGGCGGGCAACTGGGCGTTCCTGCGGCCCCAGCGCAAGGGGCTGCGCGACCGCTTCTACGAGCGGCTGGAGGGGCATCTGGCGCGGGCCGAGCCGGGCAGCCTGGCCGCGGTCATCGCCGCCACGCCGCAGACGGCGGACACGGCGCCGGCGCACCAGGTGGCGCACTGGTTCTTCGCCTTCGATCCCGGCGGCATGGCGACCTTCAGGGCGCTGGCGCTGCTGGCCTCGCATCCCGACCAGGCCGGCCGGGCGCGGCGGGAGATCGGGGCGGCGGGACCGGAAGGGCGCCGGGACCTGACGTTCCTGCGGGCCTGCATCCTCGAGTCGCTGCGGCTCTGGCCGACCACGCCGGCCGTGCTGAGGGAAACGACCCGCGAGACGCGGTGGGACACCGGCACCATGCCGAAGAACACGAGCGTCTTCATCTTCGCCCCCTTCTTCCACCGCGACGACGAGAACCTGCCCTATGCCCACAGCTTCTCCCCCGACCTGTGGATGGACGGCGTGCGCCAGGGAGGCTGGCCGCTGATCCCGTTCAGCGGCGGACCGGCCATCTGTCCCGCGCGCGACCTGGTTCCCATGCTCGGCAGCGCGATGCTGGCGGCCCTGCTGGACGGCCGGCAGGTCGCCCTGAAGGACCCGGCGAGGATCGATCCCGGCGCGCCGCTGCCCGGGACGCTGGACAACTATACCCTGCGCTTCGACCTGCGGGATTGACCCGTTCCTCCCGGCCCCCGGTGCCAAGCTCTTGATCGAAAGTCTAATGTGCCGCACTCTCCTGCGACAATTAGTCTGCATCCAAGAAAAATCGGGACCGGGAGGAACCATTCCATGGACATGTCCGGCAGTTACCGGGTCACGGCGCCGCGCGAAGACGTGTGGGCCGCGCTGAACGATCCGGCCATCCTGAAGCAATGCATCCCCGGCTGCGAGGAGATCGAGAAGCAGTCCGACACCGAGATGACCGCGAAGGTGACCGCCAAGGTCGGCCCGGTGAAGGCCAAGTTCGCCGGGAAGGTCACGCTCAGCGACATCGATCCGCCCAACGGCTATACCATCACCGGCGAAGGGACCGGCGGGGCCGCCGGATTCGGCAAGGGCGGGGCCGCGGTCAAGCTGTTGCCGGACGGCGACGGCGCCACCGTCCTCGAATATACCGCCCACGCCCAGGTCGGCGGCAAGCTGGCCCAGATCGGCTCCCGGCTGATCGACGGCACGGCGCGCAAGATGGCGGACGATTTCTTCGCCAAGTTCAGCGAGGTGGTGGGCGGGCCGCAGGACGCCGGGGAACGGGCGGTCCCGGAGGACCGGCCCGAGTCGGCCCCCGCCCCGGAGCCTGCCCCGGAGCCTGCCGCGGTCCCGGGCGGCCAGATGGCTGCCCAGCCGGCCGCCATCGCCGCCTTCACGGCGGCCGCTCCGGCGGCGGAGTCCCGGGCAACCGGGGAGGAACCGGTCGATCTCCGCCTGGTCGGAATGGTGGCCCTTGCCGTGATCGCCTTCACCGTCATTCTCTATACGATCGCCGGCAGTTGACCGGCCCGGTCCGTCCGAGTCCCAACCAATAAAAAGCCTTGGCAATAAAAAATCCTAGCGAGGAAAGGCTCAGAAATGCCCACAACGGTAACACTGAGCGTCAACGGCAAGTCCGTGACGCGCGAGGTAGAGGGGCGCACGCTGCTGGTTCAGCTGCTGCGCGAGCATCTCGGGCTGACCGGCACCCATGTCGGCTGCGACACCAGCCAGTGCGGCGCCTGCGTCGTCCATGTGGACGGCCGCTCGGTCAAGAGCTGCACCATGCTGGCGGTTCAGGCCGAGGGCACGGAAGTCACCACGATCGAGGGGCTGGCGGCGGCCGACGGCACGCTTCACCCCATGCAGGCGGCGTTCCGCGAGCACCACGGCCTGCAATGCGGCTACTGCACGCCCGGCATGGTGATGAGCGCCGTGGACCTGGCGCAGACCCACGGCCGGCTGGACGAGAAGACCGTCCGCGAGGGGCTGGAGGGCAACATCTGCCGCTGCACCGGGTACCACAACATCGTCAAGGCCGTGCTGGCGGGGGCGGAGGCGATGCGCGCCGACGTGCCCCGGGCAGCGGAATGAGGAAGGGGCAGCAACCATGTCGAACTCTCCCGCCAACGGCAACGTCACCGGCATCGGCGCCTCCGTCCGCCGCCGCGAGGACTTCCGCTTCCTGACCGGCCAGGGCACCTACACCGACGACATCAACCGGCCGAACCAGACCCACGCCTATATCCTGCGCTCGCCCTACGCCCACGCGCGGATCAAGGGCATCGACACCTCGGCGGCGCTGGCGGCGCCCGGCGTCGTCGCGGTCTTCACCGGGCAGGACATCGCGGCCGACAAGGTCAACGGCCTGCCCTGCGGCTGGCTGATCCATTCCAAGGACGGCAGCCCGATGGTCGAGCCGCCGCATCCGCCGCTGGTGCTGGACCGGGTGGTCCATGTCGGCGACCAGGTCGCGGTGGTGATCGCCGAGAGCCGCGACCAGGCCAAGGACGCCGCCGAGCTGATCATGGTGGACTATGACGAGCTTCCGGCCGTCACCACCTCGACCGCGGCGCTGAAGGACGGCGCCCCTCTGGTCCACGAGCAGGCGGCCGGCAACATCTGCTACGACTGGCACCTGGGCGACAAGGCCGCGACCGACGCCGCCTTCGCCAAGGCCGCCCATGTCACCAAGCTGGACCTGATCAACAACCGGCTGGTGCCCAACGCGATGGAGCCCCGCGCGGCGATCGGCGAGTACGATCGCGCCACCGGCGACTATACCTTGTGGACGACCAGCCAGAACCCGCACGTGATCCGCCTGCTGATGGGCGCCTTCGTGCTGGGCATCCCCGAGCACAAGCTGCGGGTCATCGCTCCCGACGTGGGCGGCGGCTTCGGTTCCAAGATCTACCACTATGCCGAGGAGGCGATCGTCACCTGGGCGTCGCGGAAGATCGGCCGGCCGATCAAGTGGGTGGCCGAGCGGTCGGAGAGCTTCGTGTCCGACGCCCACGGCCGCGACCACGTCACCCACGCCGAGCTGGCGCTGGACGCCGACGGCAGGTTCCTGGGGCTGCGGGTCCACACGCTGGCGAACATGGGGGCTTATCTGTCCACCTTCGCCCCGTCGATCCCGACCTACCTGTACGCGACCCTGCTGGCCGGGCAGTACTCGACCCCGGCGATCTATGCCGAGGTCAAGGCGGTCTTCACCCATACCGTGCCGGTGGACGCCTATCGCGGCGCCGGGCGGCCGGAAGCCTGCTACCTGGTCGAGCGCATCGTCGAGAACGCGGCGCGCGAGATGGGCATCGACAAGACCGAGCTGCGCCGGCGCAACTTCATCCCGCCGACGGCCATGCCGTACGACACGCCGGTAGCCTTGCAGTACGACTGCGGGTTGTTCGAGAAGAACCTGGACCAGGCGCTGGAACTGATCGACTACAAGGGCTTCCCGGCCCGCAAGGCGGAGGCGAAGGCCCGGGGCAAGCTGCGCGGCATCGGGCTCGCCAGCTACATCGAGGCCTGCGGCATCGCGCCCAGCAACGTGGCCGGCGCCCTGGGAGCCCGGGCGGGGCTGTACGAGTCCGGCGAGGTGCGCTTCCACCCGACCGGCTCGGTGACCGTCTTCACCGGCTCCCACAGCCACGGCCAGAGCCACGAGACGACCTTCGCCCAGCTCGTGTCCGACCGGTTCGGCATCCCGATCGAGAACGTCGAGATCGTCCACGGCGACACCTCCAAGGTGCCGTTCGGCATGGGCACCTACGGCTCGCGCTCGCTGGCGGTCGGCGGCTCGGCCATCGTCAAGGCGATGGACAAGGTGGTGAACAAGGCGAAGAAGATCGCGGCGCACATGCTGGAGGCGGCGGAGACCGACATCGTCTTCGACCAGGGCCGCTTCACCGTGGCCGGCACCGACCGGAGCCTGGGCATCGGCGACGTGGCGCTGTCGGCCTACGTGCCGCACAACTTCCCGCTCGACGAGATCGAGCCGGGCCTGGACGAGCAGGCCTTCTACGACCCCAAGAACTTCACCTATCCCAACGGCACCCAGATCGCCGAGGTCGAGATCGACCCGGAGACCGGCGTCGTCAGGATCGAGAAGTTCGTGGCGGTGGACGATTTCGGCCGGGTGATCAACCCGATGGTGGTCGAGGGCCAGGTCCATGGCGGCATCGTCCAGGGCATCGGCCAGGCCCTGCTGGAGAACTGCGTCTATGACCCGGACACCGGCCAGCTGCTGACCGGCTCCTACATGGATTACTGCATGCCGCGGGCGGACGACGTGCCGAGCTTCACCGTGCAGTACCACGAGGAGGCGCCCTGCACCCACAATCCCCTCGGCGTCAAGGGCTGCGGCGAGGCGGGAGCGATCGGCGGCAGCGCCACGGTCATGAACGCCGTGGTGGACGCGCTGGCGGATCTGGGCATCGGGCATATCGACATGCCGGCGACGCCGGAGCGGGTCTGGCGCGCCATCCAGGGCGCTTCCGTTCCGCTGGCGGCCGAATAAGCGATCGGGGAGGAAAAGAGCCATGTACGCATTCGAGTATCACCGCCCGACGACGCTGGCGGACGCCGCCCGGCTCGCTTCCGGCAACGAGGACGCCAAGATCCTGGCCGGCGGCCAGACGCTGATCCCGACGCTGAAGCAGCGGCTGGCCCAGCCGAGCGACGTGGTCGACCTGGGCGCCGTGGCCGAGCTGCGCGGCATCCGGGAGGAGGGCGACACCCTGGTGATCGGGGCCACCACGCCGCACGCCGAGGTCGCTGCCAGCGCCGTGGTCCAGCGCCTGATCCCGGCCCTGGCCAAGCTGGCGGAGGGGATCGGCGACGCCCAGGTACGCAACCGCGGCACCCTGGGCGGGTCGATCTGCAACAACGACCCGTCGGCCGACTATCCCGCGGCCCTGGTCGGGCTGGGCGCCACGGTCCGCACCACGACGCGGACCCTCGCGGCGGAGGACTTCTTCACCGGCATGTTCGAGACCGCGCTGGAGCCGAACGAGATCGTGACGGCGGTGGCCTTCCCGAAGCCGGGCAAGGCGGCCTACGTCAAGTTCCCCAACCCGGCCAGCCGCTACGCCACGGTCGGCGTGTTCGTCGCCGAGACCGGCGGCAGCGTCCGGGTGGCGGTGACCGGCGCCGCCCCGTCGGTGTATCGCTGGACCGAGGCCGAGCAGGCCCTGGCCGGCGGCCTGGACCCGGCGGCGCTGGACGCTTTGACAGTGGATGCCGACGGCCTCAACGCCGACATCCATGCCAGCGCCGAGTACCGGGCCAGCCTGGTCAAGGTCATGGCCAAGAGGGCGGTCGCCGCCTGCGGCTGATTGGCCGCTCGGATTTATGGATCATTCGTGTAGATTGCCGGCACTCTCCAGAGTGCCGGCCAAAGCTGGTCATAATCCACGAGGAATCACGGAATGAAGAAGCAAGTGTTGTTCGGCCTGGCGGCCGGCCTCGCCCTGATGGCGGGTGTGTCCGCCGCGTCGGCCCAGAGTGCTGCCGACGGCGAGAAGGTCTTCCGGGCCTGCAAGGCCTGCCACAGCCTCGAGGCGGGCAAGAAGGGCGTCGGCCCGTCCCTGCACGGCCTGATCGGCCGCCAGTCGGGCACCGTGGAGGGCTTCGCCTACTCCCCGGCGATGAAGAACGCCAATCTCACCTGGAACGACGAGAACCTCGCCAAGTACCTGGCCGATCCCAAGGGCTTCATCGCCGGCAACAAGATGGCCTTCGCCGGGATCAAGAAGGAAGACGACCTGAAGAACCTGATCGCCTACCTGAACGAAGCCGCCAAGTAAGGCTTCGCCGCGAGCCGGGCGCCTTTCCACCTGCGGGGGAGAGGCGCCCGGAGCCGTTTCCAGGCTCGGCCCAATTTTGTCACGGCGCCGCGCCGCACGCCTTAAGATTGATTTTAACCATAACTGGCAAGGTGTCGCCGTTCTCCCCGCCCCGCTTTTTCCGCGAGATCGGCATCATGGCACCCGACACCTTCACCCTGGAACCCGAACCCGAAGCACAGTCGGTCCACCGCGACCGATTGGGTGAGCTGCGCGACCGGCTGGACCTGCTCAAGGCGGAAAGCGACCGGATCGCCCGCGGTTTCGTCCGGCTGCACGGCCTGCGCGTCTCGCTGGCGACCCCCGGAGCGGATCTCGCCGATCGCCTCGACCAGCTGATCATGCGGCACGAGGCCGATATCCTGCGCACCCACAGCCTGCTGCACGACGCCGCGAACCTGCTGGACGAGGCGGAAAACCTGTGGGCGCGCCAGGCCATGAGGCACATCCCGACGTCTTGAGCGGGCTCGTCCGGGCCACGGACGTGTAACCGATCCTTCACGAAAACGACGCCGCGGCGTCATCCATCTGGGCCATGGTCCCGTCTCAAGCCTTTCTAGTTCAATAAAGACGAAGGTTGGAGACAGGGCATGAAGACGTATCTCGGCGCCGCGGCAGGCCTGCTCGGCGCGGTCGCCGCCGCATTCTGGTCGCCGGCGGCGTCCGCCGCGTCCGGCAAGCTGGTGCTGTACACCTCGCAGCTCGAGGCGGACGCCCAGCAGACGGTGGACGAGTTCAAGAAGCTGCATCCGGGCGTCGAGGTCGAGTGGACCCGGAGCGGCACCACAGACCTGATGAACCGCCTGCGCGCCGAGTTCCAGGCCGGGTCGCCGCAGCCGGACGTCCTGCTGATCGCCGACGCGGTCACCATGGAAAGCCTGAAGCAGGACGACCGGCTGGCCAGGTTCGAGAAGGCGCCGATCGGCGACTATCAGGCGGGCCTGTACGACCCCGACCTGACCTATTTCGGCACCAAGCTGATCACCACCGGCATCGCGTACAACAAGAACGCCAAGATGAAGCCGACCGCGTGGGCCGACCTGCTGAAGCCCGAGGCCAGGAACCTGGTCAGCATGCCGAGCCCGCTCTATTCCGGCGCCGCGGCGATCCACATGGCGACGCTGAAGGACGCGCCCGGCCTGGGCATGGATTACTTCGAGAAGCTCCAGGCCAACGGCGCGGTCGCGGTCCGGGGCAACGGCGGCGTGATGACGGCCGTGGCCGGCGGCGAGAAGCTGTACGGCGTGCTGATCGACTATCTTCCGATCCGCGAGAACCTGAAGGGCGCGCCGGTCGAGTTCGTCTTCCCCACCGACGGCGTCAGCGCCGTGTCGGAGCCGGTCGCGATCCTGTCCACCGCGCGCAACCCCGAAGCCGCGCAGGAATTCGTCTCCTTCCTGCTGTCGCGCGAGGGTCAGGAACTGGCATCGGCCCAGGGCTTCCTGCCGGCGCACCCGGACGTGGCGCCGCCCAAGGGCTTCCCCCGGCTGAGCGAGATCAAGGTGCTGCCGCTCGACAGCGCCAAGGCGCTGGCCGAGGACCAAGCCAACAAGATGGCCTTCGCCGACCTGTTCGGCGGCTGATGGCCCTTCACTCCGGCCTCGAGGTGCCCGGCCGCCGCTTGCCGGGGGCGGACACGGCGATGCTGGCGGTGCTGGCGGTCCTCGTCGGGATCGTGTCGGTGCTGCCGATGGTCCGCCTGATCGCCGAGGCCCTGGCCCCGCGCGGCGGCGAGGCGGCCGGCATCCTGGCCCGCGTGCTGTCCTCGCCCGCGACCTGGCGGGCGACCGGCAACAGCCTGACCCTCAGCCTGGGGGCGACCGCGCTGGCGGTGGCGCTGGGCGGCGCCTTCGCGCTGCTGGTCGCGCTGACCGACCTGCGCCGCAAGCCGGCGCTGGTATTCTGCTTCATGCTGCCGCTGATGATCCCGCCGCAGATCACGGCGCTGTCCTGGATCCACCTGTTCGGCCCGTCGAGCGTCCTGCTGAAGACCCTGGGCATGGCGCCGCCGCCCGGCACGCCCAACCCGCTCTACGGCAGGGGCGGCATCGTCCTGCTGATGGGCATCGAGCAGTCGGCGCTGGTGTTCCTGGCGCTGCGGGCCGGGCTGCGGGCGATCCCGCGCGAGCTGGTCGAGGCCGCCCAGGCGGCGGGCGCCGGGCGCTGGCGGGTGCTGGCGACGGTGGTGCTGCCGCTGGCGGCGCCGTCGCTGATCGCGGGCACGGCGCTGGCCTTCGTCTCCTCCATCGGGAATTTCGGCATCCCCGCCCTGCTGGGCATCCCGGCGGGGATCACCGTGCTGCCGACGCTGATCTATCAGAGGTTGGCCGGATTCGGGCCGGCGGTGCTGTCCGACGTGGCGGTGCTGTCGGTGCTGGTCGGCCTGATCGCCTTCGCCGGAGTGGCGCTCCAGGGCTGGCTCCTCGCCCGGCGGGACTTCCGCACGGCCGGATCCTCCGCCCGGCCGCTCGACTACCGGCTCGGCGCCCTGCGCCCGGCGGTCGAGGCGGCCTGCTGGCTGGTGATCCTGATGATCGTGGTGGTGCCGCTGGCGGCACTGGTCACCACGTCGCTGGTCCGCGTCTACGGGGCGCCGCTGGACGCCGCGTCCGTGACCCTGGCCAACTATCTCCACGTGCTGCTGGTCCACGACGCCACCAGCAGGGCCTTCCGCAACTCCTTCCTGCTGGCGGCGGGAGCCTCGGCGCTGCTGGTCTGCGTCGCGGTTCCGCTGGGTTATTTCGTGGTCTGGCGCCGGAACCGGGTGCTCCGCGTGCTGAACCTGCTGGCGGAACTGCCCTATGCCCTGCCCGGCGTAGTGCTCGGCATCGCGACGATCCTGGTGTTCATCCGGCCGCTGCCGCTGCTCGACTTGACCCTGTACGGCACGGTGTGGATCATCCTGGTGGCCTACCTGGCCCGCTTCCTGTCCCTGGCGCTCCGGCCGGTGATCGCCGGCTTCCACACCCTGGACCCGGCGATGGAGGAAGCGGCGCAGATGTGCGGCGCCGGGCTGGTCCACCGCCTGCGCACCGTGATCGTGCCGATGGCGGCCCCGGTCGCGGCGGCCGGCGGCATCCTGGTGTTCCTCACCTCGTTCAACGAGCTGACGGTCTCGATCCTGCTGTGGTCCTCGGGAGCGGAGACCCTGGGGGTCGTGGTCTATTCGCTGGAGGAGAGCGGCAGCACGGTGCTGGCGGCCGCCGTCTCGGTGATCGCGGTCGCCGCCATCCTGGCGATCATGCTGGCCGCATCGCTGCTGGCCCGCCGCCTGCCGCCCGGCGTGCTGCCCTGGCAGGCTTGAGCCCGCCTCACCGGGCTGCGGGAATCACCCAGCCGTCCCGGACCGAGACCCGCAGCGGCGCTCCCGGCTCCGGCACCGGGCCGTCGCCGATCAGCAGGGGCAGGCTTGCGTCCGGCAGGGCGTCGGGGACGACCTCGAGGGAGGTCGCGCCGCCCTTGTAGGTCGCCCGCCGGACGGTCGCGGCGAGCCCCTCCCCGCCCGGGACGAGCCCTTCCGGGCGCAGGCAGGCGAGCGCCGGCCCGGCTGTGGTGCCCGCGCGGCAGCGGAGGCGGGCCGTGGCATCGCCGATGCGGACCAGGGCCCGGGCGTCCTCGACCTCCAGCACGGTCACCTCGACCACGGCGCCCTTGCCGATGAAGCCGGCGACCATCGGGGTCTCCGGTTCGGCATAGAGGCTGCGCGGCGGCGCCACCTGGACGATGCGACCGCCGTCCATCACGGCGATCCGGTCGGCCAGCGCCATGGCCTCGGCCTGGTCATGGGTGATGTAGACCATGGTGGCGCCGGTCTTGGCGTGGAAGGCGGCGAACTCGTCCTCCATGGAGGCGCGGAGATGGACGTCCAGGTTGGCCAGCGGCTCGTCCAGCAGGACGAGCGAGGGCTCCATCACGAGGCAGCGCGCCAGCGCCACCCGCTGGCGCTGGCCGCCGCTCAGCTCCGCCGGGCGGCGTGCCCCGTATCCGGCGAGGCCGACCAGGTCGAGCGCCGCATCGACGCGGGCCTCGTAGGCTTGCCCCCGGATGCCGGCGACCGTCAGCGGGTAGCCGACATTGCCCGCGACGGTCAGGTGCGGCCACAGGGCGTAGCTTTGGAAGACGATGCCGACCCGGCGCCGTTCGGCGGGGACATGGTGCCGAGGCGCCGACACCAGGCGGTCGCCGATCGTGATCGATCCGCCGTCGACCTGCTCGAAACCGGCGATCAGCCGCAGCAGCGTGGTCTTGCCGCACCCCGAAGGACCGAGCACGGCCAGGAACTCACCGTTGGCGACGGCGAGGCCGACCCTGTCGACCGCCGCCGCCTGTCCGAAACGCTTCGTAACTCCGTCGAGAACCAGACCCGCCACCCAGGCTCACCCCTTTGCCGCTTGAGGATAGACGGTGCGGGACATAGCGCGGCCGGCGGGCCGGTGCCGTGAAGATTTGGTTACATCCCCCGATCAATACCCGTCGATAGTCCGAATCGGACGATTTCAGGCACGCCCCAGGGGCGTCTCGCTCAGGAGCTGCTGGCTCAGCAGCATGCGCTTGAAGATGGGCTTGTGCTCCAACCCGTCAGGAATGTCGAAGCTGTAGTCGAGCAGGTCGGCACCTTCGCTCATGTAGAGCAGGAGGTCGTGCAGACGGGCGAGGGTATCGCTGTCGGCGGTTCCCATCGCCTTGTCGAGCAGGCCGTGGAGCTCTTGCTCGATCTTGACCTCGTGCCGCTGGCTCATGAAGCCCTCCATAGCAAAAAGACAACAACTAGGACAGTTTGGAAGATGAACAGTTTGTCTGAAACCCAGACCTTCGGAGCAGGTGCATCGGGTGCATCCTTTTAAAGGGTGAAGTCACTTTATGGATGCACCGGACAGGCGGAGCAAACCTAAAGGAGGCACCCTGGCATATTATCATAGGAAGTATACCCCGCCAGTCCGAGACGAAACGGAAACGGGCTTGTTGGAACGGCAGTTCCCGCCCTACCGCAAGCCAGCGTAAAAAGGAGTTCCGATGGCACCGGAGCAACAGCAGCCGCCGCAGCATCAGGACCAGCAGCCGGGCCGCGAAACCGAGATGACGCCCAAGCCGCAGTTCGCCCGGCGCGACTACAAGGGCAGCGACAAGCTCCAGGACAAGGTGGCCCTGATCACCGGGGGCGACAGCGGTATCGGCAGGTCGACCGCCGTCCTGTTCGCCCGCGAAGGCGCCGACGTCGCGATCGTCTATCTGGCGGAGGACAACGACGCCCAGGAAACCAAGAAGCTGGTCGAGAACGAGGGCCGGCGCTGCCTGACGCTCCGGGGCGACCTGGGCGAAGAGTCCTTCTGCCGCCAGGTGGTCGACCGCACGGTGGAGCAGTTCGGCAAGCTCGACATCCTGGTCAACAACGCGGCCGAGCAGCACCCGAAGTCGTCGCTGGAGGAGATCACCGCCGAACAGCTCGAACGGACCTTCCGGACCAACATCTTCGCATACTTCTTCCTGACCAAGGCGGCCCTGCCCCACCTGAAGGAAGGCGCCACGATCATCAACACCACGTCGGTCACGGCGTACAAGGGCAGCCCGCAGCTGCTCGACTATTCCTCGACCAAGGGCGCCATCGTCGCCTTCACCCGCTCGCTCAGCCAGTCCCTGGCGGAGAAGGGCATCCGGGTCAACGGCGTCGCTCCCGGACCGATCTGGACGCCGCTGATCCCCTCCACCTTCCCGGAGGACAAGGTCGAGCAGTTCGGCGGGAACGTGCCGCTCGGCCGTGCCGGCCAGCCGGAGGAGGTGGCGCCCTGCTACGTGTTCCTGGCCTCGGACGACGCCTCCTACATGACCGGCCAGGTCCTCCACCCCAACGGCGGGTCGGTCGTCAACGGCTGACCGGGCGGCCGGAGCCTGGAGCACCGTGTTGCGCCATGGGCGCAACCTACGGCTCGATGGAGGGCGGAGGCGATGCGGGCCGACCTGATCGGGCGCAGCCCTAGAGACGCTGCCCGGTGGTGGCGTCGAAGACGTGGCCGCTGGCCAGCTTCGGCATCAGCCTGATGGTATCGCCGGGCCAGAAGTCGTGGCGCTCGACGAACATGGCGCAGGCTTCCTGCTCGGCCATCCGGCAGAACACCACGGTGTCGTCGCCGGTCGGCTCGATCACCTGGATCCGGGCCTGGATGCCCGCCTCGGACGAGTCGCTCACCAGGGTGAGGTGGCCGGGGCGGATGCCGTAGGTCACCGCCTGCCCATCCGAGGCCCGCGTCAACGGCTCCACCGGGAACCTGACGCCCCCGGCGGCCTCGACCCAGGCGCTTCGGCCGTCCCGCCGGAAAGTCCCGTCGAAGAAGTTCATCGAGGGAGACCCGATGAAGCCGGCCACGAAGGTGTTGGCCGGGAAATCATACAATTCCAGCGGCGTGCCGATCTGCTCGACATGGCCGTCATGCATGACCACGATGCGGTCGGCCATGGTCATGGCCTCCACCTGGTCGTGGGTGACATAGATGGACGTGGTGCGCAGGCGCTGGTGCAGCGCCTTGATCTCGGTCCGCATCTGCACCCGCAGCTTGGCGTCCAGGTTGGACAGCGGCTCGTCGAACAGGAACACCTGCGGGTCGCGCACGATGGCCCGGCCCATGGCGACCCGCTGACGCTGCCCGCCGCTGAGCTGGCGCGGATAGCGGTCGAGATAGGGGACCAACCCCAGGATGTCGGCCGCCTCGCGCACCCGCTTCTCGACCATGCCCTGGTCGGCCTTCCGCAGCTTCAGGCTGAAGGCCATGTTGTCGTAGACGGTCATGTGGGGATAGAGCGCGTAGTTCTGGAACACCATGGCGATGTCCCGCTCCTTCGGGGGCACCAGGTTGACCACGGTCCCGCCGATCGCGATCTCGCCCGCGGTGATCTGCTCCAGCCCGGCGACCATGCGCAGCAGCGTGGACTTGCCGCAGCCGCTGGGGCCGACCAGCACGACGAATTCCTCGTCCATGATGTCGATGTCGATTCCGTGGATGACTTCGTGCTGCCCATAGGCCTTGCGGACCTGGGCGATCCCGACGGATGCCATGGCGCTGCCCTCCTCCCTGGTTCGACCGCTCTGACGGCGGCGCTTCGGGAAGGAAGCGTAACGGCTTATGGATGTGGCAACAAGCGCCGGGAGGCCGTGGTCGATCCGGTCAGAGCGTGTCTTCCGGTTCTGCCGGCCGGGCGCAGGCGGTGAGGACCGCCTGGATCCGGGAGGCGTCCAGGGTCCGCTGCCAATGGGCGAGCGCTCCCGTGTATTCCTCCAGGTCCAGCCGGCTCCAGTCGATGAGGAGACCGCGGCGGAGCGCGATGGCCGAGAACAGCAGCTTCAACGTCCGGCCGTTGCCCTCGCGGAAAGGGTGCTGGAAATTCATCTCGGCGTAGAAGGAACCCATCTCGGCGGCGAAGTCGGCCGATCGCTCGACGCGGTCGAGTACGGCGGCGGCTTCCATAGGGATCTCCGCCGCCGTGTTGAACACGATCTTTCCCTCGCGCCCCATGTTGATCGAGCGCGGCTCCCCCGCCCAGTCGTAAAGGTCCTGGAACAGGATGCGGTGGACGTGTTTCCAGACATCGAAGGTGAAGCGGGCCTGGGCCCGGAGATATTCCAGCGCTTAAGCCGACCGGTTGGCTACGAAATCGGCTTCCGCCGCCTTGATATCGGCTGGGTCAGTCAGCCCGAATCGATTCCTCAACACGCCTGAAGACGTGACGTAAGGGTCGTGTCCACCCAGGGTCAGTTCTTGGACCCGCCCATCTTCGTGACGCGGCATCACCAGAGTTGTTCAGACCTGCTTGGCATGAGCGATCGCGAGGCGCATTGATTGCTCACGTGAGATCCTTCCTTCGCGCACCAGCAGCGCCAAGCCTCGGTTGGTTTCGTCCTGATGAGCACCTTCGATGCGATTGATCGCCATGACCATCAGTTCGAACTGGGTTGGCTCGGACAGGGACAAGCCAGCCTCCGACAAAAGCCTGTCGACTTTGGCTTTGACCGAAGTTTCGTCCGGAACAAGACTGGTCTTTCCGGAGGAGCCCTCTTCGACGGGGCTGGATACAGGCGGGTAATCCTCGCCATGCCTGACCGAAGGACCATCGAAAGTAGTTTGGAAATGATCTTCAACCATGCCGTCGATCCGCCGCCTGCCAAGCTGCATTCAGTCAGGCAGGTTAGCACGATCGTGTGTCGAACAGAAAGGAAATACCCCTTTCTGTCGAGGGAGGCGGGCGCAAGGATCACATCGGCCAATACCGCCCGCTGGCCCCGACCGCCACGGTCACCAGCCCCAGGATCAGGTTGATGCCGACGATCCGGCGGATCTGGCCGAGGTTGCGCCCGCCTTCGGCCCAGTTTTCGGCATCGACCGCCGCCTTGAGGCGCCGCCAGGGCGCGAAGAACAGGTGGGCGAACAGGGCCATCATGACCAGCCCGATGCCGTGCATGACGTGGACATGCAGCCCCGCCCCGGAGAACCCGCCGAAATGCAGGAAGATCATGGCATAGCCGCTGACCAGCAATGCCGCTACCGCCGCCCAGACCCAGGGAAAGAAGCGATCGAACGTCCCCCGCCACAGGGTCAGCCGCTGGGGCGGCTCCAGCGCGCCGGCCGCCGGCCGCAGGGCCATGTAGGCGAAGAACATGCCGCCGACCCAGACCGCTGCGGCCAGGCTGTGCAACACCAGTGCGAGTACCATGAGGGGAATTCCTTGCTGTCAGACCGTCGGGCCCCCGATGATCGGGAAACGGGTCTTGATCTGCCGGCTCAGCGTGTCGCGGACCTGGCGGTAGAAGCTGAGGCGGGTCTCGCGGTTGCCGTCGATCATCGAGGGGTCGAGGGTGTTCCAGAACTCGACGTCGCAGGCCATGGTCCGGGTCATCTCGACGGCCCGGTGCTGGGCCTCCGGCGACAGGGAGATCACCAGGTCGAACGAGGTGTCCTCCAGGAAGTCGAAGGTCTTGCAGCGGTGCCGCGACAGATCGATGCCGATCTCGTCCATCACGGCGATGACGAAGGGGTCGGGCTCGCCCTCGCGCACGCCGACCGAATCCACATAGATGCGATGGCCGTGGAAATGCTTCATCAGCGCTTCGGCCATCGGCGACCGGATCGCATTGTAGGTGCAGGCGAACAGCACGCTGGTGACGTTGGCGCTGTCGAACGCGCTGTTCGGGTCGTCCATGTGCGTCCGCTCCGCCCCCGTCACCCGCGGATATGCAGGACGCAGATCAGGGTGAACAGCCGGCGCGCCGTGTTGTGGTCCACCTGGACCTTGCCGGCGAGCCGTTCGCGCAACAGCTCGGACCCTTCGTTGTGAAGGCCGCGCCGTCCCATGTCGATCGCCTCGATCTGCGACGGCGACGCCTTCTTGATCGCCTTGTAATAACTGTCGCAGATCATGAAGTAGTCGCGCACGATGGTCCGGAACGGGGTCAGCGGCAGCAGGACCTTGCTCAGGTCCTGGTCGGCGGTATCCCGGATGTCGAACAGCATGCGGTTGTCCTCCATGCTGAGATGGAGGTGATAGGGGCCGGAGTCGGGGCATTCGTCCGGCCGGAAAAGATTGTCCTCGAGCAGGTCGAAGATCGCCACCGCCCGTTCGTGCTCGACCTCGGCGCTGCGCCGGACGACGCTGCGCTCGTCGAGGGCGACATGAACGATGCGGTGGTTGGATTCTGTCACCGGGGGGCTCCATTCAGTCGGATCGACACGGAAAGCGCGTGCGCGCCGAGTCCCTCGGCTTCGGCCAGCGCCACGGCGGCGGGTCCGATGGCGCCGAGGCTGCCCGGGTCGCACCCGACCAGGGTCGTGCGCTTCATGAAGTCGAGCAGGTTGAGACCGGACGAGAACCGGGCGCTCCGCGCCGTCGGCAGCACGTGGTTCGGCCCTGCGACATAGTCGCCGATGGCTTCGGGCGTGTGCCGGCCGAGGAAGATGGCGCCGGCGTTGCGGATGCGGGCGGCCAGCGCGTCCGGGTCGGCCACCGCCAGTTCCAGGTGCTCCGGCGCTAGGCGGTCGACCAGCGGCACCGCCTCGTCGAGGTGCGAAACCACGATGACCGCGCCGTGCTCGCGCCAGCTCTCGCCCGCGATGGCTGCGCGCGGCAGCGTCTTCAGGTGACCGTCCACCGCCCGCTTGACGGCTTCGGCGAAACCGGAGTCGTCGGTGATCAGGATCGCCTGGGCGCTGGTATCGTGCTCCGCCTGGGACAGCAGGTCGGCGGCGATCCAGGCGGGATCGTTGGCGCCGTCGGCCACCACCAGGATCTCCGACGGGCCGGCGATCATGTCGATGCCGACGGTGCCGAAGACCTGCCGCTTGGCGGCCGCGACGTAGGCGTTGCCGGGCCCGACGATCTTGTCCACCGGGCGGATGGTCTCCGTCCCGTAGGCCAGCGCGCCGACCGCCTGGGCGCCGCCGATCCGGTAGATCTCGTCCACGCCGGCGAGCCGGGCGGCCGCCAGCACCAGCGGGTTGAGCTTCCCGTCGGGCGTCGGCACGACCATGGTGACCCGTTCCACGCCCGCGACCTTGGCCGGCAGCGCGTTCATCAGCACCGAGCTGGGATAGGCCGCGGTGCCGCCGGGTACATAGAGGCCGACCGATCCCACCGCGGTCCAGCGGGCGCCGAGGCGGACGCCGGCCCCGTCCGTGTAGGACAGGGCTTCGGGCTTCTGCCGCCGGTGGAAATCCTCGATCCTGGCGGCGGCGATCTCGAGGCTGTCCAGCAGGCCGGGATCGATGGAGGCGACCGCCCCGTCGACCTCTTCCGGTGCGACGCGCATGGTGCCGGCCGTCAGCGTGACGCGGTCGAACCGGGCGGTATAATCCAGCACGGCCGCATCGCCGCGCTGGCGTACGTCGGCCAGGATCGCGGAGACGGCGTTCTGGACGTCCTCCTGGGTTTCCCGCTTCGCGCCCAGCAGGCCGGCGAAGGCCGCCTCGAACCCCGAGTCGCGGCTGTCAAGGTCAAGCGGCATCAACGGCATCCCTGAAACTGTCGATCCAGCCGCCGATCTCCTCCGGCCGGGTCTTGTAGGCGGCCCGGTTGACGACCAGGCGCGACGTAATCTCTGCGATCCTCTCGATCTCCACAAGGCCGTTGGCACGCAGGGTCGAGCCGCTGGACACGAGGTCGACGATCCGGCGGCACAGGCCCAGCGTCGGCGCCAGTTCCATGGCCCCGTTCAGCTTGATGCATTCGGCCTGGACGCCGCGCGCGGCGAAATGTCGCCGGGTGATCTCGGGATACTTGGTCGCCACCCGGATATGGCTCCAGCGCGCCGGATCGTCGCCTTCCACCATCTCCTCGGGTTCCGCGACGCTGAGCCGGCACTTGCCGATCCCGAGGTCGAGCGGGGCGTAGATCTCCGGATAATCGAACTCCATCAGCACGTCGTTGCCGGCGACGCCGAGATGGGCGGCCCCGAACGCGACGAAGGTCGCGACGTCGAAGGAGCGGACCCGGATGATGCTGATATGCGGAAGGCTGGTGGCGAACCGGAGCTGGCGGCTGTTCTCGTCGTCGAAAGCCGGTTCCGGCACGATCCCGACGCGGTCCAGCATGGGCCGGACCTCCTGCAGGATGCGCCCCTTCGGCAAGGCCAGGACCAGCGGTTCGTTCGCCGGTATTGACGGGATTGGCAACGGTTTCTCCAGAACTGAGCGGCTCGACGCGAGTGATAGCACAAACGGCGCGGTTGTCACGCCTCTGCGATCCCGGCCGGCCCGGGACAGCGGATTGCCAGTGGGCGGGGGCGCGGGCATACTGCGCCGGACCAAGAAAAGGGGTAAGGGCGAATGTATGGACGTAAACGGGTGCTGGTCACCGGTGGCGCCGGGTTCCTCGGGTCATTCCTGTGCGAGCGGCTGCTTGGCGAAGGATGCGAAGTCATATGCGTCGACAATTACTTCACGGGATCGCGCGAGAATATCGTCCACCTGCTGGACAATCCCTATTTCGAAGTGATCCGCCACGACATCACCTTCCCGCTCTATGTGGAAGTGGACGAGATCTATAATCTGGCGTGCCCCGCATCGCCGATCCATTACCAGTTCGACCCGGTCCAGACCGTCAAGACCAGCGTGCACGGGGCGATCAACATACTGGGACTGGCCAAGAGGGTGAAGGCCAAGGTCTTCCAGGCCTCGACCAGCGAAGTCTACGGCGACCCGTCGATCCATCCGCAGACCGAGGGATACTGGGGCAACGTAAACCCGATCGGCCCGCGCGCCTGCTACGACGAGGGGAAGCGCTGCGCCGAGACGCTGTTCTTCGACTATCACCGCCAGTACCGGCTGAACATCCGGGTCGCCCGGATCTTCAACACCTATGGGCCGCGCATGCATCCGCAGGACGGCCGCGTGGTGTCCAACTTCATCGTGCAGGCCCTGCGGGGCGAGCCGGTGACGCTCTACGGCGACGGCAGCCAGACGCGGTCCTTCTGCTACGTGGAAGACCTGATCGAGGGCTTCGTCCGCCTGATGGCGGCGCCCGACGACGTTATCGGACCGATCAACCTGGGCAATCCGGGGGAATTCACCATCCGGCAGCTCGCGGAACTGGTGATCGACATGACCGGGTCGAAATCCGAGATGGTCTTCAAGCCCCTGCCCCAGGACGACCCGACGCAACGCCGGCCGGACATTTCCCGCGCGAAGGAAAAGCTGGATTGGGAGCCGACGGTCCCGCTGAAGGAAGGCTTGGCGCGGACGATCGCCTATTTCGAGCGGAAACTGCCGGAATGGGAGGGCTGACCGGTTAGGTCGTCGCCCGCGGGCCGGCCCGGTCCAGGGGAACGGGCCGGCCCGCGGGTCCATGCCAGGGCATGGCCGCCGGTTCAGGCGGCGTGACTCGCCTCGCCCTGGGTCAGCAGCGCATAGATGGCTTCCGCACTGTCGGAGCCGCGCAGCTTGTCGCACATCGTTCCGTCGCGGAGCAGGCGGGACACCCGGGCCAGGGCCTTGAGGTGGTCCGCGCCCGCCGCTTCCGGCGCCAGCAGCAGAAACATCAGGTCGACGGGCTGGTCGTCGATGGCGTCGAAATCGACCGGTCTTTCGAGCCGGGCGAAGACTCCATGGACACGGTCCAGGTTGGCAAGCTTGCCGTGCGGAATGGCGATGCCATGCCCCACGCCCGTCGTGCCGAGCCTTTCCCGTTCGAGCAGCACGTCGAAGATCGCGCGTTCGTGCTGCCCGGTCAGTTCCGCCGCCTTCTTCGCCAGCTCCTGCAACGCCTGCTTCTTGCTGCCGGCGCGCAGGTTGGCGATGATGCTCTGGGGCGTGATCAGATCAATCATATGCTTTTACGGCGACGCCTGGTCAGGCGTCGGCTCCCTCAGTGCCTTTGGGATCGATCCAGCCGACGTTCCCGTCTTGCCGGCGGTAGATCATGTTCAGGCCGCCATGGGCGCGGTTGCGAAACATCAGGGCCGGAAGTTCGGCCAGGTCCATGCGCATGACGGCCTCGCTGACCGTGAGCGTGTCGATGGCGGTGGTCATCTCGGCGATGACCACGGGCTGGGGATGCCCGTCGTGGCCGTCCTGCGGCGAGGGCGCTGCGTCATGGGTGTCTTCGTCATACCCGTCGATATGGGCTTCGTCGGGCTCCGCTTCCAGGATGTACTGGCTCGCGGGGAGCGGGGCCAATGCTACGGCGCCGTCCGCTCCCTCGACGTTGTCGCCATGCTTGTGGTGGTCCTTCAGGCGGCGCTTGTAGCGGCGAAGGCGCTTGGCGATCTTGTCGGCGGCGGTATCGAAGGCGGGATAGGGCTCGTTGGCCTCGCCGTTGCTCTGCAGCAGGATATTGCGGCCGACATGCACCGAAATATCGGCTTTGAACAGGTGGGCCTCGCGCGAGAAGACCACGTTGGCCTCGATCGGACGGCCGAAATACTTGCCTACGATGGCGGTTAGGCTCTCATCGACGTGGGTTCGCAGCGCGTCCCCGACGTCAAGCTGTTTGCCTTTGACGGATAGGTGCATGACGTAGGTTGTCCGGAGTTCTGGGCCCGTAGATGGGATCATGCAGGGCGACGTCACTGCTGGGCCGTGACGAAGGTGACGCCTCCCCAAAGTTGACGAACAGCCTCATGGCTGCAACCGTTCCCGGATTGGCGGAGTCCGGCCTTCTACCGCAGATCCGCCGGGGTCAGTCTCACAGTCTCATGGACTTTTCGCGGCGGCGCTGGACCGATGACGGGATCCGCATGGCCTCACGATACTTTGCCACCGTGCGGCGCGCAATCTCGATCCCATCCGATTTGAGAATCTCGACGATCCGGTCGTCGGAAAGGATGCCTTCCGGGGGCTCTCCGTCGATGAGAGCCTTGATCCGGAAGCGCACCGCCTCCGCCGAGTGGGCGGCCTCTCCCCCGGCGCCGTTGATCGAGGAGGTGAAGAAGTACTTCAACTCGAACACGCCGCGCGGAGTCGCCATGAACTTGTTGGTCGTGACACGGCTGACGGTCGACTCGTGCATGCCGATCGCCTCCGCGATGTCGCGCAGGATCAGGGGCCGCAGATACTGCACGCCCTTGACGAAGAACAGGTCCTGCTGGCGGACGATTTCGGTCGCGACCTTCAGGATCGTGTTGGCCCGCTGGTGCAGGGACTTCACCAGCCAGTTGGCGGAATTGAACCGCTCGGAAATATACTCCTTCTCGGCCTTGTTGCGGACCTCGCCGCTGACCTGCGCGAAGTAGCGCTGGTTGATCAGCACCCGCGGCAGGGTTTCCGTGTTCAACTCTATCAACCAGCCGCCGCCCGGCTGCAGCCGCATCAGGATGTCCGGGGTGACCGTCTGCACCACCTGATGGTCGAAACGCAGGGCCGGCTTGGGATCGAGCGTCCGGATCTCCGCCACCATGTCGGACAGGTCCTCGGCATCGACGCCGCAGACCTTGAGCAGCGCCGGGACGTTGCGGGCCGCCAGCAGCTCCAGGTTGTCCAGCATCGCCTGTATCGCCGGATCGAGGCGATTGCGCTCGCGCAGCTGGATCTCCAGGCATTCCTTCAGGCTGCGGGCGAAGACGCCGGGCGGGTCGAAGCGCTGCACCCGCCGCAGGACCGCCTCGATCCGGGAGAGCTCGCAGTTCAACTGCTCGGCCAGGGCGTCCAGGTCGCCCGTCACATAGCCGGCGGCGTCGAGCATGTCGATCAGGGCCAGCCCGATCAGCCGGTCCACCGGATCGGCGATATCGACGTTGAGCTGGCCGATCAGGTGGTCGCGCAGGCTGGTCTCGCCGCTCAGCGTCTGCTCGAGATTGTATTCGCCGTCCTCGAAGCTGCCGCTGCCGCCCTTCGACGACCAGTCGCCGAAAGCCTCGGTCCCGTCGAAGCCGCCGTCGGCGGCGCTGCCGTTGGTCCAGACATTCTCGAAATCGGTGTCGAGCGGCGCGTCCGAGCCGCCGGCCATGTGGTCGGACGTGGTCAGCTCATGGGTATCGAGCTGTCTCTGGTCGGCGCCGTCGACGGCCGGCGCGAGCTCCGCCTGGTCGATGCCGCCTTCGCGGGGCCCCTCGCCCGCCCCGCCCTGCGCCCCGGCGCCGTCGCCGTTGGCCTGGACGCCGCCGTCGCCGAACTCCGCCTCGTCGCGTTCCAGCAGGGGGTTCTGCTCGATCTCCCGGTCGACGTAATCCGAAAGCTCCATGTTGGAGAGCTGCAGCAGCTTGATCGCCTGCTGCAGCTGCGGAGTCATGACGAGTGACTGGGTCTGTCTGAGATCGAGACGTTGTGTAAGCGCCATGGCACCAGGAGGGTCGTTAGAGGCTGAACCTTTCGCCGAGATAGACCCTGCGCACATCCTTGTGCGCCACGATCTCCGACGGCTCGCCCTCCATCAGTACCATACCGTCGTGCAAAATGTATGCCCGATCGACGATGTCGAGCGTTTCTCTTACATTGTGATCAGTTATGAGTACCCCGATACCCCGGTCGCGCAGATGGGTCACCAGTTCGCGGATGTCGTTGACCGCGATCGGGTCGATTCCGGCCAGCGGCTCGTCCAGCAGGATGAAATGCGGCTGGGACGCGAGCGCGCGGGCGATCTCGACGCGGCGGCGTTCGCCGCCGGACAGCGCCAGGGCCGGCGTGCGGCGCAGGTGGGAGATCGAGAACTCCGCCAGCAGCTCGTCGAGCATGGTTTCGCGCGCTTCGCGGTCCGACTCGACCACTTCCAGCACGGCGCGGATATTGTTCTCCACCGACAATCCCCGGAAGATCGACGCTTCCTGCGGCAGGTAGCCGATGCCCAGGCGCGCCCGCCGGTACATGGGCAGGGTCGTGATGTCCTGCCCGTCCAGGCTGATGGTGCCGTAATCGGGCGAGATGAGGCCGGTGATGATGTAGAAGCAGGTCGTCTTGCCGGCGCCGTTCGGCCCCAGCAGCCCCACGGCCTCGCCGCGCTGGACCGTGACGCTGACGTCGCGCAGGACCGGCCGCTTCTTGTAATGCTTTCCCAGATTGCTCGCCCTCAGCCCCTGGTTGTCGGCGACCAGACGCGGCGCCGGCCCGCCGTCGGGCCGAAGCGCCGGCCGGGGGGATGGGGTGCTGATTTCGGAACGATCCGGCTTCCTGAACTCCCGGATACTCAATTGCCGGTGCCTCCGGATCCTGGTTGGGCGGGTCCTGGCTGGGCGGGCGCGGGTTGCGCGGGCTGGGCGCCGCCCGGCTGCTGGCCGGGGACGAACAGGCCGCGGACGCGTTCGCCGGTGCGGTTCCCGGTGCCGAGCAGGCGGCTCACTCCCGTGTTCATGTTCACCTCGGCGGTCTGGCCGTTCAGGTGGTTGTCGCCCCGGGTCAGGCGCACGTCACCGGTCAGGGTCGCTATGTTGGTCTTGAGGTTATAGACGCCCTCCCGTCCCCGCGCCACATCGGTGGGAGTGGTAATCACGACATTCCCCTGGGCGTCGATGCGGGTCATTTCCAGCGCCCCGTCGGGTCCTTCGGCGAACAGCCCGACCAGGACGTCGGCCCGCACCCGGCTGGCCTCGCGCACCGCCACGGCGTCGCCGCGGGCGACGGCGAGCTTCTGCGCCTCCCAGTATTCCAGGCTGTCCCGGGCGGTCACCACGTCGGTCGGGGTGACGAGCCTGAGGTCGGACCCGGTGACCACCGCGACCTGCTTGTCCACGTCGTAGACGGCGCGGTCGCCGTAGACGTTCTGCTCCGGCGAGAAGATGTGGACCTTGCCGTCGGCCGCCAGCCGGAAGATCTCGGTCCCGCCGGACGGGATGTCGCGGTAATAGGCCACCAGCGTGTCGCCCTCGATGGTGACGTCGCCGCGTTTCGCGACCGCGTTGCCGCGGGCAACATAGGCCTTCTGTTCCTGGTGCCACTCGATGGCCTGATCGGCGTCGACCGCGATGGGGAGCCCGTCCCCGCCCGTGCCGCCCACCCCCTGCGCCAGGGCCGGAGTCGCCGCCAAGGTGCCGAGGAACGCCGCCGAAGCAAGGACCCCCGAAGCAAGGACCAATTTGCGAAACCACGTGTTCATCGCTCGACCTGCTCCGGTATGGACTGTTCTTGGGGCGCCCGCTCGGCGACGCGGGGCGGCGCATCGGGGATGGCCGGGTCGGCCGCCCCGGTAACCGGGAAAGCGGCGGCCGGAGATTCGGTGGCCGGGGGTTCGGCTGAAGAAGCGCCCGCGCCGGGAAGCGCGCTGGAACCGGACAGGCCGGGCGCCAGGTTGAGCCGCGCATGGCCCGTGAAGACGATGGTCTGGCCGCTGTCGAACAGCCGGAAGCCTTGGGCGAACAGTTCGCCGAACGGTCCCTGGCCGGTCACCGGCAGGTCGCCCCAGGCGTTCCCGGCATTGACGTCGACATGGGCCTCGTCCGTCTTGAACTCGTAGCCCCTGTCGTGGAACAGGTTGGCGTTGCCCAGCAGCAGGAGCTTGCCGGTCTGGTCGTTGTAACGCCCCCGGTCCGCCTTCAGCGCGACCCAGGTGCCGTCCTGGAGGGTCAGTTCCGCCTGGGGCCGCACGAGGTCGAGCACGCCGGGCTCGCTGGTCGACTGCACCGCCCGGTCGGCGGTCACCGAGAACGGCCGGTTCTGGCTGTCGGTCCCGACATAGAGCGCCCGCATCATCTCGAGCTCGCCGGAATCGCGCCGCTGGGCCGACTGCTCGACGCCCTGGATGCGGGGCCACGCCGCCAGCAGGGCGATCAGGCCGAAGGCGAGCAGCGGCAGCACCACCTTCATGAACCTGACGAAGAAGGAATAGGCGCCCCCGGCCCGGCCGATCCGGCGCATGCGCGCCGCCATGTGGTCCGCCTGGGACCCGTCCGTCCTGGAATTCTGGGGGGAAGCTTCCCGGGGGTCTCGGCCCCGGGGATCCCCGGGGCTGCCGGGAGTGGGATGGACCATGGCGTCAGGCCACACCGGCCCGAAGGCAATCATGGATGTGGATGATGCCGACCGGCCGCCCGTCGTCGGTGACGAACAGGCTGGTGATCGCCATGGCGTTCATGATGCCCAGCGCCTCCCCGGCGAGCGCCGACGGCCTGATCGTCTTGGGATCGGCGGTCATGACGGAGGCGGCGGGACGGCCCAGCAGGTCGGGGTTCATGTGGCGCCGCAGGTCGCCGTCGGTGATGATCCCGGCCAGCCGTCCGTCCGGGCCGGTCAGGCCGACGCAGCCGAAGCTCTTGGCGGTCATCACCAGGATCGCGTCGCAGACCCGGATGTCGAGCGGCGCCAGCGGCAGTTCCGCCTCCCTGTGCATCAGTTCGGTGACGCGCAGCAGCTGCCGGCCGAGCTGGCCGCCGGGATGGAACACCTTGAAGTCGGCGGCGGAAAAGCCGCGGCGCTCCAGCAGGGCCACGGCCAGGGCGTCGCCGAGCGCCATCATCATGGTGGTCGAGGTGGTCGGGGCCAGGCCGAGGGGACAGGCCTCCGGGCTGGACGGCAGGATCAGCGCCACGTCGGACTGCTCGGCCAGCGACGAGTGCGCCCGCCGGGTGATGCCGATCAGCGGGATGCGGAACCGCTTGGCGTAGGCGACGATGTCCGCCAGTTCCGCGGTGTCGCCCGAGTTGGACAGCGCGATCACCGCGTCGTCCTTCCCGATCATTCCCAGGTCGCCGTGGCTCGCCTCGCCGGGGTGGACCCACAGCGCCGGCGTCCCCGTGGAGGCGAGCGTCGCCGCGATCTTGCGCGCCACATGCCCGCTCTTGCCCATGCCGGTGACCACGACGCGGCCGGTGATGCGCCCGAGCAGCCCGACCGCGCGGCCGAAGCCGGCGTCCAGGCCCGCCGCGAGGTCGATCAACGCCTCCGCCTCCAGGCGAAGGACCCGCCCGGCCACCGCGATGTCGCCGTCGAGCAACATGTCGACCGGCGCCGTCTGCGCAAGCGTCCTGTCGGGGTCGGTCGAATGGTCCAAGGCTGGCTAACTCCCAAATCTATTCGGGCAAATCCGTCCGGGCGCACTCCCGCCGGATTGAACTCGTCGGGTGAATTTCGCCCTGAAGGCGCGAAAGCGCCCGGTCCGATCCGGCCTCGGCGAAGACAGTATGCCCACCGCCCGGAACCGGGTCAAATCCGCGGTCTCGTTAAAGTGCCGCAGATGATGACATCCTGCCTCGATGCTGTGCATCTCCGGCCCGGCGCCGCCGCCGGCGAGGGGTCAGTGGGCGAAGATGTCCTGGTCCGCCCAGCCGCCGAGATCCAGCGCCGCGCGGGTCGGCAGGAACCGGAAGCATTCGTCCGCCAAGCCGGTGCGCCCCTCGCGCTCCAGCATGGCGTCCAGCCTGCGGCGGAGTTCGTGCAGGTGAAGCACGTCGGAGGCGGCGTATCTCAGCTGATCGGGCGTCAGGTCGGCGGCACCCCAGTCCGAGGATTGCTGCTGCTTCGACAGTTCCACGCCCAGCAGGTCCTTGCATAAGTCCTTCAATCCGTGGCGATCGGTGAAGGTGCGCACCAGCCTGGAAGCGATCTTGGTGCAATAGACCGGCTCGCACACGACTCCCAGGTAGGCTTGCAGGACGGCGATGTCAAACCGGGCGAAGTGAAACAGCTTGGTGACGGCGGGGTCGGTCAGCAGCCGCTTCAGGTTGGGCGCGTCATATCGACCCTGGCGGAACTGCACCATGTGGCAGTTGCCGTCGCCGGCCGAGAGCTGGACCAGGCACAGGCGGTCCCGGACGGGGTTCAACCCCATGGTTTCGGTATCGATGGCGACGCTGGGGCCGAAATCGTAGTCGTCGGGGAGATCGCCGTCGTAAAGCTCTATGGGCACTGCAGTCCATCCCGGAAGCGGGAACGGCCGCTTCGATCCACGTGCACCTTGAAGAAATAAGGTGCCTGCGATCTAGCGGCCGTTACCGAGGAATTGGTGCCCAGGAGAAGACTCGAACTTCCACGACATTTCTGCCACAGGTACCTGAAACCTGCGCGTCTACCAATTCCGCCACCTGGGCGTTGTGGGAGGGGGATATATGGCCCGGCCGGCATGCTGTCAAATGCTTTTTCACGCCCCTTCGGCCCGGGCGGGGAGCGGCGACGCGGCGTCGCTGCCGCACCGGTGCCGCGGCGCTGGCTCCGCGCGCCCGCTTTCGTTATAAGCACTGCCCAACAGCCCCGCGACGCTGGTCCAGCGCCGGAAAAAAGGGGCGCCGGCAATTTCAGGCTTGGAGAAATCGATGTCCTTTCGGTATCGGGTAGCCACGGTTTTCGGCGGGTCCGGGTTCATCGGCCGCCACCTGATCAAGCGGCTGGCGAAGACCGGCACGGTGATCCGGGTCGCGACCCGCCACCCGAGCACGGCCAATTTCCTGCGCATGAACGGCGCGGTGGGCCAGATCATCCCGATCGCGACCAACATCAACGACGACGCCTCGGTCGCGGCCGCCGTGCAGGGCGCCGACATCGTGATCAACCTGATCGGCATCCTCTACGAGTCCGGCTCCAACACGTTCCAGGGCACGCAGGCCGACGCGCCGGGCCGCATCGCGCGCGCCGCCAAGGCGGCCGGCGCCCGGCGCTTCGTCCAGATCTCGGCGATCGGGGCCGACGCCAACTCGGCCTCGGCCTATGCCCGGACCAAGGCGGCCGGCGAGCAGGCGGTGCTGGAAGCGTTCCCGGAAGCGACGATCCTGCGGCCCAGCATCGTCTTCGGGCCGGAGGACGGCTTCTTCAACCGCTTCGCGGCGATGGCCCGGATCTTCCCCGCCCTGCCCCTGATCGGCGGCGGCCACACCAGGTTCCAGCCGGTCTATGTCGGCGACGTCGCCGATGCGGTCATGAGGGCGCTGGAACTGCCGGAGGCCCAGGGCAAGACCTACGAGCTGGGCGGACCGCGGGTCTACACGTTCCGGCGGCTCATGGAGCTCGTGCTGGCGGAGACGCGGCGCAAGCGCTTCCTGGTCCCGATCTCCTGGTCCATGGCGGAGTTGCAGGGCAGGATCCTGGGCAAGCTGCCCAAGCCCATGCTGACTGCCGACCAGGTCGAGCTGCTGAAGTCGGACAACGTGGTCCAGCCGGGCGCGGCGACGATCCAAGACCTGGGCATCGACCCGACCGCGGCGGAAGTCATCATCCCGACATACCTGGACCGGTTCCGCGTCGGCGGGCGCTATTCGCAGCGCGCGGGCGGCTACACCGCCTGATCCCGGCCGTCCTGTTCCGGCGCTTCGGAAATGCGGGCTTTCCAGCCCGCATTTTTTTCGCCTATCGTGGCGTGTTGATGCACCGCGTCATCGGTTGTATGGGAAAGACGCGCGGATGCTGGCGATTTCAGGGGATAGTACCGTTTCGGACCCATTTGACAGCTAACCGAGAAAGCGGTCTGCACAAATTTCAGACAAGCCGTCTTCTCCCGAACAAATTAGTCAATGAACGTGACCTATCCGCGGTTTTTTGCTGGCAAGGCCTGGTAATATGACGTATATCGACCTTACCCGGCATAGTCTGGACAAGTTTGTTTCCACCTCCACGCGGTTACGCCGACGTGGCCGTGACCCTTCGGATGCGACAGGAGCCCGACAGGCCTCCGCCGCCCCGCAGGGCTGAGCTGAAGGATTGTTCGCCATGGCGCAGAAGATGTTGCAGTTCGTCCGCACCGACAAGCGCATGCCCGACAAACGGGATGCCGCGGCGCGCAGGCACGACTTCAACGAGATCTATGGCGAGTTCGACCAGCAGGGCGCGGAGGAACAGTCCGGCCGGTGCTCCCAGTGCGGCGTGCCGTTCTGCCAGGTCCACTGCCCGCTCCACAACAATATCCCGGACTGGCTGAAGCTGACCGCCGAGGGTCGCCTGGAAGAGGCCTACGAGCTCTCGTCGGCGACCAGCAACCTGCCGGAGATCTGCGGCCGCATCTGCCCGCAGGACCGCCTGTGCGAGGGAAACTGCACGATCGAGCAGTCGACCCACGGCACGGTGACCATCGGGTCGATCGAGAAATACATCAACGACACCGCGTGGGAGCGGGGCTGGGTCAAGCCGCGCCTGCCGCTCCGCGAGCGGGGGCAGTCGGTCGCCATCATCGGCGGCGGCCCCGGCGGCATGTCGGCGGCCGAGCAGCTGCGCATCAAGGGCTACGAGGTCCACGTCTACGACCGCTACGACCGGATCGGCGGCCTGATGATGTACGGCATCCCCGGCTTCAAGCTGGAGAAGCACGTGGTCAGCCGCCGGGTCCAGCTCCTGGTCGACGAGGGCGTCATCTTCCACACCGATTTCGAGGTCGGCCGCGACGCGACCCTGGCCGAGCTGCGGGCGAAGCACGACGCCGTGCTGATCGCGACCGGCGTGTACAAGGCGCGCGACCTGACGGCCCCCGGCTCCGACCTGGGCAACATCGTCCCGGCGCTCCAGTACCTGACGACCAGCAACCGCCAGGGACTGGGCGACGCGGTTCCCGACTATGACAGCGGCGCGCTCAACGCGGCGGGCAAGAACGTCGTCGTGATCGGCGGCGGCGACACCGCCATGGACTGCGTCCGCACCGCGATCCGCCAGGGCGCCAAGTCGGTCAAGTGCCTGTACCGCCGCAACCGCGCCAACATGCCGGGCTCCCAGCGCGAGGTCCACAACGCCGAGGAGGAGGGCGTCGAGTTCGTCTGGCAGTCCGCCCCGGAGGCTTTCGAGGGCAAGGACGGGCTCGTGACCGGCGTGCGCGCGCACCGCATCCATCTCGGCGTCGCCGACGCCAGCGGCCGGCAGACCCCGCAGGTGATCGACGGCTCGTCCTACACGCTGGACGCCGACCTGGTGATCAAGGCGCTGGGCTTCGATCCGGAGGACCTGCCGACCCTCTTCGGCGAAACCGGCCTGAAGGTCAGCCGCTGGGGCACCGTGACGGTGAATTTCCGCACCATGATGACCAGCCTGGACGGCGTCTTCGCCGCCGGCGATATCGTGCGCGGCGCCAGCCTGGTCGTGTGGGCCATCCGCGACGGCCGCGACGTCGCCGAGCACATGCACGCCTACCTGATGCAGAAGGCCGAGGCCGGCGCGTCGGCCGCCGTCGCGGCGGAGTAGGGTTTCGGAGACCATCGCTCGGGAATGCCTCGGAAATGCACCAGTTCCTGGACATAGACGACGCGATGGTCGTCCTGAGGACCGTCCTGGAGAGGATGTCCCGGCAGGGCCTGGAGCTTCCGAAATCCGTGGTCCTGGTCGGCGGAACCGCCCTGGCTGCACATGGCATCCGACGGTTGAGCAAGGATGTGGACTTCTATGCACAGACTCTCGACGAAACGATCATATATGAGGTCGAGGAAGAGTTCCGGCAGATTCATGGGCGGCTATTCAAGATAGATGCCACCAACTCGGAAGCCATATGGGGCAGGATTGTATTAAAGGATCTGGAGAAGTCCCCCAACTTCACGACCATGATCATCAGCGGCCATGAAGTTGAGGTAAAAACTCTGAATGAGGAGGATCTATTCTTCTTGAAACTAAGCGCGGATAGAGAGAAGGATAGACGTGATCTCCCATTCATCCTGGATCGAGTCGCGCCGGAAGCCCTTGTGCATCGCTTCAATTGCCTGATTGAATGGATCGCGGACAAAGCGGCAGCCCAGGCATTCGTTGCCCGCTTTGTCGATGTCATGGACGAACATGACCTGTTCAGCCCCGGTGAGCTTCTGGGACGGTTGAACATCCCGGAGCACGTGAAGGATATGCTTCTGGCGTCCCGCATGATGGAGGAGAACGATGGGCCGCAAAAGTCTTGATCCGTCCGGTGTCGAAGCGGCGATCCTGCACGAGAACTGGGTGCTCGAACGGTGCCTCGACCTGCTTCTGGAAAAGAGGCCGCTCTCCCATTGGGAAATCGAGGTCGCGGACGCCCTGCTCGGGGCGATCGCCGCCGAGGCCGTCAGGAACGAACCCGAAGCCGAGAAGGCGAGACGTTTGCGGCGCCATCTCTTCAGAAGCGACGAGGCGCCGACGGCCAGACCTGACAAAGCCCACGCGACCTCGGCGGAGCGGCTTCGCGCCGATCTCGCCGACCTGATCCCGGCGGGAGCCGGCCAGCACCTCATTCATTAACCCGCAGCAAGACTCCTCGACCCTGTGGTTCAGAAAGGACAACCGACCATGACCGAAAGCACCCTCTCTGCGGGCGAGCAGTTCGTTGCCGAGTACCGGGCGAACGTCGAGGCCCTGACCGCGGTCCATGCCTATGATCCCGCCGACGAGCACGACGCCTGCGGCGTCGGCATGATCGCGGCGATCGACGGCAAGCCGCGGCGGTCGGTGGTGGAAAAGGGCATCGAGGCGCTCAAGGCCGTGTGGCACCGGGGTGCCGTGGACGCCGACGGCAAGACCGGCGACGGCGCCGGCATCCATGTCCAGGTGCCGCAGCAGTTCTTCCACGACTACGTCAAGCTGATCGGCCACATTCCGCCGGACCGGCCGCTCGCGGTAGGCCAGGTATTCCTGCCGCGCCTGTCGCTGGAAGCGCAGGAGCGCTGCCGCTGCATCGTCGAGACCGAGATCCTGAATTTCGGCTACTATATCTATGGCTGGCGCCAGGTCCCGGTGAACGTCGACATCATCGGCGAGAAGGCCAACGCGACCCGGCCCGAGATCGAGCAGATCATCATCGGCAACGCCAAGGGCGAGACCGACGACCGGTTCGAGCTGGAGCTCTACATCATCCGCCGCCGGATCGAGTCCGCCGTCCGGGCCGAGCAGATCAACGACTTCTACATCTGCACGCTGTCGTCCCGCTCGATCGTCTACAAGGGCATGTTCCTGGCGGAGCAGCTGACCTCCTTCTATCCCGACCTGCTGGACGAGCGCTTCGTCTCCAACGTCGCGATCTACCACCAGCGCTATTCGACCAACACGTTCCCGACCTGGCCGCTGGCGCAGCCGTTCCGCATGCTCGCCCACAACGGCGAGATCAACACGCTGAAGGGCAACGTGAACTGGATGAAGGCGCACGAGACGCGCATGGACCACGAGCGTTTCGGCTCCTACGTCAACGACCTGAAGCCGGTGATCCCGATCGGGTCATCGGACAGCGGCGCGCTGGACGCCGTGTTCGAGGTGGTCGCCCGGGCCGGCCGGTCCGCGCCCATGACCAAGACCATGCTGATCCCGGAGGCCCTGGCCGCAGGCGACAGCATGCCCGCCCCCCACCGCGCGCTCTACGGCTACATCAACGCCGTCATGGAGCCGTGGGACGGGCCGGCGGCGCTCGCCATGACCGACGGCCGCTGGGCGGTCGGCGGCATGGACCGCAACGGCCTGCGCCCGATGCGCTACACCATCACCGCCGACGGCCTGCTGATCGCCGGGTCCGAGACCGGGATGGTCAAGGTGGACGAGAGCACCGTCGTCGAGAAGGGCCGGCTCGGGCCCGGGCAGATGATCGCGGTCGACCTGGCCGAGGGCAAGCTGTACCACGACCGCGAGATCAAGGACTACCTCGCCTCCCAGCGCCCCTACGACAAGTGGGTCGGCAACATCACCGAGCTGGACAGCCTCGTGAAGGCGGCCCCGGCGGAATCCGCCGTGCTGGCCAAGGACGAGCTGCGCCGCCGCCAGCTCGCGGTCGGCATCACGATGGAGGACCTGGAAACCGTCCTCCACCCGATGGTGGACGAGGCCAAGGAAGCGATCGGCTCCATGGGCGACGACAGCCCGATGGCGGTCCTGTCGGACAAGTACCGCGGCCTGCACCACTTCTTCCGCCAGAACTTCAGCCAGGTCACCAACCCGCCGATCGACAGCCTGCGCGAACGCCGGGTGATGAGCCTGCGCACGCGGCTGGGCAACCTGGGCAACATACTGGAGGAGGATGCGACCCAGTGCAGCCTGCTCCAGCTCGAGAGCCCCGTGCTGACGACCGCCGAGTTCCGCGCCATGCGGGACTACATGGGCGAGACCGCGGCGGAGATCGACTGCACCTTCGACGTCACCGCCGGCCCCAACGCGCTGCGCGACGCGCTGCGCCGCATCCGCCAGGAGTCGGAGGACGCGGTGCGCGGCGGCGCCACCCACGTCATCCTGTCGGACGAGCACGTCAGCGCCACCCGCGCGCCGATGCCGATGATCCTGGCGACCGGCGCGGTGCACACCCACCTCGTACGCCAGCAGCTCCGCACCTTCACGTCGCTGAACGTACGCACGTCCGAGTGCATGGACGTGCATTACTTCGCCGTGCTGATCGGCGTCGGCGGGACGACGGTGAACGCCTACCTGTCCCAGGAGGCGATCGCCGACCGGCACCGCCGCGGCCTGTTCGGCGACATGACGCTGGAACAGTGCCTGTACCGCTTCAAGAAGGCGATCGACGAGGGCCTGCTGAAGATCATGTCCAAGATGGGCATCTCGATCATCAGCTCCTACCGCGGCGGCTGCAACTTCGAGGCGGTCGGCCTCAGCCGCGCGCTGGTCGCCGAGCATTTCCCCGGCATGGTCAGCCGCATCTCGGGCATCGGCCTCGCCGGCATCCAGAAGAAGGTGCTGGAGCAGCACGCGATCGCCTATTCGGAGGACGTCATCGCGCTGCCGATCGGCGGCTTCTACAAGTACCGCCGCAACGGCGAGCGGCACGCCTGGGAAGCGGGCCTGATCCACATGCTCCAGCAGGCGGTCGCGACCGACAGCTACGCGACCTTCAAGAAGTACACCGAGGCGACCAACAAGCGCCCGCCGATCCAGATCCGCGACCTGCTGGACTTCCGCTCGACCCGGGAGGCCATCTCGGTCGACGAGGTGGAGAGCATCACGGCGCTGCGCAAGCGCTTCATCACGCCGGCGATGTCGCTCGGCGCCCTGTCGCCCGAGGCGCACGGCACGCTGAACGTCGCGATGAACCGGATCGGCGCCAAGTCGGACAGCGGCGAAGGCGGCGAGGACCCGGCGCGGTTCAAGCCGGACAAGAACGGCGACAACTGGAACTCGGCGATCAAGCAGGTCGCGTCGGGCCGGTTCGGCGTGACCGCCGAATACCTGAACCAGTGCCGCGAGATCGAGATCAAGGTGGCCCAGGGCGCCAAGCCCGGCGAGGGCGGGCAGCTGCCCGGCTTCAAGGTGACCGAGATGATCGCCCGCCTGCGGCATTCCACGCCGGGCGTCATGCTGATCAGCCCGCCGCCGCACCATGACATCTACTCGATCGAGGACCTGGCGCAGCTCATCTACGACCTGAAGCAGATCAACCCGGACGCCAAGGTCTGCGTCAAGCTGGTGTCGCGGTCCGGCATCGGCACCATCGCGGCCGGCGTGGCCAAGGCCAACGCCGACGTGATCCTGGTCTCCGGCCATGTCGGCGGGACGGGCGCCAGCCCGCAGACCTCGATCAAGTATGCCGGCGTGCCGTGGGAGATGGGCCTGAGCGAGGTCCACCAGGTGCTGACCCTGAACCGGCTGCGCCACCGGGTCCGGCTGCGCACCGACGGCGGCCTGAAGACCGGCCGCGACATCGTGATCGCCGCGATGCTGGGCGCCGAGGAGTACGGCGTCGGCACCGCCAGCCTGATCGCCATGGGCTGCATCATGGTCCGGCAGTGCCACAGCAACACCTGCCCGGTCGGCGTCTGCGTGCAGGACGAGGAACTGCGCAAGAAGTTCGTCGGAACGCCGGAGCGCGTGGTCAACCTGTTCAGCTTCCTGGCGGAGGAGGTCCGCGAGATCCTGGCCCAGCTGGGATTCCGCACGCTGAACGAGGTGATCGGCCGGACCGACCTGCTGCACCAGGTCAGCCGCGGCGGCGCCCACCTGGACGACCTCGACCTGAACCCGCTGCTGGCCCAGGCCGATCCAGGCGACAGCGCGCGCTATTGCACCATGCAGGGCCGCAACGAGGTTCCGGACACGCTGGACGCCCGCATGATCGCCGACGCCCGCCCGCTGTTCGAGGAGGGCGAGAAGATGCAGCTGGCCTACAACGTGCGGAACACGCACCGGGCCATCGGCACCCGCCTGTCGGCCATGATCACCCGCAAGTTCGGCATGACCGGGCTCCAGCCCGGCCACGTCACGGTCCGCCTGCGGGGCTCGTGCGGCCAGTCGCTCGGCGCCTTCGCGGTGCAGGGCATGAAGCTGGAGGTGCTGGGCGACAGCAACGACTATGTCGGCAAGGGACTGTCGGGCGGCACCATCACCGTCCGGCCGACCACGAGCAGCCCGCTGAAGACCAACGAGAACACCATCATCGGCAACACGGTGCTGTACGGCGCCACGGCGGGCAAGCTGTTCGCCGCGGGCCAGGCCGGCGAGCGCTTCGCCGTCCGCAACTCGGGCGCCAAGGTGGTGGTGGAAGGCTGCGGCTCCAACGGCTGCGAGTACATGACCGGCGGCCTCGCGGTGATCCTGGGCAGCGTCGGCGAGAATTTCGGGGCCGGCATGACCGGGGGCATGGCCTTCATCTACGACGAGGACGGCAGCTTCTCCCGCAAGGTCAACGAGGAGAGCGTGATCTTCCAGCGGATCGAGGTGCCCCACTACGAGGCGATGCTGCGCGACCTGATCGCGGAGCATGTCGCCGAGACCCAGAGCAAGTTCGCCGAGCGCCTGCTCAACGACTGGCATCTGGTGCGCGACAACTTCTGGCAGGTCGTGCCCAAGGAGATGGTCCACCGGCTGGACGTGCCCGTGCGGGCACCCCAGGCGGCGGACTGACCGGGAAGGCGCATCCCGGCCTGCATATCCCGGCGCTATATGTCGCATGAGGGCCGGCCCGGCGGGGCCGGCCTATCGCCCGCCCGGCGCGTTGGCTAAGGTTACCGCGAATAAACCACTCTCCCGGCTGTTTCCGGTCAGGAGGAGGTGGAGACGCAGGGGGGCCGACGTCATGCCTGAGTGCGCGGGAATGGAGATCTCCGTCCGGCCGGCCAACGGGATGGACGGGCAGCGTTGCGCCGAGATCTACCTGGCGTCCCGCCGGTCCGCTTTCCACTGGCAGCCGGCCGGATCCTTCGTCCTGGAGGACTATCACCGGGCGATCGAGGAGGAGGATGTCTGGGTCGCGGAAATCGGCGGAGTCGTCGTCGGATTCGCCTCGATCTACCGTCCGGAGAACTTCGTCCACAACCTGTTCGTCGATCCCCGCTGGCAGCACCGCGGCGTCGGGACCATCCTCCTGGAGCGCGCCTGCTCCCACCTGTTCCGCCCGGCCCGGCTGAAATGCCTCGCGGCCAACCAGGGCGCCCGCGCCTTCTACGAGCGCAACGGCTGGGTCGTGGCTTCGGCAACCGCGTCGGCGGATGAACCTTACATTCTCTACCAGAAATAGCTGCACCATTAGGTCGCAATCCTATTGCGTGGTATTCGATAAGACGTTCGTGATATGAAAAGGGTCCAATGACCGGAAAGGTCACCGTATCGGCGACTCCAATCCTGGAATTCCCGTGACCCAACAGCGCGTAACGCCGACCATTTTCCTGAGGATCTATGTGCTACTGCTCTTCGTAGTGGTGGCGATGCTCGGATACAACGAGTGGACGACCAGGTCCGACGCGCTGACGCAGGCCGCGGAGAAGTCCCGCGCGCTCGTCAATCTTGCGACGGAGCACACGCTCCGCATGTTCGAGATCAACGACATCGCGCTGCGCAGCGCGGTCGAGCATTTCAGCGAGCTGGACATCACCCGCCTGGGCGATTCGTGGAGCGACTGGGACTATCTGGCGACGCTGGAGGCGAGCAGCATCGGCAGCGAGTTGGCGCAGATCCGGCACATGCTGATCGTCGATCGGAACGGCATCGTCCGCATCCACTCCCGCCGCTACCCGGTCGAGCCGATGGACAGCTCCCGGAACGACTTCTTCCAGGCCCACAAGGACACCTCCGGACCCAGCCTGTTCGTCGGCGCCCCGTCCATGGACGGCGGGGAGACCGACCTTTATTTCTCGATGAGCCGCCGGATCAGCCGGCCGCGCGACGGCGCCTTCGCGGGCGTGGCGGCGGCGGCGGTCAAGCCGGACATCTCGCGGCGCTTCTTCGACTCGATGTCGGCGGGCGCCCACGGCATCCTGTTCCTGATGCACGAGAACGGGACCATCATCACCTCCCACCCGTTCCGGGAGAACCTGATCGGCCGCAAGCTGCCCGACGGTTCGCTGCTGAACACCATCCGCAACTCGCAGCCCCAGCTGCCCGCGTCGGTGGACGTCAAATGCTGCTTCGACGACCAGGAACGGGTCCTGGCCTACCAGCGCGTCGGGACGTTGCCGCTGTTCGTGGCGGTGGGGCTCGCGAAGACCGACATCCTGTCGGACTGGACCCGCGACCTGATCCAAAACGCGCTGATCACCGGCGTCGTGCTCACGGGCTTCACCACGGTCGTGGTCCTGATGCTGGGGCAGTACCGCCGGCAGGTGCTCGCCCACGGCCTGCTGTCGGCGACCTACGACGCGGCGGGGACCGGCTTCTGCATGGTCGACGCCGACGGCAGGGTCGTCCGCGCCAACGCGGCCTACGGCACGCTGTGCGGCATCCCCGAACGGCAGCTGGTGCAACGCCCCTTCATCGAGGTGTTTCCGGCGGATGAACGCAACCGGGCGCACGACCTGCTGCGGTTCGGCCATCCCGGCGACCAGCTGCCACCCCAGATCCTGAAATTGCGCCACTCCGACGGCCGCATCCGCCGCGTCCTGATCACGGTCGGCGGTTTCTCCGACGCGTCGGGGCAGCTTTTCCTGATGGTGGCGGCCAACGACGTCACCGACCGCGAGCGGCAGGAGGAAAGGCTGCGCGAGAGCGAGCGCCGCCTCCGCCAGGCCCAAAGGATCGCCGGGATCGGCTGGTGGACGATCGATCTCGGAACCGGCGGCGTGGTCTGGTCCGACACGCTCTACGAGATCTGGGGACGCGACCCGGACCTGCCGCCGACCCTGGAGAGCTGGCGCTCGTCGATCCACCCGGACGACCGGTCGCGCCTCAACGACGCGGACCTCGCGGACGGGCCGGACTGCACGCGCGAGTACCGGATCATCCGTCCCGACGGCACCGAGCGGCATGTCCGCGAGGAATTCACCCGGAGCCGCGTCGGCGGGGAACAGCCCAAGGGCGAGCAGACGACGAGGCTGTTCGGCATCATCCAGGACGTCACGGAACTGCGGGAGAACGAGCGCGCCCTGGCGGACAGCAAGGCGCGGCTGCGCGCCGTCCTGGACGTGGCGGTGACCGGCATCCTGGTCCATGACGAGCACGGCAGGATCCAGCTGTTCAACCCGGCCGCCGAGCACCTGTTCGGCTACCGGGCGGCCGAGGCCAAGGGGCTGACGATCGACGCGCTGATCCCGCCGGTCCCGTCGTCGGCCGCCGGAACCCAGCCGATCCTGGGCGTCGCCCGCGAGGTCACGGCGCGCACCCGCGACGGGCGCACCTTCCCGGCCTATCTGGCGGTCGACGAGTATGTGGCCGACGGCCATCGCATGTCTGTCGGCGTGCTGCTGGACATCAGCGAGCAGAAGCGCCGCGAGCAGGAGATCTTCCAGGCGCGCGACCGGCTGGAGCGGCAGGCGGCCGACCTGTCGGTACTGGCCCGCAAGCTGGACCAGGCCCGGCGGGAGGCGGAGGAGACGAGAGGGCTGGCCGAGGCCGCCAGCCGGGCCAAGTCGGAATTCCTGGCCCATATGAGCCACGAGCTGCGCACGCCGCTGAACGCGATCCTGGGCTTCTCCGAAATCATGGACCAGGAGTATTTCGGCCCGCTCGGCTCGCCCCGCTATACCGAGTACAACCGCAACGTCCTGGACAGCGCCCGCCACCTGCTGAGCCTGATCAACGACATCCTGGACCTGTCCAAGATCGAGGCCGGCCGGTACGAACTGGAGGAGGAGCATGTCGACCTGACCCGGATCATCGATCCGGTGATCCGGCTGGTCCGCGAACGGGCGCTGCGCAAGGATCTGACGCTGAAGACCGCGATCGACCGCCTGCCGCCCGTCATGGGCGACGAGCGCGCGCTGAAGCAGATCCTGATCAACCTGTTGACCAACGCGGTGAAGTTCACCGAACGCGGCGGCGAGATCGAGGTGACCGGCCGCGAGGAGCAGGACGGCGACATCGTCATGACCGTGCGCGACACGGGAGTCGGCATCGCCGCCGACCAGATGGAAAAGGTGCTGGAGCCGTTCGGCCAGACGCGCAACGCCTACATGGCCGGCGAATCGGGGACCGGCCTCGGCCTGCCCATCACCCGGTCGCTGGTCAACCTGCACGGCGGAACGCTCGAACTGCAGAGCCAGCCGGGCGTCGGGACCACCGTGACCATACGCCTGCCCGCCTTCAGGGTGATCCACCCGCGCCTGATCGCCGCCACCTGATATCTCCAATGGGCATATGCCGCCAACCGGACCCTATGTTTGGCGGAAGGCTTGCGTTATGGTGCCCGCCCCATGCGAACCGTTCATCACTTCTGGCTCTCACCGTTCTCGCGCAAAGTGCGTATCGCGCTGGGCGAGAAGGGGCTCGACTTCGAATTGCAGGTCGAGAAGATATCGGACCGCCGTCCCGAGTTCCTGGCGATGAACCCGGCGGGCGACGTGCCCGTGCTGGTCGAGGACGACGGAACGGTGTTCGCGGACCATATCGCCATCTGCGAGTATCTTGACGAAGCCTATCCGGAAAAGCCGCTGATCGGGTCATCCCCGGTCGAGCGCGCGGAGACGCGCCGGCTGACCTCCTGGTTCGACGGCAAGTTCAACACCGAGGTGACCGAGAACCTGGTCGGCGAGAAGCTGATCAAGCGCTATCTCGGCTGGGGCTATCCCCACGCCCCGGCGATCCGTGCCGGGCTCCAGAATATCCATTACCATCTCGACTACATAGCCTACCTGGCGGAACGGCGGAACTGGCTGGCCGGCGACAGTTTCAGCCTGGCGGACATCGCGGCCGGCGCGCATCTCTCCGCCATCGACTACCTGGGCGACGTGCCGTGGGACGACCATCCCGAAGCCCGGCTCTGGTATTCGCGGATCAAGTCGCGCCGCAGCTTCCGGCCGCTGCTGTCCGACAGCCTGCCCGGCAATCCCCCGCCGGCCCATTACGCCGACCTGGATTTCTGAGCCTCCGGACCATCCATCGGCCCGCGCATTCCAAACCGAACGGAGAGATCAGCCGATGCTGCGCATCCTCACCCCGCTCGCCGTCTGCCTGCCCCTGGCGCTGGCCGTCGCCGGGACCCCCGCCCGGGCCCAGGTCGTCTTCCCTCCCGTGATGGACCAGGTCGTGCTCGACCTGACCGCGGAGGACTGGGTCGGGACCGACACCGCGCGCGTCGAGATCGTCGCCGATGCCGCGGCGGCCGGAACCGCGGGAACCGGTTCGGACAGCCAGCGGGACGATCTGCTGAAAGCGGTGAGCGCGCTGGTGCCCGATGCGCAGTGGCGCATCACCCGGTTCGACCGATCGACCGACCAGGCCGGGCTGGAGCGGCGGCGCGCCGTGATCGAGGCCCGCCTGCCCGAAAGCGCCCTGGGCGGGCTGGCCGACAAGGCCCGGCAGGCCAGCCGCCCCGGCCTTCAGCTGCGCATCGGAACGATCGAGTTCACCCCCACCCTGGCGGAGACCGAAGCGGTGCGGGCACGCCTCCGGACGGAGATCTACGGCAGGGCGGCAGCCGAGCTGAAGGCGCTGGAGCAGAGTTTCCCCGGGCGCTCGTTCCGCATGGGCAACATCGATTTCGCCGAGGCGTCCGTCCCGGTCCATGCCCGCAAGACGCGCGAGGCGGGTCCCGCCATGGCCATGGCGGCACCGATGGCCGACGGAATGCCGGAGGAAGAGCCGATGAACGTGTCGGAAAAGCTGGTGATCCGCGCCCGCGTCGTCCTGTCGGCACTGGCGCCGCGGGAATAGCGCGAGGACTCCCCGCACGCTTGAACAAGTAGAGGTTCCAGGCGTTTGGGAACCATGTCGCGGGGCGCTGCGGGACCGTAGCGCCTCTGCCTGCCATGGAGCCCAGGCGATGAATTCCTTGCCGTCCCCGCCGCCCGATGCGCGTGCCCCGAATCGCGGACCGCGCCGCCGGGGCGTCGTCCGGGCCTTCCTCGCCCCGCTCCTGGCCGGTGCCGGCCTGCTGCTGCTCGCGGCCTGCGGCGACGGCGGCGAGCAGGCTCAGGACAATGCCCAGCAGCAACCGCCGCAGGCGGTTCCCGTCGGCGTCTTCGAGGTCAGGCCCGAGCCCGTGACCCTGGGCGAGACCTTCGTCGGCCGGATCGAGGCGATCCAGCGGGTGGAACTGAGGGCACGGGTCACCGGCTTCCTGGAGGAGCGGCTGTTCCGCGAGGGCGAGACCGTCGAACAGGGCAAGCCGCTGTTCCGGATCGAACCTCAGATCTACGAAGCGGTCGTCGAGCAGCGCCGCGCCGACCTGGCCCGCGCCGAGGCCGAGCAGGAGAACGCGACGGTCCAGCTCCGCCGCGCCCAGGAACTGGTCCAGCGCAACAATATCCCGGAAGCCACCGTGGACGAGCGACAGGCCGCCGCCCGCACCGCGGAAGCCGGCGTCCTCCAGGCGAGGGCGGCGCTGCGCCAAGCGGAAATCGACCTCGGCTACACCGAGATCCGGGCGCCGATCGCCGGGCGGATCGGACAGGCCCTGTTCGACGTCGGCGACCTGGTGAACCCGGAATCGGGCGCCCTGGCCGAACTGGTGACCCAGGATCCCATCCATGTCCTGTTCCAGGTCAGCCAGCGCACCCTGCTCGAAGCCCAGCGGGCGGCGGGATCGCAGGGCCTGGACCCCAACCGCTTCGTCGTCCGGGTGCTGCTGCCCGACGGCAGCGAGTACCAGCACCAGGGCAGGGTGAATTTCGTCGGCATCACGGTCAGCCAGCAGACGGACACGGTGCCCGTCCGCGCCGAGGTGCCGAATACCGACGGTCTGCTGCGCGACGGCCAGTTCGTCCGCGTCCTGATCCAGCCGGACGAACCCGAGCTGGCCATCACGATTCCCCAGGCCGCCGTCCAGGCCGACCAGCAGGGCAACTTCGTGCTGGGCGTCGACGGCGAGAACACGGTGCGGATCCAGCGGGTGGAAACCGGAGAGACCCTCGACCAGGGCCGGGTCGTCGTCCGATCCGGCCTGCAGGAGGGCGACCGGGTGGTCATCCAGGGCATCCAGCAGGTCCGTCCCGGCGCACCCGTGACTCCCAGCCCGGTCGACGCCGACCAGGGAGCGTGATCCATGCTCTCCTCCGTCTTCATCGACCGGCCCCGCTTGGCGATGGTCATCTCCATCGTGATCGTCCTGGCGGGCCTGCTGGCCCTCACCCGCATCCCGGTGGCGCAGTTCCCCGACATCGTGCCGCCCCAGGTCAGCGTCACGACGCTCTATCCCGGCGCCAACGCCGAGACGGTGGAGGCGACGATCGCCCAGCCGATCGAGAGCCAGGTGAACGGCGTCCAGGACATGATCTACATGAGTTCGACCAGCGGCAACGACGGCAGCTACACGCTGACCGTCACCTTCGCCGTCGGCACGGACCCGGACATCAACACGGTCAACGTCCAGAACCGGGTGCGCCTGGCCGAGGCGTCGCTGCCCGAAGAGGTCGCACGCCAGGGCGTCCAGGTGCGCCAGCAGTCCTCGGCCTTCCTCCAGCTGATCAGCCTGGTGTCGGAATCGCCCGAGTACGACGAGCTGTTCCTGAACAACTACGCCCGCATAAACCTGCTGGACGAGATCTCCCGCGTGTCCGGCGTGGGCGAGGCGCGGCTGTTCAGCGAGTATGACTACAGCATGCGGGTCTGGCTGGAGACGGACCGCCTGACCAGCTTCGGCCTGTCGCCCAACGACGTGGTCGCCGCGATCCGGTCCCAGAACGTCCAGGCCGCGGTCGGGCAGCTCGGCGCCCAGCCGCAGCCGAACGGACAGCAGCTGGAATTCTCGCTCCAGGCGGCGGGCCGGCTCACCGACGTCGCGCAGTTCGAGAACATCGTCCTCCGGGCCGACGCGGACGGATCGCTGCTGCGGCTCAGCGACGTGGCGCGGGTCGAGCTGGCGGCCCGCTCCTACTCCTCCGCCGGAACCTCCAACGGCCGGCCGGCGGCCGTGCTCGGCATCTACCAGGCGCCGGGGGCCAACGCCGTCACCACCGCCCAGGAGGTGCTGCGGGTGCTGGACCGGCTGAAGGAGCGCTTTCCCGAGGGCGTCCTCTACGAGGTGACCTACGACACCACCGTATTCGTGACCGCCTCCATCGAGGAGGTGGTCACCACGCTGGTCGAGGCCTTCGTGCTGGTCCTGGTGGTCGTCTTCGTGTTCCTGGGCAACTGGCGGGCGACGATCATCCCCATGCTGGCGGTGCCGGTGGCCCTGATCGGCACCTTCGCGTTCCTGCTGCTGTTCGGCCAATCGGCGAACACGATCTCCCTGTTCGCCATGGTGCTGGCGATCGGCATCGTGGTGGACGACGCGATCGTGGTGGTGGAGAACGTCGAGCGCGTGATGCGCGACGAGAACCTGCCGGCGCCGGAGGCGACCCGAAAGGCGATGGGCCAGATCACCCCGGCGATCATCGCGATCACGCTGGTCCTGCTGTCCGTCTTCATCCCCGTGGGCTTCATCCCCGGCATCACCGGCTCGCTCTACGCCCAGTTCGCGCTGACCGTCTCGGTCGCGATGCTGCTGTCGGCGGTCAACGCCCTGACCCTCAGCCCGGCCCTCTGCGCGCTGCTGCTGAAGCCGCACGAGAAGCACGGCCGGGTCATGGGCTGGATCCAGGACCGCATCGACAATGTCCGGAACGGCTATTCCCGCCTGGTCAACCGGCTGGTGCGGATGGCGATCCTGTCGCTGGTCGTGGTCGCGGCGGCGTTCGGCGGCTATTTCGGCCTTTCCACCATCGTGCCCGCGGGATTCCTGCCGGACGAGGACCAGGGCGCCCTGTTCATGGAACTGCGGCTGCCGCAGAACGCGGCGCTCAACCGCACGCAGGTCGTGGTGCGCGACGTGGAAGGGCTCGTCCGCGACATCCCCGGCGTGCGCAGCGTCACCGCGGTGGCGGGCTTCAGCCTTCTGGACAGCCTCCAGGCCGGCAACGCCGCCTTCATGGTGGTGCTGCTCGACCCGTTCGAGGAGCGGACCGAGGCGGGGACCACCGCCTTCGACGTGCTGGCCCAGATCCGGCAGCGCACGGCGACCGTGCCCAACGCCCAGATCCTGGCCTTCAACCTGCCGCCGATCTCGGGCCTCGGCAACACCGCCGGGTTCGACTTCCGGCTCCAGGACCTGACCGGCGGCGAGCCGGCCCAGCTGGCGGCGGCCGCCGGCGGGCTGGTGGTCGCGGCCAACCAGGATCCCGCCCTGGCCCAGGTCTTCACGACCTACCGGGTGGATACCCGCCGCCTGTTCGTCGAGGTCGACCGGGAGAAGGCGCAGGCGCTGGGGGTCCAGGTCAGCGACGTCTACAACGCGCTCCAGACCACGCTGGGCGGCTTCTACGTCAACGACTTCAACCGGTTCGGACGCACCTGGCAGGTCAATGTCCAGGCCGAGGCGAAGGACCGCGACCAGGTGGAAGACCTCTGGCGCATCCATGTCCGAAGCGCCGACGGGGCCATGGTGCCGCTCCGCAGCCTCGCCTCGGTCCGGTTCCAGCTGGGGCCGCAGGCGATCAACCGTTACAACAACTACCGCAGCGTCGCCATCCAGGGATCGCCGGCGCCGGGATACAGCTCCGGCGGCGCGCTGTCCGCCATGGCGTCGGTCGCGGACAATACCCTGCCGCCGGGCTTCTCCTTCGCCTGGTCGGGCATCTCGCTCCAGGAGCAGGAAGCGGCGGGACAGACGCCCATCATCCTGGCGCTGGCCGTCCTGTTCGCCTACCTGTTCCTGGTGGCGCTGTACGAGAGCTGGACGATCCCGATCGCGGTCCTCCTCTCGGTCTCGGTCGGCTTGTGCGGCGCCATGCTGGCGCTGATGGCGACGGGGCTGGCGAACGACGTCTATGCCCAGATCGGCATCGTGGTGCTGATCGCGCTCGCCAGCAAGAACGCTATCCTGATCGTCGAGTTCGCCAAGGAGCAGCGCGAGGCCGGCGCCTCGATCCGGGACGCCGCCCGGGAAGGGGCGCGGCTCCGCTTCCGGGCGGTGATCATGACCAGCCTCGCCTTCATCTTCGGCCTGATCCCGCTCGTGACCGCCGTCGGCGCCGCCGCGGCGAGCCGGCGCGGCGTCTCCACGGCGGTGTTCGGCGGCATGATCGCGGCATCGAGCCTGGGCCTGTTCGTCATACCCATGCTCTACGTCGTGATCCAGGGCATGCGGGAATGGACGACCCGCCGCGTCCGCGGCCAGCCCCGCCGGCCGGAGTCCCCCGCCCCGGCGGAGTGAGGCGCCTTGCCGCGCCGGTGAAAAAGGATGGCGGGATTGCGACGTAGCCCGGATGGATCCCGCCAAAGGTCACGCTTACCTGCGAAAGCTCATCCCACGGTTTTGCTGCAACGCACTATCATCCATCCACCGGCTGCGTCGGGATCGCCCGCGGGCCGTATTTCTGAGGATCGGAGCACAAGGCACGCCATGAGCAGAACCGAAACCGCCGCCGGACCCGCCACCCTTACCTTCGACGAACTGAACAGCCGATTGAAGGGCAGCGGGCTGATCGCCCAGAGCCCGGGCGTCTATCACGCCGACCATATCCTGATCGAGGGCGGCGCGCAGGACCGACTGGTCGTCTGCGCCGTCGCCACCATGGAAGCCGACGGCCTGAAGATGGTGGCCCGCCTGAAGGAGGTGCTGGCCGACGTCGGCAACGTGATGATCCACACCGCGCCGAACAGCCTGCGCGCCGGCTGAAGCCGGCCCGTCCCTCCCGCATCGCCAGCCTGACTTGAATGAGACTAAATCGCACGCAAAGGGGTTAGCGGCGATTTTGTCGAAGACGGTCGAGCCTCCGTCCTGTTGCCGGAAACGTCTTCCCGAAAGGACGGAGGTTCCTCCCATGTACTATCACGACAAGCGGCTTCAGTATCCGGTCCGCGTCGAGACGCCCGATCCGCTGTTCGCGCGCCAGCTCCAGCAAGCCATCGGCGGCATCGAAGGCGAGATCCGGGTCTGCCTGCAGTATTTCTTCCAAGCCTGGGGAGCCCGCGGCCCGACCACCAAGTACCGCGACATGCTGCTGCATACCGCGACCGAGGAGATCGGCCATATCGAGATGCTGGCGACCGCCGTGGCCTTGAACCTGGAATCGGCCCCGCTGTCGCTTCAGGAGACGGCTTCGGAGTCGAACCCCGTGGTCAACGCCGTCATGGGCGGCGAACGCCCGCGCCACATGGTCGAGGGCATGCTCCACAAGCACCTGCTGTCGACCGGCCTCGCCGCCTTCCCCGGCAACTCCGACGGCGCCCCGTTCGACTGCTCGCACGTCTATGCCAGCGGCAACCTGGCCGGCGACATGTTCGCCAACGTCACGGCCGAGGCGACCGGCCGGACCCTGGCGGTCAGGCTCTACAACGCGGCGCACGATCCCGGCATGAAGGACATGCTGAGCTTCCTGATCGCCCGCGACACCATGCACCAGCAGCAGTGGCTGGCGGTCATCGAGGAACTGGGGGGCTCCGCGGCGCTGCCGATTCCGAACAGCTTCGACCAGAGCCTGGAGAAGCAGGAATTCAGCTATTCCTTCTTCGGCACGGACAAGGACGGGACGCCGCCGCCGGCCGGCCGTTTCACCCAGGGACCGTCGCTCGACGGCAAGGGCCAGTTCTCCGCGGTGCAGGCCGCCCCGCTCGGCGACGAGCCGGTCCTGGGACCCGCGCGGCCGTCGTCCGGCGCGCAGAAGGAACAGATGTAAGAGAGGCAGTGCCTGCAGGCGGTGCGTCGGCGCAGCCGGTGACACCGCCGCCGCCATGACCTACACTCCCGCGCCGCTCCCCCGGAGCGGTTCTAGACAGGCGGGAGGTTGGACATGGTGCCAGTCACGATGCCGGCACTGAAGCCCGGTGCCGTCATCCATGGCCCGAGGGCCATGACGGACACGCTGCTGGGCGACTTCGCCGGCGAGTTGCAAAGCCGCGGCTTCAGGGTCGCCGGCCTGATCCAGAGGAACCTGGATGCCGGCGATGCCTGCGCGTGCGCCATGGAACTGGTCGACATGGCCAGCGGCGAGGCCATCCGCATCTCCCAGGAACTCGGCGCGGGCTCGACCTCGTGCCGGGTCGATCCGGCCGGGATCGCCGAGGCGGGATCCCGGCTGCGCTCGGCCCTGGACGGCAAGCCCGACCTCGTCGTCGTCAACAAGTTCGGCGCGCTCGAGAAGGACGGCGGCGGGCTCGCCGACGAGTTGCTGTGGGCCATGGCCGAGGGGCTGCCGGTACTGACCTCGGTCGCCGGGCGGCTGGTCGGCGAATGGCTGGAATTCTGCGGCGGCCACTGCGACCTTCTGCGCCCCGACGCGGCGGCGCTGTGGGAATGGTGGGGCGGCCAGCGGCTTTACCACGACCTCCTGCTCGGCGTGCGGGACGGGCCGGTCGGCCGCATCGCCCGCAGCGCCCACTGGCTGCTGGTCGAGGGACCGGATGCCTGCGGCCTGGCGCGGCTGCCGCGCGGGGCCGACCAGGCGGGGCGGCCGCTCGAAGCCTATGCGGAACGGGGATTGCGGGACCTCGCCGGGCTGGTGCAATCGACCGACCTGTTCGAGGCCGCCGTGGGCCTGGCCTCGCTGAACGCCCACTACAACAGGCCCGACCTCCAGGTGGACGGCGGCAACGGGTTGGACGCCTTCGCCGCCGAGGAAGGCCGCGTGATCTGCGTCGGCGCCTTCCCGGACATCGCCCGCCGCATGCCCCATGCGCTCGTGATCGACGCCCTGCCCGCCGCCGGCGAGTATCCCGCCGCCGCGGCGGACTTCCTGCTGCCCGGCTGCGCCGCGGCGGTCATCACCGCCTCGACGCTGGCGAACCGGTCCCTGCCCCGCCTGCTCGACCTCGCCCGCGGGTCGCGGGTGGCGCTCGCCGGTCCCGGGACGCCGCTGACGCCTCGGCTGTTCAGCTACGGCGTCGAGATCCTGGCGGGTTTCATCGTGGACGACCCCGACGGCATGGTGCGCAGCCTCGCCGAAGGCGCCACCCCGCGCGGATTCCGCGCGTTCGGCCGACAGGTCACCCTGCGCCGCCCGGAATGACCGGAGTTCCACCCTGGTTCAGGCCTCCGCGCCCGGCAGCGGCGCCCGGCCGGGCGCTGGTGGTGGGAGGCGGCATCGCCGGCGCGGCGGCCGCCTCGGCGCTGGCACGGCGTGGGTGGCGGGTCACGCTGGCGGAACGGCACGGCCGGATCGCCCCGGAAGCGTCGGGCAACCCGGCCGGCATCCATATGCCGCGGCTGGTCGCCGGCCGCTCGCCCGAACGGACGTTCCATGCGGAAGCCTATCTCCACGGCCTTCGCGAGTTGGCAAGGCTGGGGCCGGCGGTCGACCGCTCCGCCTGCGGAGTGCTCCAGCTCGCCACGGACGACCGGCAGGCCGAACGCCATGAAGCGGCGTTGCGGGCACCGGTCCTGCCTGCGGGCATGGTGCGGGCGGTCGGACCCGGCGAGGCGAGCGAGCTTGCCGGCATACCGGTCCGGTACGGCGCGCTGTGGTTTCCCGAGGCCGGCTGGGTCGATCCGGCCTCCTTCGCGCGGGCGCTGCTCGACGGGACCGCCTCCGTACGGCTGGACACCGGGATAGCGGAACTCGCCCATGACGGACGCCTCTGGCACGCGACGGGCGCCGACGGCACCGCCCTGGAGCCCGCCGACGCGGTGGTGCTGGCGAACGGCCTGGATGCCCGCGCCTTCCCGCGATCCGCCTGGCTGCCCCTGTCGCCGCGCCGAGGCCAGATCACCGTCGTGCCGGCCACCCCGCGCAGCGCCCCCCTGCGCTGCGTGATCAGCCACGGCGGCTATATCCTCCCCGCGCGGCGAGGCGGGCATCTGGTCGGAGCCACCTTCGACTGGGTCGGGGACCGGGTACCGGCGCCGGCCCAGGAACCGGACTCCGCCGACGACGCCCGCAACCTCGCGGAAGCCGACGTCCTGTTTCCCGGGCTGTTCGAGGGGGCGGAGACGCCGAAGGGCCGGGCCTCGCTGCGGGCCATGACCGCCGACCATCTTCCGCTGGTCGGCCCGGTGGTGGACCGGGACCGCTTCGTCGATGATTTCGCCGGCCTGAGACAGGGACGCCCGGAGCGGAGCTTTCCCGGCGCGGTGCATCATCCCGGCCTCTGGGTCATGGCGGGACTCGGGGCCCGCGGACTGGTCACCGCCCCTTTGGCAGGCGAATTGCTGGCGGCGCAGATCTGCGGCGGCCCCTGGCCTGTCGCGGCCGACCCGGCGGGTGTCCTCATGGCGGCACTCCATCCGGCGCGTTTCCTGGTGCGCGACCTCAAAAGGCGTCATGTGTAATCCGCACAGAAGGATTAGGGCAGGCCATCCGTCGAGACGAGCATAGAAGAACTGTGCATGCAGCGACACACTGTGGCCACAAGGTGCCTGCGTCCGCGAATTGCCACAGGCGAAACATCGAATCCGCTGGCTACGGTCCGTTCGCAGAATTTCGGGGAACGGGGCCTGACAATGAATTCGTGGAGGAAGCAGCGTAACGCCTGCTTGATTGGTCTTATGCTCACCTTCGCCCTGGCGGCGTGCGACGGGGAGCAGGAAAACAAGGAAAGCTCCGCCGGACCGCAGGACTCGATCACGGAGAACCAACCGGAAAGCACATCGCGGGAACCGGCGGCCGAGGCTCCGGAACCGGCGCCGGAAGAGGCCGAAGCGCCCCCCGCCGAGCCGGAGACCACTGCCGAAACGGGGGACGGGACGGAAACGGCCGACCAGCCGGCTCCGGTCGCGGGACGGACGGGCGACGGGCCTGCCGCCGGCGGGGAGTCGATCCCGCCGATGGAGGCGGACGACGGCGAGGAGGCGCGGACCGCCCTTGCCGAACCGGCACCCGGTTCAGAACCCCCGCCCGAGGCAGTTCCCGCGCCCGAGGCAGTTCCCGCGCCCGAGGCAGTTCCCGCGCCCGATCCCGTCCCGGATCCGCAGCCCGAGGTTTCGGCGGGAACGCCCGAGGACCCGGCCGCCGGTTCGCCGCCGTCGAGAAGCGCCCCCGAGGCAAAGGTGCCGCCGACCAAGCCCGCCGCCGGCCAGCCGACGCCCGAGACGGCGGCGGCCGTGCCGCCGCGCAAGCCCGAGCGGGCGTCGGCCGCCGCCCGGCGGGACGAGGCGGCGCCCCCGCCCGCGCGCAAGCCCCCGGCAGGCCCGGCGACGGCTGACGCTCCGATCCGGCAGGTGGCCGCGGTGGCCCCGGCCGAGCGGCTGCCGTCCGACGCCTCGGTGGTGCCGACCCGGGCGCGCGCCGACGCCCACCCGGACCTGAGCCAGATGCTGTTCAAGATCCAGGAGGTCCATTTCAACCCGGGGAGCGCCAGCCTGACCCCCGGCGGCGAGCGCAAGACCCTGACGGCCAGCCGATTCATCTCGGACCTGCGGGTCCGGTCGATCAAGGTCGTCGGCTATACCGACACGGTCGGCCCGACCGCCTTCAACCAGGAGCTCGCCCTCGCGCGCGCCGGATCGGTCGCCAAGCTGCTGGAACAGGCCGGCGTTCCGGGCGGGCTGATCGAGACCGTCGGCATGGGCGAGACCAAGGTGCCGATGCCGACGACCGACGGCGTCTCCGAACCGCTCAACCGCTGCGTCGGCATCCTGGTCGCGGTCGACGACGTTCCCTGAGCCTAGCTCAGACCCTCATGGCCCCGGTGGCTCTGGCGGCCGTGCGAGTTGTCGCGCCGCGGCATGTCGCGTATCTGGGGGACGAGTTCCGCGGCGAACCAGTCGAAGACCTTGCGGAGCTCCTTCAGCGGCTCGCGATGGAAATCGATGCGGATGTCCCACAGGGGATACTCCTCGGTCGCGAAGACGTAGATCGTCGCGGACTGGCCGCCCCGCCGGTCGCCGCCGGCCCGCTCCCCCGCCTCGATGCCATGGAGCAGGCGTACGGCCAGGTCGGCATCGCGGTGGGCTTCGAAAGCCTCGGCACAGGCCCGGAGGGTGTCCGGACCGGTGAGCAGGTTGCCCTGGACCGAGAACCCATCGCCCTCCAGGCTGCCGGCATGGTCGGCGCATTTCGTCCCGGTCCAGACGGCGGTGGCCCCCGCCCCGTCGATCACCGCGACCTGGCGGAAATCCCGGTCCTCGTCCCTGGCGATGACCTCATCCAGCGCCTGCCGGGCGTCATGCCGGCCGCCGCGGAGCAGGGCCAGCCCGTCCAGCCCCAGGTAGGGATTGAGCCAGCCCTGGGTGGCCACCGCGCCGACGCCGGGCGCGGCGTGCGTCAGCAGCTTGCCGACGCCGGGCATCCCGGTGATGGCCGCGATGCCCACCTCACCGCTGCGGGGGCAGCGGGCGACGATCGAGAAGGTCACCGGGGCGTCTCCCCGTCGGCCGCCGTGGCATCGCCGGAATAGCTCAGCCGGTAAATCACGCCGTTGGTGTCGTCGGTGAACAGCAGCGAACCGTCGAGCGCCTGGGCGATGCCGGCCAGCCGGGCATAGTGGGTCTGCCCATCCTCGGACAGGAAGCCGGTCACCAGATCCTCGAACCCGGCGGGGCGTCCATCCTCGAAGCGCAGGCGCGAAACCTTGTAGCCGGACGGCGGATTGCGGTTCCAGGATCCGCGGAACGTGACGAAGGCGTCGCCGCGGTATTCCTCCGGGAACTGGTCGCCGGTATAGAACGCCATCATCAGGGGCGAGGCGTGGGCGGTATAGGTCAGGACCGGGCTTTCCGTCTGCTCGCAGAAGGCCTCGCGGGACTCGGCGTCCTCCGGCTCGCCGGGGATGTGCAGGTCGACCTGCGCGTCGCCCCAGCACCAGGGCCAGCCGTAATGCTTCCCTTCGGCGATCAGGTTCAGCTCGTCCGGCGGCGTGTCGTCGCCGCGCCAGTCGGACCCCATGTCCAGGCCCCACAGCTCACCGGTCTCCGGATGCCAGTCGAAGCCCACGGTGTTGCGCAGGCCCTCGGCGAAGACCTGGAGGTCGCTGCCGTCCGGATTGCCCCGCATCACGGTGGCATGGCGCGAATCGGGCTCGTCGCAGGCGTTGCAACTGCTGCCGATCGATATGTAGAGCTGACCGTCCGGACCGAAGGCGAGCGTGCGGTTGGGGTGCTGCCCGCCGTCGGGCAGGCCGTCCACCAGGGTCTCCACCTCTCCCAGCAATCCGTCCTGCCGGATGTCGGCGACCAGAAGCTCCTTGTTGGTCATCATGTAGAGCCGGTCGTCGCGGATCGCGAGGCCGTGGACATAGGGCCGCCCGGTGACGACCGGGTCCATGCTGTCGACCGACCCGTTTCCGTCCGTGTCGCGGAGTGCCATGACCCGTCCGGGCTCGCGCTCGCTGACGAAGACCGTGCCGCCGGAATGAACCGCCAGCATGCGCGGATTCTCCAGCCCCTCGGCGAAGATGTCGAGGTCGAACCCGGGAGGCGTCTGGAGCCGGTCCAGCACGTCGCGGCTGAATTCGCCGCGGCCCGGCGTGTTCAGGTGTCCGGTCACCGGGGCGAAGCGCGGCTGCTCCGGCTGCTGGGCGACCGCCGGAACGGTCATGAAGGCGCCGCCGGCGGCCAGCCCGGCCAGGGCGACGAGGGTCGAAGACTGTCTCATGGGATCCCCGCAACATGTTTCGAACGGGAGCCCGCCCGCAAGGCGGGCTGCCGTTCGGCCTCAGTTGGAGGGATGGCGGTGTTCTTCAACCCTCCGGAGGCGGCGGGCGGCGGCGAAGAGGGCCGGTGCGCTGGCCGCGCCGGCGCGGCTTCCGATCCATGTTGCCCGGACCGCCCGGACCCTGGCCTCCAGGCCCCGGATCCATCGGCTGTCCGTCGTCGACCGCCGAGTCCTCGACCGGTTCGGGCGGCCGGCGGTCCGCCATGGCGGTGCGGTACCAGTGTTCGGCATATTGCAGGTGGCCCTGGGCGGTGATCTCGTCACCCGCGGCCTTGGCGTCCTGAGCCAAGTCCAGATAGCGCGCGTGCTTCGTCATGGCGTCGCCGCGAACCCTCTCGGGGTTGCCGCCATCAAGGCCGGGGGCGCGGTTCTGGCTTCGGAAAGAGGGGCGATTGTGTCTAGGCGGCGGCACTTTTGCGTCCTTTGTTGGGACCGTCCCGCGATGGTGGCGCATGGATATTGGATACGCCCCATCGCGACAGGTTCGAACCTTTTGGAATAGACCGGAACGGGGTGTCCGGTCATGCAAAATCGTTCGGTCCGCCCAGGAACGCCGCCCATTGTCGCTCCGGGGCCACGGAACGGCTCCGCGTCCCCGGGAAAAAGCCGTGATCAGGCGTTCTCGACGCCGCCCATGCAGAGATACTTGATCTCCAGATACTCCTCCATGCCGTATTTCGATCCCTCCCGGCCGATTCCGCTCTCCTTCATGCCGCCGAAGGGTGCCACCTCGGTGGAGATGATGCCCTCGTTGATGCCGACGATGCCGTATTCCAGCCCTTCGGCGACCCTCCAGACCCGGCCGACGTCGCGGCTGTAGAAGTAGGCCGCCAGCCCGTACTCGGTGTCGTTCGCCATCCTCACCGCTTCCTCCTCGGTGTCGAAGCGGAACAGCGGAGCCACCGGCCCGAAGGTCTCCTCGCGGGTGACCTTCATCTCGGTGGTGACGTCGGCCAGGACGGTCGGCTGGAAGAAGGTCCCGCCGAGCGGGTGGCGCTCGCCGCCGACGACGATCCGGGCTCCCTTGGACAGGGCGTCGCGGATATGGTCCTCGACCTTCTCGATCGCCGCCATGTCGATCAGCGGACCCTGCTGGGCACCCTCGGTCAGCCCGTCGGCCACCTTCAGCGCCTTGACGGCCTCGGCCAGCTTGGCCGCGAAGGCGTCGTAGATGCCGTTCTGAACCAGCAGCCGGTTGGCGCAGACGCAGGTCTGCCCGGTGTTGCGGTACTTGGACGCGATGGCGCCCTTGACCGCCTCGTCCAGGTCGGCATCGTCGAACACGATGAAGGGCGCGTTGCCGCCCAACTCTAGCGAGACCTTCTTCACGGTGCCGGCGCACTGGGACATCAACTGCTTGCCGATCTCGGTGGAGCCGGTGAAGGTCAGCTTGCGCACGATCGGGTTGGTCGTCATCTCGCCGCCGATCTCCTTGGCGGAACCGGTCAGGACGCTGAGGATGCCGGCCGGGACTCCCGCCCGCTCGGCCAGGACGGCCATGGCGAAGGCCGAATAGGGCGTCGCCGTCGCCGGCTTGATCACGATCGGGGCGCCGGCCGCCAGCGCCGGGCCGGCCTTGCGGGTGATCATGGCGGCCGGGAAGTTCCACGGGGTGATGGCGGCGCAGACGCCGACCGGCTCCTTGGTCACGACGATCCGGCGGCCGGCGAGATGCGCCGGGATGGTGTCGCCGTAGACCCGCTTCGCCTCCTCGGCGAACCACTCGATGAAGGAGGCGGCATAGGCGATCTCGCCGCGCGACTCGGCGATCGGCTTGCCCTGCTCCGCGGTCATGATGCGGGCGAGGTCCTCCTGGTTCGCCATCATCAGGTCGAACCAGGTCCGCAGGATCTTCGCGCGCTCCTTGGCGGTCTTGGCGCGCCACGCGGGATAGGCGCGGCCGGCGGCCTCGATCGCGCGCCGCGTCTCGGCCGTGCCCATGGCCGGGACGGTGCCGAGCTTCCTGCCGTTCGCGGGGTTGGTGACGTCGATGGTCTTGCCGCTGTCGGCATCGATCCACTGACCGTCGACATAGCACTGGCCGCGCAGCAGCCCGGCATCCTTGAGGCCGAGCGTTGCCGCGGTTTCAGTCATGGCGCTCATCGGTGGTCTCCTTGGTGCTTCGAAGTTTTCTGGGTTCGTTCATTACGGCGGCGGATAGAGCGGGATATGGTGATAACCTCTGAAACGGACGATCAGGCCAATACACAGGTGGTCGCTGCGCCGCTTGCCGGTAGTTCCCGCTCCCAGGACCGTCGGTCCCGGGCTCGGAGAGGATCGAGTATCCCGGAGACGGCCAGGGCCAGTATCGGCACGTGCCAGGGGGCGGTGCGCCATAGAACAATCACATCCAGATTCCGGAAGTCGTGGACCAGCACGTCGCGGGTTCCGGCGATCGACCGCCAGTTGATGGCTCCGTGCCGATCCCTGAACGCCCTGGACAAGCGCTTGGTCGCCTCTCCGATGATGATCAGCTGGTAGGCGATCGCCGATATCGATCGGCGATCCTCCCGAAACTCGTGACTTCCGACCGAACCGGCGAAGCTCATGATCAAGGCGCAGGCGTCTCGGATATGGCCGAGCGCAAGACGATCAGAGGGCGACATAGAGGCTGTGCGACGCATCGCGGAACATCCGCGTCCGCTCCCGATTGCCGAACTCGACCAATCCCGTCCAGCTGTAGAAATGCGATCTGCGACCGAAAATCTCGGAAAGCTCGTCCTGCATGTGGACGATGTCGAACAACGTCCACTCCGCGTCCGGCCGCATGGTGACCAGGACGTCCAGTTCGGCATCCGGGTCCGAGCGCTCCTGCTCCGGAAGGTCGAGCAGGGCGAGTTCGGCCACCTTCCAGCGGTCGCAGAAGGCCGACAGGTCCGCCTCGATGTTCCTGTACCGGTCGAGCGCCAGATAGCCCATGGTCCGTCCCCGTTGCATCGAAGGTACTGTAGGCTTCGCGGCGCTCACATTCCAGCGCCGGCCCGCCCCCTTCCCTACTTCGACCTGGCGGCCTTCTCCGCCGCCCTGCGGGTGCGGAATCCCGCCGCCCAGCCTTCATGGACGCTCTGCTTGGACCGCTCCACCGTCAGCGCGTCGGCCGGAACGTTCCGGGTCACCACGCTGCCGGCCCCGACGATGGCGCCGGCCCCGATCGTCACCGGGGCCACCAGCGCCGAGTTGGAGCCGATGAAGGCGCCGGCCCCGATCTCGGTACGGCTCTTGAAGAAGCCGTCATAGTTGCAGGTGATCGTGCCCGCGCCGATATTGGCCTTCGCGCCCACGCTGGCGTCGCCGATATAGGTCAGGTGGTTGACCTTGGCGCCCTGGTCGATGCGGGCGTTCTTCACCTCGACGAAATTGCCGATATGCACGTCCGGCCCGATGTCGGCACCCGGGCGGAGGCGGGCATAGGGGCCGATCAGGGCGCCGCTCGCCACGCGCACCTCTTCCAGGTGACAGAAGGGGCGGATCTCGACCCGGTCGCCGACCTCGACGCCGGGGCCGAAAACGACGTTCTGCCCGACCGTCACGTCGCGGCCGAGCCGCGTGTCATGGCTGAAATAGACCGTCTCGGGGTCCGCCAGCGTGGCGCCCCCGGCCATGGCGGCCGCCCGCAGGCGATGCTGCATCAGCCGCTCGACGGCGGCCAGCTCGGCCCGGGAATTGACGCCGACCACCTCCTCGGCCGAGGCCTCGACGACCCGGCAGGCGTGCCCGGCGGCCCGCGCGACCGCGACCGCGTCGGTCAGGTAGAACTCCCCCTTGGCGTTGTCGTTGCCGATGGCGTCCAGCAGGGCGAACAGGCGCCGGCCGTCGAACGCCATCAGCCCGGCATTGCACAGGGTCACCGCGCGCTGGTCCTCGGTCGCGTCGAGATACTCGACGATCGCCTCCAGGCCGCCGTCGGCGCCCTGGATCAGCCGGCCGTAGGCACCGGGATCGTCGGGCCGCATGCCCAGGACGACCACCGCCGGATCGCCGGAGGCGCCGTCCCGCGCCTCGGTCATCCGCGAGAGCGTCGCGGGCGTCACCAGCGGGGTGTCGCCATAGACGACCAGCACGTCCCCGTCGAACCCCTCGACCAGCGGACGGGCGGCCATGACCGCGTCGGCGGTGCCGAGCTGGCTTTCCTGGACGACGGTGGCGTGGGGCGCCACCTCGGTCGCGACGTCCTCCATTCCCGGCCCGACCACGACGACGATCCGATCGGGGGCCAGGGCGGATGCCGCGGCGACCACGTGGCCGACCATCGAGCGGCCCGCCACCTTGTGCAGCACTTTCGGCAGTTCCGACTTCATGCGGGTGCCCTTGCCGGCCGCGAGGACGATGCAGGCGAGCGGACGGCGGGTTTGGGTATGGTGCGTCGATGTCATGGTGCTGTTATCGTCTGATCCGCGTTCACGGGGGGTTCGGACCTCCTTGTGCCACACCTCCGGCCTCCGCCAAAGCCCTCGATCAGGGGGCCGGCCGGAACGACCATCACCGAAGGATATTGGGGAACAGCCGCATGCCTCGACTACAAGCCGTGATCTTCGACCTGGACGGCACCCTGATCGACAGCGCGACCGACATCACGGCCGCGGTCAACAAGCTGCTGGACAAGTACGACCGCCCCCCTGTCACCGTGGAGCAGATCCGCGTCATGGTCGGCGACGGCGCCCCGGTCCTGCTGCGCCGGGTCTTCGAGGCGACCGGAACCAGCCTCGACCCGGACAGGGCGCCCGCGATCTACGCCGATTTCCTGGAGTTCTACGAGAAGGAGCCCGCCTCCCCGGACTCGATCTTTCCCGGCGTCCCGGAGACCCTGGACCTGCTGCTGGCGCGCGGGCTGAAGCTGGGGCTCTGCACCAACAAGCCGGAGCGCGTCACCCGCGAGGTCCTGGTCCAGCTCGACCTGGGCCGCTTCTTCGGATCGGTCGCCGGGGGCGACACGCTGCCGGTGCGCAAGCCCGACGGCGGCCACGTCACCTGGATCATGGACCGGCTCGGCGTGACCGACGGCGCCGCCGTCATGGTCGGCGACAACCACAACGACGTCGCCGCGGCCCGGAGCGCCGGCATCCCGGTGGTCGCGGTCAGCTACGGCTATCCGCACATCCCCACGGTCGAGATGGGCGCCGACGCCATCATCGACCATTTCACCGAACTTCCCGCCGTACTGGACGGGTTAGCCGATCGCTGATTTCGCAAGCGCCGCCCCGGCAACATATCCGTCCCGAACCCATTGATGCACCGAAAGAGGGATGCCAAGTCGTCGCACTGGTCAGCGCGCGACTAAGCTCCAAACTTGGTCGTGCCGGGACCGGAACCAGAGAGTTCCTGTTCCGGAGCTCGTAGGACAAAGGACGGGAGCGGACAATGGACATCGATCCGTTGATGTTGTCGCGCATTCAATTTGCTTTCACCATATCTTTTCATATTCTTTTCCCGGCCTTTACCATCGGTCTTGCGAATTGGATCATGGTCCTTGAAGGTCTTTGGCTGAAGACCGGACGCGACGTTTACCGCCAGCTGTCCGAGTTCTGGACCAAGATCTTCGCCATCTCTTTCGGCATGGGCGTGGTGTCGGGCATCGTCATGTCGTACCAGTTCGGCACCAACTGGAGCCGCTGGTCCGACATTACCGGCAACGTGCTGGGCCCGCTGATCCAGTACGAGGTGGTCACCGCCTTCTTCCTGGAGGCGGCCTTCCTCGGCATCCTGCTGTTCGGCCGCAGCAAGGTGCCGCGCGGGATGCACTTCTTCGCCGCGTGCATGGTGGCCATCGGCACGATCATCTCGTCCTTCTGGATCCTGTCGTCGAACAGCTGGCTGCATACCCCGGCCGGGTTCGAGATCCGCGACGGCCGGTTCTTCGTGACGAGCTGGTGGGAGGTGGTGTTCAACCCGTCCTTCCCGTACCGCCTCGCCCACATGGTGACGGCCGCGTTCCTGACAACGTCCTTCGTGATCGCCGGGATCAGCGCCTGGTACATCCTGAAGGGCCGCTTCGCGGAATATACCCGGATCAGCTTCGGCATGTCGCTGGGCCTGATCGCCATCCTGGCGCCGCTGCAGATCCTGCTGGGCGACCTTCACGGCCTGAAGACGCTGGAGGTGCAGCCCGCCAAGATCGCCGCGATGGAGGGCCATTGGGAGGGCGGGGCCGGAGCGCCGCTGATCCTGTTCGCCTGGCCCGACATGGAAGCCGAGGAGAACCACTACGAGATCGCAATTCCCTTCCTGTCGAGCCTGATCCTGACGCACGAGTTGGAAGGCGAGGTGCCCGGGCTGAAGCAGTTCGCGCCGGAAGACCGGCCCTATGTTCCGATCGTGTTCTGGACCTTCCGCATCATGGTCGGCATCGGCTTCCTGATGCTGTTCGTGGCGCTCGGCTTCGTCTTCCTGAGCTGGCGGCGGCGTCTCTACGACTCGCCCTGGTTCCACTGGATCTGCGTGGCCATGACCCCCGCCGGCTTCGTCGCGATCCTGGCCGGCTGGTTCACCACGGAGATCGGGCGCCAGCCCTGGATGGTCCAGGGACTGGTGCGGACCGCCGACGGCGTCACCCCGTCGCTGACCACCGGCGCCGCGCTGACGTCGCTTACGACCTTCCTGGTAACCTATGCGCTGATCTTCACGGCCGGAACCTACTACATCCTGCGCCTGCTGCAGATCGGCCCGCATCCGCGCCACGAGGAAACCACCCACCAGGCCCGACAGGAAGCCGGACGCCCGAAGCGGCCGATGTCGGTGCCTGACGAACGAATCGAACCGGCGGAGTAAGCGACATGGAATGGTGGCAGGACCTCACCCTGATCTGGACCGGCATCGTCGCCTTCGCGATCATCATGTACGTCCTGATGGACGGCTTCGACCTGGGACTGGGCATCCTGTTCCCCTTCGCCGGGCGCGACACCGACCGGGACGTCATGATGAACACGGTGGCCCCGGTCTGGGACTTCAACGAGACCTGGCTGATCCTGGGCGGCGCCGGCCTGTTCGCGGCGTTCCCCCTGGCCTATGCGGTGATCCTGCCGGCGCTGTACCTGCCGCTGCTGGCCATGCTGATCGCCCTGATCTTCCGCGGGGTCGCGTTCGAATTCCGCTTCAAGGCGAAGAGCAGCCGGTACCTGTGGGACTCCAGCTTCCACTTCGGATCGCTGGTCGCCACCTTCGTGCAGGGCATGGCGCTGGGCGCCTTCATCCAGGGATTCGACGTGGAGAACCGCGCCTACGTGGGCGGCAACTTCGACTGGTTCTCGATCTTCAGCCTGCTGACCGGCGCGGCGCTGGTGGCGGGCTACGCCCTGCTGGGCTGCACCTGGCTGATCTGGCGGACGGAGGGGTCGCTCCAGGAATGGGCGTACAAGCTGTCCAAGCCGCTGTTCCTGGCCGTGATCGGGTTCATCGGGCTGGTCAGCATCTGGACGCCGCTGGCGAACCAGACCATCGCGGACCGCTGGTTCTCCTGGCCCAACATCCTCTACCTGTCGCCGGTGCCGATCCTGACCGCGGCCCTGGCGCTGCTGTTCTGGCGGGCGATCAACAAGCGGCACGAGGTCCAGCCGTTCGTCCTGTCGATGGGGCTGTTCATCCTGTCCTTCGCCGGGCTGGCCGTCAGCCTGTGGCCGAACGTGATCCCGCCGAACATCAGCATCTGGGACGCGGCCTCGCCGCCGGAAACGCAGGAATTCCTGCTGGTCGGCATGGCCTTCCTGATCCCGACGATCGTCGTCTACACGATCTATTCCTACTACGTCTTCCGCGGGAAGATCGGGGAGGATGCCGGGTATCACTGAGGCCTGGCGTCGCTAAGGCACGGTGTCGGCCGAGGTGAGATGCATGATGACGTCGCCGAACCGGCTCTCGCCCTCCAGGCGGACCGGGACCGGCGGCAGTCCCTCGACCACGGGCGCCAGCATCAGCGCGATGGGCGCCCGTTTCTCCCGATCGGTTATCACGCCGTCCTGCTTCCATTGGCCGGCCAGCACCGTCGAGGTGACTTCGCAATGGACCGCGGGGCCGCTGAAGACCGAATAGTCGTTGGCGAACAGCTGGCGGTTCCCGACCGTGCGGAAGTTCAAGTCGTAGCGGCGGCGGCCGTCGAACACCGGGACGGTCCCGGTACAGCCCCGCCCTGAAGCGACGCCGGTCGCCACGGAGAGCACGGCCGACAGGGGATCGGTGGTTCCCGGCACCATCTCCGGCGGCACGGGATCGCGCTCGGCCGGATCGTCCGGCGGCCGGACGTCGGCGGTGACGCCGCCGCTACCGTCGTAATCCAGGCTGACCGCCCGCTCCCGACCCCGCCAGGTTCCGCTCTGCCGGTGCGACCGGGGCTCCGCCTCCCCTTCCCGGATGAGCCCGGCGGAGCGCGACAGGTTCCGCCAGGGAAAGAAGGTGCCGATCAGCCCCTGGGTCTCGGCGCTGACCTCGACCTCGTAATCGTCGCGCCCGACATCCAGCAGGATCGACGCCTGGAGGATCTCGAAGCCTCCGGCATAGACCGCGTAGCCGAGCCGGACCTTCTCCGCCGCCGCTGCCGCAGGGGCCAGCGCCGCGACGGCTCCGCCGACCAGGAAGACGGCCGGGATGGATCGCAATGATGTCGGCATGGCGCCGAAGACCTTCCGTGGATCGAACATGCCCAACCCATGTAGGGCGCGGCATCGTCCATGCAATTTCGCCTCCGGCATTTCCGATGCTTGACATAGCCTTTCGTCCCCAATAAATAGGGCCTCCGCCGCACAGGCGGGCGCGTAGCTCAGCGGGAGAGCACTCCCTTCACACGGGAGGGGTCACAGGTTCAATCCCTGTCGCGCCCACCATCCTCTTAAGTTTCCGATCAGGTTTCCCCGGAGCCGCCCAGACTGCCGGAGCGCCGCACGGGCAGCGCGGAAAACGCATGCCAAGGGGCGGGCGCTCCCTGGGAAGCGTCCGCCCCTTGGCCCCGAAGAGCTTCACGGGGAATGCGAGTTCCCCGGATCCCGTGCTACCGGACCGGCGTCGCGTCGGCATCGATGCCGGCGACCGAGGCCGGATCACCGTCGTAGGCCGGCAGCGCTTCCATTTCGTCGCGGGTCATGTCGATGACCACCCTGTCGCCCGCTTCGTTCAGGCGCAGCTCGCTCCAAGGAACCGCGGCGGTCCGGGAACCGATGCCCAGGAAGCCGCCCCACTCGATGATCGCCGCTTCCACCTGGCCGTCGGCGCCGATCAGGAGGTTCTCGATCTCGCCGACATTCTCATCGTTCGCCGTGACGGCATTGGTCCCGATCATTCCCGAGACCTGATCGCCCATCAGCCTTGGCTCCGCGGCCGGGCCCGTGGGCGCCATGCCGGCCGTCGGGGTCTGGACTCCCTCCCCGTCACCACCGGCGCGGCCGGCTTCCTGGCCCGTATCCTGCACCGCTTCCTGGGAACCTTGCTGCTCCGGCGCGTTCTGCTGGCCCGGGCGGACGACATCGACATTCGGTTCGCCGGCCCGTTCGACGGTGACATTCGGCTCCGCCTGCTCGACATTCACGTTCGGCTCGGCCTGCTGAACCGTGACGTTGGGCTCCGGCTGCTGAACCGTCACCTCCGGAGCGGGGCGCTCGACCGTGACTTCCGGCGCCGGCTGCTGGACAGTCACCTCAGGGGCGGGCTGCTGGACCTGGACGTCGGTTCCCGCAGCGGAGTTCTGGTTGCCACCTGCCGGCTGGGCATTCTGCTGTTGCGCCAGCGCCGGGGTTCCGAGCGCGAGTAATGCAACAGCGCTCGTCACGGTTAGAATGTTCTTCATCGGTTTCTCCTAGATTGATGTGTGGAATTCTTGATTTTTCAAGAACTCCATTCGGGATCTATTCAGATGATTACCCGATTGCCTCCATTCTAACAGCACGCCGACGCCGTCGGTTCCGAAAAATATCACAGCATATATTTTATAGTGTTCAACGAATTCATGGATATTTTTGATTTTTGCAAAGACTTTCCTCAGGATGTATTTGGAAGCCTCGATCGAAGCCACCGCGCCGTTCCCGGCCTTCGTCCGGCGGACTGGAGCCGTGCCCGATCAGGCCGATCCGCCCGGGTCAGCCGATCAGATGCGTTGCGCCGTGGGCGCAACCTACGATCTTCAACCCGCGTCACCTCCGCCCTGCGTCGAACCGGAGCGGTTCAACCTGATCGGGTACCGCTCTAGTGGCCCGGCACGGTGGCTTCGATCAATTCACCGCAGATCGGCCTCGGCCGGAGGCCGACGCCGACGGTGTGGCCGGAGCGTTGACGCAGGGTGTCGGCGTTCGCTCCACAGGACTTGTCAGAACCATTGTGCAGCAGCACTAGAATATCAGGGCCAGAAGGCCGATCACGACCAGCAGGCCGATAAGGAAAATGACACCTACCGTGCCGCCGATGAACTTAAGCATTTAAAGGGCTCCTGTATTTCCATTGACCCAAGCCCGATCCGGGGGATCGCGCTCCGGCATGATATCCTGGCTTGGCTTAGCGGCCGGCGTCGTTCTTGCCGGTCAAGGCATCCTTGATGCCGCCGACGGCTTTCCGGATCTTGCCTTCCGCCTTGTCCGCCTTGCCCTCGGACTGGAGCTTGCTGTCTCCGGTCAGGTTGCCGGCTCCTTCCTTGACCTCGCCTTCCATCTTCTTCATCGACCCTTCGGTCCTATCATCACTCATGAACTTCTCCTTGCTGCACCGGACCCGCGGCATCCGGTTCCGTCGCCTTGGGATGGCGTCGAGGATAAGGACACCCATTACGGAAGAACGGTTCCTTCGAAAATGACCGGACGATCGATGCGTGGAGTCGGCGCGGGGGCCAGACATGGGTGATCGATTCAAGTCCGTTTTAGGTAAATGCAGCGCGTGAAGGATCGTCGGTGATGGCGGCAAGGCGGATTTATTTTGGAACTCCAACGCCGGACCGGGCGTCTCCTCCTGCAAGACACGGGGTCGATTTCAGCAAGGACGCGAGGCAGGATCATGGACGACACCGAATGGCTGATCGCCCGTGAAGTTCCGGGTTTGCGCCGATACGCGCGGGCCCTGGTCAGGGACCGTGACCGTGCCGACGACCTGGTGCAGGAGTGCCTGGAGCGAGCCCTGCGCAAGCAGCATCTCTGGCGGCGGATCGGAAGCATGCGGGGGTGGCTCCTCAAGATCCTGTACAATGTCCACGTCAACCTGATCCGGCACCACCGCAGAACGCCCGAGACCACCCCGCTGGAGGACGTCAGCGTCACCCAGCCGGCCCGCCAGTTCGGGCATATGCAGCTCCAGGAGATGGCGCGGGCCCTCGATGATCTTCCCGCCTCCCAGCGCGAGACGCTTCTGCTGGTCGTGCTCGAGGGGCTGAGCTACGAGGAAGCCGCCTGCGTCCTGGATGTCCCTATCGGCACGGTGCGTTCGCGCATGTCGCGCGCCCGTGAAGCGCTCCAATCCTTGAACCTCGAAGAGACACGTCCCGCCGCCGTGAGGCCCGTCACCCTGAGGAGGGTGAAGTGATGGATGACTACGACGATATCCGCGATCTCGATCTGCACGCCTATATCGACGATCTGCTCGATCTGCCGCGACGGCGCGCAGTCGAAGCATACCTGGCGCTGCACCCCGACAAGGCCGAGTGGGTCAGGCGTTGCAGGCTGCAGAACGATGCCATGCGGGCGATCTTCGATCCCGTGGCCGGGGAAGCCCTGCCCAGCCGGCTGTCATCGGCGTTCAAGCCGAAGCGGCCGTCCCGGTTTCCCGGCCTGGTCGGCCATATGCCGCCGCTTGCGGCAACTCTTCTCCTAGGATGCGCACTGGGATGGTCGGCGGCGACGCTGATCCCCAGCCATGAGGTCTCGACCCAGGTCCTTCGAGAAAGCGCCTCGCTGGCGCATGCGGACGTGAGGAACGCGGCCGTGGCGGGGCATCTGGCACCGTCGGAACCGGTGCTGCGCCCGATCCAGTGGATCGAACAGGCGAGCATGGTCGACCTGCAGATCCCGGATTTGAGCCGCTACCGGTTCAGCCTGGTCGGCAGCCAGGTCACCGCGACGACCAACCGTTCCCAGGCCGCCCAACTGTCCTACGAGGACGACCAGGGCCGCCGGCTGACGCTTCAGGTCCAGCCCCGCCTTCCCGACCCGGATCCCGACATCGAGACCGAAACGCGCAATGATGTTCGGGTCGCCTATTGGCTCGACGGTCCGCTGATGTACGTGATGGCGAGCGATCTGCCCAGGGACGAGGCCTTGTCGGTCGCCGAAAGCCTCCACAGGTCCATACGCAAGATGCCGCCTCCGGAACCGGATCCGGAATTCGGCATCGCCAAGCGGCTCCGATCGTTCCTCTGGACACGGGGATGACGGGAAGCGCCGCGGGGAAGGAAAGCATGCGGCCATCCGCGTTGCGGATGACGCCGCTGACCGCCGCGCTCGTCCTCGCGCTGGCGCCCCTTCCGGTCGTTCCTGCGCAAGGCGGCATGGATGCAGGGGCGCAGCGCGAACGGATCCAGGCCGGGCGCTCCGGCAGCGCCGCCGGCATCGAGGCGGAGTCCGACGTCGTTCATGCGAACGACCTGATCGGCCGAAGCGTCATCGGCGCGGACGGCGAGGTGCTGGGCAGGATCAGCAATTTCCTGCTCAGCCTTTCCGGCGGGATCGAGCACCTGATCGTCGCCAGCGGCGGCTTCCTGGGTTTGGGCGGTCGGGAGGTGGCCATCCCCTGGTCGGAGGCCGAGGCCGATTTCGGCACGGGCGATGTCCGGGTCACCCTGACCCGGGGCGACTTCGACAAGGCTCCGGAATACGGGCGGACCGGGAGCGTCGATGCGGGTCGGGATGCCGGCGGCCGATGACGCTTCGGGGCGGGGCCGGCATCCGCCCGCGAACGAGACGACGGAACCACGAAGGAACGGAAAGGAAGCGAAGATGCTCAGCGCATTCGGGAAAGGTCTGGGGTTCATTTTTCTGGTCGGCCTGACGACCGTCGGCGTCCTGGGCGCCATTTTCCCCCGGGGCGCCAGGAAGGTCGTCTCCACCGCCTATGATCTCGAGGAGGACCGCCGATCCCGGGCGACCAACCGGACGGACGCGTGAGCGCGGCGCCGCCGGCCGGAGCGCCGGCGGCCGCTACGGCATCGGGCAGGACGGTCTACCCTCTCTGGCTGCGGCTGCCCTGTACGCTGTTCGTGATCGTGCTGGTGCCGATCTACTGGCGCGAGTACGGACCGGGCAACTTCCTGTGGTTCTCGGACATCGCGCTGTTCTGCGTCGTGATCTGCCTGTGGACCGGCAACAGGCTTCTCTTCTCCATGATGGCGGTCGGGGTGCTGCCCCTGGAGATCGTCTGGACGATCGACTTTCTCACGGGCGGCACGCTGGTCGACCTGGCCGGCTACATGTTCGACGACGAGTATCCGCTCTACCTGCGCGGCTTGTCGCTGTTCCACCTGTTCCTGCCGCCCATCCTGGTCTGGATGCTCGTCCGCCAGGGCTATGAGCCGCGCGCCCTGCCGGCGCAGACCGTGCTGGCCTGGATCGTGCTGCCGGCGACCTGGCTGCTGACCTCCCCGGACAACAATATCAATTGGGTCTTCGGCCCCGGCGAGGACCCGCAACGGTTCATGGACCCGCTGCTCTATCTCGGGCTCTATATGCTGCTGTTGCCGATCGCCGTTCATCTGCCGATGCACGCCCTTCTGAAAAGGCTGTTCCGGTGAACCGCTCCACCCGCCCGGGCGTCCCTCCGCTCAAAGGATGCGCACCGCGACTTGGCCCGTAAAGGGGCAGGCCGAGGCGTACTCGTATCCCATGTCCGTCTCCGCGGCGCATTCCATGAACGCCCTGTACTCGTGCTCGCGCCAGGTGCGGTTCCCGATGAACTCGTCGAATACCAGGATCGCCCCCGGCGCCAGCCGGCCGGCCAGGGCCGTCAGCACGGTGCGGGTCGATGAGTAGATGTCGCAATCGATGTTGGCGAAGCGCACGGGCGCGCTGTGGCCGGCCAGGAACGGCGGCAGGGTGTCGTCGAACCAGCCGGCGTGGAGGGTTACGTTGCTTCCCACGGCCGGCAGTTCCAGGCCGGTGGTGAAGCTCCCCCGGCGCTGGGTGCCCCAGTCCTCCGGCAGCCCCTCGAACGAGTCGAAGCCATGGACTTCCTGGCCGGCGACCTCGGCGATATGGCCGATCGAGGTTCCGCGCCTGACGCCGAACTCCAGCACCAATCCCTGTCGGGCCGCCAGGCCGACGCCGTGCCGGAGCAGGTCGGCGCCGCAGCCGAACAGGCGGAAATCGGCGGCGCGGCGCGGCAGCAGCGCGCGGACGCCGTCCACCGGCGCATGGTGGTGCGGCCGGTCGCGGAGCGGCCCGTCCAGGATTGCGGCCGCGTCGCCGTCCCTGCCGTCGAGCAGCGCATAGGCGGCCAGGAAGGCCCAGTACTTGCCGTTGGCGCCGTGGCAGGCGGTCGCCCGGTCCAGGCGATCGATCGCGTCCTCGAGCGACCGGACCTGGAGCGCCGCGGCATGGCTCTGGAACCAGCCGGCCGCGAGGCCGGGCTGGCGGTCGAGAAGCCTGTCCCAGGCGGCCAGCGCCGCGGCGGCGTCGCCCAGGGCATGGCGGCACATGGCTTCCTCGTACAGCAACTGCCCGGTCTGCCCGCCGGCCGAAGCGGCCCGCGCCGACAGGCGGACGGCGTCCGCGTAGCGGGCGTCCAGGCGGTAGGCGGCGGCCAGCGCCTCCCACGCGTCGGCACGGACCGGCGGCGCCATCGCCAGCGGCTCCATCAGGGCGATCGAGACATGGGGCAGGCCCGCGGCGGTGCAGGCCCGCGCGAGCTGCACGCGGATCCCGATGTCGTCGGGATCCAGGTCGGCGGCGCGGCGCAGGTGGAGAAGCGCGGGTTGGAAGTCCTTCAGGCCGAGACAGGCCGTCCCGAGCAGGGCCAGGCCGCCGGGCGGCAGGTCGGGCCGGGACGCGAGCAGGCGGCGTGCCGCCCGGTACCGCTTGGCCGCGATCAGGCCGCGAGCGGCTTCGATGATGTCCGGCTGCATGACGACTCCCTGCCCCGCCCTGCCGGCTATCTACCCGCGCCGGCGGGCGGGGGCAAACCGGAATGTCAGGACCCGCGGCACCTGTGATCTCCTGTGACCTGTTGGTGCCGGATCTTCAAAAACGGCCCCGGGATCCCCAGTTCAGGGCGCATCATGATCAACTCAGACCAACGGCGGCTCGACCGCAGTTTCGAGCGCCTTCAGCGCCGCCTGCCCGGCTGGATCGCCCGGCCGGTCGGCGGCCTCCGCAAGCCCGACGCCCGCTGGATCCGGATACCGACCGGCGTCCTCTTCATCCTTGGCGGCCTGGTAGGGTTCCTGCCGATCCTGGGCTTCTGGATGGTCCCCCTGGGCGTGCTCCTGCTCGCCCTGGACGTGCCGTTCCTGCGCCGCCCGACCTCAACCCTGATGATCCGCGGCGAGCGGCGCTGGACCGAATGGCGCCGCTCCCGGAATGCCGCCAAGCAGTCTCAGGCGGCCAGCACCAGCCCCGAGTGACCGGCGGGGCCGCTTCCGGTCCGGGTTCCCGCGTAGCTTTCCCATAGCGCGCGGAAAGCCGGTTGGCGCTCCAGCAGCGCGTCGAGCGGGCCCAGGTCGACCACCGCGCCGTCTGCCATCCAGACGATGGTGTCGAAACGCGTCAGCAGGTGCAGCCGGTGGATCGAGGACGCGATGCAGGCGTCGGGGAACTCGGCCAGCAGGTTGTCGTAGATCCGCGCCTCGGTGGCCGGGTCCATGCTGCTGGTCGGCTCGTCCAGCATGATCAGCGAGCTGTCGCGCGACGCCAGGATGCCGCGCGCCAGCGCCAGCCGCTGCTTCTGCCCGCCCGACAGGTTCAGGCCGCGCTCGGTGATCTCCGTCGCGAGGCCCCCGGGAAGCCGGTCGATCACCGGGCCGAGGCAGGCCAGGGCGCAGGCCCGCTCGACCGCCGCCGCCGGATAGGCGATGCCCATGGTGATGTTCTGGGCGACCGATCCCTCGAAGATCTCCGGATCCTGCGGCACCAGCGTCGCGACCGGGCCGAGATCGCCCAGGTCGGGCCGGGCCTCGCCGTCGAAGGCGATGGACACGCGGTCCGCCTCGTAGAGGCCGGCCAGGACCCGCAGCAGGGTGCTCTTGCCCGATCCGCTCTCGCCGATGAGCGCGATCCGGCCGCCGCGCTTCAGCACGAGGGAGACGTCGCGCAGCGTCGGCCGGTCCTCGTGGCGCGTGGCGTGGCTGAAGGTCAGTCCCTCGACGCTGATCTCCCGCCAGTCGGCCGGGACCGGCAGGGCCGAGGCCGACCGGCGGCTCTCGGCCGACAGGATCTCGTCCGCGCTGCCGATGTCGGCCTGGTAGCGCACCAGGTCCTGCCAGTTGGTCGCCATGGAGCCGACGACGTTCCCGATCTGCTGGGAATACTGGTGGACCATGACGGCGGTGCCGAGCAGGATCAGGCCGTCGCTCCGCCAGGCGAGCCAGGCATAGAGCGCCACGAGGCCGCAGCGGATCGCATTGTTGAGCAGGTCGATCGCGCACCACTTCGCCTCGTTGAACACGATGCCCCGGCGGAGCGGCGCGAACACGGAAGTCAGCCGGGCGGCCACCGCAGAGCGGGTGGCCGCCTGGAGGCGCAGCGTCAGGACCGTGGAGATGTTGCCCAGGCAGTCGATCAGTTCGGCGGTGTAGCGCCGCTCGAACCGGTTCTCCTCGTTCAGCAGGAAGACCATGATCCGGTCGAACCGGACCAGGATCGCGAAGATCAGGGCATAGCCCAGCACGGCCGCCGCCCCAGTCCAGGCCGACACGAGGCACAGCGCCGCCAGCGGGCCGATCAGGCTGACCGAATTCTGGAGATAGATGAACTGGTTCTGCGAGAAGCCGAACAGCGCCTGGGTCGCCTTCGCCATGCGCTGGATGGTGTCGCCGGAATGGTGGCGTTCGTGCCAGCGGAGCGGCAGGGATACGGCCTTGGCATAGAGCGAATCGGCGAACCGCTCGCGGATGCGCACCGCCATGAAGCGTTCGAGCACCCGACCCGGCCCGTGCATCGCCCAGCCGAGCACGCAGGCGCCGAACATCAGGGCCATGTTCCACCCGGCGAGCGCCACGTCCTGGGTTCCGGCGGTGCCCGCCGTCTGGAGCGAATTGACCGCCGCGCCGAAGAAATAGGGGATCGCCAGCCGCACCGCCTGGGCCAGGAACAGCAGGCCCAGGAAAGTGACGACCAGCGGCCTGCCGCCTTCCGCATGACGCCAGAAGGCCGCGTAGAGCCCGCGGATGCCGCGATGGACGGTCGCGGCACGGGGATGCTGGGGGGTCGAGGGAACCGGGGATATCGTCATGACGTCTCGTGCTCTGGACGCGTGCCGGAAGCTGTTCCGGCCGGTCCGGAGACACTAGGGTCGTCATGGTTAATGCAGGCTTTACCGTGATTCCCGGCTGACCATGCCGTTCACCTGAATCCGGTCCGGACAGTCCCGACGCCGCTGACCCGTACCGACGGCTTGCGCACGATCCGGTCGGCGTCGATGGTTCCGATGCCGGAGATGGCGAGATCGGCGCGCTCCGCCGGGGCCTGGACCCGGATGGTGCCGGTTCCGGCGATGGAAGCCGTCAGCATGTCCACCCGGCCGCCGGCGACCGTGATGTCGCCGGCACCGGAAAGATCAGCGCCCAGGTCGCCGTCCACCCGGGCGACCGTCACGGCGCCGCTGCCGAGGATCCTGACCGTGGCGTCGGTGACGGCGCCCGCGGCCACCTGCCCGGCCGCGACCTCGATCGTGAGCGGCGCCCTCAGGTCGGCGATGTCCCATTCGCCGACGGTGGAGGTCGCGGTGAGCGGGGTTCCCGCCGGGACCCACAGCTCCACCTCCGGCAGGTCGCCGTCGCCGGTGCCCTCCGTCGCCATGGTCAGGCCGCCGATCCGGGTGACCGCCCGGGCGCCGAAACCGGTCGCGATCGTCACCGCGGACCCGGCCCGAAAGCCCTGGACCGGCCCGGCGCTCACCACAAGGGCGCCGTCCTCGGCATGCCGCGACAGGTCCCCGATCCAGGAGGCGGGGCCGGTCGCTCTCAGCCGGATGGTGCCGGAGTCATGGAGACGGACATTCACCCGGGCCGCCAGTCCGCGGAGGTCGAGCGCGCCGGCGCCGAAGCTTTCGTCGATCGTCGTTCGATCCCGTGCCGAGGCGGGTCCCGCCGCCAGGGCGCAGGCCATCATGACGGTGGCCAGAAGGTACCGGTTCATCATCATATTCCTCCGGGAATGGAATGGGAGTGCGCCGTCGCCTACTCGCCGTCCTCGATCAGCAGGCAGGTGGTCTCCGGGGCCGGGCTCAGCAGCATCACCATGCGGCCGGGCGCGGAGCCGCGGCGGAAACGCAGGCTGCCGGCCCCTTCGAAGTAGCCCACCGCGGCGTCCCGCAGGTCGCCCTCGTCGATGATGCGGCTGCCCTGCTGCCAGCATTGCAGGCGGACTGCACCGTCCGGGGCCACCGAGGCCGAGCCGCCCGGCTTCGCCCCCAGCTGCGGCCCTCCCTCCTTGACCACGGTGGCGGCCGCGACGCCGACCGCGAGCGCCGACAGGCCGAGGCTCAGGGCGATCGGCCGGAACAGGGGGCGAGCGACGCGAAAGCGGGTCAGCATCCGCCGCGTCCCACATTGTTGATCACGTCGCCCGTGATGATGGTGACGACCTCCCGCGGGGCCGTGGCGCCCCGGGGAACATAGACGTTGCCCACGGCCTGGCTGCCGCAGGACAGCTTGCCGCCCTGGGCGGCGCCCTGGGTGAAGTCCTGGTCCTGCAATTCTCCGCGCCGGCGCCAGCTCTTGGCGATCTCCATCTGGATCTTGCCGTTGAAGCGAGGCTCCAGGTGGGTCCGCTGGTTCAATTCCTTCGCTCCGGCGCCGCCGGGCGCTGCGAAGGCCAGGAAAGTCCCGGCGATCAGGATTGCTGTCGGTGCCCGCATTGGGATGCGCCTCCCCGAAGGACGGTGACCGGCGGGGGATCCGCCATGTCCGTTCCCCACACTAGGCCGCTGCCGCTCCCGTCGTCTGTGAACGCCTTCACCTCCGCCACTGTGACAGTCAAGAAGACGTCATGAACGCCCATGAGGACCGATCCATGCAATGAAGACTAGAATGAGTCCTCACTAAAGATCACTACCCGATCGGTTTGGACGGACCTCCGAAATACTTATTTTTCCTGCTTGTCCTGGAGCGGCATGAGGGGGTTATAATAAATTGAGGATGTTACCGTCGGCTGCCGCAGCCGGCCAGGCCCGAAGCCCCGGCCGGGCGGCGAGAATGCGACAGTGGAGACGTTTCTCCGATGAGAGTTCTGCGGTTCCTGGGCCTGCTGGTCTTCACCCTGTCCTGCGCCTTGCCCTTGGGCGCGGGTCCGGCGAGCGCTGCCGATGCGGACAAGCGCATCGCGCTGGTGATCGGCATCGGCGCCTACCAGTTCGCCCCGGCCCTGCCCAATCCGCCCAACGACGCCCGCGCGATCGCCGCCGCCCTGAAGAACCTGAAGTTCGAGGTCGAGGAAGCCTATGACCTGGACAACCGGGGTTTTTCCGGGCGCCTCCGCGATTTCGGCATCCGGGCCGCCGAGGCGGACGTGGCGGTCATCTTCTATGCCGGCCACGGCCTCCAGGTGCGCGGCCAGAACTACCTGCTGCCTTCGGACGCCCGGCTGGAGCGCGAGCGCGACCTGGTCTACGAGGCGATGCCGCTCAACCTGATCCTGGGGGAACTGGCCCAGGCGCGGAAGCTGGGGGTGCTGATCCTGGACGCCTGCCGCAACAACCCGTTCGCCGACCGGCTGTCGCGGAGCAATGCCGGGGCGCTGCGGGAGCGCGACGTCTCCGCCGGCCTGTCCCGGGTCGACGACACCCCGAGCGACACGATGGTGGCGCTGGCGACGCGGGCCGACGCCCTGGCGGAGGACGGCACCGGCCAGCACAGCCCCTACACCATGGCGCTCCTGCAGAACCTGAAGGTGCCGGGCCTGGAGTTGGGCCTGTTCTTCCGCCGGGTCCGCGACAACGTCATGGAGGCCACCCAGGGCCGTCAGGAGCCGTTCATCTTCGGGTCGCTGGGCGCCACCGCGTTCTATTTCAACCCGACCCCGCCGAACCGGAACCCGGAGCTGCCGGCCCTGAAGCCCATCGTCGTCGGCGACACGTCGGACGCCGTCAAGCTCGGCATCGGCCGCATCGCGGATCCGGACGGCGACGAGGTGTTCGCCCAGGTCTCGGGCCTTCCGGCGTCCGGGCAGGTCCGGATCGGCGAAAGGCTGGTGCTGATCGGCGACTATCTCAGCATCGCCCAGCTGTCCCAGGTCACCTACAAGCCTGACGTCGGCGCGGTCGGCCCCGCCGGCAACTTCGACTTCACCGTCATGGACAACAAGGGCGGGACCACCCCCGGCAGGATCGCCATAACGGTCAACCAGTCGAACCGCCCGCCGGTGGTTGCCGGCGAGAGCACATTCCGGATGGCGCTGCCGCAGCTGGGGCTGGAGGCGCCGAGCGACCCGGACGGCGACGCGCTGACCTTGACGGTCGCGGCCGTGCCGTCCCGCGGCTCGGTCCGCAAGGGAACGCAGCCGGTTCGCGTGGGCGAGAAGCTGACCGCCGCCGACATCGCCGGCCTGACCTACGATCCCGGGCAGGCGGCACCCGGCGAGGCCGGCAGCTTCGCGATCCTGGCGGACGACGGGCGCGGCGGCAAGGCGACGGCTTCGGTCCGCATCGAGCTGGAGACCGCCGGCACGCCCCCGGCCGGGCCGGAGCTTGCGGACGCCCTGTGGCAGCAGGTCCGGACGCGCGGCCAGGCGGCCGACTTCGCCGCGTACCTGCAGCTTTTCCCGGACGGCAGGAACTCGCCGCTGGCCCGCGATCGGATGGCGGCCCTGGCTCCCGCCAAGCCCGCTCCCCCGGCGGCGGCGCCGGCCGCTCCGGCGAAGGCGGACGCGGCAGCGGTCGAGCCGCCCAAGTCGGCGCCCGCCAAGCCGGAGCCGGCCAAGGCGGTGGAGCCGGTCAAGGCGGCTGAGCCGCCCAAGCCGGAACCCCCGAAGCCGGAACCGGCGAAGCCATCCGGGCAAGTGGCCGCGGCCGAGCCGCCGGCCTCCCCGGCGACCCGCAACAAGGGCCAGTCCAACAGCTTCCAGGACTGCCCGGAATGCCCGATCATGGTCCGACTGCCCGCCGGCAGCTTCACGATGGGGACCGCGCGCGGCGACCCCAGCGAGCAGCCGAGCCACAAGGTGAGCCTGGGCAAGCCGTTCGCCCTGGGGATGTTCGAGGTGACGGTGGGGGAATGGCGCGCCTGCGTCCAGGGCGGCGGCTGCAGCGACATGCCGCGCATGGCCGGAGCCACCGACGAGACGCCGGTCCACAATGTCCACTGGCGCGACGCCCTCGCCTATACGATCTGGCTGTCCAAGAAGACCGGCCAGCGATACCGCCTGCCCAGCGAGGCCGAGTGGGAATACGCCGCCCGCGCCGGCACCGCCGGGCGCTACTGGTGGGGCGACGCGGTGGGCGTGGCGAACGCCAACTGCGAGAACTGCGGCGGCATGTACGAGCGGATGACGCCCCTGCCGGTGGGCAGCTTCAAGCCCAACCCGCTGGGCCTGTACGACATGAACGGCGGCGTCGCCGAGTGGGTGGCCGACTGCTGGAACAAGGATTACCGGGGAGCCCCCGCCGACGGCGGCGCCTGGACCCAGGGCGACTGCCGCAAGCGGGTCCTGCGCGGCGGATCCTGGCGGAACGACGCGGACTCTCTGTCGGTGACCGGGCGCTTCAGCTACGACCAGGACGTCCGGTACCTCGCCAACGGGTTCCGGGTCGCCCGCGACCTGAACTGAATCCGGGCGAGGGTGTCGCCTGGTTTACTGCGGGCATGCGGGGGAGCGTCCAGCATGGGGCGACATTCACGGAGGTTACCATGCTGATCCGACACCCCCGAACCAGGCGACCGCCGGGCTGGCTGGCCCTGGCATTCTCGCTCTGCGCCGCCGGAACCGCCGCGGCCGACCAGGCGATCGTCGTCTCCGCCACCGTTCCCGGCTTCACCGTGGGCCAGGTGGTCGAGGACGGCGCGCCGGTGCTTTTGCCGGAAGGGACCAACGCCCTGTTCCTGTTCGCCAGCGGCCGGACGATCACCGTCAAGGGACCCTATGACGGGCCGCTGGACCGGCTGTCCGGCGGCGCGCCGGTCCAGGGCCGGCTGTCCGGCCTGTTCGGCGGCGACCGGTTCGCCCAGAACGACCTGGGCGCCGCCCGTTCCGTCGATCCCGCCCCGGTCGGCCAGGCCGGCGGGCTGGCCCCGATCGACCTGTCGCTGCCGGGAACCTGGTGCGCCGCCGCCGGCCAACCGCCGGAACTCCGCAAGCCGGCGGATCCGGCCTTCGAGCGGGCGATCCTGCACGCCGCCGACGGGGCGGAAACCGTGATCTCCTGGCCGGACGGCGCGGAGGTGCAGCCCTGGCCGGCGCGGGCGCCGCTGGCCGACGGGGCTCGGATGCTGGCGATGAGCGGCGACCGGACCCGGAGCAACGCGCTGGTGCTCCGGCTGATCGAGGACCGGGAGGCGGCGGCCGGCGATGTCGGCGCGCTGGCGGTGGCCCTCGTCCGGGCCGGCTGCAACCGGCAGGCGGAGCACGTGCTGACCGCCATGGGCGAGGCGCTGGCCCCGCTGGACCTGTACCTGTCGTCCGACCGCGGGCTTTATCCCACATACCGGCGCGGCGACCAGATCCGCCTGGTGCTCCAGACGAACCGGGACGCGCACCTGTACTGCTACCTGCGGCTGCGGAACGGCCTGATCCCGATCTTCCCGTCGTACCAATCCGACGGTTCCCTGGTGAAAGGCCACACGCCCCTGACCTTCCCCGGCGACAGGATGCCGCTCCCCCTCTCCGCGTCGGAACTGGGCGGCGACGGCGAGGTCCGGTGCTTCTCCGCGGAGCAGGAGCTGCCGTCCTCGCTGTCCGCCGAAGCCCAGGCGTTCCGCCCGATGGACGGCGACGCGGTCGAGCGGCTGGAAGCCACGCTCGACGGGCTCAAGCGGACCCGGCTGGTGGTCGCCCAGATCGTGCTGCGGGTCGAGTGAGGTCGCTTGCAGGAGGTCGGAACGCCCGATCGGGGACTTGGCGCCGGGAGGCCCGCCGGCCGGTTCCGCGCCATGCCCGCCGGACTGTCGCCGTCCTGGATCACGGGGGCGATCATCCTGGCCATCGCGGCCGCCTCCTTCCTGCTGGTCCGGACCGTGCCGCCGCTGAGGCTGGCGGACGAGAGCTTCGGCGACCTGCTGATCGGGCATTTCGCCCCCGCCGAGCCCCAGCACGCCGGCATCGCCATGGTGGCCCTGGGAGAGGACAGTTTCGCGGCGCTGGCCTGCCGCTCGCCGGTCGACCGCGGGTTCCTGGCGGACTTGGTCGGCCGGCTCAAGGCGGCGGGCGTCCGGGCCATCGGCATCGACATCCTGTTCGACCAACCCACGCTGCCGGAGCTTGACGAGTCGCTGCGCCGCCGGCTCTCCGAGCCCGGCGTCCCGGTGGTGGCGATCTCGGCGCTGGAGCAGACCGCCCTGACGGAGCGGCAGCAGGCCTTCCTCGGCACCTTCCTGTCCGGCATCCCCCACGGCTACGCCAACCTGGCGAAGGACAGGCTGGACGGGTCCGTCCGCTGGCACGTGCCGGCGGCCGAGGACGGGACGCCCAGCTTCCCGGCGCGGCTGGCGCTCGCCCTGGGCGCGGAGCCGTCCGCCGAGCCTTTCCGGATCGCCTGGCGCGCCGGGCCGGACGACGCGACGCCGCCCTTCCCGATCTACCCGGCGGAATTGGTCCACCTGCTGCCGCCGGGCTGGCTGGCCGGCAAGGTGGTCCTGGTCGGCACCGTGCTGTCGGGAACGGACCGCCACCGGACGCCCCTGTCCAGGACCGGCGCCAGCATGCCGGGGGTGGAGATCCAGGCCCACGTCCTGGCCCAGATGCTGGAGGGGCGCGCCGGCGGGCGGCTGGCTCCGGGCTGGGAGGGCGCCCTGACCCTGGCGCTGGCCGCCGCCGGGGTGGCGCTGGCCATGGCCGGGCCGCCGGTCTGGCTGCTCGCCGCGTCGGGCGCCGCGCTGACGGCGGCCCTGTGGGCGGGAGCCGCCACCCTGTTCGCCGCGGGCGGACCCCTGGTCCCCCTGCTCGCCCCCTCGCTGGCGCTGGCCGGCGGGATCGGCGGCATGGCGGCGCACCGGTCGCTGCGCGAACGGGCGGACCGGCGCACCCTGATGCGGCTGTTCGCCACCCATGTCTCCCAGCCCGTCGCGGAGGAGATGTGGCGGGAGCGGGCGACCTTCATGGCGGGAGGTCGGCCGAAGCCCCAGCAGCTCACCGCCACGGTCCTGTTCTCGGACATCAAGGGCTTCACCACGATCTGCGAGGCGCTGCCGCCCGAGGCGCTGATCCGCTGGCTCGACACCTATCTGGAGGCCATGACCCGGCTGGTCGGGGAGCATGACGGGGTGGTGCTGCGCTTCATCGGCGACGCCGTCCTGGCCGTGTTCGGGGCGCCGGTCGCCCGGACCACCCAGGCCGAGATCGACGCCGACGCGGCGCGCGCCATGGGCTGCGCCCTGGCCATGGGCCGCGAGCTGGAGGGCCTGAACCGGCTGTGGCTGGAGGAAGGGCTGCCCCCCGTGATCGTCCGGATCGGCATCCATACCGGCCCGCTGGTGGTCGGCAGCCTGGGCGGGGAGCGGCACCGGGAATATTCGCTGCTCGGCGACACGGCCAACACCGCCGCCCGGCTGGAGGCCCATGCCAAGGAGGTGGCGGAGACGACCTCGCCCTGGTGCCAGGTGATCGTCGGCGAGGCCACCTGGAACGCGGCCGGCCCCGGCATCGCGGGCCTGCCGGTCGGCGAGATCGCGCTCCGCGGCAAGAGCAACCCCGTCCGCGTCTGGCTGCTGCGGGATGGGGCCTTCAGCGGACCGTGATGGTGATCCGCTTGGAGGTCACGGGCGGGTCGTGCGGCACGTGGTCGAAGTCGCCCATGAGCAGCTGGATGGTGTGGCGCCCGGGCGGCAGCTCCAGGAATGTCTCGGTCTGCCCGCCGCCGAGATGGATATGGTTCCGGTCGTTCGGGATCGGCTCGTCCAGCGGCGGCAGGTCCCGGTCGATGATCAGGTGGTGGTGCCCGGTGTTGGGCCGGTCGACGCCCGAGGGCGCCACGCCGAAGTTGCGCAGGCCGAGCCAGACCTTGAAGCGGCCGGTCACGACCTCGCCGTCGTTGGGCCACCCGATATAGGCGTAGGCGTCCTTGGGCGCCGGCCGGCGCTCGGCGGCGGTGGCCGTGACGGCGATAAGGGAAACCAGTCCTGCGGCGAGGCCGGCGACCAGGGCGTTCGATCTCATGGCGAGCCTTTCCGGTTTTCAGCGTACCGTGATCGTGATCCTGTTGGACGTCACCGGCGGGTCGTGCGGCACGTGGTCGGCATCGCCCAGCAGCGTCTGGAGCGTATGCTGGCCGGGCGGAAGCTCCAGGCGGGCCTCGGTCTGGCCGCCGCCGAAATGCAGGTGGTTGCGGTCGTTGGGAATGGGCTCGTCGAGCGGCGGCAGGTCGCGGTCGATGATCAGGTGGTGGTGCCCGGTATTGTCCCGCCGCACCCCGGCGGGGGCCACGCCGTAGTTCTGGAGCCCCATGCGGACCCACAGCTTGCCGCCCTCGATCACGGCGCCGTTGGGCGGCCAGATGATGTAGGCCCGGGCGTCCTTGGGAGCCGGCATCCGCTTCGCCGGGACGGCCGCCGGCTGCGCGGCCGGGGCGGCATCGTGATGGCCGGCGCCGTGGCCGGCGTCCTGGGCGGCGGCGACGCTGGGAAAGGCGGCGGCGCAGGCGAGAAGGAGTGCGGCAGCTCGATTGATCATTTCAACTCCTGCGGCGGCTTCTTGTCGATCCTTGCGGACGCTGGTCGATTGTCGGACAGGATCGAACGAAGTTAAAATACCCTTGGGGTCGGGAGTCTTCTGGATAGCCGATCCTGCCCGGTCGGGTATCTCAGTTCGCGCGGGCGAACTGGACCCGGCGGTTCGCCTTGTCGAAGGCGTTCGCGGTGAGGGGATGGCCCTCGCCCATGCCGGCGGCCTGGATGCGGGATCCGGCGATCCGGTGCTTGACCACCAGGTACTCGGCTACGGCGCGGGCACGCTTTTCCGATAGGGTCTGGTTGTAGGCGTCGCTGCCGGAGGCGTCGGTGTGCCCTTCGACCTTGATGCGGAGGTCCGGCGACTCCTGCATGACCTGGCCGATCGTGTCGATGTACTCGAAGGATTCGGCCGGGATGACGGCGGAGTCGAAGGCGAAGTTGATGCGGAAGCCGAAGGCCTTCTCGTCCACGTCGGGGGCGGGCGGAGCCGGCGGAACCGCCGCGACCTCGGCCCGGGGGACCGGGGCTTCGGCGACGGCCGGGACGACCTGCTGGGCGGATGCCGCGGCCGTTTCCGGCGCGGTCGCGGGCGCCGAATAGGAGGCGGGGGCCGGCGCCGGGGCCGCGTTCTGGACCGCCTTGCCGGCGGCGCCGACGATCTCGATGCTGCGGTAGCGGGGCGCCGGCGCGCTGAGCAGTTCCTGGACCTCGGACACGGTGGGCGGGCGGTCGAACATCCTGACCTCGGCGCCGTGGCCCGGCGAAGCCAGGGCCGGGGCGAGCAGGATTGCGGCGGTGGCGGCGAGGCGGCGGGCGAAGGGGCTGTTCATGTCCGGTCTCCATGGCGGGGCGTTGGCCTGTGCATGGAGGGGAAGCTAACCGCGGCGGCGGCGCCGCGCAGTGAACGGGTTCACCAGTGGTTAACTATCCGTGGTGGGCGGCCGTAGGCCGGGAGGAGCGAAGCAACACCTGACATAAGCCGGCGCGGTGGGGGGGAAACCGGGGTCAGACCACCATTTCGCACCAAGCTTTCCGACTGTCGATCTTCCGGCGAAATGGTGGTCTGACCCCGGTTTCCCGAGCTGCTAGCTCAACCGTGGCGGGCGAGCACCGCGCCGGCGAGGTAGAGGGAGCCGCAGATCATCACCCGGGTCGGCCCGGCGGCGCGCGTCATGATGTCGGCCAGGGCCTCCTCCACGCCGGCGGCCGGCTCGGCATCGGCGATGCCGGCGGCGCGCGCGGCCTCCACCGCGGCCCGGGGCGGGAGGGAGGCTTCCTCGCCCGGGACGGCGACCGCGCGGAGCAGCGGCGCGTGGGGGGCGAGGGGCCGCAGGAAGTCGGCCGGTTCCTTGGTCGCCAGCATGCCGAAGACCAGGTTCAGCGGCATTCCGTCGGCCGCGGCCCAGCGGGCGGCCTGGGCGCCCAGCACCTCGCCGGCGGAATCGTTGTGCCCGCCGTCCAGCCACAGTTCCCATCCCGGGGGCAGCCGGTCCACCAGGGGGCCGCGGGTCAGCCGCTGGAGCCGGCCGGGCCAGGAGACCTCCGCCAGTCCGCGCACCACCGCCGCGTCGGGCACCCGGGGGCCGGGCAGATGGTCGAGGCAGGCCAGCGCCACCCCGGCATTGACGATCTGGTGGGCGCCCGGCAGCGCCGGCAGCGGCAGGTCGGCGCGTCGGCCGGGTCCCTCGAACCGGAAGCCGTCGCCGGCGGCCGCGACCGTCCAATCCTCCCCCGCGGCGTGGAGCGGGGCGCCGATCGCGGCGGCGCGGGCGCGGAAGACCGCCATGGCCTCTTCCGCCGGCTGGGGCGCCACGACGGCGGGGACGCCCGGCTTCATGATGCCGGCCTTCTCGCCCGCGATGGCGGACAGGGTCGGCCCCAGGAATTGCATGTGGTCGTAGGAGATGCGGGTCAGCGCCGTCACCGCCGGGCGGTCGACCACGTTGGTGCTGTCGAGCCGGCCGCCCAGCCCGGTCTCCAGCAGCAGCACGTCGGCCGGCACGCGGGAGAAGGCCAGCATGGCGGCGGCGGTCGTGATCTCGAAATAGGTGATCGGCTCGCCCCGGTTCGCCGCCTCGCACTCCTCCAGGATGGCGGCGAGGTGGTCGTCGGCGATCAGGTCCCCGGCCAGCCGGATGCGTTCGTGGAAGCGCACGAGATGGGGCGAGGTATAGACGTGGACCCGCCGGCCCGCCGCCTCCAGGAAGGCGCGCAGGAAGGCGATGGTCGATCCCTTGCCGTTGGTCCCCGCCACATGGACCACCGGCGGCAGCCGCAGGTGCGGGCTGCCGACGGCCTCCAGCATCCGGAAGGTCCGGCCGAGCGACAGGTCGATGACCTTGGGGTGAAGGTGCTTCAGCCGGTCCAGGACCGGGTCGGCACGCTCACCGCTCGGGACGATCGCCGGGAGTGACGGCGGCTGCGGCGCCGTTGGGGGCTGGCTCAACTGTCTCACCGCTCTGGGGTTGCGCCGGCGCCGGGGACGCCGGTTCAAGCTCGACCGCTTCCAACGGCTCGGCCTCCGTCGGGGCGGCCTTCGCCGTCATGGCGGGGGCCTCGGCCTCCGGCTTCGGCAGGGGGACGATCTCGGCGGAGGGACCGGGGCGGCCGAGCAGGTCGAGCACCCGGACCAGCGTGGCCCTGAGGTCCTTGCGGTGGACGACCATGTCCACCATGCCGTGCTCCATCAGGTATTCGGACCGCTGGAAGCCTTCCGGCAGGGTCTCGCGGATGGTGTCCTCGATCACGCGGGCGCCGGCGAAGCCGATCTGCGCGCCCTTCTCGGCGATGTGCAGGTCGCCCAGCATCGCGAAGGAGGCCGTGACGCCGCCGGTGGTCGGGTCGGTCAGGACGACGATGTAGGGAAGCCCCGCCTCCTTCACCATCTGCACCGCGATGGTGCTGCGCGGCATCTGCATCAGCGACAGGATGCCTTCCTGCATGCGGGCGCCGCCGGAGGACGGCACCACGACCAGCGGCGCCTCCTGGAGGACGGCGAGCCGTGCCGCGGCCAGCAGCCCCTCGCCCACCGCGATCCCCATGGAGCCGCCCATGAAGCCGAAGTCGAAGGCTGCGATGACGGTCGGGATGCCGCCCATCCTGCCGTGCGCGACCTGGATCGCGTCGTTCTTGCCGGACTTGGCCTGGGCTTCCTTCAAGCGGTCGGTGTAGCGCTTCTGGTCGCGGAAGCGCAGCGGATCGACCGGCACCTTGGGCAGCTCGATGACATGGTAGTCGTCGTCGTCGAACAGCATCTTCAGGCGCTTGTCGGCATCCAGGCGCATGTGGAAGCCGCAATGCTGGCAGACGTGGAGGTTCTCTTCCAGGTCGCGGTGGAAGATCATCGCCTCGCAGTTGGCGCACTTGTGCCAGAGATTGTCCGGCACTTCCTTCCTGGTGTAGAGCGCGCGGATCTTGGGGCGGACGAAATTGGTAAGCCAGTTCATGGTTCGGGGTCTTCGCCGTTCGTGGAGGCTGAATGCTTGGAGGCGGTTTGCTCGGGAGGCTGGATGCTTGTGGGCCGTTCCCTGGGAAGCTTGCCTGGAAAGCGTACCTGGAGGCGGATGCCCCGAGGTCAGCCGCGCGCGGCGCGGACGCCGTCGGACAGGGTTCGCACGAAGGCCAGCACGTCGTCGACCAGTCCGGGAGCGGGCGAGCCGTTCTCGTCCAGGTTGGCGGCGATACGGTTGACGATGGCCGACCCGACCACGGCCGCGTCGGCGAGCCGGGCGACGGAGGCGGCGGCCGCCGGCGTGGTGATGCCGAAGCCCACGGCGACCGGCAGGTCGGTATGGCGGCGCAGCCGTTCGACGGCGGCGGAGATCGCCTCGTCGGTGGCGGCGCCGGCGCCGGTGATGCCGGCGATCGAGACGTAGTAGATGAAGCCGCTGGTATTGGCCAGGACGGCCGGCAGGCGCCGGTCGTCGGTCGTGGGCGTCGCCAGCCGGATGAAGTTGACGCCGGCGGCCAGCGCCGGCAGACACAGCTCTACGTCCTCCTCCGGCGGCAGGTCCACCACGATCAGGCCGTCCACGCCGGCGGCCCGGGCGTCGGTCAGGAAGCGCTCGACGCCGTAGGCATAGATGGGATTGTAATAGCCCATCAGGATGATCGGCGTCTCCGCGTCGGTCAGGCGGAATTCCTCCACCAGCCGCAGCGTGCCGCGCAGGGTCATGCCGGCCTTGAGCGCCCGCAGGGACGAGGCCTGGATCGACGGGCCGTCGGCCATGGGATCGGTGAAGGGCATGCCCAGTTCGATCACGTCGGCGCCGGCCCCCGGCAGGCCCTGGACCAGCCTGAGGCTGGTGGCGTAGTCGGGATCGCCGGCGCTGACGAAGGTCACCAGCCCGCCGCGCCCCTCGCGCTTCAGGGTCTCGAACCGGGCGGCGAGCCGCCCGCTGTCGGCGGCACGGCTGGACGGAGCCTGGCCGGAACGATCTTGGCCGGATTGGGCGGCCATGGCCGCCGCGGTGTCGCCATGGTCGATGGCAGCGCTCATATCTTGACCCCCAGGGCGTCCGCCACGGTGAAGATGTCCTTGTCGCCCCGGCCGCACAGGTTCATCACCAGAAGGTGATCCTTGGGCAGGGTCGGCGCCAGCTTGGTGACGGCGGCCAGCGCGTGGGACGGCTCCAGCGCCGGGATGATGCCTTCCAGGCGCGAGCACATCTGGAAGGCGTCCAGCGCCTCGTTGTCGGTGGCGGAGATATACTCGACCCGGCCGACGTCGTGCAGCCAGGAGTGCTCCGGCCCGATGCCGGGATAGTCGAGGCCCGCCGAGATCGAGTGTCCCTCGGTGATCTGGCCGTCCTCGTTCTGGAGCAGGTATGTGCGGTTGCCGTGCAGCACGCCGGGGCGCCCGCCGGTCAGCGAGGCGGCGTGGGCGCCGGTCTCAATGCCGTGGCCGGCGGCCTCGACCGCGACCATGCGGACGGTCGGCTCGTCCAGGAACGGGTAGAACAGGCCCATGGCGTTGGAGCCGCCGCCGATGCAGGCGACGAGGCTGTCGGGCAGCCGTCCCTCGGCGGCCATCATCTGCTCCCGCACTTCCTCCCCGATGACGGACTGGAAGTCGCGCACCATGGCCGGATAGGGGTGCGGGCCGGCGACCGTGCCGATGATGTAGAAGGTGTCCTCGACGTTGGTCACCCAGTCGCGGAGCGCCTCGTTCATGGCGTCCTTGAGGGTGCGCGAGCCGGAGCTGACCGGCTTGACCTCCGCCCCCAGCAGCTTCATCCGGAAGACGTTGGGCTTCTGCCGCTCGATGTCGGTCTCGCCCATGTAGATCGTGCAGGGCAGGTCGAACAGGGCGCAGACCGTGGCGGTGGCGACGCCGTGCTGGCCGGCCCCGGTCTCCGCGATGATGCGGCGCTTGCCCATCCGCCTGGCCAGCAGGATCTGGCCCATGCAGTTGTTGATCTTGTGGGCGCCGGTGTGGTTCAGCTCGTCCCGCTTGAAATAGACCTTGGCGCCGCCGAACCGGGCGGTCAGCCGCTCGGCATGGTACAGCGGGCTGGGCCGGCCGACATAGTGCGTCAGGTAATGGCGCAGCTCCGCCTTGAAGGCGGGATCGACCTTGGCGGCGTTGTAGGCCTGCTCGACCTCCAGGATCAGGGGCATCAGCGTCTCGGCGACGAAGCGTCCGCCATAGATGCCGAAGTGCCCGTGCTCGTCCGGACCCGAACGGTAGGTATTCAGCCGCTGCATCACGCTACCCAGCTGGTCGCCGGGCTGCCCGTCGCCGGACGCGGCCGGGGCGGCGGACATGGTGGAAGTCGGCTTGTTGGTGGTCGGAGATGTCACTGCTATAACTCTCGTGCCTTCCGGGAGCGGCCACCATAGCCGCGCGTCATTTGTTTTTAAAGGAAGATACGCATGAGAAGGGCGCGACGCAGGGCAGCCTTGCCCGGCGGCGGCCCGTTCCCCATCTAGGGATCTAGGCAGCGCCGGCCGGGGCTGCCGCCGGGGTGCCGGTTCCGGGCCCGCATAGCTACTCGCTCACTGGAGGAGGATGCCGCGTGACGACACGATTGTCCCTGTTCAACAGCCCGCTGCTGCTGGGTTTCGACCAGTTCGAGCGGACGCTCGACCGGATCTCGAAGAATTCGGCGGAGGGGTATCCGCCCTACAACATCGAGCAGATCGGCGAGGACGGCCTGCGCATCACGCTGGCGGTGGCAGGCTTCACCATGGACGACCTGACCGTCCAGACCGAGGACAACCAGCTCGTGATCCGGGGCCGCCAGACCGACGACAAGTCACGCATTTATCTTCACCGCGGCATCGCGGCGCGCCAGTTCCAGCGCAGCTTCGTCCTGGCGGAGGGGATCGACGTGGTCGGCGCCACCTTGGACAACGGGCTGCTGCACATCGACCTGAAGCGCCCGATCCCGGAACCCAAGGTGCGGACCATCGCGATCCAGCAGCCGGCCGGCGGGCCGGACGACGGCGCCACCGCCCGCACGATCGACGTGACGCCCGAGACGGGGCGTTAGCACAAATCGCCCCGCGGCATGTTGTCCTTGGTAGAACACGGGCCCGACCCGTTGTGAGATGATCGCGGGCCGCGCTTTCTCCAGTCGGGAATGCGGGCTGCGCCCGCCGGACAGTTTCGTTGCAGTTCGTTACAGAAAGACCTGAGATCATGAATATCAGCCCGAACTCTTTGCGCCAGATCTCCAGCCAGGACTTCGTGGCATTCGGCGTCAACGACCTCGCCTATATCAAGGTGGTCGACGTCGACGGCTCCACCGGCTACGCGATCCACGCCGCCGACGGAACGCCCCTGACCGTGATGCCCGAGCGCGAAGCCGCCTTCGCGGCCGTGCGCCAGCACGAGTTGGAGCCCGTCAGCGTCCACTGACGCGCTGGCGCACGCCGGCGCCGCGCCGGTCCCCGTCATGCGGCGCGCACCGCCGGCGTCCGGGCCGGCGGAGGCATCGTCACGGGAAGATTGCTTCCGCCGTCATCCAGCGCGCAGTGCCGTCTTTCGCGTCCATCATGATCGATAATGGCCGATGCCGTGATAGCATGCATGCTATCAACCTCTTCGTGGTGGGTTATGGCACAGGTCATCATCAGGAACATCGAGGACGAGGTCGTCGAGCGACTCAAGCGGATGGCGGTGACCAAGGGCACATCGCTGGAGCAGGAGTTGCGCTCCATCCTGGCGGAAGCTGCCTACAGGCCCGACCGCGTCCTCTCGGAGCTTGCACACCTGCGCACCCTTACGCCGGCCGGATCCAGGCCGTTGGCCGAGGATCTGGTGCGCGAAGGACGGGATGAACGGTGAGCGCGGTCATCGTCGATGCGAGCGTCGCGCTCAAGTGGTTTGTCGAGGAGGAAGGGTAAAGCGATGCGGCCGACCTGATCGCCGGCGGCACTGCGCGCCTGGCTCCGGACCTTGTCGTTCCGGAGGTCCTGAACGCCGCTTGGAAGGCCTTCTCTCGCGGCTTCATGGTGCGGGAGCAATATGACGCCCTTCCCCGGCTGTTGCCGGATCTGTTCCAGGACATCGTGCCGACGAAGCGTCTGGCACCGCGGGCAGCAGCCCTGGCCCGGGAACCGGGCCAGTAAGTCGGCTAGAGTTGTCACCGGCGCGGGGCGCCGATCCGCCGCGAATGAAACTTTCCGAACGTTCAGTTTCTTCATGGCGAAGCGGCAGCCGACAGCCACGCCCCGGGTGACCGGTTATCGGGCCATGGGCCCGACATGGAGGGGAGGTCGGGGCTTTTCGTAATTGCTATGGCGGCCCCGCCGTCAGCCTTGGTCAGGAGCGGAGATTGCCAAAGGCATCCGCCACGATTTCGTAGGACCGCAAGCGGGCGGCGTGGTCGAAGACCATGCCGCTGACCATGATCTCGTCGGCGGCGGTGTCCTCCAGCAGGGCTTCCAGGCCGGAGCGGACGGTTTCCGGGGATCCGACGATGGAGCCCCGGAGCTGGCTTTCCACGGCGGCGCGCTCGCGCTCGGACCACAGCTGGTCCATGTCCTCCACCGGCGGGGCGATCCGCATGGGATGGCCGCGGACCAGGTTCAGGAAGCTCTGCTGGTGGGAGGTGAAGAGGCGCCTGGCCTCCTCGTCGGTTGCCGCGGCCACCACGTTGATGCCGACCATGGCATAGGGCTGGGACAGGACCTCAGACGGGCGGAAGGCGCGCCGGTACAGGTCGAGGGCCGGCAGGGTGTTGGCCGGCGAGAACTGGCGCGCGAAGGAGAAGGGCAGCCCCAGCTGACCGGCGAGCTGGGCGCTGAAGCCGCCGGAGCCGAGCAGCCAGATCGGGATGTCCATCCCCTCCCCCGGGATCGCCCGGACCCGCTGGCCGGGAACCGCCGGACGGAAATAGGCCCGGAGCTCGGCCAGGAGCTGCGGGAACTCGTCGCCGGTCTGGTTGAGGTCCCGGCGCAGCGCGTGGGCGGTCACCTGGTCGGTGCCGGGGGCGCGGCCGAGGCCCAGGTCGATCCGGCCGGGATAGAGGGACTCGAGCGTGCCGAACTGCTCTGCCACCACCAGGGGTGCGTGGTTGGGCAGCATGATCCCGCCGGAGCCGACGCGGATGCGCTCCGTCCCGCCGGCGACGTGGCCGATCAGCACGGCGGTCGCCGAGCTGGCGACGCCGGGGATGTTGTGGTGCTCGGCCAGCCAGTAGCGGTTATAGCCCCAACGGTCGGCGTGCCGCGCCAGGTCGAGCGTGCAGCGGTAGGAGTCGGCCGGGGTCGCCCCTTCCACCAGCGGCGACAGGTCCAGGACCGAAACGGGGGTTTCGGACAGCTTGTTCATGATCGTCATCCAATCGTTCCCGGTCGAGGGAGTCAGTCCATGACCGAGGAGTCTTCACGGAAGGAATGGCCGGGCCAGAGGTCGGGCGCGGCGCGGGCGTATTGCGGCGGGAAGGCCACCTGCCCGCCCAGCTCGCGGGCGGCGCGCCAGCCCCAGTGCGGCTCGTCGAGGACGGTGCGGGCGAGCGCCACCATGTCGGCCTCGCCGCCGGCGACGATCCGCTCCGCCTGCTTCGGCTCGACGATCAAGCCGACGGCCATGGTCGGGATCTCCGCCTCGCGGCGGACGCGGGCCGCGAAGGGCACTTGGTATCCCGGCGAGGTCGGGATCTTGATACCCAGGGTGACGCCGCCGCTGGAGCAATCGATGAAGTCGCAGCCGCGGGCCTTCAGCAGCTTGGCGAAGGCGATGGATTCCTCGATGGTCCAGCCGCCGTCCACCCAGTCCGACGCGCTGATCCGGATGCCCAGCGGCCGGTCGGACGGCCAGACCTCGCGCACGGCATCGAAGACTTCCAGCGGGAAACGGGTGCGGCCGCCGAAGTCGCCGCCGTAGGAGTCCTCGCGCGTGTTGGCGAGGGGCGACAGGAAGGAGTGCAGCAGGTAGCCGTGGGCGCCGTGCAGTTCCATCAGGTCGAAGCCCAGCCGGGCGGCCCGCTCGGCGGTCGCCACGAAGCCGTCGCGGACCCGCTTGAAGTCTTCCGCCTCGAAGGCGCGCGGCGCGGGCCAGCCCTCGGCGAACGGGATCGCCGACGGGGCGATCGTCTGCCACTCGCCCTGCCCCGCCGGCAGCGACCGGCCGCCTTCCCAGGGGCGCTGGGCCGACGCCTTGCGGCCGGCATGGCTGACCTGGATGCCCAGCTTGGCGGTGCCGTAGCGCCGGACGGCCGCCATGACGCGGGACAGGGCAGCTTCGTTCTCGTCGTTGTAGAGGCCGAGGTCGCCGGGGGTTATGCGGCCGGCCGGCTCGACCGCGGTCGCTTCCAGGATCACCAGGGAGGCGCCGGAATTCGCCAGCATGCCGAGATGCATGATGTGCCAGTCGTTGGCGTTGCCGTCCTCGGCGCTGTACTGGCACATCGGCGATACGACGATGCGGTTGGCGAAACTGACTCCGGCAAGGTCGATCGGCGTGAACAGGCTGCTGGTCATGACAGGTGTTTCTCCCGGGGACGGTTATGCGCCAAGGGTTTCACATGGCTACGATGGCCGCCGGGGAGAAGGTTAGGACGCGCATGGCTGCCCGGCCGGAGCCGGGAAACCGGAGGGGCGGCGTCCCGCCGCCCATGGTGCGCGGGACGCGCACCCTCCCGGGCATCTTCCTACTCCGCGGCGGCGCGGCCGTAGCGGTCGGGAACGTAGAGGCGGTCGCGCCAGAAGCCGCGGGTGTCGATGACGATCTTGTTGAGCAGTTCCTTGGCCTCGATCGCCCGGAACTCCGCATGATCCACCAGCAGGACGGCGATGTCGGCCTCGGCCAGGGCGTCGGACATGTCGCAGAAGCGCAGGTTGTCGAACTCGGCCAGTTCGCGGGGCAGGCGCGCGATGTGCGGTTCGACCGCGAGCACCTTGCCCAGGCGCTCCCGCGCGATATGGGCGGTGATCTCCAGCGCCGGGCTCTCGCGCAGGTCGTCCACGTTGGGCTTGTAGGTCAGGCCCAGGCAGGCGATCACCGGGTCCTTGAAGCGCTGGGCGTGGCGCCGGATGCGCTCGATGACGTGGAGCGGCTTGGAATCGTTGACCTCGCGGGCGGTGCGGATCAGCCGCGACGCCTCG